>JAUWWQ010000040.1 GCA_030616775.1 Planctomycetota bacterium
AATCTTTCTTCCTCTATATGCGCTTTTACGGTCCGTTAAAACCGTATGACAAGCAGACGTATCAAATGAACAAAGTCCAGAAGATCAAATAGCGAGGAGAAATAAATGAAATCAATCAAATATATTATTACATGTTGTGCCTTAATGATTGTGATTGGGATGTCGGCTCATGCTCAACAGGAAGTGGTGACTTCCAAGGGGAAATTCCCTTTAGATGCAAAGGGGGCCCCCGAAAAGGAAACTATTAAGGCGCTCTTTGACGAGATGGATTATCAGCGTGCGGTTCAGACCTATTTGTGGGCGATGCCGCAGATGGTTGTTGCGGGTCAGCATAGGTTAAATCAGTTCTACGGCGCAAAGGGAAATCTGGATTTCCTTCACCAGTACAAAGACCCGTCGGTTCCAGGCATGCTGACTCCGAACACGATCGTGAAGTACGTAGTGAACTTGTGCAACCTGACAGAGACGGGACCTGTTGTCCTGGAAATGCCCGGAGGACGCCTAGTAGGGCTGATGATGGACTATCAGATGAGGTGGGTCACGGACCTTGGACTTGTATCCAAAGCAGGAGTTAGCCCGGAGAAGGTCGTGTTCATCGGCCCAAACCAGACACCGCCGGACGGCGCCCTGGCTAAGGGTTGGCGAATTGAACGTGTGCAAACCCACGTTTCCTTCCTGGGCATCCGTGTGTTGAACCCTGAAGAAGACAAGGGACTCGGTCGGAAAATTCGGCTCTACCCATGGTCGCAGCGTCAGAATCCCCCGAAAAACAAAGTCTTTCAGGCGAAACCGGATGACGAGACCTTCTTCATCGCCCCGCCCAAGGGCATGGCCTATTGGGAGAGTCTGAACGAGATTGTGCAGCAGGAGCGCGTTCTGGAAGTAGACCGCTACTTCATGAGCCATTTACAGGCGCTGGGGATCGAAAAGGGAAAGCGTTTCAATCCTACCGCGCGTCAGAAGGACATTATGAAGCGCGCAGCCTTCATCGGTGACAAAATGGCCATGGTGGCGTCCTTCGTACCGCGCTCCCCCCAGGCTAAGTATCGGGATGATACGACCTGGACGCACCCACTCACCCTTCACCCGCTCCACATGACGGAGTTTACACAGCAATTCGAAGAGCGCGTGGATTGGACTTACGAAGCTTACGGGCTATCTCCTGCGATGAAAGCAAAGGTTCCGGGGAAGGGCTCCACCTATCTGGCTGCCTATCGGGATTCTCAAGGAAACTGGTTGGACGGCGGGAAGGCCTACACGTTCAAGGTAGCGCCCAACCCTCCTGCAGCGCAGTTCTGGGCCTGTACGGCGTATGATTTCGACACGCGCGGCGTGCTTCTGAACGGAGAGGAACATCTCACGGAAATCAGCACGTACACGAAGGGGTTGAAAAGTAACGAGGATGGATCCGTGGACATCTATTTCGGCCCCAAGGCTCCCAAAGGAATGGAGTCTAACTGGATCAAGACCAATCCGGGGGGCTACTGGTTCGCGTACTTTCGGCTCTACGCCCCTACGGAACGCTACTTCGACCGCTCGTGGCCAATGTACGATATCGAGCGAATCAAATAACAAATGAAAGAAGGGCCACAGAAATGAAAACAAGCAAACTGCGACAAACTGCGAGCACCGTCATTGCCTTGGCGCTTACATTGAGTATGAGCACAACAGCCTTCGCACAAGATTTCGAACCGAAATACATCGGCGGGTATCCCACCGAGGAAACCGCAGAGGCCATGTTCGAGGAATACGACTATCAAGCCGCGGTGCAGTTCTACATCTGGGGTTATGCTTACCTCAATAGTCTGGGTTGGGAAAAAGGCTGCGCCAGGATGGGTGGCGACGAGCGGTCGTTTTACCATTGGGACAAACGGGTTCAATCTCAACACGTCGTCATGACAGCCAACGCCGAGGTCATCTACAACTGGGCTCGATACATTGACCTGTCGAAGGGGCCGGTCGTGTTTGAGGTGCCCCAGCGGTGCCGCGGCCATTTCTACGACATGGGCATGCGCGCTTACGTCGATGTCGGGGATGTCGGCCCCGACAAAGGCAAGGGCGGGAAATACCTGGCTGTATCTGCCGACTACAAGGGGGAGATTCCGAAGGGCTACTTCGAGGTGCGCTCGGAGTATTCGGACCGGATCCTCCTCGGTTTCCGCTCATTCCCGGCAGCCGAAGGAAGCGATGAAGCCGCAGTCGAGCTCGGCACGCAGGCCAAGTGGTACTACCTCTCCGAGGCTAAGAACCCACCGAAGAACAGCCACATAATGATCGGCGATCGGCCGTTCTCCCAGGAATGGCCAAGGGACGAGGAGGCTTTCGCCTGGCTCGCCGAGGTGTTCAATATGGACAAGGTTCCCGCTTCGGGACTGGCGCACATGGGCAACATGCGCAGACTTGGGCTAGAAAAGGGGAAGCCCTTTGCGCCCGACGCTCGTGCAAAGAAGATCCTGAAACGGGCAGCGAAGACCGCTGAAGCGATGGTCCTGTCGATGGCCTTCCGAAACCGGCAGGACGCCCGGATCTACGACAACCGCCAGTATGAGAGATATGCCCTCAACAGCAGTCCGATTTTCTTCCAGGAGCATTACGAAGAAGTAGAGGAGCGTGCCGGTGGATGGCATCAGCTGGTGGGGAACTTTGCCACCTACACGCCTGCCAAACCTGGCACGGGTCAGTTTTCGATGACTAACTACCGTGACAAGGACGGCAATGCCTTGATCGGCTCCCATACCTATAGAATACACGTACCTGCCAAGGTGCCGGTAAAACAGTTCTGGCAGATCCCCGTGTACGAAGTGGCAACGCGATCCATGATCGCCACCGACCAGAAGAAAAGCGCGCTCTCGAGCACGCAGGACCTGCAGAAGAACGCCGACGGCTCGGTCGATCTCTATTTCGGCCCGGAACTGCCGGAAGGTGTGAGCGAGAAGAATTGGATCAAGACGATTCCGGGTGAGGGCTGGTTCACACTGCCCAGGCTCTACGCGCCCCTCGAACCGATTTTGGACAAGACGTGGCGGTGGAACGACATCGAGCGGTTAAAGTAATCAGCTAACAAGGTCATGCACAGGATGGCTTCTGGGGGTCGAGCCTAGTCCATAGTGAGGATAAGCTCACGACAAGTTGCGCGGTTGGGCGATGAAGCGCCGCATAGTGGCCTGGAGCCATGCATCGGTTTACAACGAACGAAATCGAGATAGGGGAGTGTCCGGAACCGCCGCCAACGCTCCGGACCAGGGTCTTGCTCGGAGAAGGATCATGCGAAAGCTGCGCACGACTGTTATTGGCGTTTGTTGTCTAGCCCTCACATGCTTTCCGGCTTTGGCTCAGGAAGGCGATGCAACAAGCGCCGGGGAAGCATCAGCCGGTGAGCTGGCCAAGAAGACGCAGAACCCGGTCTCCGATCTGATTAGCGTTCCGTTTGAAAACAGTTTCGGCTTCGGGGCGGGAGCCGACGGCGAGTTCCGGTACGACCTGATCATCAAGCCGGTCATACCGATGTCGATCAACGAGGATTGGAACTGGATCAACCGGGTCATTGTGCCCGTGTCATCCCAACCGAACATGGGGTCACCCGGCCGCCGCCCCTCCATCCTACGGGCGTTGCCGAGGCCGGTGGTCTCGGCGATCTCTCGCCAAGACTTCGGCGAGGCCTGCGGGCTTGGCGATGTCCAGTACCAGGGCTATCTATCACCAGCCAAGCCGGGCAAGTTCATCTGGGGTCTCGGACCGGTGCTGGAGTTTCCGACCGCGAGCGAGGATGAACTCGGCACAGAGAAGTGGTCCGCGGGTGCCGGGTTTGTCGCCCTGCGCATGGACGGCCCGTGGGTGTATGGCGGGCTCATCAACAACATCTGGTCGTACGCCGGTGACGGCGATCGACAACATGTCAATCGAATGACGCTCCAGCCCTTCGTCAACTACAACTTGCCGGAGGGATGGTACCTCACATCGTCGCCCGTCATCACGGCCAACTGGGAAGCTGACAGTGACGATGCATGGACGATCCCGGTCGGCGGCGGATTCGGGCGGATCGTCCGGATTGGCAAGTTACCGGTGAACTTCAGCCTTCAGGGCTTTTACAACGTCGAGAAGCCCGACCCTGCGCCGGATTGGTCGCTTCGCTTCCAGTTTGCGTTTCTGTTTCCGAGGGGCTAGAGCGGATGGACGGCTGAACCATGTTTGATGTGCGTCGCATTCTGGGTGTGCACGTCTTCGCACTACTACTGGTGTCTACTCCGAGTGCGTCGCGTGCCAAGCCAACCGTCCCCGATTGAACGCTGATCATTGACATGGTTCGCAACAACCCAAAAAAGGAGAACAACCATGAGCTACTCTGAAAGCCGACGACACGAAACACGGGTCGGCGGCATGAGAAAGATTCTTCTAATCGCAGGATTGCTGGCGGCAGGGGGAGCTTCCAGCGTCGCTGGTCCGCCGACACCAGGCTACAACAACAAGATCCCAGAATCGATCATGACCCCGGACAAGGTGGAGACGAGGATCGGCACCCTCGAATTCTTCGACGGCATCCCCACCAAGAAGACTGCCGCGCTGCTCTACGACAATCTCGATTTTCTTCGCGGCGTGGAGACTTTTCTGAACGGGCTGCCTGCCGCCTCGCTGGACGCGCTGCGGCTCGGTCTGGCGGCTCTCGGGGCCAGGAATTCGAACCAGGTCGTGATCTTTGATCAGCTGATGGACAGTAATCCCCTGTTTCTCACCGGCAACACCAGCACGGTCTACTGCGTCCCCTTTCTCGACCTCAAGAAGGATGGCCCGACGGTGGTCGAGATCCCCGCGGGGGCCGGCCCGGGAACGGTCAACGACGCCTTCTTCCGCTTCGTGATCGACATGGGCCCTCCCGGTCCCGACAGGGGTAAAGGCGGCAAGTACCTGATCCTTCCGCCCGATTACGAGGGTGACGTCCCTGACGGCTACTTCACCGCTAAGTCAACGAGCTGGGTGAACTGGGTCGCCCTGCGTGGATTCCTCGTTGACGGCAAGCCGGACGCAGCCACCAAGATGTGGAAAGAAGGCCTGAAAATCTATCCCCTCGCCAAGGCGGCGAATCCCCCGGCGATGGAGTTCATCAGCGGCTCCAAGAAGAAGTTCAACTCCATTCATGCCAATGACTACCAATTCTTCGAAGAACTCCACACCGTCATCGATCGCGAGCCGATCGAGATGCTCGACCCCGAGTTGCGTGGACTCTTCTCGGCCATCGGTATCCAGAAAGGCAAGCCCTTTGCCCCGGATGCCCGGATGAAGAAGCTGCTGACTGAAGCGGTTGCGGTGGGCAACGCGACCTCGCGTACGATCTTCTGGTACGAACGCGAAGAGTCGGCGTTCCTTTATGAGGGCAGCTACTGGAAGAGGGGCTTCGTCGCCGGGAACTACGAGTACCTCGTGGACGAGGGCATGGGCGGGCGCAATCTGGATGCGCGCACCCAGTTCTACTACATGGCGACGGTCAACACGCCGGCCATGACGTGGAAGTTGATCGGCAAAGGCTCACAGTACGCCTGGGGCTATCTGGACGCGAAGGGCAACTACCTCGACGGCGGCAAGACCTACAAGCTGAACATACCCAAGGATCCTCCCGCCGAGAAGTTCTGGTCGGTGGTGGCCTATGACCCGCAGACCCGCTCCGAACTCCAGACCAGCCAGCCCTTCCCAAGCAAGCAAAGCCAGCGCGACAAGATGATCGTCAACGACGACGGGTCGATCGATCTCTATTTCGGACCCGAAGCACCAGCCGGCAAGGAGGCGAACTGGACCCAGACTGTTCGCGGCAAGGGCTGGTTTTCCGTCTTGCGTCTCTATAGTCCCACCGAGGCATGGTACGACAAGACTTGGCGCCCGGGCGAGATCGAGCTGGTGAAATGACGAGATTCACCGCGGGATTGACGGTACCTGCAATATGCGCACCGAAAGGGGTAGACGGTCGTAGACATGAAGCGGGACTGGAGCGTGATCTATCCTGGCGATAAGCACGCAATGTAGATATACCACTAGCTACCGTATGAGGCGAACAAGACGGGCCTCTTTGGAGTATACGCATGCGAAACCTGAATGCGATCATCGATGCTATCTGCTATCTATCCGTGACCTGCCTTCAGGCACTGGCTCAGGAGGGCGATGCGCCAAGCGCCGGCGGCGATCTGCTTCCAGTTTTGGCTTCTGTTTCCGAAGGGCTAGAGCGGGTGGAGAAGTGAAACATGCGTGATATGGCTCGTATGCTGAGTGTGCAGGTTCTCGCACTACTTCTGGTGTCTATCTCGAGTGCGTTGGGCACTGAGTCAGCGTTGGACCCTCCATCTGCACCGCCGGAGGGGCGGGATCCGTCGCAGCTTGCAGGGTCGGTAAGCTGCCGGAATTGCCATGAGCGCTTCTACGAGCTGTGGGCGCCCTCGCATCACGGCCTGGCGATGCAGCCCTATTCGGCTGAGTTCGCCCGACAGCACTTGAAGCCGCAGATTGAAGAAATCAAGATCGGTGAGCACCGCTATCGCGCGGATATTCGACCCGATCAGGGCTGCGTGATCGAACGCGGCCCCAAGGGGCAGCGGAAGCTGAGCATCACCCACGTGCTCGGCGGTAAGAACGTCTATTACTTTCTGACGCCGGGCGAGCGTGGCCGGCTGCAGACGTTGCCGGTCGCGTACGATGTTCGGCGCCAGGAATGGTTCGACACGGCCGGAAGTGGCATGCGGCATTCGTCCGCGGGGACAGAGGACGCTCCCCTGCACTGGACGGATCGCGAGTACATGTTCAACACGTCATGCCACTCCTGTCACGTAAGTCAGTTGTCAACGAACTACGATCTCAAGACGGATACGTACGCGACAGTCTGGGCGGAGCCCGGCATCAACTGCGAAACGTGCCACGACTCAGGTGTGGAACACGTGCGCGCCTGCAATGACGCCCCGAAAGGGCAACGGCCGGCGGATCTCAAGATCATCATCACCAAGGACTTTAGCGTTGATCAAACGAACGCCCTGTGTGCACCATGCCATGCCCAGATGGTGCCGCTGACGTCGACGTTTCGACCCGGTGAGCGGTACCATGACCACTTCGATCTGATCACGCTGGAAGATCCGGATTTCTACCCGGATGGCCGCGACCTGGGCGAGAACTACACCTACACCTCGTGGCGAATGAGCCCATGTGTGAAGGCCGGCAAGTTTGACTGCGTGCACTGTCATACGTCGAGCGGCCGCTTCCGTTTTGCAGAGAAGCCGAATCGATCTTGCCTGCCCTGTCACGAGCAACGAGTCAAGAACGTGGTTGCTCACTCTCACCATCCGGCGGAGACCACCGGCAGCCAATGCATCGCATGCCACATGCCTATGACCGAGTTCGCCCGCATGACGCGCAGCGATCATTCAATGCTGCCGCCGACACCCGCAGCGACGATCGCCTTCAAGTCACCGAACGCGTGCAACATCTGTCACAAGGACAAGGACGCAGCTTGGGCGGATCAGGAAGTACGCAAATGGCATGCCCGTGATTATCAGCGGCCGGTGCTTCATCGTGCGGGTCTCATCGCGGCGGCGCGCAAGGCGGACTGGTCGCTACTGCCGGAAATGCTCGCCTACATCGCCGATTCGAAGCGAGACGAGGTGTACACGACATCTTTGCTCCGCCTGCTCCGGCGGTGCGAGAATGACACGAAGTGGCCGGCGATTATTCACGCTCTCGATGACCCTTCGCCACTGGTACGCGCTGCGGCTGTGGAGGCGCTCGATGGATACATTACCCCGGACTCACTACATCCGCTCCTGAAGGCGACACGCGACGAGCTCCGTCTTGTGCGTGTCCGTGCGGCCGCGACGCTCGCCGGCGTACCGCGCGACTGGCTGAAAGATGACCAGCAGAAGAGCCTAGCCGACGCCACGGCCGAGTTCGTACTGGCAATGCGCGCCCGGCCGGATGACCACGCATCGCACTACAACTTGGGGAACTTCTACGGTGAGCGCGGGGAATACGAAAGGGCGGTTGCGTGCTACCAGACGGCAACGAAGCTCCAGCCGAACGACATCGCTCCGAGGGTGAACGCGTCGCTCGTATACAATGCCCTGGGTCGCAATGCCCAGGCCGAGAAGAGTCTACGCGAGGCGCTGCGGCTCAACCCGGCCAGTGTTCCCGCCAATCTCAACCTGGGCCTGCTGCTTGCCGAGATGGGACGACTCAGCGAGGCCGAGTCGGCGCTGCGCAAGGCCTTCGACACAGACCCGCGGAACGCCGTCGCGGCATACAACATCGGCATGCTGCGGGCCCAAGGTGATACTGCCGAGGCCATCATCTGGTTGCGGAAGGCCAGTGAGTTGCGCCCTGGCGAACCGAAGTATGCCTACACGCTTGCCTTTTACTTGCACGAAAACAGTAACGACGACGGCGCCGTTCGGGTGCTGCAGAAGATGTTCGAGCAAAGACCAGCAATCGCCGACCCGTACGCCCTGCTGGGACAGATCTACGAGATTCGCGGCAATAGGGACGATGCGATCGCCGTGTACCGGCGGGCGACGGATAACGAGAGCCTCCCGGCGCCAGAGCGCTACCGGTTCGCGCAGAGAGCCAAGACTCTGGAGAATAGATAAACAAGGACGGCCCGGTTCCCGGGTGTGAATGCAGGTGCTGATATAGGAGTTAATCGTATGAGAAAACCCGGATGTTTTCTGCTTAGCGTTGTCGCGACATTGTTCATTATTTGCCCCATTGTTGCGGCCCAATCGGATGATCGCCCCAACATCGTCCTGATCTTCATGGACAACTTTGGCTGGGGAGAGCCCGGCTTCAACGGCGGGGGGATCATCCGCGGAGCACCGACGCCCCGGCTCGACACTTTGGCGTCCGAGGGTCTACGCCTGACGAACTTCAATGTCGAATCACAATGTACGCCATCGCGGGCCGCGATCATGACGGGCCGGTACGCGATCCGAAGCGGCTGCGGCAAGGCGCCGCAGGGCGGGGGTGTGTACGGGCTCGTCCAGTGGGAATACACGATGGCCGAGATGCTTTCGGACGCCGGGTATGCCACGGGCATGTTCGGTAAGTGGCACCTGGGTCGCACGGAGGGCCGGTTCCCCACAGACCAAGGCTTCGACGAGTGGTACGGGATACCCAACTCGACCGATGAAGCGCCATACACCGACCTGGAGGGATTCAACGAGAGCGGTCTTCCGGAAGCCTCGTTTGTCATGGAAGGGAAGAAGGGCGAGACGCCTGAGGAACTGCATCCATACCGTCTCGACTTCCGCCCCTTGATCGATAAGGTCATCACGGAAAAGTCGATCGCCTTCATGAAGAGGCAGGTGGATAGCAAGAAGCCGTTCTTCCTGTTTGTCCCCTATACCGCGACCCACTACCCGACGATGCCGCATCCGGAATTCAAGGGTAAGTCCGGCAACGGCGCCTGGGCCGACCTGCTAATGCAGATCGACGCGTATACGGGGATGATCCTGGATACGATCGACGACCTGGGTATTCGTGAGAATACCATCGTCATCTTCACCGCTGACAACGGGCCGGAAGCGTCACAGGGCACCAACACGCTGACCGTCGAGACCAGCTTCCAGGGCACTGCCGGCCCCTGGCGAGGGACGCTGTTCACTGGATTCGAGGGCGCCCTGCGCGTGCCGTTTGCCGTCCGATGGCCGGGTAAGATTCCTGCCGGGAGCGCGAGCGATGAGATCGTGCACGAGATGGATCTCTTCCCGACCCTCGCAAAGTTCGCTGGCGGCAACGTGCCGGACGACCGGCCGTTTGACGGAATCGACATGGCTGATTTCTTCCTCGGGAAGACAAACAAGTCCGGCCGCGAGTCTGTCATCGTCTACATGGGCAATGACGTCTACGGGGTCAAATGGCGCAACTGGAAGCTCAACTTCAAGGAACTGGATACCATATTCGGCGAAGTGAAAAGCTACGGCATGCCCAAGCTCTATAACCTGTACAAGGATCCGGGGGAGCGCGAGAACGTGTTGTTCCCCAATACGTGGGTGCCGAAGGCGGCCATGGCTCATCTGTTGCAGCATGTCGGTTCGCTGAGAGCCAACCCGCCCATTCGGCCCGGCACGCCGGACCCGTATTCACCGCCTCAGGCGGGAAGGCAATGACGGTTGGCGACCGGAACGAAACGCCGTGTCTATCGATACGGCTGTGGCCTAGAAACAAAGCAGAAAGGAAAATCATGCGAAATTATATGATGACATTGGGCATCGCGGTCCTGATGTTCGCCCCCGTCAGTGTGTGCGCTCAGGATGAGCCGCCGATTGAAGAGGAGGCCGAGAGCCAACTCGTCGACAAGTCGGACCAGACGGGAACCAACCCCATCAACTTCACGTTCGACTTGAGGCTCTACAACGAGTACCAGTGGCTGAACGTGGACGGTGACGGGAAGCAGAACACTACGACGCTAGAGTTACGTGTGCCGTTTGCGGACGGGAAGTGGCAGTTTCGGGTCCGGGCTCGCGGCAATTACGTCAACGCTGATCTGCCTGACGCCGGTCGCAGCCCCGGCATGTTTGCCAGGCGGGACCGCGCCCGAAGTGGAGGATTCCTCCGACGCGCCAGAGGGTTCTTGGGCTCCGATCGGGGAATAGACGACTGCGGCTTCGGTGACGTGGACTTTCGCCTCCTCACCGTGCCCTATTTCAATGTGGAGAAGAAGATGGCGATCGCGACTGGCTTGGAGGTGTTCCTGGACACAGCGTCCGAGGACTCACTCGGATCCGGGTCGTACTCCCTGGGCCCACAGGTCTTTGCCGTCTTCTTCAAACCCTTCGGCTTGAATCTCGATCTGTTTGCGCCCGCCTATCAGCACAAGTTTGACGTTGACGGGAACGACGTCAACCAGGGCTTGATCGATCTGTTCATCCTTAAGACGTCCGCCGACAAGACCCTCTGGCTGTTGCTCGATCCGCAGATTGTGCTCGACTACGAGAACGACAGGGAATTCTCGCTGATCGATGTCGAATTCGGAACCATGCTGGACAAGTACCTCGGAACGAAAGGGCACAGCTTCTACGTGCGACCCTCGGTCGGCATCGGAAACGATCGTCCGTACGATGCTTCCATCGAGGTCGGCTACAAGATCGTCTGGTGACAGCGCTAGGGCACGACCGTGGAGTCGATCCTCGGCGTCACTCCGGAGTAGATCCAAGCCATGACCGCCTCGCGGCTTCATCTTCCGGTTGTCGTCTCTGCGCTTCTCGTGGCGTCGCTCGTCGCTTCAGCGCAGGTGCAGGACGAAGAGAGTGCTGCCGGTGCCTCAACGGGCATTCTGCAACTGGGCGACTACTCGGGTGACCTGTGGGAACGCGGTTACCTGCTTGGCGACTTCGGTGGATCCCGGACTGTGGGAACCACCAGAACAAGCCGCGCTGGGGGGAGGACGATGATGCGATATTGGCACGAACGTGGGCGAACTACATGAGGAGTACTATACGTGAGACTCAAACTGAAGCGGACAAGCACCTTGGCGCTTGTGAGCGCCGCCGTGGCGATAGCTATGAGCTCAATGGAAGCAGCCGGCCAGGAGCAACCAGAGACTGAAGTTCCGGCGAGCGAGACCGCGGAAACGGAAGCGCCGGCGTTCTTTCGGCTGGACTATTCGGGTGACCTTTGGGAACGGCCTGCCTTGACCGGCGACTGGGGTGGTCGGCGGAGTCAGCTCGCGCAGGAAGGAATCTCCTTCGAGCTGGACCTCGAGCAGACCATTCAGGGTAACGCTCACGGGGGCAAAGACACGAACAATGCCTTTCGGTACTCGGGCTCCTGGGACTTGCGCTTGAAGTTCGACACCGGGCGAATGGAGCTGTGGCCCGGAGGGCTGCTCGAAGTCCACGGCGAGAGCTTTTTCGGTCAGTCCATCAACCGCAAGTCCGGCGGAACTCCCAACGATGACGCACTGTATCCGGTGCCCAGAAATCGGGACGTCATGCTCTCGCACGTCGTCTACACGCAGTTCCTTTCGGAGTCGTTCGGTGTCTTTCTCGGTAAGCTGGACACGACCACCGGAGACAAGAATGAATTCGCCTGGATCCACGGAGACAACTTCCTCCACAGTGCCTTGCGCTGGAACCTGATCAACGCGCGCACCACACCCTATTCCACCCTCGGGGCCGGCTTCTTCTTCCTGGGCGACTGGGGTATGTGGTCCTTCACCGCTTATGACACAGAAGGTGCGGCGAACGTCAGCGGATTCGACACGGCTTTCGACAGGGGAACTTCCCTGGCCACCGAGGCCCGGTTCAACTGGGAGCCCTTCGGCAAGCCCGGCCATCAACTGTTCGGCTTCACCTGGAGTGATAAGGACTTTGTCTCCCTGGAGCAGGATCTGCGCGCCGGTATCGGAATCCCCGCCAGTCCAATACTGAACCTGTTGACGCTGGACCTGTCTCTGGAGCGCGAATCGAGTTCCTGGTCATTCTATTACAACTTCGATCAGTACTTGTATGTTGAGACGGAGGATCCGACTCAAGGAGTCGGTATCTTCGGACGATTCGGCATATCCGACGGCGAAGCGAATCCGATCGAGACTTTCTATAGCGTGGGCGTCGGAGGCACCGGGATCATCCCGGAACGAGATCAGGATACGTTCGGACTCGGATACTACTTCGTGGATTACGGCGGCGAGCTGCCCGATCGGCTTGGGGTCCGCTCGTCACAGGGCGTCGAACTTTTCTACAACATCGAAGTAGCGCCGTGGCTCCACATCACACCGGATCTGCAAGTGATCATCAATCCCGGCGGATTCGAGGACCGCGACGTTGCGGTGGTGTACGGGTTAAGGGCACAGATGAGTTTCTAGCAGGAGTCGTCTCATGAAGCAACGATTGCGATTTTCGATCGGCTTGGGCATGCTGTGTCTTGTGGTGGGATGCATCGACATTGCTTTGCCCGAATCAGGGCTTTTCGCGGGCAGTGTCTCGGTCGTTCTCAAGGGCACGGCGGAAGCGGACGGCAATTGCGTGGTCTGGCGTTCCCAGGACGATCGCGTGTTCACCTTGTTTCAGGGGCTGCGGGTCGACAACGATGATTTTGATCTGGTGATCACGCCCGGGACGCAGTCACGTCTGGCGCTTGATATTCGCTCGGACCTCGGTGAACCGTGCCTGCCTGACGCACAGATTGCCAACGTGGACCGGGTTCTCGAGATCAACGGCGAAGACACGGGCCCCGCCGAAAGGGCCCTGGAGAGCGCGTCGAAGACCATCGACGCACTCAAGGCGGACCTGGCGGCGATCGTCGAGACTCAGCGGGAGCAGCTTCAAGACCGCGTAGGCGAGTTTGACGAGGGCGTTCGCACGTTCATCAACGATCTCGAAGCCCGAGTCACTGAGTCCGTGGAGAATCTCCGCGCGCAACTTGAAGAGCGCGAGATTCCCGATCGTGATCAGATTGTGGAAGATGTAAGAGCTTCGTTGGATGCATTCGTCAATGAAGTCGAGGGCCGCCTTGATGACACGCTCCATGACGCCCGGGACCGGATTCAGGGATTCGTAGAGACGATTCGCTCCGAGGTCGAGGAGCGGCGGAGCGAGACGGAAGGGCGGTTTGCGGAACGGTTGGAGGGAATCAAACAAGGCCTGGCTGAGCGGCTGGACGAGCTGCAGCCGAACCTTGACGATCTGAATGAACGGCTCGAACGACTGGCGGTCGAATTAAGGGAGCAACTTGAGGACGAACTGGCGAACGTTCGCGGTGAGCTGCAGCAGCGCATTGAGGACGCCTTGGATGGGCTGAAGGAGGATGTTCGGCAGCGCCTCGAAGAATTGCTGGCGGGAATCGATCCGGATCTGGGAGATATCGAAGGCCGTCTGGAAGAACTCATCGGGGCGATTCGTCCGATCATCGAGGATCGAGTGGAGCAGTTTCTAGAAGAGCTCGCCGAGCGGCTCGGGCTGTCGGAATTGCAACTGCAGATCCTGCGGAGAACGTTGCAGAACCTGATCGAGCAGCGGCTCGGTGGAGATTCCACGACGATCGAAACAGAATAGGTAGCACTAGGGCGAGGGCTCGACTCCGCGGCGTTGGCGTCGTCGCAGGGTTCGCACGGGTCGTGGATGGGTTCGGGCATGGCAGTTGTCGATGGGCTTAGGACACGCGTTCGTTTGTAGCCCATTGCCGAGGCACAAAAGGCAGGTTACAGCCTATGGCCAGTAGACAAGCGAAACCCAGGTTTGTCGGCGCCGTCGTCGGCATTGTTCCGGTGGTCATTCCGTCGCCTTCAGAATGATTGAGGACCACCCATGACAGCAGACGTTGGACATACGCACCATGGCAGGCACGGGGTGTGGACGGTGGTCCTCCAACACCGCTTTGCCGTTTTGCTCTGCGCGCTGGCGGTGCTGCTCATCGGTGCGCCGCTCGTGCGTATGTTCAGGCCGGGAACGCATCCGAAGCTGGCCGACTTGGTGATTCCACTGCTCTTCGCGGTGGTGCTGCTGTCGGCCATATTCGCGGTAAGCCGAACGCGCACGACCGAGATCATCGCACTATTGCTTGCTATCCCTGCAGCGGTTTTTCAAGGCCTGCAGACGTGGTTTGCCACAGATGGATTTGCGATTGCGGGTCATATCCTCGGTATCTTGTTTCTTGGCTATGCGATCGTCCTTATTCTGAAGTTCCTGTTCGTTAGCCACCAGGTCAGCTCGGATATGATTTGTGCCTCGTTGTGCGTGTACCTGCTCCTCGGGATCTTGTGCGCCCTCGCCTACTCCTTGTTTTACTATCTGGACCCGACATCGTTCGTCTTCTCCCTCGCCGAGGATGGTGGATCTGGAGTAATACGGTTCGGCGGCGAGCGGACGTTCATTGCGATCTACTACAGTTTCGTGACCATGAGTACATTGGGATATGGTGACATCGTGCCGACTTCGTCGCTGGCCCGTACCTGCGCTGCCCTCCAGGCTGTCGTCGGGCAGCTTTACCTTGCGGTGTTGGTAGCGCGGCTCGTTGGGCTACATATCTCGCACTCGGCGGCTACGAGTGCGGGAGGGCCGAATGCGAACTGAACCACAGGAATCAACCATGAAGGAGTCTCGCGCACGTTGATTTGGACGGGCGCGATACAAGGAAATACGCAGAGTTCTTGGTGAGAATGGTCTTAAGCGACTTTGGAGCCCTGAATCAGGCAAAATGAAAGGAGTTTTCGATGATGCAACGTAATAACAAAGGTAACACGGTGTTGTTGGTGTCGTGCATGGTCGTGCTGGCGGCCGTGTCCTCGGGTTTACTTGCGGGTTGTCAGGCCCAGAAGGCGGCGCACTCGGGATTCTTGGGAGATTACTCGAAGCTGCGCCCAAGCCCTGAAGTAGAGGATGCCTTGTACTATCAGACCCCTGGGAAGAGCCTTAGAGATTATGACAAGTTCATGATCGATCCAGTCTTGGTGCATTTCGCGCCGAATGCGAAGGGTACTGCGCTCGACCCGGCCAAGCTGAAGAAGTTGACCGACTATGCCTACGACGAGGCGGCGAAGGCATTGTCAGAGCGGTACGCGGTGGTCACCGCGCCGGGTCCGGGAGTACTGCGCCTGCGGGCCGCGCTGACCGACATCAAGAAGACGAAGCCGGCCATGAATATCCACCCCGCGACGAAACTCTCGGGACTCGGCCTTGGGGGTGCATCGATGGAGGCCGAGGCACTTGACTCGCGAACGGGCGAGCGCGTCTTCGCGGTCGTGGATACTCGACAAGGGAACCGGCTTGCGATTGGCGCGGGACTCAGCGAGCTTGGTCACGCACAGCAGGTGATCAAGCATTGGATTGAGCGGTTCGTAAAGCGAGTGGACAAGGCGCACGGCTATAGCGGGAAGTAGGTGTCCACTGAATCCCGCGCAGTGACGGTGTGGGCGCTTTGCAGCACGAGTCGTTCGTGTTGATCGGGAGGGACTATCTGATGGCGACAATCAAACAGGGACTGGCGCTTGGGCTCGTTCTGGCATTGCTGCCGGGGTGTGCACTGGTGGAGATCCGAAGCAAGTCCAAGGCTGGCCCGGAGTTCCGCCATCGCGGGTCCGATCGGACGGACAGCATACGCTGGTACGCGCAGCAGGGTTTTGAGTTCGTGTGGCGAGACGACGACAACAACAAGATCACGACAGGCATCACGTATCGACGCCGTGATATCGACAACGGAAACAGCGACAACGACAATGGCGTCTGGCTGGATATCTCGTTCCCGGTTTGGAAAGCGGAGCAAGACGCTGATCGCGCTGCGCGGCGGATCGAGTTGCTTGAACGCCGGATCGCTGCTCTTGAAGCAGGGCGGAATCAGGCGTTAGCGCGAGCGTCAGCTCAGACGGAGCCTGCGGCGGTGGGGGCATCTTCGCAGTAGGAGCAAGTACATGAGTTTACGCAAACACCGCAAGGCCGTTCTCCTGATGGCCATACTGACGGCCATGAACGGAGGATGCGTAGATCTCGTAACCGAGAGCGTCAAGGACGGCGTGGGCGCTGCGATCTCAGGGGCCGTTGCAGATGTGATCGCGTCGTTATTGCCAAGAGGCGAGGATCGGTAGCGGTACCGGTTAGAGGTGGAGATAGACTGATGCGATGCAGCACGGCGTTGGATGATCTTGTCGACAACGTCTTTCCTGACGTTGACCAGTTGCCGTCGTAACCGAGATTCTGCGAGTTCGTGAATGGGAATAGGCGGAATAGTGACCAGTTCCAACAGAGCGAAACCCTCAGCTGCTACCAGCGACGCACGATGGCAGATGGACTTCAGTCTGCCCGCCGAAGATACACTGCTCGTCCGGTTGTCCGGGGACTGGAAGTTGCAGAATGAATTGCCATCCGCGACCGGGGTGAGCCAGCAGTTCGAATCGAGTCAGGCTATCCGTATCCTCACGTTCGATACGCAAGGGCTGACCGGTTGGGACAGCGGCCTCGTCAGCTTCCTGCTCAACGTTCTCACTGAGTGCAAGAGTAGGGGACTCGAAGCAGAAAAAGGAGGGCTACCAGAGGGCGTACGGCGGCTCCTGGACCTCGCCACGGCCGTCCCGGAGAAGAAGGACATCGGCAAAGGGGTGAAGCACACCTCCTTCCTCGCTCTTGTCGGAGGAGAAGTCATCAGCGCGGTCGCGTCGACGGTGGAAATGGTGCGTTTCATCGGCGAGGCCACGATTGCGTTGGGGGCTTTTCTTCGGGGCAAGGCCAGCTATCGGCGATCGGACCTGATGTTGATCATCCAGGAGTGTGGCGCGCAGGCCCTGCCCATCGTATCACTGATCAGCTTTCTGGTCGGGTTGATCCTGGCGTTCGTGGGGGCGGTGCAGCTCCTGCAGTTCGGTGCGCAGATCTACGTGGCTAACCTCGTCGGGGTCGCCATGACGCGTGAGATGGGCGCGATGATGGCCGCCATCATCATGGCCGGGCGCACCGGGGCGGCGTTTGCCGCTCAACTCGGCACCATGACGGTAAATGAAGAGATCGACGCACTGAAGACCTTGGGCATCTCGCCCATGGAGTTTCTGGTGTTGCCGCGGATGCTCGCTCTCATTCTGATGATGCCGCTGCTTTGTTTGTATGCGGATCTGGTGGGCATGATCGGCGGGTTGATCGTCGGTGTAGGCATGCTGGACATCACCTTTGTCGAGTACTTCAACCAGACCATCGAGGGAGTCGGTCTCAACGACATCGCCATGGGAGTGGTCAAGGGCGCCGTGTTCGGTGTGCTCGTCGCCCTCTCCGGGTGCATGAGAGGCATGCAGAGCGGACGCAGCGCCTCGGCGGTTGGTATCGCGGCCACCTCGGCGGTGGTAACGGCGATTGTCTTCATCATTGTGACCGACGCGATCTTCGCGGTTGTGACGAACATCATCGGCGTTTAAGGGCTAGTGTATGGTTGTTGATGCGATGAAACAGGAAACCCATATCACGGTGCGGAACCTGACGATGGCGTACGGGGATTTCGTGATTCAGCGCGACTTGAGCTTCACCGTCAATCGCGGCAACGTGTTCATCATCATGGGCGGCAGCGGCTGTGGCAAGAGTACGCTCATGCGGCACCTGATAGGTCTCAAGGCTCCGGCAGAAGGAGAGGTGTTGTATGGAGACACGGACTTCTGGGCCGCCGACCTGGCTGACCGGCAGCGCATGATGAGGCACTTCGGAGTGCTTTACCAGAGCGGTGCCTTGTGGAGTTCCATGACGTTGGCTGAGAACGTCGGCCTTCCCTTGGGGGAGTATACCGATCTGAGTCCGAGCGACATCCGCGAAGTGACGTCTTTGAAACTCGCACTCGTCGGCCTGGCGGGGTTCGAGGAGTTCTATCCATCGGAGATCAGCGGCGGTATGCAGAAACGGGCCGGACTTGCCCGGGCGATGGCACTGGATCCCGACATCCTCTTCTTTGACGAGCCTTCGGCAGGTTTGGACCCCATCAGCGCCCGCCTGCTCGATGATCTAATACTCGAACTCAGGGACAGCCTCGGGGCAACCGTGGTTGTTGTAACGCACGAACTCGCCAGCATATTCGCCATTGGGGACAACTCCGTCTTTCTCGATCCGGAGACACGGACCATGATTGCGGTCGGGAACCCAAAGGCGCTGCGCGACGAATCCAAGGACCCAAAGGTGCATCGTTTCCTCACGCGGGGTGAGTCGACCTTGCCAGCGGAATGAAATGGAGGCATGGGCCGCCTTGGTAAGAGGACTGGCCTGGATAACCCATGAGTAAGAGAGCAAATCCAGCAGTGATTGGCGGCTTCGTCGTGGGGGCTGTGGTCCTGGCCGTTGCCGGCCTCGCGTACTTCGGTGGCGGCGAGTTCCTCGCCAAGAAGTACACGTATGTGGCATTCTTCGAAGGCTCGCTGAAAGGCCTGAACATCGGAGCGCCCGTCACCTTCAGGGGGGTCAGGATCGGTACGGTGTCAAATGTCGTAGTTCGCTACGATAGTACCGACCAGAGTGTGCGACTACCCGTCTACTTCGAGCTCGAACAAGGTCGAGTGGATACGGTCCAGGAGCGTACCCGCGATCCTCACCGGAACATACGCGCGCTGATCCATGATGGCCTCAGAGCGCAGCTCGTTACACAGAGCTTCGTCACGGGGCAGATCGCTGTGGAAATCGACTTTCATCCCAATACGCCTGCGGTGTTTGTAGGTGCTGATACGCACTACCCCGAGTTTCCAACGATACCATCTACAGTGGAAAAGATGGGAAAGGCGCTCGAGGATTTTGATCTCCAAGGACTGTTGAGCAACATCGAAAGTGCGGTAGAAGGCATTGACGAACTGGCCCAGTCCCCGAAGCTGAGAGATGCCATCGCTTCGCTTGATGAGACCATCAAGGACTTCGGAAAGCTTGCCCGAGACGTTAACGCCAAGGTGGATCCGATTGCCGGCGACATCGACGAAACGGCCACCGCCGCACGCCGGACCCTGGATCAGGTCACTGAGTCCATTGCGTCTGTGGAGGGTACCGTGAACCCAGCGATCGAGGACGCACGGAAACTCATTCAAGACGTCGACGGGCACATCACTCCGGTCGTAACGAACTTTGTGCAGACCGCAGAAGCGGCACAAGCAGCGCTTGAACAAGCGAGAGAAGCGCTCGAGGTCGCGAAGAACGCCATAGCCGAGGATTCAGAGTTGTACTACTCGGTCGTTAACACTCTCAGGGAGCTAGCGGCGGCGGCCGGCTCCATCCGCATTCTGGTCGATTATCTTGAACAACACCCCGAAGCCTTACTACAAGGCAAGGGTGCACCAGGAGAATAGTGATGCACGCTGCACGTTGGCGGGTTTTGGCAATCATCCTTACGCTTTCCTCGCTGCTCTTGGCTGGATGCGCGAAATCCAAGCCCGCGAGATTCTACATGTTGACCAGTGGTGTCGGGTTGCAGGCAGGTGCCCCGCCAGCGCCTGGCGAGAAAGGGATCTCGCTGACGGTCCGCCCCATCGAGTTCCCGGAGTATCTGAATCGCCCACAAATCGTGACACGCACGAGCCCCAATCGGATCGAGCTTGCGGAGTTCCATCGCTGGGCGGAGCCTTTGGGACAGAGCTTCGCGCGGGCGCTTACCGGGAATCTGTCGGCTCTACTATCGACCGAGCGCGTCGTTCTCCTTCCGTGGAGGGGCGGTGGCCCCGCAGACCACCGGATTACCATGGACGTTATTCGTTTCGATGGCACACCCGGAGGCGAAGTGTCACTGATTGCCCGGTGGACTCTTCTCGGCCCCGACGGAAACGAGCTTACTCCACCAAGACGGTCACGGATTACGGCGTCAACACGTCAGACCGGCTATGAGGGTGTAGCCGAAGCTATGAGCGAGGCGGTGGGCGAGCTCAGCCGTGAAATCGTTGCTGCAATCAGAGGCCATCGATGATTCGTCAGCACGCGTGCGGAACCGGCGGGGCCGTGTCTGGCGGCACGCCGCGTGCCCGCCGTCCACTGTGAGAGCCCACGTCGCCCGGACAGACGCTGCCATGCCAGAGCCAACATACCAAGCGTCTCGAGTCGTCGACGATCAAGAATAGAGCCGGGACGACGAGAAGTACGAGTATGGTGGCAAACGCAAGGCCGAAAGCGATGGACACGGCCATTGGGATCAGTGATTGCGCCTGTGCACTGCGTTCGATCAGCAGAGGAAACAGACCGGCGATGGTCGTGATCGATGTCACCGCCACAGCTCTGAATCGCGATTCCCCGGCATCCGCCACAGCGTCACGGACACTCATACCTTCAGCCATATTCAAGCGGACACGATCCACCAACACCAGCGAATCGTTCACAACAATTCCTGCGAGGGCGGTCATGCCGAACACGCTCATCAGCGTCAGGTCGTACCCGAGAACCGCATGGCCCAAAACCGCGCCAATAATGGCTAGGGGTATGGCAGCCATGATGACGATGGGCTGTATGTACGACCGTAGAATCGTCCCCAGCAGGGCAAACATCGCCACCGCAGCAATGGCGCCGGCACGAACGAGGCTTCTCAACGATTCTGCAATACGGCTGTGGTGTCCATCGATGACATAGGTGATTCCAGGGTAGCGCTCGGCAAGCCCGGGCAGGAAATCCGAGACCAGATGCTGGACGATCCGCTCGCCGTTGGCTCTGCGCTCGTCCACGTCGGCCTGGATCCTGACGCGCCTCAGGCCGTCTTGCCGCGTGATTTTGGCGTAGCCGCGCGCGAGTCTTGTATCGGCCACTTCCTGAAGCGGGATTTCAGCGCCGTTCGAGCTGCGAATGCGTAGGTTCTCAAAAGCGCCAAGGCTCTGCCGATCTGGATCGGCGTAGCTTACAACCACCTTCACCTCGCTTTGCCCGCGCCGCAGTCGGACCGCCTCCTGACCGTGGACGCTGTGACGAAGTTGAGCGGCCAGCTCGGCCACCGTCACGCCGACTGCGCGTGCCCCCGGCTTCGGCAGGACCTGCAACTCACGCTTACCAGGACGCAGGCTGATCTCCACGTCGAAGACCCCATCGTAGGAAGCCAGCTTGGCACGAACCTCGCCCGCCGCGCGCCGAAGCTCTTCCAGGTTCTCTCCCAGGAGACGAATCTCGACCGGTTTCACCGTTGGGCCGGGTTCCTGTCGCGTAACCGCCAACGTCTCGGCGCCGGGGATGTTGCCGATGCCTTCTCTCCAGCAATTGATGACCTCGGCGATGTCCACACGCCGCAGCTCGGCCGGCATCAGCTCGATCGAGACCTCACCAAGGGCACTACTGCGCTCGGGAATGAAGTCGGCCCACTCTCCCATAACAGTGTAAACCTGCTGCACAAGCTTGCCTGGCGCGGCGGGCGTCAGATGAGGATGAGAATTCAACTCGTATGCTGCCTGCTCCATGCGGTCGACAGCGGCTTGTGTGACGGCGATGGGTGTGCCCTCAGGAAACTGCACACGGGCTCGCATGACGTTCGAATCAGTCTTGGAAAACATCACAAATGGCACTCTTCCCCCAAGGACCAGCCCCGTGCAGACCAGGAACATTGCGACGGCGGTGGCAAGGACCAAACGCCGAGCTGAAAGACAGTACCGCAGGGCCGGGCGGTACCAGCGCACGATGATCTCGTCGATCAAGGTGTCAAGGCGATGGCGGATCCTCCGGCGCAACGACGGCGGTGAGTCGGCAGCCCCGAGGTCCGTCGTCCACGCCTGCAGATGCGATGGCAGGATCAGAAACACCTCGACAGCAGATGCAGCGACAGCTGCAATCACCACGACGGGTAGAATGTAGATCAGCTTACCCATCACGCCTTCGACGAACATCAGAGGAATGAACGCGATGATTGTTGTGGCTGAGGATGCCAGCACCGGTATCGCCATCCGCCTCGTACCTTCCACGGCTGCCAGATCGGGCGATAGCCCCCGCCGAGCCTGCGACCGAACGCTGTCTGCAATCACGATGGCGTCGTCAACGATGATGCCCGTGGCCATCAGCAGGCCCAGAAGGCTGATCATGTTCAGGGTTCCGCCCATCAGCCCAAGTGCGGCGGTGGCACCCGCGAGGGCCACGGGGATCCCCAGAGCGACGGCCAACGCCGATGGCAGGTTGACAAACAGCAGCAGAGATAGAATGACCAGAGCCATACCCATCACCGCATTTTGACCGAGCATCTGGAGTCGGGCTTCGACGTCACGGGAAGTGTCGCCCCAAATCGACAGTCTGATCCCCGCAGGAAGCTGTGTACGGTAGGTCTCGACAATGTCCCGAGCGGCCTCAGCGACCGTACTGACGTCCTCGCGACTCGTCTTGAACACTTTGACCATTGCGCCAGGTTCGCCGTTGACGCGACCGGACACCGTCACCTCTTCAAACGAATCTCTGACCAATGCAATCTGTCCAAGCCGGACCGACGTGCCGTCCGGCAGTGTAATGACCGGAAGATCTTTGAAGTCCTGCGCGGTGTAACGCTGTCCAAGCGTCCGCACGTTGATCTCTTCCTCAGAAGCCCGGATGATCCCAGCCGGAAGATCCAGGCTATTTCGGGCTACCGCTTCGACGACGTGTTGCAGCTTCAATCCGTACCGACTCAGCGACTCCTGCGAAAGTCGAATGGACACTTCGTAGTCGCGAACTCCGGAAAGGCTTACCTGTGAGATGGCCGGGTGCCTCAACAGTCTCCTGCGGAGGCTTTCCGCCACATGCTTGACCGTACGCTCGGAAACTGGCCCATGCACACCGATATTCATGACCTGGTTACGGACGATGAATTCGGAGACCACCGGCTCTTCCGTCTCCTCGGGAAAGGTGGTAATCGCGTTGACCCGTTGCTGAATCTGCCGGATGAGTTCGAGCGCCGGCGCGACCGACGGGTCAAACTCGGCATACACCTGACCGGTGTCCTCGCTGGCATACGAGGTTACCCGACGGACGCCGGCGATACCTTCGATGGCTTGTTCCACCTCCATGCAGACCGATCGTTCGACATCCTTCGGGCTTGCGCCCGGGTAGGGCACAGTAATCACCACATAGTCAAGCGACGTGTCGGGGAAGCTCTCGCGCGGAATGCCCAGGCCGACGATGACACCCGTCACCAGAATGCCTACGGCAAGAAGGTTCCCGAAGACGTGATTGCCAGCGCAAGATGTCAATAACCCACGTACCATCGTCAGACACTCACTATTCTTCCTGTGCAACTTGCCCCGCAGAGTTCGACAATGCCAGGCGCGCGACGTCCTGGCCCGTCGTTGCGAACTCGGCCGGTGCAGCGTGACCTGGCTTATCCCATCCGTTCGGTGCGGAATCCAGCGTTTTCTGCAGTGCAACCTGCATCCCAACCACCGGGTCGGCCAGACGCGACACGACTAGCCGCTCGCCCGGCTTGAGCTGACTTCTGTGCGGATTGTTGTGGTCACGGTAGTCGACGAGGACTTCGTCGCCAATCGTGCGCAGGATACTCACTTCCCGGCGCCCGAGGTGACCAAGACCCTGATTGGATCCCTCGGCCGCCGATTCGAACACGTAGACCCAGCGATCCTCGTGGATAGCGTGCCAGGGGATCAGTACTGCCTCGGCAAGTGGTTCTGCTGGAAGTTCGGCTCGGCAGTGCATTCCGATCGAGATTGTGGGCGCAGCACCACGCGACCAGGCATTCCGACCTCCGGCCATGTCCGCGCCACGGACCTCAACGATCATGCGGGCCGTCCGCGTCACCTCATCCATGCGTTCCAAGCGTGCCACGTGTCCGCGCCATGTGGCTTCTTGGCCTGAGACTGACCATGCGATCTTGACCTCAGGCCCCTGTTGATCCGAGTCTTGCCTGAGTGCCTGCGGCTGGACGTGTCGATCCAGCCAACGCAGCTCACGCGGATCCACGCTGATGGGAAGCTCAAAGGCCTCCATGTCGGTGAGCGTCGCGATGGACAGATGGGCGGTCACCATCTGCGACTGATATGCTTTGACCGATTCGACCCGCGCGGTGAACGGGCAGAAGATCTTGGTGTGTTCCAGATCGTGCCGTGCCTGCAGCAGCCTGGCACGTGCTGCGTCGAGCCGGGCTTGTGTCTCTTGCTTCAGATGAGGCGCTGTGGCCCGGTGGTTCCTGAACTGCACGACCAGATCCTGCCTTTGCAGATACTTCTGATGGGTTGCGTCCAGACCCTGCCGTGTTCCAACGCTTTCCTGCTCCAGAAGTCGCTTTGAAGTCAGATAGTCCCGTTCGTCAATCGCCAGCATCTTCTGTGCAATGATGATGCGCGCATCCAGGTTGGCCATCTCCTGATCGTGGCGTGCGAGTGCCGCCATAAGCGCCCGCACTTCCGCCTCAGCTTGCTGAACCCGCGCTTGATAGACTGATGGATCCAGTTCGAAGAGCAGCGTACCCTTGGCGATGATCTTCCCTTCGGCCAAGTCGGCATGCGAAAAGACCAGCTCGCCACTCACCTGTGGGACGATCTGAACCTGGTTCTTCGGCCGCACCGTTCCATAGCCGACAACCGGGATGACGGCGGTCCGTGGTACAACCGTCCGGACGGCCACAGCGGGCACGTGAGAGGTTACCACATGTGCCCCTGGCGCAGGTGTGGATTGCATCAGCCAAACCATGGCTCCGCCGCCACACAGGACAACGGCAAGGGGGAGGGCCAATCGGACACTACGGCGTAGCAGATCCATCCTTCACCTCCTTCCCGATATGTGCCTGTCTGTGACGGCAGGTTCGGGCAACGTCAGACATGGAACGCAGATCAAGTGTACCCGCGCCGCAGCTCCGGATCTCCGCGATGATTCGACGACACGAAGCGATCCGTACGGCCCTGTTCGTAAGGGACCTGACTTTCGTCACAAAGCCTGGCAACCCCAGAAAGACTGCCCACTTTGTGACATACGCCTCACATCCAAGATGTCGGTATTCTTCAGCTTGCCGCCGGTCGTCTGTAGTGGTCATCATGATGACCGGCACCCAGCTATACCGCCAGTCGCTCTTGAGGGTTCCGAGCACGTCAAGAGCGCCCACCCTTGGAAGTCCGCAATCAAGAAGAACGAGTAACGGAGGCAACGTCACATCCTTGCAGCCTCTCCACGCGTCGCGAACCAACGCAAACGTCTCTGCGCCGTCGCGCCCCCTGTAGAGATTGTTGACGATACCGGTGTCCCGGAGACTTGCCTCCGCCAGTTCAGCGTGGCCGTCGCTAGCCTCTCCGATGAACACATCAATTGGCTTGATTCTCTTCTGCATCTCCAAGCTCCGGTCAAAACCCTCCGGGAGGATCTCCTGCATCTGCGGAACCCGACGAGGCAACCATTGCCGTGAACGCCTCCTCTGTGCTGCGCTACGCAAGGATCCTGGCAAGAGGCGTTTCGTAGTAGGGCAACAGACCGATCTCGTGTTGAGAATCATGTTGCCCCGCGCGAACCTCCGTGCGATCTCTGTTGCAGGAAGCGTGTTGCGCCCCCTGATGCAAACCAGGTCAAAACGCAGCATGTACGAAAATCAACGTCCACCCGGAGCCGCGCCACCCCCAGGTGAACGCCAGGACAAGAGCCCCCGCGTCTCCCCTTGGATAAAACACGCTGCCCGGCTAGCCGAGCAGCCCGCCAAATAGACTGGAGATCAGCGATAGGATCTGGTTCACAAACACATCGCTGATCCCCGCAATCAACTGCTGGAAAATGGAACCAAAGTCGAACATGGTTCTATCTCCAAACACTAAGCGGAGATGCGCTACCCGGCATGCTCCGAGCACGTCCCTCGAACGGCCGGCTGGGAACATCCCAGCGCTTGAGGGCAGCTGTAAGTTCTGGCCGTCCGAGCAGTGGCGTCCGTCCGTAAACGCCGCGGCTGGCTCAACCGCAACAGACCATCCAGCTCCGCAATCGTCGAATCCTGCAGCACCGGCGCGGGCCCCTTGGGCGTACCATCACCTCTAGATGGCGGTGCTGAAATCGTCCTACGCGGAGGGGATTCGGCGGTCTCGCCAAACCGTTCTCCACGGGTTGACGCGACAAAACCGCCAACGGTCCGCACGACAGAATGCGGTTTTCATCGAAGTTGCCCGGTTAACTGCTCCGTTGTCATCAGCCGGCAAAAAGACCGGTGCGGATTCGGGGCGGAGATGACGCGTTCTCCACGAGAAGCGCCGCACACTCAAGAAGGAGAGCACGCGATGCAAGCAGACAAGACATCAAGAAGTCCGACAAAACGCTGCCACAACTGTGGGCTGGCGTGCAACGGCATGTTCTGTTGCGATTGGTGTATGGACGCCTACTTGGCGCGGCGGGATGCCCATCAGGTTGCTCGCCGGCGCCGAGTGCGGTCGCAACCAAACGAAGGCTCGGCGCCAGGGGCCGGCGAAACCGCAGCCGGTGGCTAGCGACAGAGCTATGATTCCGACCGATGTTGCCTCACTTGGCACGCTGACGGAAACGATCAGCGGAGAGGTCAGGCAGTACGGATCTGACGAGGAGATCGAACATGAATGGACCAGTGTTGTGTGGAAGATGGGTCGCATACGCAGCGTTGATGGCCGGAGGATGTGGGGCAATTCCGGACATCATCGTTGACGCAGCCAGGTCATCGGCAAAGGAAGCCCTTCAAGAAACTGTTGAGAATGTTATCGATGAGGTCATTGAGGACACAGTTGACGAACTGCTCGATCATGCTGACTTCGAGTTCCCATCCATCCGTGAGAGCGAGGACGAAGAGGACGGCGACGCGTTCGAAGAGGCAGGTGAGGACGTGAACGACAGCGATCAAGATACGGGCCGCAAGGGCAAAACGGCGGAGGATCATCGTCGGCACGACTCATCCCAACCCGTGAATTCGCGGCTGCCCCTTTGGGCAACGCATGACGCACTGGTAGTTTAGGCGACCCAACGAGTCACGAACGGCTCGGGCACGACGGAGCACCAATCATGCCAGGACAGACGTTGGTCATTGTGGCAGTCGCCATATGTGTTGGCCTGATCCTCGGCGACATATTCAACGGAGACTGACCCGGAACCGCTTGCGGCGCTATGTTCTCTTTTTGCCGTAACCAAGGAATGCGTCTGCCAGGTCAAGGAACGAGCGCTGGAACACCTGCGACTGCTCTTGGCCCGGACGGATGCAGCGGACCTCCTCGACGCCGCCTGACGGCCGCATCGTCGCTCTCGTAGGTCACGCCAGACGACGTTGCCCAGTCAGCGCGCAATCGACCCGGACCGGGCCGTGATAAAACCGTAGACTGCGAACGCAGTGACAATCGCAAGAACGTACAGCGATTGGTCCGCATACCAGGCCTGGAGATCGAACGTGATCGGGGAAGTATTCAGCACGAAGGTGACGTACAAGGCGACAGTCAACGTGAGCAGTCCGTAACGGGTCATCAGCCATACGCCCACCGCCACGCCGCCAATGCCGATCGCCAGCCACGACGTATAAACGTGAGCGCCGCGCGGCATCGTCATCGAGGCAATGATGACGCCTGCGATGACCGCCGCCAACAGGGGACGGCGCACAAGCGCCCGCAGGACCGCGAGCAGCAGCATAAACAGCAGCCCACGAAACATCGCAAACGGAAGCGCGCTAAGATAGCCTGCCAGAGCGACGCGTCCTCCAAGCAGGTTGTTTGCCAGCGTGTCAGCGGTTAGAGAAGCTCGTACCTCCCAGCCAACGTAGCGCACCAACGCCGCCTCTCCGGCAGCAAGGAGCGCCCAGAGGCATCCGACACACACCCCAACGATTAGATGTTGTCCAACGATTGGGTCTCGCAGACGAAGGGACAACGCCCGGCTCCACGTGATCAGCATGTCAGGCCAGTAGCGACGCGCTAGAGGCTCCAGGGCGATGTAGAAGACGCCAAGAAGAGCAGCCACGCCAATCGCCTGCAGACCCGCCAGACAGATGTTCAGAAGCTCAGTGTTGAATTCGGATACATGTTCGGCGCGCAGCAGCCAGGCGACGAACTGAATCACTACAACGAGGATCGCCAATCGCATGGCGCCCGTCCGATCGCTCCGCCCAGCGCGGTAGTTCAACCACGCCATGGGAATCGCCACAATGGTGATCAGCAGGAAGACGATACGAAGAGAACTGGTCACGACGGTTTCACGAGCGTCCATGGTCTTTGGATGCCGCGCCACCGCCCCATTTTCGGCGGCTCGGCCGACCGCGAAGAACAAGGGTCTTCCATCCCAAGCCATTGCCTCCGCGTGGACGGCGCCCGCGCCACCATTCGCGTGGGGTGCCCGCCAGGCAAACCGCTGGTCCGTCTGAAAAAGTGACTCAACGCCCGGCTCCTCGGCAACCATCTCCGCGGGGTCGAGCAGGGCGCGTTCGAGGAACGCGTTCCACTGCTCGCGCTCAGCGGCACTAGCCGGCTCCTCGCCGGACGAAACATGCTCAGGTGTCGCAGCGAACAGCAACAGCCTGCCGGAAAGATCAAACACTACCGAAGCCATGCCAGGCGTTCCCGGTGCCGGATCACTCGGTGTCACTCGCGCAGCCCCCAACATCACATTGCGGACCTCCGAGGGCGCGAGCTTCACCGGACTCTGGCGGTACCAGAAGACGAGTTCGGCCGCTGGGTCGACGGCAAGATGCGCCATCTTCTTGGGCAAGCGATAGCCGTGTGCCAGCAGGGCAGCATCGGCCACCTGGCAGAAACCGTAGGCCTGCTCACCCGTCTCGAACGAGTACCCCGCGGCCTTGACCAACTCTCGTGCCTGGTCGACTAACACGGTAGGTGGCTTGCTGTCTTCCGCCAGCCACGACGCGGGTGACAACCCTCGCACAAGGACCAGCGCCGCAAGCAGAGCCAGCGCCACGACAAGAAGTCTACCAGGCGTTGCAGTCCGCGCCGCCTTTGGCGTCGCCGCTGCAACCATCTCCGGTGTGGGTGTCAGATTAGCGGCCAGGGCGGCTGCCAGCAGATTGCCACCGGGTAGCGCCGCCGCAACCTCCAGCGCGGAGTTCGGACGATCCTGAGCGTTCTTTTCCAAACAGCGAGCGACAATTCGGTCCACGTCCGGATGCGCGTCTTCTACAACGTCCGACAGTGGGGTGGGATGTGACTTCTCGTGAAGCTCTTTGTACTCTTGGATGGTATTCGCTTGAAACGCGGGCCTGCCTGCGAAGACTTCATACAGCACCAGACCCAGGGCGTATATGTCGCTTTGAACCGTGACTTCCCGGCCGGCCATCTGCTCCGGTGCCATGTAGGCGGGTGTCCCCGCTCGGATCTCCCCCGCCTTGATCTGCTCGGGCAGAGCTGCCAAGCCGAAGTCGGTGATGCGAACCTGACCTTGCCCATCCAGCATAACATTGGCCGGCTTTAGATCCCGGTGCAGAATGCCCGCACCGTGGGCAGCGGCAAGACCTATGCAAATCTGGCGCGCAATATACACAGCCTTATCGCGAGGCAGCCGGCCGATGCGCCTGATCAGACTATCCAGGTCCTCGCCGTCCACGTACTCCATGGACAGGAAGTGCTCGCCGTCGGCCTCCGCGATGTCGTACATGCGGCATACGCACGGGTGCGTGACCTCACGTGCCAGGCGAACCTCATTGCGAAAGCTGGCCAGCCAAACCGGATTCGTGGCCATCGACGGATTGAGGAACTTCAACGCGACCGTCTGACCGAGCGTGAGGTCCTCGGCACGGTACACGACACCCATCCCACCGCTACCAACCTGCGACACAATGCGGTAGCGACCCGCAACGACAGCCCCGGGGCTGAAGTCTTGGCCTGCGGGAAGGCCGGATCGAGAAGGCGCTGAACGGGGTAGCCCCGTGGCCTCGTTCGCATCCAGGTCGAGTTGTGGCCCCGCCTGACGCCACACATCCGTCGGCGATGTGCCAGCTCGAGAATCCGGCGTGATTGTCTGATCATCGTGATGCGCTATGAGGCGTTCAACTTCCCTTCGAAGCTCGTGATCGTCACCGCACCGCCGATCGAGGAACGCTGCACGTTCGTCGGGCGAAGACGACACCGCCGCAAGGAAGATCTCTCTAATGAGGGCGTGACGCTCTGGCGTCATGACTGGCTTTCCGGGTCGAGCGCATTGCGAAGCCACGCCTTGGCGTGAGTCCAGTCGCCTTCGACCTTCCGCTTGGAGACTCCGAGAACGTGCGCCACCTCTTCCACCGTCAGGCCACCGAAGAATCTAAGCTCGACGATGCGCGCCTGCTGCTCATCCAGAGCCGCAAGGGATTCCAGTGCATCGTTTAGGGCTACCAGATCGACATCCTGCAGGTCCTGTGGCGTTTCTGCCTCGTCCAGCACTACGCGTTGCCAATCGCCGCCGCGTTTGCCGCGCCCACGAGCCCGCGCGTGATCAATCAGAATGCGGCGCATTGCCTCGGCCCCGACCGCATAAAAGTGCGTGCGCCCCTTCCAATCGACACGGCTCTGGTCGACCAGGCGCAGGAAGGCTTCGTGGACCAGCGCGGTGGGCTGCAGCGTGTGCCCCCGGCGCTCGGCGCGAAGATATCGCGCGGCCAGCTCGCGGAGTTCTTCGTACACGAGAGGCATGAGCTTCTTAGCCACGTCGGCCGGTCGCTCACCACTCGCGTCGACCAGAATCTGGGTCAAATCAGAGGATCTACCTTCCACCGCACTATGCTCGCACGTCCAGGAAGCCGCTCACGGTCCACGAATTGCGGCCACAGTTCAACGTCGCTTCACGTAGATGCTAGCGGAACCACTGATCGTCCGCCATCCCCGCGCGTCGTGGGCGTTGGAGGGTGGCTGCGCCGCTGCCTCGATTCGGCGGAACCGAAGTGAGGGCGTGGCAACCGTACCCCACAGCGTTCATCATTACTGTTTGGGAGCGTCGTGCGCGTTTTCGGCAGTGGTTAGCGTAGAAGAGTTGGCCAAAAAGTTGGTCAGTCTCCACTTGGTGGTCACTTGTCAGCCACTCGGACTTCAGGTTGTCAATCAGTTGTAAACCTCATTTTCGGCCGAAAAACGCGTTGTAAGTCCTTGGAAACAAAGGACTTGCGCGCCGACTATCGGATTCCCAAGCTGGACGTCGGCGGTTCGAATCCGCTCGCCCGCTATCTTCTTTCATTTCAACGACTTACGCCAATCCCGGCCCGTTCGCCCTTGGCTCGGCGTCAGCCCGCAAACCGCCTTCTGAGTCCGTGAGGGGGGCTATACGACTGCCAGCTCGGGAGGCTGGACGTCGTCCCATTGCGCCGCACGAGACGTGGCCGTATCTCCTTGCCAGAAAACCACTTACAGTCAGGGTCCAGCGCCACTCTGAGGGCCACGAGAAACGAGTGGGTCAGTTTCCAACCGATCTGCGCAGCTCTGCCCCCTGGGCAGTCTGCCAACAGGCCACCGTCCCCTGAGAGCCGGTAAGCGATCATCGGCGAAGATCTCTGAGTAGTAACTGTCGCGGGAGGACTGGAGCGGCACGTGATGCGTCATGGCGGCCAGGGAGGCGACAAATATGTTGACAGTGCGTTCGGGATACGTTAGGATGAATTGCTCCGGGCAGCCGTTCTGCACGAGGAGCGGGAGCGGCGTCGCAGTCGTTCGACTCGCCCCTGGGGACATAGCTGGTGACTCCACGACCTCCAGGACGCGCACGTACAGGATCTCAGCCCAGCGAGTCGCGCTTTGCGCATGCGGACTTCGCCGCCGATTACCGTCCTCGACGTCCAGCTCACTTCAATCCCAGACGCATCATCCTGACCAAGGGGAGCTTCAACTGTGCCACACGTCGAGACTTCATCGAACGGCTTTGCAGACTCTACCCCGAGGCCCAGGTCATCGAGCAACTGCACCTGCCGCACAACCGCGTAAACTTAGGGATCGCCGACCCCGTGGCGCTCCACCATTCGGGCAAGCAGACACTGGTCATCGGCGAGCATCGAACTGCGGTACGGCTCAGCGAAGAACACGGGAACATGTGTCCCAACTACTGGCACTTCTCGCCGTATGGGTTTTGCCCCTTCGATTGCGCCTACTGCTACCTTGCGGCGACTCCAGGTGTGAGATTCTCGCCAACCGTCAAAATCTTCGTAAACCTCTCCGAAATGCTCGCCAGTATCGATCGCATCGCACGGAAGCTCACTCAGCCAACCGCCTTTTACCTGGGGAAGCTACAGGACGGGCTGGCTCTCGACCCACTAACCGGGTATTCCCGAGTAATGGCCCCTTTCTTCGCGTCCCATCCGTACGCGCGTCTCGTCCTACTTACAAAGGCCTTGGATGTCCAAAACCTGATGGACATCGAACACCGAGGACAAACGATACTGTCTTGGAGCCTCAACCCTCCGGAGGTCTGTGGCCAGTTCGAAATCAACACTCCCGCGCCAGCGGAGCGTATCGAGGCGATGCGCCGGTGCGCCGCAGCCGGCTATCCCATCCGCGCGGTCATCATGCCGACCATCCCGATCGGCGGTTGGCGCGTCGTGTACGGAGCGTTCCTACAAGAACTCATCACTGCTGTTCCCCTCGCGCGCATCACGCTCGGAGGCATATGCAGTTACGACGGAGCTCTGTCACTTACGGAAGCCAAGCTTGGGCCGGGAAACACCGTCTCTCAGGCAGTTGATCGTTCCAGGTCCAAATCGGTAGACGGTCGACGGCGTTACCTGGTGAGCGAGCGAGTGGAGATGTACCGGCATTTGATCACGACAATTCGGCGTATCGATCCGCGTGTGGCAATCGCGTTATGTCTCGAGGAACGCACCGTCTTTGAGGCGTTGAAGATGACGGCCAGCGTCGGCCGCTGTAACTGCGTGCTCTGAACATATCGCTCACGGTCATTACCTGATGAAGATGCCGTCTACTTCGAAAGTCGCGATTCCTGTGCACAGGGGCCTGCCGGCGCTTGTGGACGGTGCGGCCTGCATGGACCCCGCTCAGATGAGTCACTTTGTCGCTCTTCTCCGCAAAGTACGCACGAAAATGGCGGGTGACTGGGCCGATGCTTGCAGTAAAGCCCGTCGGCAGGCGACCGTCGTGCGGGCCGTGGATGACTTGATATCCTTCGTCCTTCTTACTGAGTACGTTCGCCAGCGCGACCGTGATGCGCTCCCATGTCTCAAGGATATCCTCTCGGCGGCCAGACCGCTATCAGCCCGTCGGTTGTTCACTACGGCCAAAAAGACAACACGATCGAAGCTACTCAGGGCGGTGTTCGCGGTGCGCAACCCTGTAAGTGGCCTTTCGATTCCAAAGTCATTGAGAGTGGACGAGCTGTGTGCCGGACTTGTAAGAGGGATCCACAGAGCCTTTCCATCAGGCATGCCGGTGTCGGCGTTTGGCACTTTTCGTCTTCTGAGTTTTGAGGACCCCATTCTCGCAGGAAGGGCGTGTGCCGCACCGAGGCGGCGTGTGAGCCCAGAACGTCACGCGAAGGGCATCTACTACACACCTCCGGCTCTGGCAGATTACTTGACGCACACGTCGTTGGGACACGCGCTCGAGCAATCACATTACACCCCATTGGGCATTCGAGTCCTTGATCCAGCGTGCGGTTGCGGCGTGTTCTTGATTGCGGTGCTGCGACTTCTGATCGCGTGGCTTGTACGTGGCGAACGTGCCAACGATACGCATCGACGGCACATTCGGAACAAGACCGGCATGCACAAGAACCAGCATTTGCGCACGCTCCTGCAGTCACTCGGCTCAACGATCCAAGGAGTAGACACTGATGGGCAAGCTCTTGAGTGGACTCGCCGCTGTCTGTACCTGACGTTCTGGGAATCCACCCGGTGGTTTACGCTGGCTAACAGCCACACCTCCCCGCTGGTTGCGCCAGACTTCGGCAAGGCCCTTACCCAGCTCGATTTCCTCGATGCAGAGGGAAGAGCGCGCGGCCGACGCCGACTTCGGTTGTTTGACAGGTTCGATGTTGTCCTCGGTGCTCCTCCCTTCCTTCGTATCGAGGAAGTGCATTCGCAGCAGTCCGACCACCTGCCAGAGTATCGACGGATGTTCCGCACCGCGCGTGCCGGCCAGTTTGACCTGTACATGCTGTTTGTAGAGAGGGCCATTAGGCTCCTGAAGCCTGGAGGAACATTGGGCTTTAGCATGTCCGGCAGCTTCCTGCGCAGCCGAACCGGCAAGGCTCTTCGAGATATTCTTGGACGCGAAGGCCGCGTCAGTGAGATTGTCGAGTTTGAGAGTCGGAACATTTACCCAGACTGCACATCACATGTCTGCCTTTTGTCGTTTCAAAAGGGGCGGACGCCACGGAGCCCGCGGTACGCGACTGTAAAGAGCAGCACTGACGTGCGAGCCACTCTCGCACGGTTTCGTCGGAGGAGGGGATCAGTGCGTGGCGTGGAGTCGCACCAGCCGCGCATTGATTTCGCGGATTCTGATGTTTGGAGGCTTGAGCCCTCCCGTGACGCCCGCCTACTTGCACGCTTGGAGAGGACCGGCACAGCCCTCGCCGACCTTCCTATCGCCATCAATCTTGGCATCTGCACCGGGGCAGACGACGTCTTCGTTCTGCGTCGCATGTCCTCAGCCGCAGGGGATCTTCTGCGCGCGGAGCGGACGGTCGCTCGGGAGGAGCATGTGCTCGAGGTGGCCGCAACACGTCCCTTGCTGCGGGGAAGGGATCTTGCCGGCTATACCAAACCGAAACCCCAATGGGTGTGCGTCTGTCCGGGCGATTACGAGGGAGTCTCGCCTGTCGAACATGACATTCGGGCCATGTACCCACGGGCGTTTGCGTACCTGAAGGATCATCGAAAGGTGCTTCTTCGCCTTGCCGCCTACACCCGTAGACCATGGTATACTCTGAAACGACCAGCACGTCCGTGCGTCAGGCGAAGGGACATCCTGCTGAGCGGCCTGATTGCGTCCGAAGGAAGTTTTACGATCGGTTGCCTGCGGAATGTCTTGTGTCATCAAAGTGCCCTCAGGATCTCCCCCGTACCTGACTGGATCGATCCTTACTACCTGCTTGGCGCACTCAACAGCCGCGCTATCTGGACGTTTATACGGCATCGGATGCCAGCGGTCGGCGCCGGGAGACACGCGCTGAGGACCGGCCAGCTCAAGAAGCTACCCATCCCGCTGCCGAAATCTCCTGAGGAGGCGAAACAGTGCCGGAGGATTGCCCGGTTGGCGAGATACCTCATGTTGGAGAACCGCGAAGCGCGTGTACGATGGTGCTGGCGCAAGGAGATCAACACGCGGGTTCTTGCGCTCCTCAGGCTGGATTCCAGCAATTGAAGGACGGTCGCCCTTCCTCGAGTGTACAGCGGTAATCGCAAGTAGCCGATGGTCGGGTGCGCATTCGAAAGGCGAACCGAATCCGCTTCCCCTTGGGCCTGTTCTTCAGGACCCGCTTCTCCACGTGGATGCATGCGATCACGCCCTGCTGCCGAAGGAAGAGTTTCTCCGCGGCCAACTCGGCTTGGCTGCGGAGAAGCGATCGAAGAAAGATGAGGATCACCTGTATCCAACCCATGCTTCGCTCAAAACCCCTTTACGTTAGTACAGACGTGAAGAGCCACGAACGTAGCGGCGTCCGAGGGCGGGTCGATTGCAGATGGCTGCGGACATGCCAGAGACCGCGGTTTTGATGCCCCGATCGGGTCTTCAGGACCCACAGGTCGAGAGGTCGCTGGTTCGAATCCAGTCGGCCCGAAAGGTGCGCTTGGGCGAGGAATCCAGAGCATGTCTTCGAGCAGACGTCGCTTGTCGATTAGCTACCGCCGTCATCAACCGCTCTGCGAGTGTTTTGTCTGGTTTAGGTAGAGGTTAGGGTAAAGGAGTTGGTCAGAAAGTTGGTCAGTCTCCACTTGGTAGTGACTTGTCAACCACTCGGACTGCAGCTTGTCAGTCAGTTGTAAACCTCGTTTTCGGCTGAAAAACGCGTTGTAAGTCCTTGGAAACAAAGGACTTGCGCGCCGACTATCGGATTCCCAAGCTGGACGTCGGCGGTTCGAATCCGCTCGCCCGCTGTTTCGCTAAGCTCTTGTGACGCCGACACTTGCGACTCGTCGGCGTTCTTTTTTGTGTTCGATTCCGCCTCATTTTTGCCGGGTTGTGTCACAGGTTGTGTCACAACGGGAGCCAAACGTGTTCTTGCCGCCCGCACGTACTCGCTCTCCGGCACCTGGAGATAGTACCTATCCGTCGTGTTCAGGTCGCTGTGGCCAGCCCATTCCTTTACCACGTGTGCAGGATGTCTCGCAGCCCAGTCTCGGATACAGCTCTTGCGGAGGCTGTGGATCGGCTTGGAATATCGAGGAACACCCGCACGCTTGCACAGAACTCCAAAGTCCCGCCAGATGTTCCGCACATTGATGCCCTCCGCCGGGATTACCCTGGGTTCACCCTCGTTCGCACCCTCGAAAGCGGTCAGCAGCAGCTCGCGCAGCTCAGGACACACCGGCACGATGCGGGACTGCTTGTCCTTTACATCCCAGTCTTCCCGACTGATGATCTCCAACCGACTCGCAGACCAGTCGATCTTGTCCCAGGGCAGATTCAACGCCTCACCGCGGCGTAACGCTGCAAGTCGGGCCAGGGCCAACAGCAAACGCCAGGAGATCGTTGGCGTAGCCTCAACAAGGCATGCGAACTCCTCGGGAGCCACGTAAGGCCAGTCCCGAGCGACCGGAGTCGTTGTCGACAAGCGGTCAAACGGGTTGAAGAGGACAAGGTCATCGGCAAGGGCGTGGTTAAGGATCGTTCGAGCATGGCGGATGTGCTGGTCAACCGTCGCTGGCTTGGGAATCACTCGCTGCTTGCCAGTAGAACGCCATTCTCCGCTGGCAACAGCAGCCTTGAAGCTCCGGGCATCGGCCCGAGTGATCGTATCCAATCGGACCGTCTTACCGAGGAAGGCCGTCATCAGGTCTGCGGTACGCCGGTAGAGTTCCAGGCTACCTGTGGACAATTCACCTTTCCTTGCGGCGAAGTAGACCTCCAGAAACGCCTCCAGCTCTGGCCCACGGGACACATCACGTCGACCCGGATTGATGCCAAGCTCAATCTCCTTGACTCGCCGCAGCTTCTCGGCCTGACGCTTTGACATCCTGTCAACCCGCCCGATTGTCTCCCCGCGACGCTTGCCGTTGCTGGTGAACCACCGGAGGCACCAGTAAGTGTGCCCCTTGCTCTTCTGCCTGCTGAGTGTGACTGTCTGCCTCGGCATGTTTGTATCTTCGTTGCTCGCGTACTTATGTCTTACATAAGTATACCAGCTATGGTCGTTTGGGTCTACCTCGGACTCCGTCCGTCCGACTAAGCTTCAAGCCCAGATATTCGGCGAGCCGATCGACCTTGGCCAAACCGAGCCCACACTTGCCGTGGAGGAAGTTGTGGAGCTGTGATTCAGCAATGTCGCAATCCTCGGCCACCCGGTACACGCTCAGGCCACAGGACCGGATTTCACGCCGGAGTTGTTCTGTCAACGGAACTCGCTTGCCCATGCTATTTAGCTGCCCTCATCGAGGGTTCTGCTCGGTTGCACGCTCAAGGAACCGGTCCAGCTCGGCTCGCCGATAGAAGACTCGTTTACTGACCTGCGTTCCGAGAAGCAAGCCCTTGTCCCGGTATCGCCTCAAGGTGTCGGACGGGTTGGCAATGTCGATAGTATCCAGCCGGAGTTACCGGATCGCTTCCTCTTCGGTGAGCAGCTCTGGACATGGCCCTGGTGGGTCGCCCGGAAGAATCACAGGCCCAATGATTTGATTCTTATCGTGCATCAGCCAGTTAACCCCGATCAGGTTTGAGCTCCAAGGCTCCGTCGATCGTTTGCAGTCGCTTGCGGATGCCGGTCACGTACATGCGGTTGATTTCGATCCCGATGGCGTGTCGGCCGTGTTTCAACGCTGCAGCAAGCGTTGTTCCGCTGCCTGCGAACGGATCGAGCACCACGTCCCCCGCGTTGGTGACGGCTCGAACGATGCGTTCCAAGATCTCCTCCGGCATCTGAGCGGGGTGCCATTTCTTCCGTCGTTTGAAGGTGCCGCAGATTCTCGGAAACTCCCACACATCTCCGGGAACCCGCCCTCTGGGGTTGGGCGCGTCTGCCGTCACCGTCAATTCGTGTCGCTATCTCACCACTGCTCCAACGCCAACCGCCCCCACATCTTATTGCTTCCGATGCCCCGCCTTCCACTTCGGGTCGTTCGGCTCGAAGACCGCGTCCATAAGCCAACGGATCGCAGCCTCAAGATCACCGTAGTAGGCCTGGACGTGCTCGTGGTCACGCTCAAAGTTCTCGATCAGCTTGGCTACGCGGCATAGGTCCACGGTGGGTAGCCTACTCCAGGGGTGGGTGCGCAATTCCCGCTACCGCCAAAAGGGCATGGAGCAGCAGTTTATCGCGGGCGTTCCGGGAAGGACTTGGGTTTTTCCTTGCATTCGCACCGTGAGTTTAGTATCCTGTGGAATCATCGGGTATGTCTCGGAGAGAGGATCCAGGGGCGTAGCTGGTCGGACAGGGCCGGTTCGCCAAGTGTGGATCTGGAGTGTGCGCGATGAGCTTGTCGCCTCATATTCAGTCGACGGCACCGATATCTCCTGGGCGGCCGAACGTGCCGACTGAGCTCTGTCGTGACAGTGCGTGGCACTCTGTGTACGTCATATGTGGAGGTTGGAGATCATGATTCCGTGCACATATCGGTGGGTACCGTCTAATGCTGGTCTATCCAAGCACAAGCGAAGGATCGTTGTCTCCCATCGCAGACCTCTTCTGAGTGTGCTGGGTCTGGCGGGAGTGTTTCTAGCGGGTGCAGTCACCGTTGCCCATGGACAGTCATCTCCAGTGTTCACGGCCCCGGCAACACTGGATAACGGGAATGGCTCTGGCCATCCGATCATCCCCAGTGATGGGATCTGGACGGAACCACCCGTCTTGCTTTCTCCCGATGTTCCCGTGCGCCGCGTCATTGTCATCGGGGGACCCGGCGGCGACACCGTGGTCAGTAGGGCGGTCAGCAGCTTGGGTATCACCTGTGAGGAAGACCCGGGCGCCGGCTACTGCAATACCCTGGGCTCGTACATGTTCGGACCGTCGGGTGATCTGGCAGGTGCAAGGTTCGCCGACGACATTGCCCTGGCACGTGTCGGTGGATGCATCCTGGATCGCTATGTGATCAGAGTCACGGGCGATAAGGATCGCGACGGCTCCGGCGCGGCTCTGGGTGCTTACACGGTCAACTTCGGCCTGTACGAGGCGTGTCCGGGTGCCGGTGGGAATCCAATCCAAGATACCACAGGCCAGATTACGGTTCCCGCCGAGGAAGCCGGCATCATCAAGGAGATCGTGTTCCATCCACCGGGCCAGGTGGAGCTACCGTCCAGCCTCTACTTGGGTGTGCGGTTCAGTCGAGAGAAGTGCGGCGTAGTTGTGGGTGCCCCGGCCACGTTGGGTCACTCCGTGGATCGATTCGACTTCCCGGGATTCGCCTGCGCAGCGGGATTAGGGGGGTTCCCCGATGGTCCCCATGCCAGCTTCTATGCCGAGATTTACGTCGAGGGTGACTGCCTGAATGCGTTCGTGGGCTACAAGAACACTAATCATGCGGGTAGTTACTACTCCGCGGGTGTGCGAGAGCGCTTCGCCGATGACGTCACGCTGGACGTAATCGACTGCAACATGGTGGCCTACGAGATCGCACACAGGGGAGACGGCATTATCGGGGTCGACCTTCGGAGCTTTCTCAGCAATACCGACCCTCGCTTCCACGGCGTGATTCCAGGCACCGCAATGTACTGCTGGTCCGAAGGGGATGACGTTCAGATCTGTCGTAAGGAGTTCTACAAGTGCGATGGTGGTGAACGAGACGGAATGACGTGCGATCCCAATGAGCCAGTGAGCCAGGAATGTCCCGGAGGTAGCTGCGTCCTTGCCC
>JAUWWQ010000097.1 GCA_030616775.1 Planctomycetota bacterium
AACTGACATCCGGCGGCCCAAGGTTCCTGAACTTGTCGAGCACTGCGGTCACGTCGGTGGCGATGTCCACGCTGACGTCAGGCGGAGTGCACGGACACGGGGCGCAACTCCTCACCAGGTCGCCCCATTTGCTCTGGGTCATCGCCAAAATATCCGAGAAGCTCCCATCCGGGTCGGCGACATAGTCGCAGGCGTCGTCGACCACCTCGATGTAATAGGTGCCGTTCGGAATGATGCCCTCGTGGAACACATGGATCACGCCTGCCGAGTCGAAATCTCCCCACCAGGGGTCACAACCCAGCGTGGCACCCAAGAAGTCGATGGTTGGCTGAGCTGGAGGACACGGGGGCTTCTTCACGCCCGAATTCTCGCAGTACGTGGTCGGCTCCTGGACCCACATTTCTACGTCGTTCCAGCCATCGTACGGTGCCGGCAGGTTCTTGAAAGTGACCTGAACCGCCTGGGTCTTTCCTGGATTGCCGGCGCTGAATGACAGGTAGCGTATCTTCTGATTCTCGATAACCACAGGCGGGTTGCCTGGGTAAACAATGGTATCCGGCTCAGCCGGTGACGACGGGAAGCACGCTTGTTCACAGCCAACGTCCATATGCGCCCGACCGACACTGCCGGCTTCTCCAGCGACACGGATCTTGTAGCAATCGCCTATGCTCCCGTAACGCTCGAAACCCGGGTCGGGCGTATTAGCGCACTGAAAGTCAATACACAAATCATCGACCAGGTCCTCAATCGGGGGCGGACATTCGGGGAAGCACTCAACATCAGGATCGCACGGCAGACCGTTGTTATCGCCCTCGACACAAACAAGGTCAACGCAGGTTCCACCAGGGCAGTCGGCATTCGGATCGCAGGTTTCGCCGTGGTTGTTCCCACCCACGCAAACTAAGTCAACGCACTGTGCGTCACCGGAACAGCTTCCCTCCGGCCCGAGAAAGACCGACAGGACCGAATCAAAGTCATTGTCACCACACAGGTCGACCTGCACCAGCCCGTCGCAAGTCGCGACGTACTGATACCAGACGTCGTTTCCAATCACCCCCATCGGATCACCGTCACAGTGGGGATACTCAGTCCGACCGTCGGTGTTGCGGCAGCGCGTCTCGATCAGGTAGGTCCCGTCGTAGACGACCTTCGGTGCCTCGCAATCTTCTTCTTCCACGGGAAGGGCCCCCGGACAGCCGCCTTCCGTTTGAACCTCGCAAACGTATTCATTGCAACGCTTACCGTCCCACTGGCCGATGTCCTCACCTTCAATGTATGAATCCCCCGCTAGCGGGTACACGGTGATCCACGTGCACTCGGACTGTTCCAGGTCGTCGTTGCATGTTCCACTGCACTCGCAGCAGGAACCCGTAGGTGCGGGAGGCGTCTCGAGCCCGCTGTCGATGCAGAAGGCCCAATCCAGGTTACATTGCATGTTGTCCTCTTGCGTCCAGTCGCTGTCTTCATCAAGCTCGGCCAAGCACCAACGGTTACCGACTTCCGGCCCCGCTGCGAAATAGGGTGCGCATGTGCGCACTCCATAAATATCAACTGAACCGACGCTGGAATACTCGATCCAGTAGGTTTTACCTGGTTCGACCGAGACTGGGTCGAACACGAAGGAGTACAGCCATTGATTCTGGGGCGGGACATCGATCAGACCCTTGGCGGTGACGTCCACCTTACCCGGCGAGTTAGGAAGCTCCGGACCCGGATAGTTGTTGACGTCCTCATAGAATCTGATCTCAAAGTCGTCCGGAGGCTCTGGTACAAGGCATTGCGTTATGCCTTCCGTCGGTACATACCCCATGAGAACCTCGAAGCACACCTGAGTGATCTGAGTGCCAACCGCGATGAAATCGTCAGCGAGTTTGTAGACCGCACCGTGAGCCCGGTCAACTCCCATCCACCAGCGCCCGGACGGATAGCAATTCTCCTCCCCGGTGGCCGTACAGATGGGGCATGGTCCTATGGGAGGTGTCCAGTCGCAATTGGCGCCGCCGACGTACTCTCCGAATAGATGGTCTTCGCATAGCTCCTCATCGCATTCCGGGGTACATTGACTTCCGTCCTCGTCTTGACAGTTACCAGGACCCACGCAGCAAAGGCCGGTGGCGCAGACGTATGGGTCTTGCACGGTTCCGCTGCCGCAGCTCACCACCGGCTGCGGATCCTCTCCTTCCTCCGGTACGGGAAGGTTTTCACCGGCCAGCCAGAAGCCGCCCATCGCGTTACACACCAGCTCATTTACGATATCACAGCCGGTGACATCACCGCACGTACCGCCGTCACATTGAATGACTTCCCCGGTCTCCGAATCGCAAGGCCACCCATCCAGGTCGCCGTTCACGCATACGCCTCCCTGGCAGGTCCCGTTGGGACATTCGGGTATCCCGTCCGGATTGCACAGCTCGTCGGCCCGCGTGCCGCCTAGGCAAACGTTGGCGCAGCACGCTGCCGCTGAGCACGCCCCAACGGTCACGTGGAACTGGTAAGTAACGCCGGGCGGCGACGCGGACGTACCTGTCGGGGCCGAGTAGATCGGATAATAGTAAGTCCCGGCAGGCAGCGGCCCGAACGTCATCCACAGGTTGTCGTCTTTGCAGAAGGGTCCGCCGCGGGCACCGCCTTCCGTCCCCAGACCCTCGCCGATCGGTGGTGGCACGCCGATGTTGCCCTGATAATTACCACACGGACAGGCACCATACATTCCCGCCCAGGCCGGTCGCACAGGTTGCGGACCCGAGACGGGATCTACAATCTCGCTACAGCACAGGTCGATACGCACATTGGCGCAGGCATCGATACTGAAAGCCTCCCACCAGCCCGGATCCTGCCTGGTGCCATCCGGGTCGAAGATGCCGCTGGCGCAAGCCTGTCCGGTGCACGTGCCATCAGGAAGACAGTCACTATCCGGATCGCAGGACTTGCCAGGATTGGTCACACCCGCGCAGACAGAATCGATGCACGTGTCGTCACCGTCGCAGTTGACATCCGGATCGCACGGGGCGTTCTCATTGGACCCACCCTCGCAGAGAGGCTGGTTCCAGTCATCGAACGTCGCACCCGAGTTGTTGCCCGTGATTGTCACCGTGTTCGGATCCTCACCAACCAGCGGAACGTTGATAATCGCCGGGACAGCCTCCAAGCAGGTATCGCCGCCGGAATAGGAGGGCGTCGGTTGCTGGCAGCAATCCGGATCGCAACTGGTGCCGTACCACAGGTTATCCCATCCGTCGGGGCAGGCGACTCCGGGAGCATCGGGAACGCACTTCCCGTCGCCAATCCCTACGCAATCGGCCTTCGTGCCACATCGCGTGGTCTCATCCGCGCAGTAGCCAATCATGCACTCGCCGTCGGCAGGGTCGCAGCAGGCGTTGATCGTGCAGGTTGGGGGCACGTGCAGACACGGGCCGAAGTTAACACAATCTCCGTCAGGACAGTCTTCGGTGTCGACGCATATGATCACGCCCGGCTCGGGAGGAACGGGATAACTCGGGCCAACACAGATCCAGCAGTAGGAATCGTCAACGCACGACATGTTGAAGGGGTCCTGCATGCAAACGTCGCAGGCTGTTCCCGCTCCCAGGAAGACGTCGCCCCGGTCCTCGCAGACCCACGGTAGCACAGGATCCTCGCAGCCTCCGTCCGCCGCGACACAGCACGCACCTGCCGGCGAACCGGCTTCAACCGCGATAATCTCGAAGGCCAGCACGTCCGCAATGTCCACGCACGTGCCGCCAGGCAGGCAGTCGGCGTCGCCGTTGCGAGTATCGCAATACAGGCCGTCGCGAAGGCCCAATGAGCACCGCCCCAAAAAGCCGGTGGTGATCAGTGAACCATCCACGAACATGGTGGTGTCAATGTTGGTTCCTACATCTACCTCAGCACTCCCGTCCTCGTCGGTTGACAACCAGCTCACCGCTCCCAGCGGTCCGAAGTTGGTGGCAATCGAGAGGGCCACAACACCGCTGGTCGGGATCGTAAGTGGCGGGTCGAAAAGGACGGTGTGGATGGCAAAGTCGCTAGCACCTGCGTTAACTCCCACCGGGTAAAAGGTGTCCTCAATGAATAGTGGATCCCCGGGGTCGGACACGTCCCAGAATTCGATGGCGAAGCGGGCCGAGATTTGGACGCTCGTGGCTATCCTGAGGATCTCGATGTCCATATACTCCGTAGTCACAATGCCCGGGTCGACCGTGTAGTCATCGCCCAGGCGCTCGATCTCATAACCGGGACAGGGAGCATTCGAGGTGATGGGGCCAACGTCTACTATGTAGTCACCTTGCGGGGCGATACCGCTGCCGTAGGTTGGACAGATGTTGGGCTGACCGGCAGGATATTCCTCACAGGGCCCGCCTTCTCCACCGATCTCGACGGTGGCCAGCCAGTCGCCGGTGCAGTCCGGGTAGGTCGTGGCGGTGCAATTCCCATCCACGTCGCAGCAGCGGCCCAGCTCGCACACCACCGGATCGCCCTCCGTGCAGCCGCCGGCGGGACCGCAAGGCGGGGTGCCCAAGTAGCACTGGCCCACTGTCCCGGTGACGGAACCGTCGGCATCGCAGAGGTCGTTATTGCATTCCAAGTCATCGTAGCATTCCGCGTCCACTATGCAGAGAGGTACGCAAGAATTAGCATCTTCATCGCAGACCGTCTCAGGTTGATCCGCGCATAAAGGCGTTCCCGCCTGGCATGAATCACCTGCACAGGTCTCGAAGCCGTTGCACTCCAGTTCGTCGTCACACTCGGCCCCTGTCTCAAATCCGGGCCCGCAGGTGCCGTCAGGACAACCACACTCTTCGCCTTCCCTATTACCGCCCACACACTCATTGGCAACGCAGTCTCCTCCGGGACAAACGCACGACAGCCGGTCCCTGCGTCCACCATCGCACTTCAGTGGAATCGGGGTGTTCACACACTGCTCGTATCCGAGCTCGGTGCAGGGGAAAAAGACGCAGGTGCCGTCCGCGATTGATACGCCCCCGTCGCCGCAACAGTCGAGGTTGCTAATGCAATGTTCTCCATCAGGGATACCACCGTCGCAAAGGCCCTGGCAGTCGGTGTCAAAGTCGCAAGCATACCCATCCCTGACACCGCCGACGCAGGTGGCTTCGTCGCATTCGTCAAGCGTGCACAGGTCACAGTCGTTGCACTCGTAGTCGAAGTTGCATGGGTCTCCTGGAGCCGAGGCAACAGAACCGCCCGGCTTTTGACCCCGAATTGTTATCACCTCTCCAGCGTCCAGGGCTCGTGTAGTGGGATCGTCCCGCCAGTCCACCACCACGGGCGCCAGCACGGGAAGATTCGCCGGGACCCCAGGCCCAATCCTAACTCGCTTCTCGGGGTCCAGCGCAGGCGCGCGGACCGACGCTTGGTCTGCCTTATCCAATTGTCCCAGGGAACCCTGCCCTTTCCTCGTGGGCTCGCCCTGTAAGGTTAGGCTAAAGGCAAACGCTCCCACTACTAGCACGCCCACCATTGGGCGCCACCGAATTGAACCGCTATACGCTTTCATCATCCGAACCTCCTAAACTAGGCGCAACAACCCCAATTCACGCCGCCTGACATCCCCCATTGACTACCGACAACCGCAACAAACCCAGCACCAGGCCATAATGTACTGGTGCAACGTTATATGACCTCGAACAATGAGGCCTACAGTCTTCGAAGTTCCTTGATCGCCAACGCGTTTGTCTACACACCGCTTCGTAACACCAAATCCTCTCCTCACGCCTCACCGGATACGTCAGCCATTCGCAGCGTCACCCGAGCACGCACTGCGGGCTTCTGGCCGTCATACCTTCACATGCCATCCCGCCGGTGGAGTCGGATGCCTTTACCCCTCCTATGCCACCGAGACGTCAAGCACGACCCCGGTAGGTCTACCCGCCGGTGCTTTGAGTACGCACACCGTCCGGCGACACCGAAACATACAACGAGCGCGCGTAAAAAATGAAAACGGGAGCACATCCCTCGCGGGGTCTTGAACCGAGCTTATCGTTGTTGACAGGAACCGAGCTACGAGGGTCACAACAGCTCCACCTCCACTCCCGCTCTCCGCCATCGTGAGCATTCTACCCTGTCCTACCCGATAACACAAGAGCCTAGTGCGAAATTTCGTGGCCGACCGATCGCCAGAAGCGTGGAGCCCAGCTCCGCAGGATTCGGTCCTGCCATCCGGGTACGACGCTATCCAAAGCTGCCAAAGCCATTTGTCCGCGCGCGATATCGTAACGCTTCAGGTTGAATATCAATTCTCCATGTAAACGGCTAGCCGTACATGATGTGCGCCCTCCGACCGCCTCCCAGGACCAGCCTGAGTCTCCAATAAGATTGTGTTGGTCCATCGGTCACGGCGATCGTAGCACACTCACCATCCCATAACCGGAAAACGCCGTAACATAAACCCGCTGGTTCGTAGATTGATTCCCGAGATTCCAAGGTCTGTTAACGCTTAGCTGATGTTTTTCCCGTTTCAGTATACTGGTGGCCCTACGATATGGCAGGGTCAGGCCAGTCGGTGTCTACCCTGTTTACCGGGTACCTGTTGTTAGAGGATCCACTGCCAACGCGAATCTTGCTGTCATCGGCCCCACTGGGCCTCCCGCTGGACTAGGCCAGGGGCGTTGCCCGGGGGTCTCTGCGGGTTTGCGAAACGCATCCCTAAGACGGGCCAACAGGCCACCCCGCACATTAACGACCAGCAGGACTGGGGCGCAAGGCGCGCCGGCAGCATCGACGGCGTTTGGCCCCGAACTGCTCCGGCGTCTTTACACCCACCGGAACTACATGCGGCACGAGGCACGATGCTCGGTGGCTTTGATTCTGCGTGAGTTTGTCTCGCTGTGTCGGACACGGATGGACACTAGCCCCCGACAGTGACTACACGCTGACACTTTGGCTCTGCTTTTGCCCATTGCACTTTGTTGCTTTGTACGAAGTAAACCGTGCAGCCATTAAGGCGGACCGGTGGCCTGTGAACTCGGGGTCCCAGTCGGAGTAACCGCAGCATGGCCTCGCTTGACAAGCTCCCCGAGACTTCCATCAAGCGGACTTTGCGGAAGCGACACACCTCCCCCAGCGAAGAATCGCTCCCCCACCTCAAAACGAGGTGGGCCACCAGACCAGTGGGGTCAGTCCGTACTCACAGCGCGGAGGCAGGTATACCCCGTTCGAGGGCGGCGTTGCCGGATCAGTGTTGTCTCTTGTACGGCTAGGCCGGCATCGGTGATCAGCGCGGATAGGTCGTCGGGAGAAAAGTGGTGGTGGTCCTCAGGTGGCCGGCCCCGACGGAGCAGACGACCGAGGCTCGTCTTAATCCACGACAACAGGGACGTACCATGCCCGGCGCAGTCGATGACGACGACTTTCCCGCCGGGCGTCAGGACGCGGCGGCATTCCCGTACGACGGTGGCCGGCGCGTCCGCGTGATGCATGAGGTTCACCATAAGCACGGCGCTAAACGTGTCATCGCCGAACGACATGTGGCAGGCATCTTCCCTACGTATTTCAAC
>JAUWWQ010000002.1 GCA_030616775.1 Planctomycetota bacterium
AAGCGTCAAGGGCTCAGTGAGGGCGACAAGGTCACGGTCCTGGCCGTCTACCTGGAGTGGACTGAGTCCCGGTTACGCCGGGAATCGTCCGAACAAGAGACAGTAAAGCAGCGTCGCCGGCAAGCGTCGGCGGCGATAAGCGGGTAGAGCCCGCGAACAATTAACACCCCTTGTTGCGTCGAGCCCAAAGCTCCGGCTGGGCTCACACAGGGGGTGTCTGTCATATACCCCCAGTGCAGAACCCACGTCGGCACTGCAGAACCTGCGCGTCCCTTAGACCGGTGAGGTTGTACCCACACCCGTCTTCTACAGTTGTGTGGCGAGCTGGGCGAGTGGGTTCTTGTAAAACAAGAAGTTACAAGCGAGATGAGCCGTCACCAACTTTCATAACGCTGGTACATAAATCGGGGGCAGGCCAGCCGGGGGTACAAGTTCCGTACTGTTGGGATCTGTTGTATGGGGCAATGGGCGCCGTACCTGCCGCCGGCTTGCTGTGCTGCGGCGCGGCGCTCAATCGAGACCGGTTGGCTCCCATATTACGCGGTCCTGCCCCAGCAGGGTGCCGGTCGCAACCGCGATGTCGACTTGCGCGATCTCATAGGCGGCCAAGGCGCGTATCTCGCGCGAGCGTGCCCCGGCCAGGTGGGCGTCCGCCTCGAGCACCTCCGTGCTGGTGCGCAGGCCGACCTCGAATTGGCGTTTTTCCGCCTTGAAGGTGTCTCCGGCGAGGATCACTTCCTGGCGGGCCGCAAGAATCCGCTGCCAGTTTTGCTCGAGCTGGTCCAGCGCATCGTAGACTTCCTGACGGATCGCCAGACAACGCCGATCGCGCGTGGCGAGACGCTGGATACGCTGCAGAAGCGTGCGGCGCAACCGCGATCTGGCCGATTGGTTGCCGATGGGGACTTCTGCCGTCAAGCCAACCGAGTATTCGACAAACGAACCGTCGCCCACCTCACGAAACGCGTCGTTGAAGCTGCCCGCCAAGCCGTTAACGGTGTAGCTGTAATCGAGGGTGAACAGCGGCAGGGTGGCGTTGCGTTCAAAGTCAACCGTGCTGGCGTCGATGGCCAGTTGCAGCTCGAGTTCGAGCATCTCCATCCGGTTGGCTACGGCGTACTCTGCCAGGGCGTTGGCGTCCAAGTCAAGGCGGACTGGATTCGGATCGGTAACGGGGATGAGGGACGTTGCCGAGTTCATCGGCAGACTTTCGCGGTTCATGATGCGTTTGAGGTCTCGCTCGCACCGGCGGACCCCGGTATTGGCGATTATGATGGCCTCCAGCCGTGCGGCCACTCCCGACTCGGCGCGCATGATTTCGATTCTGGGGGCGTCGCCGGCCGCGACACGCCGCTGGGCTTGTTCCAATTGCTGCACGGCCGACTCATACTGGCGCTGCCGAACCTCCAGCTCCCGGCGCGCTGCGTAAAGCAGCCAGTACGCCCGATCGGCATTTGCGAGAATGCGAATCGCCTCAAGTCTGGTTCGCGCGTCGGCAATATCCTTCTGGTACTTTGCTACGCGGATTAAATGGGTGTTGCTCCGGATGCCGGCGCTTCGAAGCAGCGGCTGGCTTATCGAGAAACTCAGGCCGGCCTCATAGAGAGGATTGATGACATCGACCAGGTCAGTGGACTGCGAATCGGTCTGCGTATCATCGTCAAACTTGCTAAAGGGAAGACTGACCGTCACCGTTCCGCCGGTGCGCAGTGGTATGCGAACGCCGGCATCGTACGATGTGGCCCGCCAGCGCAGCGCCGGGGCGTCGACAACGGTCGACCGCCCGTCGACACGATCCCACCTTGCCGACCCGAACAACGATGGTTCAAAGCCGGCCTCCTCTTCGACAACGTATTCATCAGCAATCGACGGATTCACCAGCTCGACCTTGAGATCCAGGTTGTTGGCGAGTGCGGCCGCGCGGACTTCGGCGACGGGTAGGTTGATCACTGCAGCAGGTTCCTCGACCGCCATGGTGTGCTCGGCGGTCTCGGCGGCAGCTTCCTCGACGGATACCGGCGTTGACCGCGACAGCTCTGTGAGATCCACGGTATCGATCTCACGGAGGCCTTCGGGGGGCATACGATAGGCAGTGTAGTCATCACGCGTGAACAGGCTCGTACAGGCGGTCAGCGACAACGCCATACATGCCGGGATCATCCGGTGAATCCGAATACTGCGTATTGGAACCATAATTGATGGATTCACGGAATTACGAATCACAGAGGAGATTGGCACCATATTGGTCTCCTGGCTTGCCCATGCCACCAATGCTGACGGCTCTTTTCATTCATATCGCAACGCCACCATCGGATCGACCTTCGTCGCCCGGCGAGCGGGGATGTAGGTAGCCAGTAGAGCAACAGCCGCCAGCACGATGGAGACGCCGACGAAGGTGACCGGGTCGGTCGCGTTGATGTCATAGAGCAGCATTGAGAGCACGCGCGATGACGCGAACGAGACAACCAGCCCGATACCAAGTCCGATTGCCGTGAGGATGAATCCCTGGCGAAGCATGAGACGCAGCACATCGCTACTCTGGGCGCCCAGAGCCACGCGTATGCCGATCTCGCGCGTTCGCTGCCCGACGGTATAGGACATCACCCCGTACAGGCCGACCGACGCCAGAAGCAGGGCCAGCGCGCCGAACAAGGTGAACAAAGCGGCCGCAAACCTGGCAGGAAGCAACGCGAAGCCGATCCACTCGGACAGCACCCGCGTATCAGCGGGGGAAATGTTGGGGTCCAGCTCGCGGATCGCGGCGCGAACCGGCGGCAGAAGCGCCATGGGATCACCCCCCGCGCGAACGAGGAGATTCATATTCAGCTCGTGACTCTGAGTGAAGGGGCGGTACAGGAACGGGCGGGGGTCTTCACCGATGAACACGTACTTGATGGTCTTGGCGACGCCGACGATTTCCATGTACGGTCCGTCCAGTCCGACGGTGCTGATGCGTTTGCCGAGTGGGTCCTCTCCGGGCCAGGTTTGATCCGCGAACGCCTGGTTTACGACCACCACAGGGGGTGAGTCTGCGGTGTCGTGCTCGTTGAAATCGCGGCCGCGCAAAAGCGGGATACCGAGCGTCTTGAAATCACTAGCGCTGACGACACTCCTGAAGACGGAATCGACGTCATCCTTTCCGTCCGGGCCGGGCAGCGGCGGGCGACCTTCGATCCAGTACTCACTGGTGTTGATCGTGAGGCCCAGTGGCACGCATTGGTTGAGGCTGGCCGACTCGACGCCGGGCATCGCCCGCACACGGTCGAGGAGGTCTTCGTAGAACGCCTGCCCGGTGGCATCGTCGTAGTCGTGCATGGCGAAAGCAAGCGAGACCGCCAGGACATTCTCGTGGTCAAAGCCCGGATCGATCGATTTGGCGCTTAACAGGCTTCGGACAAACAGTCCCGCACTGATCAACAGCACAAGTGATACGGCAACCTGCCCGATGACCAGGGCGCTGCGCAGGCGAGATCGCCTGATGCTCAGAGCGCTTGTGCCGGCATCGTCCTTCAGCGCGGGAACCACGTTCCCCTTTGTCGCCTGAAGCGCCGGTACCAGCCCGAAGACCACACCGGTCAGCAGGCAGGCAAGTACCGCAAACCCTAGAACGCGTCCGTCAAGGCCGAAGTCCAACACCAACGACACGTTATAGGGCAGTTGAGGCTGAAGGGCGTTTATCACATCGATAGCCCAGGCGGCGATAAGCACCCCTGCAGCGCCGCCGAGCAGCGCCAGGAGCATGCTCTCGGTGAGCAGTTGCCGGACGAGGCGCAGCCGGCTGGCACCCAGTGCCAGGCGGATGGCGATCTCGCCGCGCCGTACCGTCGATCGGGCGAGCAGCAGATTGGCCACGTTGGCGCAGGCGATCAGCAAGATGAGTCCGACCATCGCCATGAGCAAAAGCGACAGCCCAACTGCTATGGGACGCGCCTCGGGCGGTAATCCGATCCCGCTGGGGCGGACGAGGAATGCGTGCTCGCCCTCATATCGTTCGGGATCGACATCCGGCAGGTGCGCGGCGACCAGATCGAGGCGGGCCTGTGCCTGGGGAATGCTCACGTTTGGCTTGAGCCGCCCGATGAGGTGAAGCCAGCCGCTGTCTCGCTCCTCGAGCCCGCCTCCAAGCAGAAAGATCTGTTCCTGCATCATCATCGGGACCCAAAAATCGGGAGTGAAGACGGGGAACGCACCGACGAACCCCTCGGGTGTGATCCCAACGATCATGTACGGATGGCCGTTGAGTATGATCGTCTTACCGACGGCGTCGGGATCGCCGCCGTTTGCGCGCTGCCAGTACGGGTGACTCAGCACGGCTACGGGGTGTGCGCCGGGCGCTTGGTCATCTGTGGTATTTAGCAGGCGGCCGTGGATCGCCCTTGCCCCGAGCGCCGCAAAAAAATTGCCGGAAACGATCTGGCCGAAGCGCAGCTCCGTGGCGTCCCCCCTGCCCACGCTTATCGGTGCGTAACTCCAGCAAGCCAACGCGTCGAACACATCGCACCGATCGCGATACTCACGGTAGTCGGGGTATGAGAAGACCTGCTCCAACCCCCCCCGGTGGACCTCCACGAGACGATCGGTGTCAACAGACGGCAGCGGCCTGAACAGGATGCCGTTTATTAGGCTGAAGATTGCGGTGTTGACGCCGATGCCCAATGCCAACGTGACTACGATTACGATCGTGAATGCCGGATTCTTAATCAGCATCCGCAGGCCGAAACGAATGTCCTGCCGGAGATTTAGCATCAGGAGGTCTCCGTGCTCTCATCCACGATGCGGCCGTCGAAGAGGTGTACGGTGCGGTCGGCGTAGCGGGTGTAGCGTTCGTCGTGGGTGACCATGCAGATGGTCGTTCCGCCGCGATGGAGGTCGCGCAAAAGCTCCATCACCGCTTCGCCGTTGCGGGAATCGAGGTTGCCGGTCGGCTCATCAGCCAGAAGGATCAGCGGATTTCCCACCAGTGCCCGGGCCACCGCGACACGCTGCTGCTGTCCGCCGGACAGTTGCGCCGGGTAGTGCTTCATCCGATGGGCCATTCCGACCTTCTCCAGGGCTTCTCGTGCCTGCTTCTTCCTGTCAGCGCCGGGCATGCTTCGGTAGGTCAGGGGGAGCTCCACGTTCTCGAACACGTCCAGATCACCGATGAGGTTGAAGCTCTGGAAGATGAAGCCCACCTGTTGGTTGCGGATGCGAGCCCGCTCGGATGGGGAGAGGTCCGCCACCGGCTGATTGCTCAGCGTGTAAGTGCCTTCAGTTGGGGAGTCCAATAAGCCGAGGATGGAGAGGAGGGTGGATTTGCCGCACCCCGACGGCCCGGCAATCGACACATATTCCCCCTTCGCAATCTCAAGGTGAATGCCACTAAGGGCATGGGTCTCCACTTCATCGGTGAAAAACACTTTGCTCAAACCCCCGAGCTGAATCAGCGTAACGTTCGATTCCATCATTGCTTCTCCATGCGGCACACCGCCTGCCGGGTGAGCCAATGTTTCCGGGGATTCAGCCATGTTTGTGTGTGCTCCAATCTTAAACCGACCGTCGAGTTCACCTGGTGATCAGCCTTGGGTCAGTGAACGACTGATGGCTGACCGCTGACGGCTTCATCGCACACAAACTCGATCGACCGCATCCCATCGGGACATGTCCGACAGGACAACCTGGTCTCCAACTTCCAGTCCCTTGACAATCTCAACCGTGTTCACCGAGCTGCAACCCAACTCGACCTGGACGCGGACTGCAGTCTGCCCGTCGACCGTAAGTTTGAACAGACCGACCGTGCTGTACGCCTGGCCGTACACCGGGCGTCCGACATACAGCACGTTGTCCAAACGCTCGATCTCAATCGTGCCGACCACCGTCAAGTCTGGTCGGGCACCCTTGGGCAGCTTTCCTTCGAGTGATACATCAACCGCCACCGTCCCTTCCTGGACTGCCGGGTCGATGCGGACGACTCGTCCGGCAATTACCCCGTTGCGCGTGTCGATCGAGGCGACCTGCCCCGGCTGCACGTCACGGGCCTGTGTCTCCGGGATCCGGACGACCACCTTGAGTGTCCGCACGTCGGTGACCTTGGCGAGAATGGCGTCACGGGCCACGCGCTGCCCAACCTCGACCGGTAGTTGTTCCAGCACGCCCTCGGTTCCTGCCTGAACCCGCAGTGAGTCAACTTGGACGCGTTTCAGCTCGTAAATCGCCTGCACCTGCTCGATCCGCGCCTGCTGGGCCGCCAGTCGTGCTTCCTGCGACGCGTTCCAGGTCTCCAGGCGTTTCCGCTCCAGTTCGTTCAGCTTGGTGAGTTCCTTGACACGCGCCTCGGACAACTTCAACCGTTGCTCCGAGATCAGCCCGTTGCCGTGCAGTTCCTTGTCCACCTCCTCCTGCAACAAGGCTTCGCGATAGTCCGCTTCAAGTCGGGCAACACTGGCCTGCAACGCCAGAAGCTCGTTTTGCAGCGTGACCTCTAGCGCCGCGAGCTCTGCCTGAGCCAATTTCGTCTGCCACTGGGCGTTGACCGCATCCAATTCAAGCTCGGGATTGCTCAACTCCAGCAAGACGGTGTCCGCCTTAACCATGGCTCCTGGCAAGACCAGGATGCGTTCCACCCGGCCGGCGGTAGCGGCGGGAATCCACCAGATCACTTCCGGTACCAGACTGCCGGTCCCGCGGACCTGCCGCAGCATCTGGCCGCGTCGCACCGTGTCCAGCCATACCGATGCCCGCTCCACCGTCGGCGCCGCCGGTTCTAGCCGCGATAACCCCCACGTGATCGCCGCCACGGCGCATACACCAACCACAACCACAATCGCGCGGCGTAGCTTTCGGCGGCGAGCGACATCCTTCCGTGGAACATCCATAATCCACCTCTTTCGTCCTTGTAATCTTCGCAAATACGGTGCCAGTATTCGCTCGACGTGCAACTCCCTGCAAAATCCACGAGAGAAATCCTGACTAACACGACGACCCGATTCAGTGGGCATGCGCTGTTCGGAGTGTGCCCACTCTTGGGATCGGCGATCCCAAAATCGGGCATACTACGACCGTTGCAGTGTATAAGCTATGGAAAACCTGCGTTAGCTGGTGCCGTCAGGCTGACTGTCTTGGGGACTTCTCGATTGGTAGGTGTAGGCCCGATCGACACCCAGGCCCATCCCTGTTGAACCTCACTGATCTCGTGATGCATCATGCCCGGTCAAGCCTGCCTTGTCGGTGCGAACAGCCTCGCGAAACCGAAGGACACTCTAAACTGCCCGACTTGAGTGTGTCCAGGTATCGGACGCTGGATTGATCGGTTAAACTTCCTCTCGCGCGGCGAGATCACAAGCCAGCGTACGGAGTAGCTACGGTGCGAAGAAAACGCGTGTGCTGGATAATCGGATTGACGATCGTGGTCGCTGTAGCGCTATGCGCCGTCTTCACGGGTGGGATCGCCATCTCAAACAGGGATTGGTTCGGCGGACAGCGCAACATCGTCCTCGTCGACGGTCTGAAATCCGATGTTTGTCTGGCGCCACGAAACACGCAGCTCAGTATCCCCTTCCTTCTTCACTACTTCGGTGGCGGCAGCCCCTTCAGCCTGCGTCTTCAGATTTGGGACAGAAGCAAGCAGTATGTGGCCATTGAGATCACCGAGATCCGAGTCACCTATTCGGATGGTGACAGCTTTCGCAAGACAAGCAAATGGTCAAGGGCGCTGAAACCGTACACTCAGTACAACAGGTCGTCATCCGGGATAATCCAGACAGAGATGTTTATGCTCAGCGATCACATCAGCAATCTGGTCGGCAAGCATGCGGATGTCACAGTGACAATGACGGGCCATCTCACAAAATCGAATGGTGAAGAAGTCCATTTCTCGGCATCAGAGGATTTCAAGGCTCGATCCGATTTCGACATAAGCACATTTTGGGAGGTGATGGCAGACGTTTGAGTGCAGTCGTTTGGCGGCCTGAGCCTGACCTCACGAGTCAAGTGATTGTGTAGCTGTTCTGCCACGCTATGTAGAGCATGAGATGGTTGTACAGACCCGCAAGCGTCTTCGTCGTGTCCCATGTGCTTCTCCCCAGCCTTGACAAGTCCTTCCGTAAAGTGGCGAACAGGTGGTTCAGCTTGAACATCGGGTCGAAGCCGCGCGGGCAGGGGTGGTCGTCGTTGCCGAGACTCAGTCGCTGGTCAGTCTCTCATTGTCGCGGTTGGCAGCGTACGGCTTTACGCATCCTGCCCGTGTGAGACTGTGTTCTCTTCGCGGAAGATGGCTCCCAAGTCTACCCGGGCCTTCAGGTGGGCGAGCATGGCCCGCAACCCGTAGATGCATTTGATCAGCCAAGTATTGGATGGTCGTGACCGCATGTATCGCCGTCGGATCAATTCGCCGTACAAGCTTGCACCGCGGCGGAAGTAATCCCTATCACCAAAGTCAAACGGGCCCTCGTGCACAACGGGCTCCCACGCCCAGTCGGCCCACTGTCCATACATCTTCAGCCGTGTATCGTCAGCCGCTTGTTTCGGAGTCAGATCGCCGCCGCGGACGTAGGTTTTGCGCACTGCTTCAGGCGATGATCCGAGGTAAGCCCGCTCCGCGTCAGCCAGGCACTCGATGTCCTCGTCGCTCTGGAAGTGGCAACTGCCAAAGTCGATGAACCCGAGGCGGCCGTCGGGCATGAACAGGTAATTCCCCGGTTGTGGGTCGGCATACACGAATTTCTTTGAATACTGCACCCGGAGTACGCTGACGCAAATCTTGTGGCCGAATTGGTCGCGTAGCTCCTGTGACGGATCGGTGGAAAGAAACTTCTCCAGGTGCAGGCCGCCGACGTACTCCATCGTGAGCACGCGTCGGGTCGAGACCTCCGGAAAAACCCGAGGTACCACGATGCCGTCATCTTCAGTGAACGCCGACCGGGCAATTCGCAGATTCTCCGCTTCCTGCTCGTAGTCCGTCTCCAGATCAAGCATGTGGCGGATGTCCTCGAACTGTGCCTTGAGGTTGTCCCAATCACCGCTGAGGCGCATGGGGGTAAGCAAGGCCAACAGGTTGCGGAAGTCATCGCGAATCGTCCGACCAATGTTAGGATACTGAACCTTGATCGCCACAAGCTGATCCGTGCCCTTAAGCCGAGCACGGTGCACCTGTCCAAGCGAAGCAGCGGCGAATGCACGCGTCTCGAACTGGTCGAAGACGTCTTCCGGGTCGCCCCCGAGCTCGCTGCGAACGAACTCGCGCAGTAGCGAAAAGTGCATCGGTGGGGCTTCGAAGTGCAAGTGGCCCAGTACATCGGCGAATTGCTCCGGTGCCACATCCGGATGGGTGGCCATGATCTGCCCGGCCTTCATGATGGCTCCGCGCAGATAGCTCATGCCACCCAGCAGCTTGAGGGCAGCCTTCAGATGTGTTTCATTCAGCGTGCGCTGGCGTTTGTCGGCACTGGCGTAGCCGCCGCGGAGCCACCAGGCGAAGTAGGCAGCCGCGATCTTCGCCTGGAGGGTGCCCAGCACCCAGAGGCGATTGAGCCGCCCGATCGGCACCTGTTTGTGCGACAGCTCTTGGAGCAACCCCTGAAACGCTGCGTTTGGAGCGACAGCTTCGTCAGGTTCGACAGGCAGCGCGTCGATCAGTTCAGCGATTCTGGGTGACATCGACGACATCGGTAACCTCCCTTCCATTCTCAGACTCCGGCGAGAGCGACCCGACAAACAGCCGCATCGACTCGTCGAGAACCACCAGCGTGTCTTCCCTGTTGGGGGATTCGTCAGCGGCCCAAAACGAAAGAACGCCCAGATAGAGCGTCCAGTACAGATGCATGGTCATAACGCTTGGAGTTCGGATCGTGGGCGGGCCATGCGACGCGATCAGTTCCTGCACGGTCTCGAGGTGGCTGACGCGAAATTCCTGGGCCTGCTCGCAAACGGGCTCTCTGGCAAACGGGCTCAGGGCCGTTTCCAGGACCTCACCGACGTAGTTACGGTGCGGGGCAAGATGGCGAAGCCCCACCGCGACATGTGCGAAGAGTGCTTCGTCGAGGGTCTCATCACCCCGGAGCCGGCCCTCAAACTCCGTGCCGGCCTCTTGCAGAGCCTCATCAACGATGGTCATTGCCAGGGCTTCCTTGGTGGGGAAGTAGTTGAACATGGTCCCGGCAGCAATCCCGGCCGCCTCGGCGATGTCGCGTGTCGTGGTTTGCTCGAACCCCTTGTCATTAAAGAGGTTACGAGCACCCTCAACGATCCGCCGCCGGGTCTCTCGCTTCTTTTCAGCCGTGACTCTCATGTCAATCCGCCCCTGGCATCACGCTATTTTATGAGCGCACTCATAATATAGCCCACACCAGGACCCTTGTCAAGAAAAAAATGAGCGTGCTCAGAATAAAGTTGCGGACAGGCCGAATCCGGGGAGGGAGTGCGCGCAAGCCGCTCAATCGCCCGCCGAGGATGCATCAGGCGTTTGCGTCATCCGGCGATGATGGCGTCTCTCATCTTCTTAAGAACGACAAAGGGCCCGACGAATTGGAATCGTTCGCTCGATCTACACCTCGCCTCCGAGCGGGACTGCGTTCGGTTGCTGCGAATGCTTCGGTCGCGGTGGTTCCTTAGACTGATTGACCCACATTGACCGCGTGCGTGTCTAGCTTTTTGCGTTCGAATTCCGGCGTGCGTGTGATACCGTTCTTCAGCGTCGTCTCAAACCTTATTGGCCGCGTCCGCATGTCACTGTTTTCGTGCCGTTCGTATCGAGCGTTGTTCGTGCGTTCGGACCCTATTGTAGCGCCTTGATCCGTTGTCTCGCGGTTTGGATTCTGACCAGGTTTTGGGGATCAGGCGGAGCGAGGTCGAGAAACTTACGATACGCCGCCAACGCTTCTGCGCTACGTCCCGCTTGGTCACACAGGGCCGCCTTGCCGAAATAGGCATCCGCGTAGGTGGGGTCCAGGGCAATGGCTTTATCCATATCCTCGAGGGCGCGGCTAATCGGAGGGCGGCCCAGCGAGAGCGAGGACCTCATCTTTGCGGCGTGGGCGGCCCCACGGTTGTAGTAGGCGATCGCGTGTCTTGGATTCAGGGCAATGGTTCTGTCAAAGTCTGCAATCGCCCGCCCATACTGCTGCTTGAAATAGTAGGCGAGCCCACGGCTGGCGTAACCCTCAGCATTATTCGGCTCCAGGGCGATAAAGCTACTGTGATCCGTAATCGCACGGTCGTACTGCTGCGTGACCATGTAAGCGTTCCCGCGGTTGTGGTAGACGGTCGCGTTTTCCGGGTCCAGCGCGATGGCCTTGTCGAAGTCCGCGATGGCCTGCCCATACTGCTGCTTCAACAGGTAAGCGAGCCCACGGCTATTGTAGGCAACCGCGACTTTGGGGTCCAGGGCAATAGCTTTGTCGAAATCCAGAATGGCGCGGGTGTACTGCTGTGTTTTAAGGAAAGCGCTCCCGCGGAGGTCGTAGGCGCTCGCGTCTTCCGGATCTAGGGCAATGGCTCTGCCATAGTCCGCAAGGGCACGATCGTGTTGTCCCAAGAGTTGGTGAGCGAGTCCGCGGCCCACATAGGCGCCCATGTAGTTTGGATCCAGGGCAATCGCTTTGTCGTAGTCTGCAATGGCGCGGTCGTATTGCTGCTTGAAGAGGTATGCGCCTCCGCGGTAATGGTACGAAGGGGCGTGGTTCGGATCGAGTTTCAACGCCTCTCCATACACCTCGATTACGCTGTCCAACTGGCCACCGAAATCGGGTGGGTCATCTTTAGCATCGAGATCAACTATGAAGGGCTTCTCTACGGCATCGCTCAGGGCTCGGGCCTCTTCGAATAAACGTCGGGCTTCTTGTTTCCGGCTATCATCAGACGCGGTCAGCGCGTCTTGACTAGCCTCAACACCGCTGCCGGCCACGGTATCTCGGACCGATTCGCGAGCAGGTTTGCGGGGCCCGGTCGCGGTGCATCCGGCGCAGAGGATCCAGAACATTACGAGCAATCGAGAGGGAGCTGATAGCTTCATCAGTGAAGCCTCCTAGCTTCGCAGTACTCTTGCGCTTCCTTCCGCCTCTCGTACAAGCGTTAGCCGACATGTCCTTGGTGGCGCGCCGCCCCAATGAGTGGAGCTACCAACGGCCCATGGTAACGGATTCGGCGTCTCCGATTCACCAACATTTCTCATTTGGCCGCTGCATGCATGACGCTCGCGGCCGGACCAGGAATCGTACCCTAACGAACTGCGGAGTCACAAGTGTTTTCCATCCTATAAGCCGGTTTCTCACGGGTATTCGCCGCGTTTTCGGGTGGCGCGATCAGGCGGTGCTTTATCAGTAGGAGGGATCGTACGTTCACCTGACTGTCTCCGTTTATCATGTTGTCATCGACGTCTACTTCGCCGCCGTGCCATTGCAATTGAGACCGACTGCTACCTGTCGCCGTTTTGGGTACACCTGCCGGGGGAAGCCCGAGCGAAGTGAGAATCATACTGCGTGTCATCTTGTCTCACAAGTTCGTCGCTCCATAGTGTGTCGCAGTCCTTCAGGCTTTGGCACTTGTTGCAGCCCCGCGCATCGAGCTACGGTGGCGTGTCGGCTGCAACGCTGATTCGCCTGGGAGGCACCGGCACGCGAGTCTATGGAAGTTGCCGGACCGAAGACTGCGCTGACAATTGGCCCCGCTACGGCTGCAGTGTGTCATCTTTGGAGTCCGAGGCGGAGCGAGAACCTGGGCGTAAAGAGGGCGTTGCTGCGTAAGTGCTGTCGTAGGCCCGGCAGAAAGGGCAGCGCCGCTCGATCCGGGCCGCCAAACGGGCGTACGCCGACGCTGGATACCGCCGTCTCAAGATACACAGCGGGCAACACCGACATACTTGGGCCAGGATCTTCGTCCACATTGCGGGTTCCCCCGGGGCCGCGCCGCCATGTCGGTCCCACGCTTCAGTCTCGCCGATTGCGTGGGATCTGGGAACGCGCCCCAGTGCACGCGACGCCGCAGATGCATGTTCCCGATGCATCGCCGCACCATTCCCCACATATGATGACCGCGCTGCGCGCCGTCAGATCATTCGATGCCTGATGGGAAGACCCTGCCCGAGGGCCTAATCCCGAACCGCTCACCCCGACTTCGGCGAGCATGTGTCCGCCTTGCCCCGCCCGCTCGCAAACATGGAGAGCTTCCGCGACAGCTTCGGCTTGCCGCACCTGGGGCACTTCCGCGGATCGCGCTTGCCCGGCGCCAACAGCACCTCATGCAAATAGCCACAGGCCTGACACTCGTACTCGAATATCGGCATGACACACCTTATCAGGGGCCGTTCCCCATGTATCAAAACTCAACCGAACATGCTACCCAAACGAGCCGCTCGGCTCAAGCGAAAACGGCCTCTCTCCCGTGAATCCCGCCCATTTGTCCGGGTCCCTCGCCTTGTTAGGTGCCTGTTACGCGTGACTCCCATTTATGGTAAACCCTTTTCTGCGTTGGCCAATAAGACAATATTCGCGGCAGTTAAGTGGAGCATGTACGACGCGAGCGACTCGGGAACGGTTATTACAGACGCGCCCTGCCCATGACCGCCAAGCTTGTTGCGAACCGTGGGCACACCACTTTCGAGGATCGTACGGACGTTGCTCAACTGCGTTTGCATGAAAGGCGGAAACAGACCATTACTGAGACAGACATTGATTAAAGCCTTGGCCGTATCGCCTTTGTTGTACTGCCATCCACGACCATCGCAAATCGCCTTCATCGTGCTTTCGAACGCCTTCAGGCATTCGTTCAAGCATTCCTTGTAGCGGCCGTGGCGGTAATGCTCGTGTCCCTTGAGAAACTCCTCATTCGCTCCTTGGAATATTTCATCGGAGAGGAGAACAAGTGCTGGCTTGACCACTTCTTTGTGCAGGAGCTTCGAATCGACTCGGATGATCTCGCCCGATACGTATTCGTAGCCCACGCCGTGTTCGCGAAACCTGTGGTTGATCTCGTGGATCACCTCGTCCGGATCACGCGTGTGGCGAAAGATACCGCGATATTCATCTCGGTTGTTCCGAACACGTTTGTCAATCGCGCGAAGGCAGAGTTCGACGATATCGATCACACGCTCCGTGTCGGCAGTTTGGAGGAGCGTATTGGCGATTCTACTCCAGTTGATTTCTCCGCGTTTTCCGAGAGAGAATACGCCGTATTCACGGCATAACATCTGGTAGATTTCGGTATATAGCTGTTCCGAATAGTCGTTTTCGGGTGATCCGATTCCGTCTTGGAGGTTTTGAACGAGCTGCACACGCAGTGGATGTGCAATGTCGTCGTAGGTGAACACGTCCGGCGCATCGCCGCGTAGGTGTTTCTGACGTTTCGAGTAAAGGTCTGAGATCGCCATGTGATTCCCTTCGCCCAGGCGCCTAACAGTAATTAGATTCATCCGCATAAGACGCACGTTGTCTGCGTCCAAAGATTATAACACACTGTGGCGATATCCAAGAGTCCTGCGATAACCCCTCTTCGTTCAACCAGATGCGTGCCTTGGCGGCAGATCTTGTGGCGTTCCCGGCACGGTAGCCAGCTGGAGCGGCTCGCCGGACGACGTTGGCCCGCCCGATGACGGGGACACACCGAGAAACGGGGATACGCCCGATGACGACGATGAGCCCGCTAGCGGCGGGAGGCAGGAGGAGCGCCTGCGACCGGATGATCTCACCTATGAGGGCGCTTTCCGGTTGCCCGAGGATTTCAACTGGGGGGCTCTTGGACTTTCATTCTATCCCGATGGTGACGGCGGCGCCGGCTCGCTGTTGGTGACCGGGTTCGAGCAGGTCCAAGGATGGTGTCCGCGGACTGTAGAGCGACAGGCTCCGATGGCCCTGATCGTGCAAACCTTGGTCAAGGCCTGGTACCTGCGATATGGCGCGGTGGCCACGAGCGCCCAACCGAAGGGACCCGAGGTGTGTGGTTGGCTGCCGGACAAGGACCATCCGTCATATCTCGACATGTTGGCCACCCTGCGCCGGGCTCTGTGGGCCCATCGAATAAACATAAACTCGACCCTCAAGGACCGAGTGCGCGAATAATGGAACAGGCTGCAATTCACGCTCTGCGCGGCAGCGTAAAATGGCTAAACCGTACAATAAACGAGAGTGCTCTGGACAAGGTGAAGCGGGCCGGGTGAGTGGACGGTTCGGCTAGCGCGTGCCCGAACGGTTGGCTCCTGCGGGCAGTCTACTGTAACTGATAATGCACTCGTCGGTCAGATGGTCGCCGAGCGGCGAAGTATATGTGACCGCCAGGACATACTTGTCGGCCGGCGGAATCTTGGCAGGATCGATACCGAGCTGGAACTCGTACATCTGCGTTAGGGCGTTCCAATAAGTTCGCTGCTCGTGGGCGGTGGTGAGCTCGATGTCCCAGTGCTCCAGCCGCCGCCCTTTCTGGTCCGCACTGGCGGGAACATACTCATACAGCTCGACCCGCACCCGGCCGGCGATCATGAGCCCCGGGTTGTCCAGAGCATTGACAGCCTGGATCAAAAGCTCGATACCATCGGGCGTGGCATCGTCATCAAAGCTCTTTACGCGGGTGAACGGCTCGACGATCTCGACCCTACTGGGCATCAGCAGGGCGAGCATCTCCCGCTGGGCAGCGTCGTCCAGGGCGCGAGGTGGCGCCGCACAGCCGTTGAAGCCGGCCAGCAGCATCAGACCTAACCATACGAAGCGGAAGTGTCTCATCACGGGGATTCGATTCTCGGAAACTTCCCTATCAGGGCACCGCACAACCAGCTCGCGAGTATCGGGGTTTAGCGGCCATTGTCAACCGGTAGGTCGCTCTTCGGATCGGCTGGTGATCCTGCCGGTAGTTGCGCTGGGTCTTGGGCTGGCGCTCGCAACCGGAGGCTGTGCGACGATGACGCCCCCGCCGGCTACTCCTTATCTGATCGCGGTACGATACGATGTGGAGCCTCGCTTTGTCGGTTCTGAGCATCCTGCGGCCGTCAGCACGATTCGACGCGATTTCCAAGCCATCGCGGAGCTGGGCTTCAACGGCGTGGTGTTCCGTCATGTTGAGGATGCGGACCGTCTTGCGATGTTGGACATCGCCCGCGGCACCGGCCTAAAGGCGTTCATCCCCGATCGCCACTTCGAGCGTTATGTATCGACGGGTCTGTTGCCGGCCGGTTGCGCCGACGTCCCCGAACTCGTGCGAACTCTCCCGCGCAAGCTGACCGACCATTCCGCCCTCAAGGCGTTGGCGGTAAGCGCAGGTAATGGGACCGATGCCACCCGCCGTGCCGCAACCCTTGCTGCGTCTCTGCGCGTCCAGCGATTGAGGTGCGTATTGCTGGGAAGGAACTCGCCGCCTGCAGATACGGAAGGGCTCGCGATGATCGATGCCGCGGTCCTGGACGCCGACCGGGAGGGCTCGCTGTTGCAGCGACTTCTTGCCCAGTTTCACGCAGGTCTAAGCGACGGCTTCACCAGGGGCCTGGTGGTTGATCGCTTTGGCCCGCTACCGGGATCCCGGTCGGTGATGGCCCCACCGGGAGAGCCTTTCAGCCCGGCCCAGGCAGCAGCAATCGACGCCCTGGTAGCCCGGGCGCGTCAATGGGGCCCGAGGCTCTGTCGGTTTGCTGCTCAGCCGGTGGTAAGCGCGGCTATCGAAGAGGCCCACGTGCAGATCACAGCGTTGATCAGGGACCGGCGGCGGTACGTATTAGTATCCAACGCCGGTGACGATGTTTATGCACGTGGGGAGGTTGTACTGCCCGAATTGATCGGAGGTGCGCCGGCCGACCGTGCCGTCGAGGTCCTTCCGTCGACCGATCGCATAGCCGGACGCGTCGTGGATGCACAGCGCGGACGCGTTACGCTCTCGGTCTCTCTGAGGCCCGGCGACGCTGCTCTGTTTGAAATCTTTTGACTTACCCGATAGGCTTCGGTTTTTGCCGGCGCGAAAGCAGTCGTGGTGTCGGCTTGCGATTAGTGGTTAGCAGTGAGCGATCAGCAATCAGCAGCCAGTAACCAACGATAACGAGTTTTTGCGGCTATCTTCACGCCGATGCCCGGTGGCTGAGTGCCGAAAGTTGATGGGTGGATTCCGCAGATGGCCAACATCCTGATAACCGGTGGTGCCGGGTTCATCGGATCGCACCTGGCGACAGCATTTGTAGAACGAGGGCACCAGGTGCGCGTTCTGGATGATTTCTCCACCGGGCACCGCGACAACCTGGCCCATCTTGGCGACCGGTTGGAGCTGGTCGAGGGTGACATCCGCGATCCAGCCCGGTGCCTCGAGGCCTGTCGGGATATTGACTTCGTGTTTCATCAAGCGGCTGTCCCCTCGGTGCCCAAGTCAGTCGACGACCCACAGACCAGCCACGACGCCAACATCAACGGCACGTTCAACATTCTGCGAGCCGCCGTGGAGCAAAACGTCCGGCGGGTCATCTATGCGGGGAGTAGCTCGGCCTACGGCGATACCCCGCACTCTCCGAAGTACGAGGGCCTAAAGCCCGAACCGCTCAGTCCCTACGCGGTACAGAAGTGCGCAGGCGAGGAGTATGCCCGGGCCTTCTTCGAATGCTGGGGACTCGAAACCATCTCCCTTCGATACTTTAATGTCTTCGGAGCCAGGCAGGATCCGAAGAGTCAGTACGCGGCGGCGATCCCGGCCTTTGTGACCGCAATCCTGCGTGGCGAGCCGCCGACGGTTTACGGCGACGGTGAGCAAACCCGCGACTTCAGCCACGTCGACAACGTCGTGCATGCCAATATATTGGCAATGGACGTGAGCAAGACGCATGGCGAGGTGGTGAACGTGGCATGCGGCAACGGGATCAGCGTGAATCAGGTGATCGCCGCGGTTAACAGGCTTCTCGGAACGGATGTGAAACCGCGCTACGTCGCACCACGGTCCGGTGACGTGCGGCACTCGTGTGCGGATATCACGCTCGCGAGGAAGTTGCTCGGCTTCGAGCCGCTGGTGAGTTTTGAGGAAGGCCTCCGCCGGGCAATTGACTACTATCGGGAGAAAAGTCGAAACGACTAAGGGAAAAGTCGAAACGTCTAAACGTCAAAAGGGAGGCTCAGGCCCTGCAAGATTCCTAGATTTCGACTTTTCGACTTTTCGACGTTTAGACGTTTGTGGTGATGACACTCGACGACTTACAGGCTCTGATCGACAAGATGTACAGCGACAAGGATCGCGAGCGGGGCACCGCCGCCACGTTCCTTTGGCTCAGCGAGGAAATCGGCGAGCTGGCCGCCGCCCTGCGCGAGGGTACCCAGGAGCAGAAGGAGGCCGAGTTTGCCGACGTGGTGGCCTGGCTGGTCACCCTGGCCAACATCAACGACGTGGATCTGACCAAGGCCTTGGAGGCCAAATACGGCAAGGGCTGCCCCGGCTGCGGCCACCTGGTCTGCACCTGCAACGCAAAACCTTGAAGAACCGCGTGTGATCCGCATCAGAGGAAGTGATGGTCCAAACCTTGCCGCTGAAGGACATGGGCCACCCGTCTGCTGTCACCGCAGGCGACCTGCCGAAGGCACGGTGCGGACCACCCAATCTTGATGCGCTTGTCAGGCTGCTACGTGTTCGAATGAGAAGTGCGGAATATCTGCCCGGTCCTTCGCGTGCTCGACAGTAATTGCACAGATATTTCCGTCCTTGTCCAGATCAAGAAGCGTGTTCTCATCCAGGTCCTTTGTTTCGGCAACCTTATGTAACCCGGAACTCGATATAGAGCGTGTCTGTGTCTTGAAAGTATTTTATTTTCATGGCGTAAAGCTCCGATCAAAGAAGGCGTTGTGCACGGTCTGTCCGACTGTCAACTCGCACTCTCACGCCGCAGCATCTCATCAATCTGACGACGCAGGAAGGGTGTTTTGTTCAGCGCAACGTCCCAAATGATATCGTAATCCACTCCGAAGTAACGGTGAACCACCTTATCTCTCATTCCCGCCATCGCGCGCCACTCTACATCAGGATAACGTTGCTTCATCTGAGGCGGCACTTTCTTCGCGGCCTCTCCTATGATCTCGATGCTGCGTACAAACGCTCGCTTTGCTGTCTCATCGTTAAGAAACTGCTCTTGGCTCAAGACATTGGTCTGCTCCGCGAGATACTCTATTTCATCTAGAATATGTCGGAGATATTCAAGCGGCGACAGAGACATACTCCACTTCCTTTAGTATGTAGGGACCTATGTGAGGGCTCAGCGCTTCAGGTGTGAGCAGCTCCACATTGCGCCCCAGCAGATCTTCCAACAAGAATGAGAGCCGTATGAAATGGTCAAAAGTCTTCTGGCCGGGCTCGAATTCGGCCAGCATATCCACATCACTGTCCGCCCTCTGCTGACCACGAACAAACGATCCGAATAGTCCCAGCCGTTTCACACCAAGGGCTCGAAGCTGAGTCTGATTCTCGCCCAGGATCCTGACGATCTCTTCTTTTGTCTGCACGGCGGTAGTCATCACAGCTATCCACTCCAATTTGTGAATTTCACTTCCGCATCCTTCGTCAGACCCTACCCGGCTTCGTGAGCGTCATCTTCCTCTCCTTGAAAGCGCCTACGCGTGAACCGTCCCACCCGCCGTTCATAGGTCTGTCACTTTATCTTCCTCGCGGTAAGGAAGGGACCGTCTTGATCCCACTGCTGCAAATCGCCCTTGCTGTTGATCAGATAATACTCACCATTGCCGCGATCAGGATTGTAGTCAAATCTTCTACCTCGAGGCGAAGATGTTTCAACAAGCTCGGCCGTCCCGGCACTGCCATCCGTGTACTTGTTTTCCATAAACAGCTTTCCGTCCTTCCGAAATATTGTGATCCTGTTAGCGAACCCCCTTTCCTGGAGCCAACTGCCGATTATTTCTCGCGACGGATCATTGGGCTGCTGTTTCAGAGCTTGCTCTTGTTCCAGTGTGATGCGGAGAATGCGCACTTCCAAGCCTGTATTGAAATGGGTCGTGGCCCATGCCCCCGCATCGACCTTCATGTCCGGGAGATAGTATGCGATGAAGGTGCGCTCGTAGGTCCGTGAGTCTTGCGACTTCAGCTCGAGCGCAAGAGCGTGAAGGGTTTCCTTGGATACTTTCTTGTTCAGCCGGACATCAAGGCTACGCTTGATGCCGGGCACCACGTGGGAGCTGACGATCGAGTAGGTGACATCTGCAGGGATTCTCGGAGGGGCCACAGGCGCTTCGCGTCTTCTCGGTCGATGAGAGGGCGTTTGCGCCGGGACCCTCGATTCGCGTTCGCGAATGAAATCCTCCAATTCTTTGAGACTATCCACATACGCAGATTTTGATTGGCGGTACTCCTCTTCTTTCGCGAACGCCACATCGTGAAACATGGAACGAACATCGCCGAGCGGGACGGCGAGATAAAGGCGCGCTTCTAAGCTCTCGATGTTATCAACACACTTTTGAAACGCCTCTAAGTCGGATCGGAATTGGCGGGCAAACGCGCGCCATTCTCGAAAGTCCGCAAGGTTGTTCTGGTCGTCCAACAATCGTTTGCTCTTGGTTTTCTTTAATCGAGAGAACAGTTCTTTGATCTGTGTGGTGAGATCCCCATACTGTTCCAAGTCGTTTTTCAATCGTGCCGTCTGGGTTTCGGCGGCGTCCTCACCGCCAACGGAGAACTTCTTTTCGGCGTTGACGGTGTTTCCGAAGGTGCCCTTGTCAGCCAGTGGACCTTTGAGATTCTGACCGCTGTCGCCGATTACTCGGCGAACGGCTTCTGGCTGATAGCGTGCATATGGCATTGTCACGCTTGCAAGGTATTGTCCGTCTTTGAGGCCCGAAAGCGGACCGAGGAGTTCGGATTCGTATGTGCCGTCAGACAGGACCTTGGCCTTGGTCTGACAGGGTGGTTCCCACCTCAGTTCATCCTGAACGCTAATCATCAGGAACGTATCGGGCGGTAGATTAGTCTTCCCACGGACGATCACGCGCCTGTTAGTTTGGATTTCGGGTTGCACCGATAGCGAAACCACGCGTTCTTGGGCCAAGCAGTCGCGGTGCAGTGCAAGCAGGATCGAGAAACCGGCAGCAGTCGTTGCAACATGTCTGATCATGGCAAGGTACTCACATTTGTGGCATAACAATGCTTATATTGGTCCGCATAACACCCTCTGGAACACGGGCGGGTGGCCCAAGTCTTCAGACTCGGGGGCTCGATTCGATCGGGACACGAAGGTGAGCAATCAGCCTGACCTCGCGCCCGGAAGCAATCTTTCCGGCAGGTCCACACGACCTGGGCCACCCGGCCCCGCGTCACAATTAAGCCGCCGAAGGCCGATCTCGCGATCACAGCAGGGCGACGAACTCATCAACAGTCATGCCCGCCGAGCGGATCAACGCTCGAAGCGTGCCTGGCGCAATTTCGCGGTGTTGGGGAACCGATAAACTGACGTTGCATCCCGGTTTGAGCATCACCACATGGCTACCACGCTGGCGATCCTGCCTCCATCCGGCTTTTTCAAACGCGCGCACTACTTTCGCGCCAGAAATCACCGGTAGCTGAGTCATCAGGCTTTAACCTCGACCTCCCGGGTAGCCACGGTGAGCGGCATTCCGTTGGCGGCCCGTGCTTCCAGGCACGCCTCGATGGCCTCGCGAATATTGGCCAGAGCTTCGGCCTCCGTCTTTCCTTGCGAGACACAGCCCGGAATCGCGGGACACTCCGCGACGATCATGCCGGTTTCATCACGGTCAAGATTGACGATGAATTTCATGGATTACCGCCTCCCGCTGATTCTATGCCAGGTGGTCCGTCTCGTCGAGGATGGGTGGCCCAGCTCTTCAGACTTGGGGGCTCGATTCGATCGGAGACCTCCTTTCATACTACGCCGCCGCACCATCAGAAGCAATCATTCCCCCGGATCCACAGGACCTGGGCACGCGGGACCCTTGGTCGCCCATCATCCGATGTCACAGCACGGCCATGACGGTGTTGCTGGATTGGCCCTGACCGGCTTTGTTGACGGCGGATGGCATGGGCAAGCGGCAGCTTGCCCGTGCAAACGGCTCTCACGGGCAAACAAGTTTGCCCATGCCACTCGAATTGGCATGCACCCGTCCGGGCGCACTGGAATCCACCGTCTTGCCCTACCATCCTGCTAACCGGGCGGGTATCATATCGAGCCGGGCCGTTACGCCTATGCCGACTTCGAGATAAGATGAGGGCGAGATGGTCGAGCTGATCATTACACTCTCCGACGGGCGCGAGATCCGGCGCGCTCTTGGGGCTCGTCCCATAGTCATCGGCCGGGACAGCAGTTGCGAGATCCCTCTTGACGACCCCAGCGCCTCGCGGCGTCACGCCCGGTTCGCACCGACAGCTCACGGCTACCTGGTCGAGGACCTGGGCAGCAAGAACGGAACGCTGGTCAACGGTGACACCTGTACCTCCAAGCTTCTGAAGAACGGTGATCAGGTTCAGATCGGATCCACCGTGGCTGTTTACACCGAGTCGGCGGGATCGACGGCCGGCTCCGTCGTGATCGCGGAGGACGCGACCGTAAGCCACGCCACCCGCTACATCAGCCGGGAGAGGCGACTGACCCTCTCGCAACAGCGCCTGCAAATGATCTATGAACTCAGCGAGCGGCTCACCACGCTGCAAAGCCGGGACAGCCTGCTCGAAAACGCGATGGACATCTGCTTCGAGACCTTGAGTTTTGAACGTGGGGCTATCGGCGTACGCCGGCGCGTCCCACACGGGCTTGACTGGCCTGTGGTGCGCAACTTGCGCGGTGCGGAAGGCGAACTGACCATCAGCCGCACGCTGCTGGTCCGGGCTCTCGAGCATGGCGAGCGGGCCATCTTCAACGAAGACGATACCGCCACGACCGATCCTACCGTGAGCATGGTGCAACATGGAATCCGCTCGGCGATGTGTGTACCCCTGATCCATCAGGATGAAATCCTGGGAGTAATATATGGCGATCAGGTCAGCACCTCAGCCTCGTATACGGGCGAAGACATCGACTTCCTAGCCGGGATCGCTCAGCAAGTCAGCATCGGGCTGGTCAACTGCCGGCTTGCCGAAGACCACCAGCAGATGATTCGTCTCAATCACGACATCGACCTGGCTCGCACGATTCAGACTGAGTTGTTCCCCACCGACTTGCCGGACCGTCCGGAACTGAAGATTGCCGCACTTAATGAGCCTGGCGACCGCGTCAGCGGGGACTATTACGACGTGATCGAGACCAAGGACGGCCGTGTCTGGTGCATCATGGCTGATGTAACCGGTGAGGGAGTTGCGGCGGCGTTGCTTATGGCCAATCTGCAAGCGGCTGTCCGCGTGACCATTGAAGAGACTGACGATCCCGGAATGCTCCTTCGGCGCTGGAACCAGGTGATCTGGCGCAATACCGACTCCTCCAAGTTCATCACCTGCTTGCTGGCCCTTCTCGATCCGAAATCCCACCGAATCCACTTTGCCAGCGCCGGACACCATCTCCCGCTGATCATTCGGGCCTCGCAGCCCCATCCGGAAAGGTTGACCGGCGAGGCGGGGTATCCCCTGGGCATCATGGAAGAGGTGGAGTACCCGACGACGGCAGCCGAGCTCGGCCCCGAGCCATTTGCACTCTTTTGCTACACCGACGGGGTCATCGAAGCCATGAACAACGACCGCCAGCAGTTTGGGGCCGATCGCTTGCTTCAAACGCTGAGCGGCGTTGGCCAGCTCAACCCGCATCCATTGGTGAAACACGTCCGCGAGCATGTCACGGGCTTCGTCGCAGGTGCCAAGCAGAGCGACGACATTACCATGCTGGCAGCACTGGTGAGCTAAACTGGGGCCAACCGCCGACCACACTTGTCACCCCGTCTTCGGCATCGCATTCTGTTATCGGACAAATGTGCACGACCACCTGTTCTGCTGCCGCCAAGCAAAAGAGCGCACGCTACTGTGCCGATAACTACACGGACGCTTCGCCGCGTCTGCTCGGATGAACACAGGGTCCGCTCAGTGGGCCAATCGAAAAGGGAACAGCAATCCGGTCCGCATGGCGGACCTTACCGAGGGAATGGTCCATGAACTCTTGGCTACATAAACCCATGAAACCCTTGGGACCTCTGGCGCTGGCAACGATATCGATCACGACTGGGCTGGCGGCTTTGGCCGGCTGCCTGGGTGATTACACCAATCTCGTTGGCGGCGGCGGTGCCGGTGACTTTCTCGCCACAGGCCGGACGTTGAGCTCCTTCACCGCAATTCAGGTCGATCCACGAAGTGAAGACTCCGCCGGGCCGCAGTTTGTCGTGGCTGACGACCTTAACGGTGACGGTCTGATGGACCTGGTCTCGGCGTGGAACGAAACGCAACCCGTTCAGATTCACCTGCAGCGGCGTACCTCGTCCGGGGGTATGAGCTTTGAGACGGTGACGCTCGCCGGGAACATCCCCGTCGTGTCGGTCGCTGGGTTGGTGGTGGCCGACTTCGATCAAGACGGTCGGTTGGACATTGCCGTGCTGATCAAGGAGACGTTGCTCACCGGTGCAGGCTGTCTGGGGCCTGGCCTAGCCGACGGGGATGCCTCACACAACAAGGGGGTTATCCTGATGTACTTCCCGCCGGACGATCCAGAGCAAATTAACCAGGCGCTTGCCTGGCAGGACCGGCATGTGAAGTCCTCATTCCTGCTGGGGACGAAGGGAAGCTCGGCCCCTCCGGAACAGTATGGTTTCACCAGCATGGCCATCGGCGACATGGACGGCGACGGCGATATGGACATCGTGGTTGCGTGGAACCCAGCCTGCAACGAGCCGCCCGAAGTGCTGTTGTTCACCAACGACGGTCCCGGTTCCGTACGGAGCGGGGTCTGGCCCGTCCAGGCGATTCCGGACCCATTCCAGTGCACCACCGTTGTCCAACCCGAGATGTGCGTGCCGATTAAGGATGTCGCCTTGGGCGACATCGATCGCGACGGCGATCTGGACATCGTCGTTACCTTCCCCGAGGCGGGGTCGATGAACGTCAGGTGGTACCGAAACCCGACGCTCCCGGCGCTTGACCAGGACGGTCTCTGCTACCTTCACGACGGCTCTTGGAATGTCGGTACGGTCGGTCAGGTTGAGCCCCGCGCGGGTTTCACCCGGATCGGCGACGCGGATATCATTCGCCTGGGCGACATCGATCAGGACGGCATCGTCGATGTCGTGGTGCGATCGACGGGTGGCCGGGTGATCCAATGGCTCAAGGGACCGGAGTGTCCAACGACGCCTACCGCGCCGGACCTGACGGATCCTTTCCGCAATATCCCCTGGCAGATCTACACCTTGGCGGAGTTTACTGAACGGTCGCCCGAAGCACTGGCCCTTGGCGATCTGAACTCCGACGGGCAGCTTGAAGTCATCGCCTCAGCCAGTGGTGGCTTGGCCTGGTTCGACTCCCAGGCGGCGCCCAGTGTGTATGACCAGTGGATCGAGAACCTGATTATCGACGACCAAGCACCGGGCAGCTCGGGTGGCAGCCTGGCCACCACCGATCCTAACGTAGAACCTCAAGAGAATGCCGGGATGACGTTCATCAACTCGATTGTGGTTGTTGATCTGGACGGCGACGGGGCAAACGACTTGGTGGCGACACTCGACCGCAGCGGGTTGAGTGGCCTGACCAACGACGCCTTAGCGTGGTTCCGCAACACCAATCCCTAGGCTCGCTAACCGAATCGTACGTGAAGTAGCATCGAGTAACGGTTGTGCCGGTTAAGGTCCGGTTGCCGGCTGCTTCTTGCGTAGCGCCGCCTTCGCTAAAGGGCACCACCGTGACTTGGCCATGTGCGTGGAAGATGTCGACAAAGTCTTCCAGCAGGCGATCGACGCGGATGCGACAGTCTCAATGCCGGTCGCGTACATGTTCTGGGGCGACCGGTACGGCAAGGTAACCGACCCGTTCGAGCATGAGTGGGGAATCGCTACACATAATCAGGATCTGGCACCGGAGCAGATTGCGGAGAATGCGAAGGAGTTCTTCGCTAATATGGATAAATGCCAGAGCTAAGGCACCGCTTTACCGTGCGGGTGGTGGTGCCAAGCTCAAGCGCGGTATCTGTTTTATCAGTGCCCGATAAGCCTCTGTCCGGGATCCCGCCACCGGGCGAGAATCCGATAATTGTAGAGGGGTGCGCTCAGGCGAGTGGCGTCCCACGCAACCGAGCCAGGGATCACAACACTGCTTAACCAGATGTCGGGGCTAACAGAGGTCGGGCTACCCGAAGGCCGATCAAGTTGCTAGTTGGTTTCGCCATTGCCAAGCGAAGAGGCCGGCCCCTCCGTGCGCGTCCATGTCGCGGTAGACAAGTCGGCTGCAGAGACAGGCTGCGCGTGAAGTGGAGTTAACCCGCACAACGGTCCATAAAGGACTCCAAGCTAGGGCCATCGCCTTCTCCGTCGTGTTAGTGCTGGGGACGGTGGGGGTCCTCGCAGCCGCTCTCATACACCACAACTACTGTGACTCGATTCGAGCTTTGACGGAAAAGGCAGTCCTGCACGCCCGATCAATCAGTAAGAGATCGGCGCCCCATCTTCTGCCGAGCAACATAAGAGCACTGGAAAGCATCATTCTAGGTACAGCAGGTGCGAATGAGCTCCAGGTCGCCCAGGTTATCGACACCCACGGCAATGTCCTAGCTGTCTTCCAGCGCAACGACAAGTTCATTCCAGAGGTACCCGTAGACCTGTTGTCCCCAATTGACGGTCAGGTCGATCGAGATACTATGTGCATTGCCCACTCTCCCGAGCAGCTTCTCATCGTTGTCCCCATCTGGCCGCACCCAACCAGACTCGACCTCGGCCCAACCGAATCGCAGGAAACCAGTAGCCAGATCGAAGATGCTCCCATCGGGTTCGTCCGTCTTGTCTACGGTTTGGAAGAGGTGCGGGCGGAGCTGGCAGGACATGTGTTGTCCAGTATCGGGATTGCCATAACCGTGATCGTCGTGGGTATCGGTTTCACCATCGTGATGGTCAGGCAACTCCTGGCGCCGGTGAAACATCTGGCCACCGTTGCCACCGCAATTGCCGAAGGAGACATGAGCAAACGTGCCAGCGAGGACGCCGTCGGGGAGATCGGCGTCCTGGCGCGCTCGTTCAATCACATGGCCGACCGGCTCCAGGAGAGTTATGCATCCATCGAGCGCAAGATTACAGAGCGGACGGCAGAGCTGGAGGCACAGCGTCACGACCTTAGAACGGAGGTGGGGGAGCGCAAGCGGACGGATGAGGCCCTGTGTGAGTCAGAGGAGCGCTACCGGGCGATATTCGAGCAAGCGGCCATCTCGATCTTTCTCGTGGATGCCGAGACCGCGGCACTAACGGACTTCAACAGGCGAGCTCACCAAAGTCTGGGCTATTCCCGCGAAGAGTTTCAAATACTGGTGGTCTCCGACATTGAGGCCACTGAAGATGCCGAGGAGGTCGCCCGGCATATTCAGAAGACTATCAGGGGCACGGGAGATACATTCGAAGCGAAACATAGGACAAAGGATGGGCAGGTCCGGGACGTTCTTGTCAGCGCCAGACCCATCACCATTCGCGGGAAGACGTTCATCCACTCGATAACCTGCGACATTACCGACCGCAAGCGGGCCGAAGAGGCCCTGCGTAATAGTGAGGAGCGCCTCCGAACGGTGATCAACGCCAGCAAAGACGCAATGATCGCCGTTGGGGAAAACGGGCTGATAACCCTATTCAACCCTGCAGCCGAGCACATGTTCCGACGGGCAGCGCAGGAGATGCTCGGCCGACCGCTGGACTGCTTGATGCCCGAGGAGTATCACGATCTCCACCGTCAGTACGTTGCGGGCTACTTCACGGCAGGCGAACCACACGGCGCCGTCGGCAAGACCGTTGAGCTACCTGCACTACGAGCCGACGGTCAGCAATTTCAGATGGAACTGTCTCTTTCGATAGGTCAGCATGGAGGTAAACGTTTCGCCCTGGCGCTCATCCGCGACGTCACCGACCGCAAACGGGCAGAGACGGAGTTGGAACAGGCCAAGGAGGCTGCGGAGGCAGCCAACAGGGCCAAAAGTGCATTTTTGGCCAATATCAGCCACGAAATTCGCACCCCGATGAACGGCATCATCGGGATGACGGAACTGGCACTGGCAACAAATCTCAATAAGGAGCAACACGAGTATCTGGACACCGTGCTGCGATGTGGGAACTCTCTTCTGCGTCTTCTCAACGACGTCCTGGACCTGTCCAAGATCGAGGCCGGCAAGCTGGTAATCGAGACGACCGACCTTGACGTTGTCGAGCTTGTTGAGAGCGTCGCGGACATGCTGGCCATTCGGGCCGCTGCCAAAAGGTTGGAGCTGATCTGTGACATCGATCCTGGCGTACCCCGCTTCTTGCGGGGAGATCCGGTACGCCTGCGTCAAGTCCTTGTCAATCTGGTAGGAAACGCAGTGAAGTTCACCAGGGAAGGTGAGGTGATCGTTGGCGCCAAGGTCGAGCACGAGGCCGGCAACGACGTGTCCCTGGGGTTCCGGGTGTCGGACACGGGCATCGGTATTCCCGAACATCGGCAGCAGGCTATTTTCGAGACCTTCATTCAGGGCGACGGTACCACCGCGCGACAATACGGCGGTACCGGGCTTGGGCTGGCGATCTCCAGGCAGATAGTCAAACTCCTCGACGGCGAAGTCTCCGTGGAGAGCGAGCCGGGGAAAGGCAGTACATTCCATTTCACCGTGCCGCTCAAACGGGTGGAGACTCCGGGCCAACATCCGACGATGCTACCGGAGCAGCCGGATGGCCTACGCGGGCGGCGCATCCTCGTCGTCGACGATAACGCGACCGTCCGCCGTGTCCTCCAGGTAACGCTTAGATCATGGGGATGTGACACCGTTCTCGCTGCAGCCGGATCGGAAGCACTCGAACTGGCCAAAACCGCCTGCGCCGCCGGCCACCCATTCGTGGACGTCCACATGCCCGAGATGAGCGGCGTGGAGGTGGGGCGCGCTCTTCGAGATGACACACGCCACGGGCAGCCTCAGATTATTTTCCTCAGCTCACTGGGAAGCCGGCCCAAATTGGACGTAGACATCCAATCACAGTGCGTCGCCAATCTGACCAAACCGATCAAGCAGGGACCGCTCGTGCAGGCACTGTTCGCTGCTCTGACACGAACTGACACCGCGCGAGGAACGACGCGTGAGGCCGCAGCTCCTGCGGATACTGGCAAGCGCCGATGCCGCACTTGCGTGCTGTTAGTCGAAAACCACCCGGCAAGCTCCAAGGCAGTGGAAGGGATTCTTGAAAGCCTTGACTGCAACGTGACTACCGCGTCGAACGGGCGCGCCGCGATCAAAATATTGGAGCAAGAGTCCTTCGATCTGATCTTCATGGACGTTCAAATGCCGGAGATGGATGGTCTGGAAGCTACCAGGCGCCTTCGCAAGCAAGATCGTTTCAAAGACGTTCCGATAATCGCCATGACTGGCCATGCAATGACGGAGGATCGTGCACGCTGTCTGACTGCCGGAATGGACGATTACCTTACCAAGCCAGTAAGCGCGGAGGCAATCCAGAATGCAGTCCGCCAGTGGAGCACCAAGCGCCGCCCCGCTGTGTCAAACACAGATTCGAGCGACAACCTTCCGATATTTTCTCAGAAGCGTACTGATGATGACAGGGTGTTGGCAAGCCCAATCGACATCGAACAGGCTTTGGAGAATTTGGCCGGCGACCGGGAGCTACTCATGGAGGTCCTTGACACTTTCATGGAGACGATCCCCAAGATCCTCGAGGACCTGCACAACGCCGTCAGCAACGGGGATGCATCCCGGTTGGCAGCCGCGGCACATAGCCTGAAGGGGGCGGCTGCGAACGTCTGCGCCGAACCGATACGCCAAACCGCTCGGCGACTGGAAGAGCTGAGTCGGTGGAACGAGCTGCGAGATGTCGATCGTGTCCTGGCCGACCTGCACGAACATGTCGGCCGATTGCGCACTTTCGCTGAGAAGGTGCAACAGGAATAGGAGCCGGATTTGGACAAGCCCTGCCGAATTCTGGTGGTTGACGACAATCCCACCAATGTGGCAATTCTGGTCAAGTCGCTGCAGAAGGCCGGGCACGAAGTGCTGGCCGCGGAGGACGGATTCGCCGCGGTTGACCTGGCCACCTCGCAACAGCCCGACCTCATCCTCTTAGACATGATGTTGCCCAAGAGAGACGGGTTGGCAGTGTGCAGGATACTGAAGTCGCAGGAGGTGACAGCCTCGATCCCGGTCATCTTCGTGACGGCTGTCTCGGAACCCGACCGGATGCTCAAAGCATTTGAGATCGGCGGATCCGACTATGTGACTAAACCGTTTAAGACGGCGGAAGTTTTGGCCCGCGTGTCCGTGCACGCACAGCTTCACCAAGCCGAAGCCACGCTGGTTCAGAAGAACCAACAGACCGAAAAGCTCGCCAATGACCTCGCCCAAGCGAACGTGCAACTGGCCCGTCTGAGCCGGACCGATCCACTGACCGAGTTGCTAAACCGCCGGGCCTGGGAAGAGGCCGCCAGACGGGAACATGATCGCTTCCACAGACACGGCAATCCCTACAGTGTCCTGATGATTGATGTGGACCACTTTAAGTGTTTCAACGATTCTCAAGGGCACCAGGCAGGTGATGATTGTCTTCGGAGGGTGGCCGCGTCGATCGCCTCGGCGTGCCGGCGCCTCGATGTTGTGGGACGCTATGGCGGCGAAGAGTTCGTCGTACTGGCACCGGAGACCGTCGCAGAGGCGGCGCTAAAGCTGGCCGAGCGGATCCGAAAGGTCATCTGGGGACTGGGCATTCCGCACCCGGCCAGCGCTGTCGGAGAGAGGGTCACAGTCAGCATTGGGGTCGCGACTACAGACAGCGGATCTTGGGAGAACGTCCTCAGTAGAGCCGACGATGCCCTCTATGTGGCCAAACGGGCCGGGCGGAACATGGTCTACGCCGACCACCGACTCGGACCCACAACCAGTATGCCCATCGGAGCGAGACCAACCACCAAGCTCACCGGAGAATCCTCTCTGGTCCCCGAGGAAGACGCCACAGTCCTGGTTGCCGACGATGACGCCACCAGCCGGACACTCTTTCGGACCGCCCTTAAGCGCAAAGGGTATCGGGTCTGCGAAGCGTCAAACGGACGAGAAACCCTCACCGAGGTCGCTGAACAGAGGCCCGACGTCGTCATTATGGACGTAATGATGCCGGAGATCGACGGGTTGGAGTGCACTAGGCGGATTCGTGCGAACCCGGAGACCCAGGACATCCCCATCATTATGATCAGTGCCGGAAGTAGTGGATGTGACGTGCTGGCCGGTCTGGAGGCCGGCGCTGACGAATATCTCACCAAACCCCTCCAAATCAGCGAGTTGACGCTACGGGTTCGTTCGATGGTTTGCCTGCGGCGTGAGCGGAAGGATCTGCTCTACAGCTACGAGCTTCGTGGAGAGCAAACCCGGATTCTACAGTGTTTGCTCGATTTCAGCCAGTCGGTCTCTACCTCGCTTGAGCTTGATGAGATCCTCGACCATGCCCTTGCGGCTGCCGCGGAGGTTACCAGTAGTCGTCGCATCTCGGTCATGCTTCCTGATCCCGATTATCGATTCCTCACGATTGCCAAGTGTGTGGGGATGGACGAGGATCTGGCCAGTACCGTCAGGGTTCCAATCGGGGAAATGATTGCGGGTCATGTATTCGCATCGCGGCGGGCCATTGTCATCAACAATGAACAGGAGGCGGCGTTCCAGCACGGCGCATTCGATTCACACTTCTTTGCCGCTACCCCGCTGGTGTCGGCCCCACTACGTAGGGGCCGTACCATAGTAGGTGTTCTCAACGTGACCGAGCGCTTCGGGCAACGTCCATTCGAGCCCCGCGATTTGGAGTACATCGACCTGATCGCCAATATCACGGGTTCTGCGGTCCACGGTATGTTAAGCCGCAGGGCCCGCGACCAGGCTCGCGATGGGATAATGGTGGCGCTGGTCAGAATGGCTGAGCACCGTGGCGATCAGACCGGCAGGCATGTGGATCGGATGACGCGGTGCTGTCTGATCCTGGCAGAAGAGCTCCGCAGCAAGCCCGCTTTGCGCGACCAGATTGATGACATCTTCCTCCACAATCTTGAATGTGCGGTCCCGCTTCATGACATCGGGAAGGTGGCGATTCCGGACCAGATTCTGCTCAAACCGGGTCGGCTAACTCCGGAAGAAACTCAGATCATGCGCTCCCACGCCGACATCGGCGCCGATACCATACAATCCGTCGCCCAGCGCACACCGGGAGCCGGCTTTCTCACGATGGCTGCGGAAATCGCCCGTGCCCATCACGAGTGGTATGACGGCTCGGGATATCCCAAGGGGCTAGGTGGTGACGCCATTCCGCTACCCGCTCGTATCGTAGCGCTTGCCGACGTATACGACGCTCTAACCACCAACCGGGTTTACAAAGAGGCCATCCCTCACGACAAGGCCGTTAACATCATTGCCGATCTGTCCGAGACGCAGTTCGATCCGGCCGTGGTGGGGGCGTTTCTTGCCCGCCAAAGCGATTTCGCCAGGCTGGCTGCCGAACCCACCAGCGAACCGGACCAGCCGGCCGGCCAACAACACCAACAGCAACCGAACGACCACACATTGGTCACAGCCACCGACCGCCCGCGGTAGGGTAGGTCATCGACCCACCTGTTTCTCTCTGCCCGACGTCGTGTGCCACTGGTCCCGATGTACATCGGGACCCGCCAGTGCATTTTGACGGGCAACACCTATACCTTCTCGCTCGCACGTTTCCCGACTCCGGTTAAAGAGTATCTTCCCAACCGTAAGCAGTGCCAGCACCATGACGATCAGTCCCCATTGGGAAACAGTCGGAATCGGGTCGTTGGCAGCGATGTAACCGGCCGCAAAGCTACCGCGCAACGCTCTGGAGACGTACTACATCAGGCGCGTCTCGGCACCGTCAAGCGAAAAACGAAAAAAAACGCGCTAGGCGCGAGTCTGCCGAACCGCCGATTAAGTCTGACAGAAGCCGTCGTTTCAGCTAATCGGGTAGCGGGCGCAACTGGCGGAAGGGGCATGGAGCGTTTATAGAACCGCTGGGCGCGGGCGGTGACGGGTTCCTGCGGATACGGTGGGCGAAGGGCGGCGGGCTATGGCCGGCACGGGGGCCGGCCGCTACGGTAGAAACGAACGGGCTACGGCCGGCACGGGGGCCGGCCGCTACGGAAGAAATGAGAATGCTCTAATGTTCTGGTACCAGGTTGGGAGGTGATCATGTCTTACACGAGACGAGGTTTTGTGAAGCAGGCGGCCGGGGCGGCCCTTGCCTATGCGATGCTGCGCGATGACGCCATCGAGCGGGTTCGGGCGGCTGTCAGAGACGCAGGGAGTGCATCGCCCGAGGAGATTGCCGGTAATGAAGACTTCTGGTTTCAGGTGCAACGGGCATACGACGTTGACCGCTCGATCATCAACTTGAACAACGGCGGTGTGGCCCCGTCGCCGCGATCGGTGATGGACGCCATGCGGCGGCACCAGGCCTTTACCAACCACGCCCCGTCCAGGCATCTGTGGACGGTGCTTGATCCCCAAGTGGAGACGGTGCGGTCCCGGATCGCCAAGGTCTTCGGCTGCGACCCCGAAGAAATCGCCATCACGCGGAATACGAGCGAGGCAATGGAGATTTGCCTGTATGGCCTCGATCTACAGCCCGGCGACGAAGTGCTTACCACCAGTCACGACTACCCGCGCATGCTCAACACGCTCAAGCAGCGTGAGCTGCGCGAGGGGATCGTGCTGAAGACATTCGACATTCCCACCCCGCCGACCCGACTATCCGAACTGGTCGATCTGTTTGAGCAAAACATCACACCGAAGACGAAAGTGATCCTCCTATGCCACATCACTTTTCTCACCGGCCAGATCTTTCCCGTAAAAGAGATTGTGCACCTGGCCCGGCCGCGGGGGATCGAGGTGATCGTTGACGGCGCTCATTCATTCGCGCACTTTGCGTTCAAGCATTCCGACCTGGACTGTGACTACTTCGGCACCAGTCTGCATAAGTGGCTAAGTGCGCCGATCGGGACGGGGTTTCTGTACGTGCGTAAATCGAAGATTGCCAATCTCTGGCCGCTGATGGCGGCGCCGGACCCGAAGAGCGACGATATTCGCAAGTTCGAGGAGATCGGCACGCACCCGACGGCACCGCGTCTGGCTATTGCCGAGGCGCTTAACTTCTATGAAGGGATCGGCCCGGAGCGTAAGGAGGCCCGGCTTCGCTATCTGCGCAATCGCTGGGCGAAGCGGCTGATGGGTCAGCCCGGTGTCACAATCCGTACCAGTCTCGATCCGAATCAATCATGCGGCATCGGAACGGTCAGTATCGAAGGCGTCGACAATGCAGAGTTGGCCAATCACCTGTTTCGCAAGCATCGGATTGTGATCACAACGATCAAGCATGAGGACTTTGGCGGAATCCGGATCACACCCAATACCTACACGACGCTGCGCGAGATGGATATCTTCTGCGAAGCGATGGAAGAGGTGATCAAGAACGGCCTCCCATCATAGGAAATGCAAAGTCCCAGGGGGAAAGCGGGACGAAGTAAATGGACACGCAGTCCGGAGATCAACTGCAGGCAAACGAGTCTTCCACGCTTGGTGAAATCGAGCATGACTCAATTCGCGCAAGACCGCCGCTGGGACGAACGCTGCTAGTTCTAACTGTGGCATGGGCTGTCATCTTCACCGCCGCAGGTACCTGGTCTGCATACTGGTCCGATCTGCGCAACGACCAATACCAGCTCATCTACCTTGGCCAACGTGTCTACGACGGTGACCGCATGTACGTCGACTGCTGGGAGAACAAGCCGCCCGGCATTGCCTGGATCAACGCCCTGGGCGTTGCGGCAAGCCGCGGCGGGCAGCTCGGAGCATGGCTGCTGCCCGGCCTGACGATGCTGTTGTCCCTGGCCGTGTTTGGCTACGCGCTGGCCCGGACACTCAGCGTGATAGCCGCGTGCGGGACCGTGCTCATCGCGGCGGTCGTGTGGAGTCTGCGACTCTACGATACACCTTCCATCAATCCGGATTTCTATTCCTCGATGTTCGAGCTGACGGCGTGCTCTCTGTGGTTAGTGTCTTTGGACACAACCCGTGGCGGTCGTCGCTTCTGGCTGGGGATAGGGGCCGGGCTGGTTTGGGCTGCCGCCGCTACCGTCAAGCAAACCGGAATCGCGGGATTGCTGGCGGTGTCGGTCGTTGCGATCGTACTGATCGTGTCTAAGCGGGGTGATAAGCGGCGTTGGGTAACCACGGACGCGTGGGCTTGGATTGGGGTCGTTTTCGGGTTAGTTATAGTGGCAGCCGTGCTCGCCTATCGCCAGACGTTCGGCGCCGCATGGGAAGCGATGTTTACATTCAACCGTGGGTTGTTCAATCTGGAGGGCGTCGCCACTACGGTTACATCGTGGTCACGCCTACGCGCCGGACTCAGTCCCGTCCAGCTCGCCCTTTGGCTGGGACTCGTCGGCGTGATCGCCACACTGCACAGCAGCAGGGCCAACCATCTGACACGGGCGGTAATAGGTGCGATGCTCCTGTGGTGGGCGGGGCATGTGCTGTTGGCACTGCTTGGCCCCAGCCGGTCGATGCGCTACTGGCAGGCGACTTTTCCAGCCATGCTCTGGCTTGCCGGCGCGGGTATCTATCACTTCGAGGACATTTTCCGGCGGCTGGAGAAGGGTTACCGCAGCGCTCTTGTCGTCGTCTGTGTGACGGTTGTGGTTCTACTGGGTCGGCCGCTGGCGGAGCACTACCAACACGGTTTGGCCACCTCGCATCTGGCATACGCTGCAGAAGAGACTCAGCGCGATCGCCTCGACACTGTGGGGAGACAAATCCAGGATGTCGTTCCTGAGGAAGAGGCGATCTACGTCTGGGCGTACGATGCGGGCGTTTATCTATACGCCAATCGACCCGCCGCCAGCCGGTTCACATACCCGCGTTCAGCGGAGCAGATTGGTGAGATCCTGTTTGATCTTGCAGGCCGAAAGCCTTATCTCCTGCTGATTCCCGGAGGCAACTCCCCGGAATTCGACCGGTGGTGTGACAACCTCTGTCATCAACAGCTAGACGAGATCCTCGCTCGATATGAGATGAGAACAGTCATTGGCCGCTACCAGGCCTGGGTTCGGCTGGAGGCACACGGTGAATCCCCACCAGCACCCTGAGCGAAAAGATCTGCAAACACACAAGTGCGCTAAACGGGAACCGTGCAGTAATTGGCAGATGAGTTGCTGCAGCGGAGACTCCCGATGCCTGACTTAGACCTGGCCATTACTCGAGCAGTGTCTCGTGAGATCACCCACTGCGCACTGACGTTCATCGAGCGTGAGCCGATCGACTACGATCTGGCCGTTGAGCAGCATGAACGGTACTGCGCCCTGCTCCGCGAGTGTGGACTTGAAGTCATCGTGCTGCCGGCTGACAGCCGGTATCCAGACTGCACGTTCGTCGAGGATACAGCCGTGGTCTTCGACGAAGTTGCGATTATTACCCGGATGGGTACAACGGCGCGGCAAGGCGAAGAGACGGCTATGGAACCGGTCTTGGCCCAATACCGCCCCATTGTGAAGGTGCAGCCACCGGCTACTATCGACGGCGGGGACGTCCTGCGACTTGACCGAACCGTGTTTGTGGGGCTCTCGCCGAGGACGAATGTCGCCGGCGTCGATGCCTTTCGTCGGATCCTTGCGGGGTACGGTTATCGCGTAAGGCCGGTCCAGGTGACCGGTTGTCTGCACTTGAAGAGTGCTTGCACCGCGATTGACGACGAAACCGTCCTGGCCAATCCCCAGTGGGCGGACCTCGAACCGTTCAGTGACGTGCGTATCATCCCCATCCCCGAAGACGAGCCTCGTGCTGCGGAAGTCCTACGCCTCAACAACGTTGTCTGCATGCACGACGGCTTCCCGCGCACGCGCGCTCTGGTCGAATCGCTAAATGTAACGGTTCACACGGTGAACCTGTCGGAGTTCGTCAAAGCCGAAGCAGGCCCCACATGCCTCAGCATTCTGCTGTCGCGCACCGTCCTCGCGGGAGGCAAGGTACACACCTAGTGAATACGCTCGTGCGAGAATCCTTTCTCGCACGAATGGGCCGAGAAGGGATTCTCGGCAGAGCGTATAGTCGTATTACTTGTGAAACACGGTACTAGCGTTCGCGCTTGCCCGTGCCCTTGAACTCCATCTTGCCCATAGGGCCGCTTTCCTTCCAAGACCACTCGTAGGTGGTATCACTGGTGAAGGTGAGCATTCCGCTGCCGCGTGTTGTGGCCCCTTGGGCGTTCACGCCAGTCCCCTTGAAACGCATGGTGTCACCGTCCGGCTTGAACCAGGCCCAGCCTTGCATGGAATCGCCCCAATCGGTGTACGATGAAGTTCGGTATTTCTTGGCCTTGGGGTCCCACGTCCAGTACTCGACGTAGCTCATTCGTTGGCCCTCGCCCATCTCGTGCCAACCTTCACTCCTGAGGAACATTCCGCCCAGGGTCCATTCGGACTTGCCCTCACCGGCGTACGACTCGGGCATCTCCTCCGGTGACGGCGAGACCATCTCAGCCGTTCCGGTCCACGTACCGAGCAGCCGGGACAGCTTGGCCATCTCCGGTGGTACACCGGGCTTTTCAGGCGATTCCGTGGACCACTGGGGCTGGGCACAACCGCCGATGAGCCCCAGCGTGCACAGCGCAAGTAAAAGGCGTCGATACATGGTTTTCTCCTTGTTTGTGAGTTAAACGGACCGCGAACAATATTGCGCCAATCCGTACATTTGATCGGGTGATCTAGGTGCTGTCAAACGCCCACGCATAGCCCAACGTACCCCTGACCTGGCGACGTTCGTATTACCGGGCTAGCAATCTTCCTGTCCAAATCCGGTCGATCGCTGTTCCAGGCCATCCGGAGTGCCCGGAGTCTGGATGACCCAATCGGATTCCGCACAGCGATTACTCGTAATCGGCGTCAGATGCAGTTGCCAGTCCAGACCGGTGCCTCCGTTCCGATGTCGCGGCGTTGCATCACGGTGGTTTCTCGACTAGCCTGCCCGGCCATGATGAGCGTACGGCTTTCGATCATACGATCGTGTGTCCCTCGGTTCGCACTTGTCCTTGTCTTCGTCACGGCCGCCGGCGGATGCCGGATGCGCGGATCGCAGCGACTCACGCCTCCCACACAGGTCGACCGCCTCATACAGGCTTATCCCGAACTGAAGAGCGGCCGCTTCGCCGTTGTCGCTGATTTCGAGGACCCTAAACACATGGAGCTGGTCCAGTTGATCAGGGTCTCGGACCAGGCCAGGTGCGTGCTCAACCACGAACGCGGGCGAGCGGAGACGGGTCTTACCTGCCTGGAGTTTGGCACCGGATCCCCCGATGACGCTATCGTCATCAATAACGAAGCCGCTGCCCACTGGTATTTGAAGCGAGATTGGCGGCCCTACGACCTGCTTATAATGAGCATCCAGTCTCCCAAACGGAGCCTGGCTGCGGAAATCACTGTCGCCGCTGGCCCACCGCAGACGCGACTTGCAGCACATGCGTCTATTCCGCTCGAGCGCGGGTGGAATGTCATTCGATTGGACCTGGCGGAAATCGGCGAGCGCATACCCCTGGACGACATCCAAGAAATCCGGTTCTCAGTCACCGGATTCTCGAAGCCGGTCGACCTTTGTCTGGATGACATCCTGCTGACTGGCAACCGCGAAGATCTCTTCGGCGATTCGACGAACCGCGAGGCCGGACTCTACGTGCAGCGGGTCGGCCGGCGATGGAAGATCGGGGCAGGGCGGCCGGGAGCGGATTTCGAACTGACCTTCGCCAACGGCCAGATTGTCGAATGGTACAACCTCGCCGCCGACCCTTACCGCTTGCGGAACCTGGTACGGGGAGCGGCCCTGGGGCCGAGTCCTGTGGTAGTCGGTCCTTCCGGAGCGCACGACCACGACTTTACCAGGTTCGGCGGCGCCGTTGCGGTAAGCTCGAAAATTGTGGAGATGAACGCAGTCCGCGCCGTTGTCGTCGCCGAATGGCGTTTCGTCGAGGATCCTGAATCGGCCAAAGGGGCGCTCGACCATCGGCCATTCCAGCGCTGGGTGTATACGATCTATCCAACCGGGCAGATGTACGTGGCTGTCACTGCCACCTCGGCCGTCAAGTCCTGGTCCCCGCATCTGGGTCTTGCGGTCACGCTCTCCACAACACCCGAAGATGACCTCCAGACCTTTGTGCCCACACAAGCTGAAGAGTCAGAAGGAGGGCGCCCGCCCATCTATGGAACTGTTCGCAGCAAGGGAAGCGATGCCCTTCTTCTGTACGTGCTCGATGACTCGGACAAGAAAGTACGGATCACTGAGTCAACCGCCGACACCGACAGTGCATCCACCGTAGCGGATCACATATCGCTAGTGGCAGTGGCCGAGGGTGCTGCAAAAGATGTTCAGGCATGGTCATGTCATATTCTGCTCGGCACGGATGGTGAGGTTGCCTACGAGGAGGCGTTGGCCCGGGCCGTGGATTATGCCAACCCAGCGGCACTGCGAATGGAGCTTGGGTCTATCATGCCCGTCGGTGGGGAGCACGGTGATAAAGACGGATTCGACCCGGCGACCGGTTGCTACATGATCGCCCCGGACCAAGGCGACGTGCGTTTTGTCATCGACGGGCGCCAGCAACCTCGTATTTCGCCCGTTTTTCAGATCATCGGCACCGAGGACCGTAAGGCCTGGGTCTATGTCGACCATCTGATCTTCGACCAGATCGGTCATGATGCCCAGGGCAACCTGATCTTTCAGCTTCCCGAGGTCATCCGTAAACCGACGATGGTGGAAGTCATTCCTGCGCCGGCCGGGTGAGCATCACCCAAGGGATAGGGACAATCACATCGATCCTGGGTTCAACAGCCCTTAAGCAACCTTCTCCCACAAGGTTTGACTCGCCTGATGACGACAAGCGTGCGACACTTGTCCACGTCGTTGATCGCCACCCTATAAGACGAGGCGGCAGTCGGAATGTTGGTTCCGCGTCAGGTGGTTCAGGGCCGTTGTCGGCAAGATGCCTCGCTACGGCCCGTTGAAGAACGTCATGAATATGGCATAGTCTGCCAGATCCACGTCGCCGTCCCCGTCCAAGTCGCCGGGAATAGTGCCTTCCTCTTGGCAGGTTGCGGAACAGCCGTCGCCGTCGACGTTATTGCCGTCGTCGCACTCCTCGCCCGGGTCGACGTGGCCGTCACCGCAGGACGGGGCCAACTGGATCTCCCAGTACATGATCATCTCGTCGACGCCGTACCCGGCGATATCCCCGCCTCCCAGGCCGACGACTCCGACCCCGGAGACGCCGTTGGCATCGCTGTCATGGAGGGACAGTTCGAAGCAGCCCAGAACCGTTCCTGCATCCACCACGCAGAAGCCGGAGTCAACGACGGTGAACCCGGGATTCGGAGTCCAGTTGATCTTATCCGTGCCCGGGGCGGTAGTGCCCACGTCAAAACGCCATTCTTGGAAGATAAGGTTGTCGGGTGAGAGGCTGTCCGCTGGCACGATGTCCGAGCCGTCCACGGTAAAGTAGTTGACCTGGAGTAAGTTGGTCCCCGGCACCCCGGGGCCAAAGTCGGTCCCCACGATCCGCATATCCACACCGGAGATCAGGTTAGCGCCGGCGCTCTCCTCGCCCGTGCCGAAGGTGTGGTTGTCCGGGAGATCGTCGACGAACCAGGCAGTCGCGGCGTCCTGGGCGAGCCCGGCCGCGTCGTATGTATCACCGGTCGCGTCGCGCAAACCCGCGATCGGGGGATACAGATCCCGGACGCTGATCACGCCGAGGTGGAGCGTCTTCAGCGGCGCGACGCCGAGGACCGCAGCGGTGTGGACGCTCGCTGGGACCGGCGTATTCCTGACCTGGTGGCCAAAAACCGGCAGCAGCAAACATCCGAGCCCCACACAGGCCAGCCCGACCACGGTCCATTGCATTCTGTTGTTGGACATGTCTTTCCCTCTCCTCTTTCCCTCTCCGATAGTCGCAAGCGCAAGGCAACGCGGGGAAGTCCAGCCGTCCCACAACGTCCTGGGATGCTTCAGTCATTCCCCAGTCACCATTGGCAACCAACTCCGATTGACCACTGATGTCACCGGGCGCGGTCGATACTCCCGACACGGCCAGCTTGCCATATGGTCTACTGTTCCCGCAGTTTATCGTAGACCGCCACTCCGTAAGGTTCTATCCGAGAGCAGGGGGATCCTTGGCCTGGACACCACCGTCCGCATAAACCATGCGTTTCCAGTCCTCTGTGCCTCACTCCTGTCAACCGAGATTTCCCATCTGCTGTCTCGGTGGGCACAATTCCAACCCGCAGGGCAGCCGCGCTTACATGAAAAGCGGACCCTCCTCGCGGTCCCGACTCGTCGGGAGAATCGGGACCGAGGCTAGCTTATCGACAGCATGTGTCTGTACGTTAGCCTGTCGGACCTGCGGAGCGAAGCGCAGCAGGGCCGTGGTCTTGAACAACCCGATCTGACGCAATGTCGAGGAAATCGTGAAATGTACAGACGGGCAACCCACGGCAGGGTGCCACTGCTCTGCGAGCAGTGTAATGTCGGCGAACCTATGGCCACGCACTGCTGACACAGCAGTGGCACACACGTACACGAGTAGCCCACGGCCTGGCTTGGCCAGACCGTACCACCCATTGCTATCACCGTCCGGATGCTTCAAGCAGCAGGATGCCGAACTGGTCGGTTTGGAGGGGCGTGGCGCCGATGAGGCTGATCGGGTGGTAGTTTTCGCGGATCCACTCGTATAGCTTCTGGCCGTAGTCACGGCCGAAAAAGCGTGGGCCGTATTCGGAAGTGTCCTTGTGCACGAGGACTACGTAATCAGGTGGACGTGCCTGAAACGCGGCTAACATGCGCTCTTCGCCGAAGACCATCAGCTCCGGCGGCATGAAGTTGACGTAAGGCGTCGGGTTTATACGTCGCGTAAGATAGTTGATCATCACGCCCTCAGGTAACACAACCAGCGTGGCATCAGGTGGCACTCGCGCTTGGATCTCACCAAGCATGGTGTTGACCGCGTGGCTGCGCTCATCCGCCCGGAACAAGTCCGCACCACTGGCTACGGGATACGTCTTTGAGTTGTACACTTCGTGCGAGCGCTGAACGTGTACAAACACGGCTACGATCAGCACCGCCAAGACCGCGCCGCGAAAGACCCATGCGTACCCGCCTCGATTCGCGATAAATGCCGGAATCCATTCGACCAGGGCCACGACGATCAGCAACGTGGCCGGCATCGCCAACGCGAAACCGTAATGATATAGACGAGTGTTGAGCACCATTTTGCTGAGCAGCGCCAATGCGAAAACGCTCAGTATGCAGGTCAGCATGAGGCGCGAGCGTGCTTCGCTGTCCCCGCCGCGTCTTATGACCTTCACGAAGGAAATGACGCAAATCACCCCGACGAACACAGGCCACGGCATGGCGAGCTTGCGCCATTCGATCTCGTGCAGGTTCCACAATAGCACCGCGGCCACGCCCAACGAGACTATCAACGCAACGGTCAGGCGATACGCGCCCGGCCTGCGGAGAAACATGCTCAAAACACCGATCGGCAAGAAAAGGACCAGGTAACCGCCGATCCAAGCCAGCATCAATTTCAGGTTCGCGCCGGCATCGAGCAGCCCCATGCCTTTGCGGTAAAAATCCATCGAGACAAGGTCGCTGCCGAGCAGAGACGACCACGAACCGGCCATAGCGTGCAGGGCCTCACTTGCAGGTATGGCCGTGGATAACAACACCAGCGCAATTGCCGGTGGCAAAAGAACCGAAGCAATGAACATAGCCAGCAGTTGAACTGTCCTCCGGCGGCCGGGACGCTCGATCCAAATGATCAGACCCAGTCCGACGGCCACGGCCAGCGCCCCAGCCAAAAAGACCTCCACTTTCGTCAGAAATGTCAGTCCCACCGCCAGGCCCGCACCGGCCACCCATAACAACCGGCGACGCCGATGATATGTCGACAGACACGTGATTGCAGTGGTGCACAGGATGAGGCCGTGGGTCAGCTCATGTGAATACGGGCAAACGAAATTGTAGTTCCCGACCGAAATGAGCTGACCGAATGCGAATACCGTCACAAGGGTCAGGCATGCGCAGGACGCCGCCAGCCTGCCACTAATCCTATTAAACAGGTGAAAGACAAGCCCGACCAACACAGCCAGCAGACAAATGTTGCACAGAGCCAGCGTCAGGATGCTGACACCAAATATACGAAACCACAGTGCATTCAGATACGGCGATAGCGGCCCGTTAAGGTATGCAATATCGGCATAGAGGACCTTGCCCTGGGCAAGTTGCCAGGGGACGTACAGCTCGCGGCCAAAGTCGACCAGGACGTCGGGCCAGGCCCGCCAACTCCAATAAAGCATGACGAAACCGGCCACGACGATGGCGGCTGGTCCGGCCCAACGCCGGATCGCGGACACAGTGTTGTCAGCGGGCGCACCTGCCCTAGGCGGACCCGCTTCCGACAACCGCCCCTGTGGCCTAGACCGCTGTTCCTTGCTTTCCATCAGCGATTACCTGTGTGCGTAGCAACATAGAAGGCCGCACCGACGCCGTAGCGGCGCTGTGTGCTGTCCGTCCGCCCCTACGGCCCCGCCGGCGCAATCTCCCCTCGTTCCAGTATGAAATAGTGTTCCAATCCGGGGATATCGGACCCGACTCGCCGGTATGCTCTCGCGATTCCGGGCACGCTCATGATCTCCTGTACGTGCAACCACGGTCGGTACGTAACGATGTAGCGAGGCTCAAAACGGTCCACGAGTTACAGAACCCATTGGGGTGATCCTTCAGGCAATGGGCGAGCAATACCCTGTTCCAGGAGCCGGCTGCGATCCTCATTACGGGCGCGAAGCGCCGCCGGTGAGTTGATACCCGAGCTGTCGATGATGAACTGCTCGGGGAGTGCATACGCCAAAGCTCCCACCTCGCCGACGAGCACTGCGTCACCCGGCTGGCACCGTTGTCCAAGCAGATCGCCTATCCGCAGATACACCGGGACTCGCCCAAATTGTGCCTGGTTTCTGGCATACCAGGTTGGGCTCTCGCTGATAAGCAGAATGCCCAAAATCAGCAAAATGGCCGGGGCTGATCGGCGCTCCACCCACGGCCGCCAAGGAGACGCTTCGGCCATACCGTTGGACACAACTCGGATCAATCCTTCAACGCAATAAGCGGCCAGCACCAGCAGCCCGGGAAGCAACGGAGTCACGTACCAGGGAAACAAAGACATGATTCGCGAGGCGGATAGGCCGGCCAGGTACAAGAGCATCCAGACGGCCACAAGGACAAGAGTTGATCGCCTCACCACGGCGAACACGATTCCGCCGACCGCCAATCCACAGACCAGCTTCATCGGCACTCCGAAACTCAGCCGGCGCAGGTTGGTCAACAAGATGTGCCCCGGCGTGTCCGGGTGAATGAGCTGTTTGGCCGGTATCGACTGGGGGATCCATCCGTCATAGGTGACGGCCGCGTAGATCAGCCACGGGAGTGTCACCAACCCGGCGGCCAAGAGAGGCCGCCAGATCTTACGCGGTCGATGACATAGTATGACACCGACGGCCATCAGTACAACCAGTGCGCCGTCGGGTCGCAGCAAGAATGCGACGCCTCCCAACACTCCCGCTGAGGCATACCGGCCTTTGAGGATCATTAGAATCCCGCCGTATACTGCCGCCATGCTTACAGCGGTCTCCATCCCAGAGTTGGCAGCGATGGCTAGGTCGGGGTGAAACGCCAGGCACAAGCCCAGGGCCAGGCAGGCCAACGGCTGCATGACGCGGGCCGCCAGTATTTGGGTGATGATCACAACGGCCATGCCCGAAACCAGGCCTACCCACCGGGCTGCCAAGGGGACTTCTAGCCCGATGAGCTTCAGAAACGCGAGCAGAACGGCCAGAAGCGGCGACGTGGTCCCCAGAACCGCTTCGCCGCGGTTGAAGACCAGACCCTCCCCCGTGGCAAGGTTTTCCGCGTAACGAAACGTGATATAGGCATCATCAATCAGAAATGGACCGTGAATCAACGCTACACACAGCGCTGTGACCGCGGGAATGATATATGCCAACAGACTCAGCCGGCGTTTGCCCCGAGTTCCACCTTCGACAGATAGAAGCGTTCCAGAGTCGTGACTCACGGATTGAAGTTGGTCGCCTGCTGCCACCGTTCGCTGTGCCTTTGTTGTCAAACCTTCTTTTCGCGCTCAGGTTCGGGGATCATACTTGCATCAATCGGGATACCCAAGCTACGGATACGTAGACGGCCGCGCGTCAGTGGTAGTGCGCCGCCCAGCGGCATATCATAGCCGCATGCTCTCGAGCTCGAAGCAATCCGCAGGATCGCAATTGTCGAACCTTCGTCCCTCAACGCGTAGTAATGGCCGGTTCTCCGGTCTTGTGGCCGGCCTGCTGCTGGTTTCGATGACGGTCCTCGTTTACGCCCCGGTCTACCACGGCGGGTTCATCTGGGACGACGATGATTATGTCTACGAAAACCCGCTCCTGCCGGCGCCGGACGGCCTTAAACGCATCTGGACGACCGGGGAGAGTCCGCAGTACTACCCCCTGGTATTCACCACGTTTTGGCTCGAATATCGACTCTGGGGATCGCAGGCCGGTGGTTACCACATCATCAACGTGCTGCTGCACGCCATCAACGCCGTGCTGGTCTGGCGGCTGTTGCGGCGGATGGGTTTCGGCGGTGCCTACATCGTAGCGGTCATCTTCGCCCTGCATCCGGTCCACGTGGAATCGGTGGCCTGGATCACGGAGCGGAAGAACGTGCTGTCCGGCCTGTGTTACCTGCTGTCTGTGGGAAGCTATCTAAGGTTCGAGGCGACCCAACGGTGGCGCTGGTATGCCGCGGCGCTTACGTTGTTCGTGCTGGGCCTTCTCTCCAAGACCGTAGTCTGCACGCTGCCGGCAGCGCTGCTCTTGCTGCGATGGTGGCGGCAAGAGCCGATCGGCCTAAAGAACGTGCTTCTGCTAGTCCCCTTCGCGTTGGCAGGCGGGATCATGGGTACCGCTACGGCGGTGTACGAGCACTACAACGTGCTGCACGGCGCCTATGGGGCGCATTGGGCGCTGTCGATGCCCGAGCGTGTGATCGTAGCCGGCCGGGCAGTGTGGTTTTACGCCGGCAAGCTGCTCTGGCCTTCTCCGCTGGTATTCAACTATCCGCGTTGGCAGATCAACGCGGCTGACGCACTGCAGTGGGTCTGGCCCCTTGCAACCGTTCTGGCCGCAGCCGGGCTCTGGGTGACACAAAAGCGTTGGGGCAGGGGGCTCACCGTCGCCGCCTGCTTTACCGCTATAACCCTGTCACCGGCATTGGGCTTTGTTAATGTGGCCCCGATGAGGTTCTCCTTCGTCGCCGATCACTTCCAGTACCTTGCGAGTCTGGGTGTGATTGCCGCGGCTGTTGGCGTTGCAGGGTTTCTGATCCGTCTGGTCAAGGGCTTCGAGACACCGGCGCGCCTGAGCACCGCTCGTCTGTTCAGCGGAGTGCTGACAGCCGTTGTTGTCGCCGCCCTGGGTACACTCACCTATCGGCAGACCTTCCTGTATCGAGACGTAGAGGACTTGTGGCGTCATACGATACAGCACAATCCGGGCAGTTGGCTGGCCCGAGGAAACCTCGGCGTGCTGCTGCGAGAACGTGGAGAGTTGGATGAAGCCGGCGACCAGTTCGAATACATGCTTGCCCATTGCGTTCCCTGGCCGGAGCCGCAGGCACAGGCCCACACCAACATTGGTCACATTCATCGGCTTCGGGGCGATTACGGCCAGGCGATTCACCATTATGAGCAGGCCCTTGCGGCGATGCCCAACAAGTATGAGGCCCGGTTCAGTCTGGCCGTCACTCACTACACCATTGGCAACTACCAAGACGCGGAGAGTCAGTATCGTCGCTACTTGAACGACAACCCGGAATACGCCCGAGCATACTTCAACCTCGCCCTGGCATTGGATGCACAGGGGCAGCCAATAGAGGCTGAGAAGCACTACCTCCAAGCCCTCCGCCACGATCCGCACCTCGCCCCTGCTCACGGCAAGTTGGCCCAGCTCTACCAGGAACAGTGGCGGGCCGAGAAAACCATCACCCATTACAGAACCGCCCTGCAAATCAGCCCCGGTTCCGCGGACCTTCGTATCCTCTTTGCGGACTATCTGCTGGGCGCCGGGCGCAAGGACGAAGCCTTGAAGGTTCTACAGACCGGGCTGCGTCTTGATCCACAGTCTGATCAACTCAAATCCGCACTCGCCGATCTGGACGAGACAGAAGCCGAGTCCGAACCGGACTGAGCGGGAGGACATGGAGCACAGCACCGTCATCTTCCGCGATGAGGCGGCCCCGACGACACGCCATGCATGCGGGGGATTACCCCAGTTGTCCAATTCTAAATATTGGCGCCAGCCTCGTTGCTTGCCTGAGGAACCGGTTCGGTTTCCGTCGGGGAAGGTGACGGCAACACTTCGGTTGCAGCGCAATAGAACGCCATTTGCGTCGCGAAGAACGAGAGTCTCATCCAGATGCGGCTTACGATGAAGATTTGTTGGACGACGAAGAGGCTCACCATTGACGTGGTGGTCGCGTTGGAAAACTGGTTTTCCACGATCAGGTAGATGGCGAACAAGATGCCGACAATCACCAGATTGAAATAGAACAGTGTAACGGTTCGCAAGAACCGGCGAAATGAAAACCCGAATGCGACGCAGGCGGCAACAATTACGCTGCGGCGGCCGTCGACGACCGTACGAATCTTGGCGTAATCGAAAACCATGATGATCAGCGAGACGAACACAAGTACGAAGGTCACAGCAAGAGCACGCCATAAGAAGGAGGCAACGTCGGTGGTCGAATCCTTCCGCAGATTGTCTACCAATCCATCGAGCCACAACTTGTAACCCGCCAGCACCAGTCCGACGACGACGGCCAGTAGCACGAACAGCCGGAGGTACCGCCAGAAATACCTGCTTGCGCTATAGAAGAAACGCCGCAACGACACCCGACGCTCCGCCGCCAGCGATGCAACAATTCCACCTGTCAGAAAGATGTTTATGAACAAATAGAGAATGCCGAGTCCCACAGCCGAAAACGCCAGTGACTTTAGCGCCGATGAATGCTGCGCCCAGAAGTCGACGAACAAGTCAATCTGAAACCCGGACACGAACTCATCAGCCAGATCAGTGCGACTGATCTCACTTACAAGCTTGCGAAGGGGGAACAACAGCACGGCCGCAAACACCAGATTGGCCAGGTATAGCCACACGATAAGTCGCTTGTGGAACCAGATTCTGGCCGTTCCGTCTTTGAATGCAATCCAGGGTGACATCGTGCTCTCCTACGCTCCAGTAGTGATCTTCCCCTTAGCCAAATATACTGAACAACTGCAGAAGCGACTGCATCCAGAAGAAGCCCTTCAGTGTGTACTTGTTGATAACCTCCTTGTTCTCTTCGATATGGAGGCTGTTATTGAGCAGATCCACATCGAGCGGCACCTTGCGGTCGGGATCAATGGCGGCCCGAACGACCTTGGCCGGTCGAGTGAATTGGAAGGTCTTTACCCGCCCCTGCCCGTTCCAGGTTTCTCGTACGATCGTACCGTCGGAGAACTCGACCAGGATTTCCATAGGGAAGACCACTTCGCCGACGCGGCGGAAGACAACCGTACTCTGATGAGGCTTACTCTCCTCGTCCTGCTCCCCCTCTTCTTCGTCTTCTCCCTCGTCTTCGCCTTTCTCGGGAGCTTCAAACTCGTACTGTGAAAGACCCTCGTCAAACTCGTCAACGGGAACGTTGGCGATGGAGGCCACGGCGTAATCGAGCGAGGTGGGTTGCTCGATGATCTGATCAAAGAACCAGTCGAGATTCTCACCGGCCACCTCATTGGCAACGGCGAGGAAATCGTCTCGGCAGGGATGGCGGAACTTCCATCGATCGAAATAGGTTCGCATGATCCGGTCGAAACGCTCGCGACCCAGATAGTTCTCCAAGGTCTTGAGCATGAGGCTTGCTTTGTTATATGCCATATTGATCCCGATGACTCGGTGCCAGTGGGCAAACGTTGGCTCGGCGATCGAGCCGTCGTTTTTGCTTCGGGATAGAGCAAGCCCGGCGCGCGAAAGGCCCGCATTGCTTGCCGACGCGCCCCACCAGTTGAACATCGAGGTATTCTCGCCGAAAAGATCGGCCAAGATGCGGTTTTCACTATAAACCGTAAGCCCTTCGTCGAGCCACGCCTCCTCGAACTCATTGCTGGCGACCATGCCGTACCAGAACTGATGCATGAATTCGTGGATTGTCACCATCTCGACGATGCGCAGGCCGTCCCCGAAAAGCTGCTCCGCCCACCAGACTGTCCCGCCGGTGAACAGCGTGGGATATTCCATCCCGCCAGCCCCGCTTGCCGCCCTGGGATCCACTACGGTGATGTTCGGGTAAGGATAAGCACCCGGCCCGAGCCAGCGGTCGACATAATCGAGCGTGTTCTTCGTCGATTCGATGTATTTGTCAACGACGCTTCCGTGCCCAGGCTGGTAAAGCAGACGGATGTCAACCTCGTGTCCGTCAGCGGGGCTACGCCACACATCCGTGGCTTCATGAAACTGCGCATCCGCCACCCAGGCGAACTCGTGAACATCCTCAGCGTGGGCAACGACGGTCTTTGTGCCGTCACCGTTGCTGCGCTGATCGAGCATCAGCCCCGTGGTACCGACGACGTACTTTTCCGGCAAAGTGATTTCCACGTCGTAGACACCGAAGTCGGCGTAGAACTCCGTAGCTATATGGAACTGATGGCAGTTCCAGCGGCCGCGCGGAGCATCGGCCGGTACGAATCGCACCCCCGGCGGTTCATAAACACCGATCTTGGGAAACCAGTGGACCATCATAAAGAAGTCATCGTGCCACCAACCGGTTCGGATCTTGCACTTGGGGATTCTGCTCTGGAACGCAAGCTGGATCCGCGCCGATTCACCAGGCGGAATGGCATTGGTCAACGGCACGCGAATGACCGTCTCATCGTCCGTGTTGTCGTCGTCGGGTTGGAAAAAGGCGATTCGTTCAGTAACGTCCTCGCCGTCAACTTCCATGCGCGTGATCCTGATCCAACCCCAGACATCGTCATCACCCTTCGCCCACGGAGACTCCCCGGGCTCGCTGCTGTCCGAGCTTGCCGCTCGGCTGTGGAGCCATTCGCGCAAGAAGGTGGACTTGGCATTCTTGAAGGCGTTGGCGTAGAGGTGGAACTGCAGTTCATCAACGTGGTCATCCGATGGGTTGTTCCAGGTGAGGATCATGTTCCCGTCAAGGTGTTTCTTCTGGTCGTCAAGGGTTACCTTGATGTTATAATTAGCGATCCGCGAGCTGAGCGGCTTCTCGAAGATGACCGTCTGACCTGTGGTGAGTGAGGTGGTTGCTACAAAAACCACGCACAATAGCATCGACCTGGAAAGCCTTTGAAGTCCGACTTGGTGAGAATTCATCTGGAGGTCCTCCTTAATCCGATAGCGCCGGGATCAGCCTGCCGCAGCTCCACGGGTAGCTCTCGCGATCACCGGATATACTCATTTTCGGTGATAACCAGAGGATATTTGGCAACGCTTGCGTGCCTGTCGCTGGAAAGCGGCGGACACCCGCTCATCTATCGAGCTTTACGCTGACAGCCACCCCATCGCCGATCGGAAGCCAGACGGTCTGCAGCCCGGGATGGTCCTGCAGGGCTTCGTTGTAAAGGCCCAAAGCATACTGCCACCGTTTGGCCTCCTCCGGGATCTGCATTACCGGAAACAGCACGTCATCCGTAACCAGCAGCCCCTGCGGTTCGAGCAACTCGACGAGGCGGGGCAACATCTTCAAGTAGTCGTCCTTGTTCCCGTCTTGCAAGATCAATCCGAACGATTCGGTGAGGTCGGCGATCACTTCGTTGGCATCATTAATCACCACCTCGATGACGTCGGCCAGCCCGGCCTCAGAGATGTTTTGTCGGGCGGCTTCCGCCAGTTGTGGGTCAATTTCAACCGTGGTCAATGTTCCGCCGACCCGCTGAAGAGCCCGCCCCATGGCGATGGCCGAATAGCCCGTGGACGTGCCGATCTCCAGGGCGCGGCGGGGACGCAGGGCGTAGATCAACACATCGACCAGTTGAGCAACCCAGGGGCCGATGGTGGGTCGTGTCGGCGGAGCGGCGTGACCGGCCTGTTCGAGCTTGTGAATCTCCTCAGGCAGCAGATCCTCGAGGTATTCCTGCGCGCTATGCCAATCAAAGGGTGGCCGCTGGCTCATAAGGTCGCTCGTTATGCCTACACCTAAAGCTTACCAAAGGATTCTCAGGGCCGGTTATCGTGGGATTTGCTTATAAGGTCTTAACAGCTATGTCAAGCTGACCGGTTCATTGATTGCGATTGATCGTAAACGCCTGAGCCGCAGCATTTAGCCCGCGCGGCGTTGCGTTCCTCAAGTCAACGCGAACTTTGCCGCCGCAGAAAAAAACGAGAATGCCTTAGCCCATTACACCGCACAAGTCCGGGCGCAAGTAAACGGCTATGTGCAGGATCGCACAGGTGTACAGCCCGGCGGCGATGTCGTCGCCGACGACGCCCCAACCGCTGGGCCAGTGCTTCTCAATCCAGTTGGCTGGTGGAATCTTGATGACGTCAATCGTGCGCTCAAGCACAAAGGCGAGGATGGCCAGTTGCCACGTGAAGGGCACAAACGCCACCGCGACCAAGAAGCCTGCCACCTCGTCCCAAACCAGTGTTCGGGAGTCCTTCTCGGCGAGGATCCGATCGCCGGTCGCGTGAAGCCATACGGCCGCCATCGTGACCGTGAGGGTGGCCGTAACGTACGCGATCCACGGCCAATCATGCATGAGCCAAAAGAGCGGTATCCCGACCACTCCCACCGTGATCGTACCAGAAGCAGGCAAGTGACCAAGCGGACCGATCGATCCGATCATCAGAACGGTCCGTTCCCATTGCCCGGCGGAAGCCTTCACGCTTGTTATAGTGGCACGGCCGGGCACGCACCGCAATCACAAATAAGGTGTGGAGGTGGAAGAAACAGGGTGGATTGCGGGTAGATGGCCCCGATGGCAGCGCCGGTCCGCGGCGGCGGCTTTCTAGGAGTGTTTCCTCTGTGTGCGTGCCTTGCAGAGTAACAAGCGGCGGCATTTCCTCTCGGTCCGCATCGCGGATTGGCCCGATGGGCGGGGAAGCCGACCCGATACGTCGCGGCGGTGCGGTGTGGGGCGCAATAAGTGTCCACCGAGCGTATCGAACGCGGCCCGGCATCGTGCCCGGGGGACCTCCGAAGGCTGTGAGAATCGTCAGCCACCACTGGCGAGCTGACAGTAACGTCATAGTAACAATTTGGTTAACGGCTTGCTTTGATGGACAGAGAAGGGTTATAAACACCGATCCCGTAGGGCAACGGATAGGCCGTTACCGTGGAGCCAATCCCAGGTCGTTCCGCGTTTCGGTCCGTCTATGCGAGTAGTAGGGCAAGCCGGTCCTTACGTAAGACCGGCATCATCGTGTTTTTTTGGAGAAGGGATAACGAATCATGACTGCCAAGTTCAATTACCACTCAAATGGGAGACGGCGTTTCAACATCAACGGGTGGTGGCCCGCCAGGCCAGGGCGGACTGCCAGAGCCGTGTCTGGTTTTCTGGCCGTGGCCGTCGCGCTCACATGTACGCTGCAGGCGTTTGCGGTGAAGCCGCCGCCGAAGAAGTATGGAGAGGCAAAGAAAGGGGAAGACGTCCCGACGGCCGTGAAACGCGAGCGGGTCAAGTTGATCGGTGCCGAGAGTGTACCCCCCAAGAAGGACGCCGCCGCCACGACTCTTGAGGCCAAAGGACCCCGACCGGTCATCAAGGTCGAAACCCCCGTCCACGACTTCGGGACGGTGTGGGTCGGGCCGAAGCTGCAGCACACCTACATCATCAAGAACGAGGGGAAGAAGACGCTCAAAATCGAGAATATCAGGCCGGCCTGCGGATGTACCATCACCGGGAAGTATCCCACGACAATCGCGCCGGGTGAATCGGGCGAGTTCCCGTTCTCGACGGACAGCACCAGGTTGCGTGGCAAGTTTGAGAAAGGCATCACCATTATTTCCAATGACCCCGTCATGCCAAATCTCCGACTGAAGTTGCGCGGTGAAGTGAAGAGGTATGTGGAGATGGTCCCGCCGAACGTGTATTTCGGCAAAATCTCCAAGCCTGAGGCGCAGACCCGGGTGCTTCAGATCACGAACAACGCCGACAAGCCACTGGAGATAGAGCTGGCTAAACTTCCGAAAGGCAATATCGATGCCAAACTGGTCACCACAACGCCAGGGCAAGCCTACGAGCTGCATGTCACCGCGACACCGCCCTTTAATACCGGCATACTCTATAAGCGGATCTCCCTGAAGACAAACATGGAGGCACAGAAAACACTCAACGTCGACGTGCGCGGAAGCATCCCCGCACGGCTCGAGGTGAATCCCAGCATCTTGAATGTCAGCGCCCCCCGGGGCCAGGTGAGAGACTTGCAGGTGTCGACGCGGACCATCAAGTTCACCAACTACGGCGATACGCCGGTTAGACTGCTTGAGGCGACCGTTGATGATCCGAGTATCAAGCTCAAGGTCATCGAGCAGCGCGAGGGCAAGAGATATAGCGTCGAGGTCCAGTTCCCTCCCGGCTACAACGTGCCGTCCAGGGGACGCACCATTACGCTGAAGACGGACGATAAGGCGAGGGCAAGCATTGCCGTGCCGGTCAAGAGCCTCGCGTCGCGAGAGAAGAAAGCGCAGCGCAAGCCGCAACAAAGACAAAGACCGGCGGAGATGATGGTCGGAACGCAGGCACCTGCCTTCAACGTTACAACTACCGAGGGTAAGTCGTTGTCCAGTGCGGATCTCTCCGGAAAGATCACCGTCCTCGACTTCTTCGCCGTGAACTGCGGCTTCTGCAAGAAGCAAATTCCCAGGCTGGAGACGATTCGCAAGGAATACGAATCGAAGGGTGTTCGCTTTGCCACCGTTAGCCAGACAATGCGGGGAAAGAAGTACACCAACGACGAAGTCATCGACACGATCAAGGGACTCGGTTTTGGCGGTGAGATTGTGGCCGATCCAGACAACACCGTCGGGCCGCTCTTTAAGGCCACCAGCTTCCCAACGATGGTCGTCATCGGAAAGACCGGAAAAATCGAGGCGGTCAACATCGGAAATATCGGGGATCTGGAATCGCGCCTGAAGGGACAGCTAGGTGCACTCCTTGCCGGCAGGCCAGTACCGAAGCCCGAGGCGGTTGCCAAGAGGCCCGAGCGGCAACGGCCCGAGCGTAAGCGAGCTGACGAGCTGGTCGGCAAATCGGCTCCTGCGTTCTCCATCGATACCCTGGAGGGCAAAACGGTGTCGAACGGCGAGTTCGGGAACAGCGCGGTCACCGTGCTGGACTTCGTCGCCCCGAACTGCGGCTACTGCAAAAAGCAGATCCCTCGCGTGGAAAAGATCCGGCAGACCTACGCCGATAAGGGCGTGCGGTTCGTCAGTGTCGTCCAGACGATGCGCAAGAGGTACACAGCCGACGAGGTCGTCGCCTCGATGGACGAGCTCGGGGCGAAGCTGGAGATTGCCCATGACCCTGAGAACAAGATCGGTCGAATGTTCAACGCCGGCGGCTTCCCCACGATGGTCGTAGTTGGAAAGAGCGGCAAGGTTGAGGCCGTCAACGTTGGGAACATCGGTGACCTGGAGAAGCGACTGACAGGCCAACTCGACGCCCTGATCGCCGGTAAGCCTGTGCCGAAGTTCGCCTCCGCCCAGCCGCAAAAACGCAGACGCCCTGCCGAGGACATGGCCGGCAAGCCCACTCCCGAATTCTCGTTGACCACCCTCGATGGTAAGGCCGTCTCCAGTGACGAATTCAAGAATCATCCGGCGACGGTCCTCAACTTCTTCGCTCCCAACTGCGGCTTCTGCAAGAGGCAGATTCCGAACGTGGAGAAGGTGCGCAAAGAGTACGAGGCAAAGGGTGTACGCTTCGTGAACGTTGCCCAGAAGATGAGGAAAGACTACACCGAGGCCGAAATCGTTGATGTGCTGACAGGGGTCGGCTCCGGTCTGGAGCTGACTATCGGCGACTTCGCCGACAACAAGATAGGGAGACAGTTTCAGGCGGTCAGCTATCCCACCATGTTTGTGGTGGGCAAGGATGGCAAGATTGCCAACGTCAATATCGGTGCCAAGCAGAATCTGGACACGCTGCTCAAGGGGCAATTGGATACCTTGCTGAAAGGTAAACCGTAAAGTCCGCGCCCGCAGGCAAGGACGCCTGTGCCGCCACCGAGACGACGGGCTCATCCTGATTGTTTGCTCGTTGTCAACCGGCGCCGCCACGACACTAGACGCCCCGTTGGCCCGGGAGGTCAGCATGATGCGACTGACTCCCCGGCTGACGGGGCGTCTCCTTTTATTGAACCCTCTTCTCTCGACACGCCAGGGCGTTGCTGGCCAGTAATCTCCACCACCTCGGCGATACGCCTGCACTCCACTAGGTCGGCACTGCGGCGCAAGCTGCACACGCGCTAAGCTGCAGCGAATATCGCCGATTTGCAGGGAGGGGGAGCCGCCACCCGTCTCCAGCCTCCGCGCGGGCTAGACCCGCTGGCTCGCGGAGTGGACGGTGTCTGATTGAACGGCTATAGAAGGGGGGCGATGCGAAGCCGCGCGGAAGCTACAAGTGAAGACCTTTTTGCGGACCTGAGCAAACCGCAGCGCGAAGCCGTCGTTCATACGGATGGACCGTTGCTGATCCTGGCCGGACCCGGCAGCGGCAAGACGCGCGTGGTGACCCGTCGGGCGGCCCATCTGGCCCGCACCGTTGCCCGCCCTTCAGACATCCTGGCGATCACCTTCACCAACAAGGCTGCGAGGGAAATGCGAGAGCGGATTGAAGCGCTGGGTGTGGGCGAGGACATGACGGTCTGCACGTTCCATGCCCTGTGCGCCAAGCTGCTTCGGCAGTATCACGATCGGGCGGGTGTACCGCGCAACTTCACCATCTTCGATCGCGAGGACCGCCGCAAGCTGATCAAACAGGCCATCGAGGAGTGCGACCTCTCGACCGACAACTGGTCCCCCTCCAGCGTCGACCACGAAATCAGCCTGGCCAAGAACGACATGCTGACGCCCCAAGCGTACCAGGAGTGGGCTCCGACTTGGCGGGAAGAGGAGATCAGGCGTATCTATGAGAAGTACGAAAAGCTGCTTGCCAAGATGGGCGGGCTGGACTTCGACGATCTGCTCATGCGCACAGCGGTGCTCCTTGAGCGCGACCAAGAGCTGTGCGACGAGCTTGAAGATCGCTATCGATACGTCCTGATCGACGAATACCAGGACACCAACGCCGCACAGTACAAGATCGCACGGCGGCTTACCGAGAAGCGGCGGAACATCTGCGCGACCGGCGACCCGGACCAGTCGATCTACGGATGGCGCGGGGCGAATATCGAAAACATCCTTCGCTTCGAGCACGACTATCCGAGCGCGAAGGTCGTGCGCCTCGAACAAAACTACCGATCGACAAGGCGAGTTCTATCGGCGGCGGATGCCCTCATAGCCGGCAATGTAAGTCGAAAAGAAAAGGCCCTATGGACCGATAACGACGATGGTGTTTCCGTCCGTGTGTTCGAGCTCGAAACCGCCAAAGCCGAGGCGGAGACGATCGCTCACGACATCACAAGGCAAGTGCAGTCCGGTGTGAGTCTCAACGAGATCGCCGTGTTCTACCGGGTCAACTCGCTCAGCCGGGTGATCGAGGAGGCATTGCTGAGAGAGGGGATCGCCTACCAGATTGCTCGCGGGGTCGAGTTCTACAACCGCAAGGAGATCAAGGATGTGCTGGCCTATCTTCGGGTGTTGGTCAACCCGGCTGACGAGGTGTCGCTGCTGCGAGTCATCAACACGCCACCGCGGGGGATCGGCGCGACCACGGTCCAGCGCCTGACCGAGCAGGCTAAGGCAGCCGGACAATCCATCTATGACCTTATCACCAGCGGAGGTGATCTGTCGAAGCTGGGCCGATCAGCCGGCAGGGTTGACGAGTTTCGGGAACTACTGGCCAGGCTGGCACCGGCCTTGGAGCGATCAGCACCAGATGCGTTAAAGTTCGTGATCAGTCACTCGGGTTTGCAGGCCCACTACGCTCAAGCCGCCGAGACCGATGATGCACCTGCTCGGAACATAGATGAGTTGGTCATGGCCGCCGCCGAATACCACGCCGACCACCCGGATGCGACGGTGCTCGACTGGCTCGAGCACACCGCCCTGGTGAGCGACGTGGATTCGGTTCGCAACGGCACGGGGGCGATTACGCTGATGACCCTACATGCTGCAAAAGGGCTGGAGTTTGCCGTCGTGTACATCGTCGGGCTCGAACGGGGGATACTGCCGTTCCGGCGGACCGAAGAAGTGTACTCCGACGAAGAGGAGGAGCGGCGGCTGTTATTTGTCGGGATGACACGGGCCAAGGCACATCTGACGCTCTCTCACGCCCGATATCGCATGCTGCGGGGCTCATCCGAACGGACCACCCGCAGCCCGTTTCTCGACGAACTGCCACAGGATCAGATAGAATGGAGCCAGGTTGGCATTTCGCCGGCGCGGCGTCGGCCGGCGAGTGACAGTGACGGATTGCCGGACGACATCGAGGAATGGACGATCGGCACGCTTGTTGAGCATCCGGTGTATGGCCTCGGTCAGGTAATGTCGATTCACCGAAGCGCAGGACTCACATATGTCAGCGTGCAGTTCAAGAATGGTTCACGACGATCGTTGGTGCTGGAGTTCGTGCCGCTTCGGCGGGTCGATTTTGATGACGTCGGTGATGTGCACGGTTCTGTAGGAATCTGACCATGCGACACGCAGTGATCATGGCCGGTGGAGCGGGCGTACGGCTTTGGCCGCTCAGTCGCCAGAACCGTCCGAAGCAGGTCTTACGGCTTTTCAGCGGGGCCAGCCTGCTACGCCAATCGTACGAGCGCGTGGCGGCGATGCTCGAGCCCCAGCAGATTCACGTCATCACCAATCATTCCCATTTACCGATCGTCTCGAAGGAGCTGCCCGAGCTGCCGGCGGCCAACCTTATCGGCGAACCGGTCGGCCGCGACACCGCCAACGCCGTCGGGCTGGCCGCTGCGGTCCTCGCCAAACGCGATTCCGATGCAGTGATCGGCATCTTCACCGCAGACCACATTATTACTCCGACGGACCGCTTTTGCGCCACGGTCGAGCAGGCCTTCCAAACCGCAGAGCAACGCCCCGACGCCCTGGTTACGATGGGGATCAAGCCGACCCGGCCCGACACCAACTACGGTTACGTCTTGCGGGGAGAACGCATCGCCGAGGGGCTTTTCCAGGTCAGGAAGTTCACCGAAAAGCCCAGCGTCGCCGAGGCCATGAAATACTTGTCTAGCGGGGAGTACTACTGGAACAGCGGTATGTTCATGTGGAAGGCGACGACCATCCTCGACCAGCTCGAGAAGCATCTGCCCGAGTCGCATAAAGCCATTTGCGAAATCGCCGACGTTTGGGAGACCGAACAGCGGCAGCAGAAGCTGGAGAGTGTGTATCCGAAGCTGATGAAAATCAGCATTGACTTCGCCGTCATGGAACGGGCGGATCACGTGGTGGTCGTTGAGATGAGCTGCCATTGGGTGGATGTCGGTTCCTGGCCGGCCATTGAGTTGGTCATCAACGCCGATGGTGACGAGAACGTGTCAGCGTGTGGTCGTGTGATCCACCTCGGCTCGCGGGGTAACATCGTGATTTCGGAAGAAAAGCACCTGATCGCCACGGTCGGGGTCGAGGACCTGGTCATCGTTCATTCGCCCGACGCCACGCTGATCTGCAAGAAATGCGACGCCACGGGGATTAAAGAGCTGGTCGACAACGTCCGCAGCGAATATGGCGAAGAATACCTGTAGACGGTCCTGTTTCGGGCATGTACAGGAGTGATCATTGGCGTCGGCGCAAGCCTTCCTCTTTCAGAACTCGAATCGCAAGCGATCGGGGAATTGGGAGCGCGTGCTCCCGCTTGGAGGTTCAATCGGTAGGTCGTCATGCCGCGTTTCATGGGGATTGACTACGGCACCAAGCGTATCGGCCTGGCTGTCGGCGATACCGACGCCGGGGTCGCGTCGCCGGTGGAGACAATCGAAGCCCGCGGCGGTGTCACGGATCAAGTCCGTGCCGTCGGGAGTACGGCTCGAGAGTATCAAGTCGATGCGTTTGTCATCGGACTGCCCCTCAATATGGACGGCACGGAGGGCGACCAGGCGAAGGTTACGCGGAAGTTCGGCGAAGCGCTGACCCGCACCACGGGCAAACCCGTGCATTACTGGGACGAACGCCTCTCTTCGCGCCATGCTCAAGAGCTTCTTCGATCTGCCGGGCTTACGCACAAGAAGCGGCGGGCCGTTGAGGATTCCATCGCCGCCCAGGTCATCCTGCAAGGCTTTCTCGATGCCCGTGGTCAAGACGAGGGCACAAACTCAGCCACTGAGCAGTAACCGGCAAAGCCGCGGGCGGCTTTCCCTCGGTGCCGGACTGCCTGAGCAACACGTCTCGTGGGACCTTGGCGAGTTGACCGGTCGGGCCTGTGCTCAGTAGGCCGCTTCCTAACCCGGGTTGCTCAGCCCGCCGATAAGAAGACCGCAGGGTATGGACCTGCTCTTATGGAGATGTTACGCGCGCCATCCAGCCGATCGGTTCTCACGGTAGGCACCCTCGCGGCAGCGATCGGGCTCACACAGACCCTGCGCGCATTGCCTGCCGTCGGTCCTGTGCTTTCGCCGACACGTATCGTTCACCGCTTCGACTTTGACGAGCGCGCCGCGGGCAACCTCGAGGACGTGCCCAAGTATTGGGAGCCACTTCGAGCCAATGGCTTCCCGCACTTTGCATATGGTACCTTTGACTTTGGAACAGGGAGGCTTGCTCCCCCATCATTTCACTTGGTCAGCGAAGGGCGTAATGTCGCGTACCAATATAACGGGCCGGAAACACGTGTGCGCGCCAACACGGATTACCGGATCGAGGGATACATCCGGGCCGACCGGCTGACGTATGCCCGGACGTGCCTTAGCGCTCATTTCATCGACAAGCACGGCCGGCCCATCCCTGAAACCCTGGTCCGTTCGCGTTACGTCGGAGCCCCGGGTGACGGTGACGGATGGGTGAAAGTTGAACTCTACCTCGCAGCCGCGCCCCGGCAGGCCCATTCGATTAGCCTGGTCGCATGGGTCCTGCAAAAGCCTCTATGGAGCACGTCAGTGCCGTATCGACGTCACATCCCCAGGACCGACGTTCGCGGTGGGGCCTGGTTCGACGACATCACGATCTATGCACTGCCGCGTGTTCAGATCACAACCGGCGCCCCCGGCAACGTTATGGCACCGGGAGACACACAGGAATTGCGCGTTGTCCTGGCGGACGACGACCCTACGCTTGCGGGCTTGCTGTCGATCAGGGCGGCGGATGGCGCTCTGGTCGAGACACATCCGGTGTCGGTTACGATTGGCACGAGTGCAGGGTCGGTCCGATTTCCCGTAGACCATCTGCCTCCCGGGCTCTATCACGCCCGATTGGATGTATTCGCGGATGACGCCCCGATCAGTTCCCGGCGCGCGACGTTCGCTCGTTTGAGCCGGCTGCACCGAAGACCTGAGGCCCTGGCACGGTCATTCGGTGTGGTTGTTAATCCACGGTTTCGAAGCAATCCCGAGACAGAACTCAGGTTGCTGCAACATCTGGCGGTTCGGTCAGTAAAGCTGCCCGTCTGGATGGGCCTGGCGGAAGATCCACCGATGGCCGGGCAACGTCGGGCCACAGACCGGTTCCTGCAGGAGCTGGTCAAGAGCGGCTTTGCCCTGACGGCTGTCTTCCGTGGCCCACCCAGTCCGATTGCCCGTAGCGACGGCCGGATCGCGCGCCCGCTGATCGAGTTGCTGTCCGGCGACCCAATGGCGTGGAAGGAGCATCTGGCAGCCGTGGTGGCGCCCAATGCCGGCGCGTTTCGGTGGTGGCAGATGGGTCCTGATCCACAACCGGTGCACTGGCTGCCGGCTCCGCAAGAGCAACTGACACTGGCGGTAACTCAGTTGCGCGACGCCATCCGCCCCTTCACGACCATGCCGCGCTTGTCAGTCCCAGCCACAACGGCTGTTGAGCCGCCCGCGCGAAAGCTGCCCGTCGAGCAGATTGCGTTGGCGATCGGTGGTGAGATCCAGCCAGACCGGTTCGCGTCGCAGATCGACTACTTTCGAAAGATCGGTTACCAGAAAGTGTCTACATACGTGGAGCCGCTTCCTGCGAATCAATACCGCCGACTTCCGTGGTTGGCGGATTGGGCGCAGCGTGTCATAACAGCCCGGCATTCCGGCGCCGACACCGTGTTTGTGCCGCAAACGTGGTCTGTGCGCGAAACGGTGGAGGGTCAGATAACTGAACCGACGGAGCCGTACCTGGTCCTGCGCACCATTGCGGGCCTGCTGGCGGACGCCGCCCCGGGTCAGCGCCTGCGCCTGGCGGAGAGCGTGCATTGTCTTGCCTTCCATGACGAGGAATCGACCATTCTGGCTTTGTGGGACCCGCAGGCACCGCCAAGCGGAACGCAGTACGCGATTCAACTGGGACATGCCGACCGCCAGATTGATCTCTGGGGCCACCCGACACCGCTTACGCGCGACGACTCCCGGCGGCAGGTCGTGCGCCTGACGCCGATGCCCGTATTGGTTCCGGGGGTCGAGCGATGGCTCATTGATCTGCGTACGTCGTTCGCGCTTACCCCCGGGCATGTCGAGTCCGGCACCGAACTGATGCGCCACCGTGTCGAGATGACCCACAGTGGCGAGGGGCCGGTTTCCGGTCACGTTGTCCTGGACCCACCCGACTCGTGGGAGGTCTCACCTCGCTATTTCAGCTTCAGTCTAATGCCCCAACGTGTTGGCAGCCATGCAGTGGAAGTGCGTTACCCCCACAACGAGCCTGTCGGCGAGAAGGTGATCGTGGCCAAGGTGACCCTGTCAGATGGGCCGTATTACCTCCAAATTCCCATGCCTGTCAAGATCGGTGTAACGGATTTGGAGGTCTGGGGGCAGGCGGTGGTGGCCGGGAATAAACTCGTACTTCGTGAAGTCGTTACCAATCGCTCCTCCGAAGTGCTGAGCTTTCGGGGATCAGCCAGTGTCCCGGGCCGCGAGCGCCAATACCGCCCGATCTCCAACCTCCGACCCGGCGACACCCAAGCCGTCGAATACCGCTTCAGTGATGGGGACGCTCTGATTGGGCGGAACGCCCGCCTCGTGTTGCGGGAAGTCGACGACGGCCCGCGCACTCACAACCTGGAACTGAGGATTCCCTGAGCGCTCCTGCGGCACGACCCTTTGTAGTCTGCAGCGGCGCCGGGATCGCTTGCCGACCGGACGCTTCCCAGGCAACGTTTGCGTCGATACAATTTGTCGCGTGAGGGGGCGGCCACAGGGTTTGCTGCCGCTATGGGGACGCGTAGGCGGCACTCGGAGATTGCCAAGTGGTTAAGCGGTTTACTTGCATTGTTTTATTGCAGTATGCCATACCTATGGCGGCTGGGCAGTTGCCGCCCATTCCCGACAGGACCGATACCGATGCCAAGGCCGGACCATCGTTGTTTGTGGCCCAGCGGGTGCAAAACATCGGCACCGTGCTTGAAGGCGACAAGCCGATAGTGCAGTGGCGGCTGGAAAACCGCGGTAAGGCCGATCTGATCATCGAACAGACTCGTTCGAGTTGCGGATGCGCCGTGGTCAAGCTGACCGACAAGGAGAAGACCATCCCTCCAGGCAGGCCGCTCGATCTGAAGGTTGAGTTCAACAGCCAGGGTCGGCGCGGTATTCAATCCAACTCGGTTACCATCTTCAGCAACGACCCCGTTGAGCCCAATCTGAAACTGGAATTCAAGGCAAATGTGCAGTTTCTTTACGAGATGAAGCCGTCCGGTCTGGTGAACCTTCGTGCAGTTCAACGCGGCAAGGTGGCGGAGAGGGCCATCGAGATCTACCCCGGCCCGAATCGCAAGGTCGTCAAGATCCTCGATCTGCAGGTGCCCGACGATTCCCCGTTGAGCTTTCACCATGAACCGTTCGTTGCCGGCAGCGGCACCGGTCAACGGATTCGCATGACCGCAAGAGAACACGTCTCATTAGGCACACTCACCGCCCAAGCGAACATGAAACTGAGCATCGACGGCATCGAGCGACAGCGGACCGTCTCGATCCGCGGCGAGGTGGTCGGTGACTTGACCTGGCACCCCAAGACGGTCAACGCCACACGTCAGGTTTCGCAACCGGGAAAGCGTTTTGCCCCGATTACGATTCGTTCGATGGACAAAATGCGTTTTGACATTCTGGAGGCAGAAGCCGGATCGCTCTTCGATGTCACCTTCGAGCCCTCTAAGAACGGGCCGAAGGGCATTCAATACTCGGTGTTTCTCACCTTACGCGACGACGCCCCGCCCGGCCCCTTTGGCACGCTGCTGGAAGTGCGGACCAGTTCATTGGATCAACCGCTGGTGCGTGTGCCGGTTTTTGGCGTCGTCGCCAAGCCGATCGAGGCGGAACCACCGATGATCCTTCTGCGTCAAGACGGCACGCCGGTTGGAACTCACCGGCGGGTCAGGCTCCGGGTTCTGCCGCAACTAAAGTTGGAGGTCTCCGACATAATCTGTAGCAACGATGCGGTCGTTGCCACGCTCGACCGGGAAGCGAGTTCTCGCTACCAGCATCTGCGTTACCTGGACGTGAAGCTGAAGGACCGGCTTCCGATCGGCACGCACCAGGCGGTGTTGGCCATGACCACCAACATCGAAGGAGTTCAGCGGTTGGAGATCCCCGTAACCATTGAGGTGCCCGCCGGCCCTGAATGACGCCTCCGAGGCCGGCGATGGAATGGACTATCGTGAAAGAGCAGCAGCACGGCAGCGATGCGAGTAACGCCAAGACGTCCGAGACGACCTACCCTGACGAGCAAAGAAAGCCGCGCATTGATTGGGAAGACCCCAACGTCCCGGTCGGCAACGCACCCCCGCTGCCGCGATGGCCCTTGGCCGTCATGGGACTGGTGTGGCTGGTGTGGGTTGCGTTTCTGTTGGCCATGACGCTATCAGTCATTCAGGCCTCGGCGGTTTGATCGGCCGTCGCCCGAACACGCGTTCTTGCAGATACCACGGGCTATGTGGGACACACCGGAAGGAGGACGTTTGGCGCTCCCGCTCACTGAGCGTTATCACCGCAACCAAGCCGCGCTCCGCGCGTTTCAGCCTTCTGTCGCCGCTGCCCTCGACGAAGTACTTATCCCCGAAGAGGTAAAACCGGCCACCGGTCGCGACGGCAGTGACACATTCCTTATCCCGGATGAGACCGGCCGTCCTGTATGGTTTGGGGGATCATCCATGCCGGGTATAAGTGCCTCGGAGATCTTCGCGGGTTTTCGCGGGGATGGAAGCAACGTGTCGCTGCCCGGCGTGCTCACGGGTGTAGAGCCGCTCGTTGTAGCTAGCAAGATGGCTACCCACACCGCCCTGTTTGTGGTGGAGCAGGATCCCCTCCAGCTCAAGCTCGCCATGCACTTACGCGACTACAGTGATCTGTTTGCCGGGGGTCGTCTGGTGTTCGTGTTCGGCAAAGACGAGGATTTAGCCAGGAATCTGTGTACATTCTTTGAAAGTCACCCGGGCTATGAATTGCCGACCCGCCTGCTGACTGTTCCCCAGCGATCCGCCGCCGAAATCGCGGACCTCCAGCGTGATTTGGAAGCGGCGGGTAAGGCGGCGGCAGCCGTATACGCCCGCCTTGTGGAGTCGCATGTACAGGCGCTTGGCAGTCGCGAGCGCGGGCCGCTACCACCCGCACCGCGCGTGACCGCTTTGAGCATCGATCCACGGCCCGGCTCGTTGGAGCAGGCCAGGCGAATCGGACGCGCGTTGACCAAGCTACAGTGGTCGCATCAGCTCTGCATTCCCGATGCTCCCGACAAGTGTCACATCACGGCACGACTGCGGGCGGTCAACGAGGTAGCTGCGGACCTTGTGCTTTTTGTCAACAGTATGGCCGGACCAATGCGGCCGCTGCTTCCCGACAATCTGCCCGTTGCATCGTGGTTCTTGCCGGAAGCGGTCGCCCAACCGTTTGTGGCCGAAGAGCCGCGCGGAGGGGATGTGATCTTTGCTTCATCGCGGACATTACATGACCGGCTTACGGCTGCCGGTGTGCCCGCCGGGGTTATCGAGCGAAGTGAAGTCGCCGCTGACGATACGGTATATCGGCCGGTTATCCTCTCCGCGAGCGGGGATCGAGCGATGCACGTGGATGTGGCAATATTGATGGACTTGCCTGACGATCGCCCCGAAGCGTGCGACATCACCCTGGCAAGCCATCTGGCCCTGTGGCGAGCCCTGCAAGCAACGGTAGAACAAAACGCCGACCGCTACCGGGATGACATCGCCGAAGAGCTCCTCGATATGGCCCAGCGCGACAGCGGGACGCGTCTGCAAGACCCGAAAGTCCGCCGGCACTTCGTGAGCCTTATACAAGCGCGAATTGCACCAGCTATGATCGCACGCGCTGCTGCGAAGAGACTTATCAGTGCTGACTACCGGGTGGGGCTTTGGGGCTGCAACTGGCCACAGCTTATGGAGGCTCAGGAGATCCGTCGCGGCCCGATTCCGACCGGTGAGGCCCTGAATGAGGTCTTCAACGCCGCAAGGATCGTAATTCTCCCGGATTCATCAGCGCAGGCCGTTCAGACCATGCTTGACGCTTTTGCAACCGGTACGCCGGTCATCTGCCGCCAACCGGACCAACCTTTTGAGCAGGAATACCCTACCCTGATCGACCTGGTGCCGCACCTGCACTTTTACCGGAGTTCCCGCGAGCTGTTGGATTCGGTGCACGATTTGACCGGGGGAGATAAGGGTGCATCGGAACGGGCCCGGGCCGTCCGGGCAATGGTCTGTAGCAAGCATACGGTGGCGGAACGTTTGACGGCCATTGTCGAAACACTCCGCCGCCGTCAAGCGCTGAACGTGCGATCGTGGCAGCGATGACCGCGTAAAGTGGCGGAACTTGACGGTGCCCGCTATGGTTCTCTAACTGCGCCGGGCCGGATGTAACACCTTTGGCCGGAGCGAAGCGTATGTGGTCAATCCTCAACGGCACAATCGTCAACTCCATTACAGTAGTTATCGGTAGTGCGGCTGGACTGTCGATCGGCGCCAAGCTGCCCGACCGGTACCAGCGCATTGTGCTTAATGCCCTGGGCCTGGTGACCATCATCCTGGGTGTCGACGCGGGCGTTCTTAAGTTTGCGGACACGGTGAGCAAGTTCGGACCACTGGTCGAGGATGGGAGGACCTACGGAGCCCGGGTGGCGATGGTGATGATTGCCTGCCTGCTGATCGGGGCGATTATCGGAACGGCCCTTCGACTGCACGAACGCGTCGAAGGGCTCGGAGAGTGGATCCATCGCCGCTTCTCCGGTCAGGACAGCCATATGTTCGCCGAAGGATTCTTGACGGCGAGCGTTATTTTCTGCGTGGGCCCCTTGACGCTGGTGGGGTGTCTGGAAAACGGCGCCCACGGGGACCCGAGTTTCCTGTACATCAAGTCGCTGCTGGACGGCTTCTGCTCGCTGGCCCTGGCCTCTACACTGGGAGTGGGCGTGCTGGCCAGCGTATTAACGGTCCTGGTGTTCCAGGGTGGGCTGGCGTTGCTGGCATATTGGGTGGCCCAGCCGCTGGACGAGCTGTCGATGTCCCTGATGACTGTCGTCGGCGGGGTAGTTTTGCTGGCCACAGCCCTGATGATCCTGGAGATCAAGAAGATTCCGGTGGCGAACCTGCTACCGGGCATTTTTCTGCCTCCCCTGATCGTATGGATCACTGAGTGGTTCGCCCCCGGTCTTTTGTTGCCCCTGGGGTGATCGAGGTCCTAGAATGAATGGGGCGTTATGAGCGAGGTGTCAGCCGGCGGCGATACGATCCGGTCAGCACAAGCTGACTACGATACGCTGCGTTACGTATCTTCGGAGACTCCGTGCCCATATCTAGAGGGGCTGCACTCCCGCAGCGAAGCCTATTTCGTCGAGCAACTCGACGGTGGCCTGTACGAGCATCTGCTTGCAAGAGGTTTTCGACGCAGCGGGCGAGTTGTCTATCGTCCGCGGTGTCGTGCTTGCCGAGAGTGTCGCCCCATTCGAATCCCCGTCGATCAATTCTCCCCGTCGCACTCCCTGCGGCGCGTGTCGCGGCGAAACGTCGACGTCCGGGTCGAGGTTGGTGAGCCCGCTGCAACGGACGAGAAGTTCGAGCTTTTCTGTCGCTATCTCGATGCCCAGCATGACGACACAATGACACGAAGCTACGAGGCGTTTCAAGACTTCTTGTATGACTCGCCGATGGAGACACGCGAATTCCGCTACAGACTCGGCAAGCGATTGATCGGCGTCGCCCTGGCGGATTGCTGGTCCGGCGGGCTGAGCAGTGTCTATATGTATTTCGCTCCGGAGTGTTCGGAGCGGAGTCTGGGCACCTTCTCAGTACTCTGGGAGGTCGAGTATTGTCGGCGGGAACGCCTCCCTTATTACTACCTCGGGTACTACGTTGCCAACAGTCAGAAGATGGCCTACAAATCGCGGTTTCGCCCCAACGAGGTTCTGGTGGCTGATGATCGTTGGATGGTGTTTCGAGAGTAGGACCGCAACGTGGCCTGTGTTTCCCACTCTGTTTCCGATCTGGCAAACCGAGCGTATAGGCGAATCCTTCTGGTCAAGCCTAGTTCGCTCGGTGATATAGTGCATGCCCTGCCGGTGCTGCACGGCCTGCGCACACGTTTCCCGGAGGCCAAGATAGACTGGTTTATTTCATCCTCGTTCGCACCTCTGCTGACGGGGCATCATGAACTGGACGAGCTGATCCTCTTTGACCGCAGGCGTTATGGGCGGATGGGTCGTGATCCGCGGACCGCCACGGAGTTTGCCGGATTCGTTCGGAACTTGCGCAGGCGGAGGTACGACCTGGCCATCGACTTACAGGGATTGTTTCGGACCGGCTTCATCACATGGGCAAGCGGTGCGCCAGTGCGGATTGGCTTTCGCAGCGCCCGTGAGGGCGCTTGGATGTTCTACACGCACCGCATGGCCGTCGACCATCCGGACATGCACGCCGTCGATCGGTACTATCGCATTGCTAAGGTGCTCGGTTTTGATGATGTTCCGGTCAAGTTCAACCTCAGTCTGACCGAGCCGGTCCGCACCGAGGCGTGGGATCTGCTTCAGGCAAACGGGATCACCGAAGCGCAACGCTTGGTAGCCGTGGTTCCCGGCGCTCGCTGGGAGACGAAGGTCTGGCTGCCAGATCGGTTCGCGACAACCATCGACGAGCTTCACAGCCGAAACGGTAGCCTGCGCTGTATCCTACTGGGTAGCCATGGCGAAGCGGCACTGTGCCAACAGGTTGCCGATGCCTGCCGATCGAAGCCGGTCAATCTGGCGGGACGAACGAGCCTGCCTCAGCTTGGCGCCGTGCTTGCCCTGGCTGACGTGGTACTTTGCCACGATTCTGCGGCCATGCACTTGGCGGTTGCCCTTGAGCGGCCCCTGGTGTGCCTGGTCGGGCCGACAAATCCACTCCGGACAGGTCCCTACCGCCGGAGTGACGACGTGTTGCGATCGAGGCTCGATTGCGCGCCATGCTACTTGCGGCGGCTGTCGCAGTGCCGGTATGATCATTGCTGCATGAGGGAGCTGACCGTGGCTACCGTTGTCGCCGCGGTTGAGCGTGGACTCGCCCCGGTGGCAACCCCGGTCACATGAATCGCGGCCTCAGGTTCGGATAGACCCAACCGGGTTGTCGATACAGTAGTACGGAGCTAGTATGCTTATGCGAGCTCAAAGGGCGGCGGTATCCAGCGCGATCTGCCGAGCCCTGCTCACCTGCACGGGCGGGGCCGGATAAGGCCTGAACAATAGAGTCTTGACTGGTGTCCAAGTTCTGGTCCAAAACACGTAGGTTCTTGATCCTGAAGGTGTTACATACCGACGATACGCCGCACGCTATCGCCCTCGGGGCGGCCATCGCGATGCTTGTGGCTTTCACGCCTCTGGTCGGGCTGCAAACGGTCATTGCAATTGGCTTGGCGGCGCTTTTCCGAGCCAACAAGGCCATCTGCGTCCCAACCCTCTGGATCACAAATCCCTTCACCATCGTTCCGATTTACGGTGCGTGTCTGGGGCTGGGGCGAATCGTTACAGGCTCACCGATCGTGGGTGAAGGGGCGGGTTTCCACTTTGAACTGGAACACCAGCAGGCGCTTGCCTTCTATGAGCTTGAATTCTGGAAACGCTCGCTGTCCCAGCTTGCCGGGCTGGGGGCAGAGCTGTGGATCGGTTGTGTTCTGATCGGCACCGTGGCCGGCGTCGTTACTTACTTCGCAGCGAGGTGGGGTGTTACCAGCTACCGTGAACGGCGCCGTGGGCGGATTCTTCGACGGGAACTTGTGCGCTCAACGCTCCACCAGGGCACAGTCAAGCGCCGTACGGAGCCCGTGTAACGGTGTTCGTTCGCCCTTCAAGCGAATCCTACAGCCTGTCGGGGTGCCCGTGTGATCTTGTAGACTCACGTTTGCGGCTTGCTGCCAGTAATCGTACGGGTACTACGTTCGAATACGGTCGATGAGGACTACAGCCAGGGTGCCGAATACGAAAATGGGGATCCAGGCGGGCAGGGCGGAGGCAGATTCCGGCCGAATGCTCTGGGCAATGAACGTAACCACATAGCAGAGCCCGCAGGCGATCATACATTTCCCGGCGTCATTCAAGATGCTGCCCGGCGAGCGGTCCAGGAAAAACGGCAGGCCAAGCAGCAGGAGCACCAGACTGACAATCGGCGCGGTCCTGCGGGCGTGCATCGTCTGAATGACGGCCGCGAGGTTGGGTCCTCCACGCTCTTTCAGTCTGCCCAGTTCCTTGAGGCTCAAGAATCGTATCCATCCCTCACTCTGGCGGAGTTGAATGGCCTCCGGACTCAGATCGCTCTTATAATAGGCCGGATAGCTAATTAGCTTGTTCTCACGTGGCCCGAGGCCGGCTCCGTCACTGCGTACACGCGAGGTCAAGCGCCCGCGCTCCAGCCGCCACCTGCCTTCCGGGCGAAGGGCGTTGGGTGGTTCCCAGACCGCCCGGTCGGCTTCAAGAGTCTCAACGACGGCGCCGTTTTCGTCCCGGGTGAGCACCAGAAGGCGTTGCAGATCCCGACGTGTTGGATGGAACTGGCCGGCTGACAGCAGGGCCCCGCCGCGGTCGCGCAGGAACAACACCTCGTACGCTCGCTTGCCGTCGGCGTCGTCGTGGTCACGAGCGAGCTTATGGGCGATTCCAGGGATCAGCCACTCCGTGTCCGCGATCAGAAGCACGGTGGTAACTACGCCGAAAACCAGCATCGGGCGGGCGATACGAAACAAGCTCACACCGGAAGCCAGCACCGCCGTCATCTCATTGAGCTTTCGCATCCGGGCGATCGCGGCCATACAGGCAAACAGAGTGATCACACCGGAGAGTTCCGCAAAATAAAGGAACAGGTTGGGCCAGTAATAACTGATGATATTGCCGACAACGGTGGTCACCGGGTAGCCCTGCTCGGTGAACTCGTCCATGTTCACGAACATGTCCAGCACCACGTAGAGGCTGAGCATGGCGCCCAACGCAACAAGGTAGTTGAACAGCAGGGAGCGAAGAATGTACCGATCAATCACACTCAGCATCGACAAGGGTCCGGTTTCAGCGCCGCAACACCCGCGTTAACGTCCAGACATCGAGCCCGGCCACTACGAGTATGCCGCTCCACATCAGCAACAGACCCGATCCATAGGTGGCGGCGTTGTGTGCCATCTGCTTGCCCATGACAATCATGATGATGACAAACAGTAACGGAACGAAGCTGATACCGAATGCCGCCATCACATGCGAACCGCGGAAGATGATCCCCAACGCCGCCCCGAGAATCACCAACACGAACACGCTGACACTAAAAGCCAGGCGCTCATTGATGGCTCCGACGATCCGCCGGACGGTCTCACCCTGCGCCTCTATGGCCCTTTCACGCCATTCAGCCAAGGGGTCGCCGGGCGGTGCGGCAACCGGGTGAAGTAGCTCTTGTTCGGTAAGGCCCTCTATGCGGGTGATCAGTTCGGGGGCGATCGCCACCGGGCCTAGAACCTCTTTGTTTCGCTCGATCACAACGGCACCATCGCTGAGGCGGGCGTTGCGCAGCTCGATTCGGATCCCACTCTCCGCGATGGTGTCGCCGCGCGTAACCTCGATAGTCGCCCGCTGAGCGGTTATTGAACGCCGCCGTCCGGACTTGGTTTCTTCGATAGTGACATCGGTCAGCTCTATTCCACCTTCGCGCGGGAGTCGGCCGCCGTCTTCGGAACGGATGTGGTACTGCTTGCGTTGGTCGGAAAGCGTCAACCGCCTCTCGGGAAGCCATTGCCCCCACAGCGTGTCATATATCATCCAACGACCGACCCCTTTCCGCAGTTTCTCAATCTCCTCGCGAACCTCGCACCACTCCGCCGGCTCCGACAGATAGCCCAGCAGTTCGTTTAAGTTCAGGAACTTGATTTTCTGCGTGACTGGAGACTCGAACTCGTTGGTCGGGATGGTTTGACTTCTCTCCTCGACGAACTGTCCTTGCTTTCGATCGTAGTAGCTCAGGTCGGTCATCCAACCGGCCACGCGGATGCGCCTCTCGCGGCGATCAAAATCGAGGTGGAGTTCGCGGGCCGTGCCGAAGCGCACCCATTCATCACCGTCGACTTCCACAAACGCGATATGCTTGAGGCTGATACGATTGGGATTGGCGGGGTCGACCAGACTCTGGTCGGCAGTGATACGGTAGCTCTGGCCCAGGGCCATTCCACGAGCCCGGGCCAGACGCTGCTGAGCTATTGCACCGATGTCAGCCTTAATGAGCTCTTCGAGATTGCCTACCATTCCGGGAATGACATAGTTTGTCAGTCCGAAGCTGATACCGGCCGACAGCAGGCTCAGCACGATCGTCGGCAGGAAGAGAACATGCAGGTTGATCCCGCTGCTGCGGCAAGCGACGAACTCATTGTCGGCGCTGAGACGCCCGTAGGTGGCCGCTGCGCTGAACAGGGCTGCGATCGGGAGAGTCAGGGCCGCTGCCAGCGGCAGGAGCAGGGCCATCAGACGGGCAAGCTGAAGTGGTGTGGCCTCGCCCAGCTTGATCATGTTCAACACCCCGCCACCAAGCCCGAGCACGGCCGTCAAGGCAACGGCGGCCAGCAGAAAGGTCTTGCCCATCTCGCGGAAGATATAGCGCTGGAGTGTCCACGGAAACGGCATGGCTCTACCGGTCTAACAGGTAAGGTTATATCCGGCGCAGGCGCTGCTCGTGGCCGCACCTCGATCTGAAAAAGACCGCTTTCTCCACAATGAGCCGGCTGGCACCAACGACTAAATGACATGGTATGGAGTGTTCGGCAGTTTGCAACGGCCTGACGGTGTCCGAGCAAGCCGGAGGAAAAGCGTGGGACGACCGGAGCCGAACTGCCGATATATCAAAGTGTATGCGCCCGTGGCGCGGCCTCCCTTGGAAGGTCCCCAGAAGACCATGATATCGTCAAGGTTACAACGAAAGATCGTCGAGCTGGATGAGCTTGTCTCGGCCGTCCAAGCGGCCCGGGCGGCCGGCAAGACGATCGTGCAATGCCACGGCTGCTTCGACATCGTTCATCCGGGGCACATTCGCTACCTGGAGTTCGCCCGGCAGCAGGGTGACGTGTTGGTCGTCTCGTTGACCGGCGACTCGGATATCTCCAAGGACGACCACAGGCCGTACATCCCACAAGAACTGCGAGCAGAGAACCTGGCTGCCCTGATGTTCGTTGACTACGTGTACATTGATCCCAATCCGACCGCCGAAGACGTCCTCGCCCGGCTCAAGCCCGACGTCTATGTAAAAGGCCGCGAGTACGAGCGCTCGACCGATCCGGACTTTCTGGCGGAAAAGAGCGTAGTAGAGGAGTATGGTGGTCGGATCATTTTCTCCAGCGGTGAGATCGTCTTCAGCTCCACGGAGCTGATCGAACGGATACCGCAAGGCGATCGGACCCAATCGCATCGTTTGATGCTCCTTACCCAGCGGTACGACATTACCGCACGCTCCATCGCGGAGACGCTGGATCAGTTTCGCGATATGCATGTGCTTGTCGTCGGGGATATAGTCTTTGATCGGTACGTCTTCTGCGATGCGCTTGGGGTGGCGAGCGAATCGCCCATGCTCAGCCTTGTGCAACGAGATGAACGTGCCTACGTCGGGGGCGGAGCCATCGTGGCACGTCACGCCGCTGCGCTCGGGGCCCATGCGTTCCTGCTCAGTGCCGGCGGTAGCGATGAGCGGTCCAGGATGGTCCGCGACCTGCTCGCCGGCGAAGGAGTAGAATCGCATCTGATTGAGTCGCGGCCGACCATCGTCGAGAAGACCCGGTTTCTCGCTGAGGACAGCAAGCTGTTCAAGGTGGACTGTGGGCAGCGTTTGCCGCTGGATTCGGTGGCCGAGCGACAGGCGGCGCTTATGCTGGAACGGCGGTCCAAGATCGCCGACGCGGTCATTTTCTGCGATTTCGGCTACGGGATGATCACGGGGAGTCTGCTGAGCAGAGTGTTGCCCACCTTGCGGCACAACGTTCGCACATTGACTGCCGATGTCAGCGGCGGACGCGCCAACATGCTCAACTTCCACCATGTCGACCTGCTCTGCCCGACCGAGCGCGAGCTGAGAACCATGCTCAACGATTTCAGCTCGGGACTGTCAACGGTAGCGTGGCAGATTCTGGATCGCACACAGGCCAGGCACCTGTTTGTCACTCTGGAAAAGCGCGGCATGGTGGTGTTTGAGCGGCGCAGCCAGGATCGCAGATCACCCCAATGGTCCGGTAGGCTTAAAAGCGAGCATCTTCCATCGCTCGCCGGTCACGCCGCTGACCGTCTTGGCTGTGGTGACGCGCTTCTGGCAGGGGCTACGCTCTCACTTGCCGCGGGCGGAAGTCTGATGCAGTCCGCCTATATCGGCAACTGCGCCGCCGCCATCGAGCTCTCCATGTTGGGCAACCATCCGGTCAGGGCCGATCGGTTGCGCGACTGGACGCGCGCCCGCCGCGAGCTGGCTTCACCGGCACCGCCCGAGCAACAACCAACCCTTGTGCCCGCATAGGTCAGCTCGCAACTAATCACCTGGTGACCGAAAGTCACGGAGCAGGCGGTCGCTGGACCGAGAATCCCTTCATCGCTGGACCGAGAATCCCTTCTCGGTCCACTTGGTAATGGACCGTATGGTACGAGAAAAGATTCTCGCACCAGCGATCAAGAAGTATGTCTAGCTCATGGCGGCGCTGCGCTTGCCCATGCCACCCACCGTTTCACGTGTGTCGGAGTACTAGCCAACCGCGGCATGCATTACCAGCAAGACCAGGCTAGCCGCGGCACTTCCCATGGCGCAGCCGATCAGAAACCCGCCAATGGTGAACCTCTCTCTCCTTCGCCTAAACTCTTCGGGCAGCTTGAGGATGGGGCTGGCACCCGGCCTGGCCCTACGTGGGAAACGGATCACCATGTCATCCGCAGGCTCGGCCTTGGGCCGCGGTACCGTCCTTGCGGTGTCGGCGGGCAGGTCGCCCCTCCCGGCCTTCTTGGCCGTCGTGAGCGCCAGTTCGAGTTGGGTTTCGCGGGTCCTGCCGGTGGTAACGCCTGTTCCCCCGATGGAAGGCAGGAATTCGTTGCGGCCGCGGATCGGGACGTATCGGTGACGACCGGCCCCGACCGTATCGGGTTCGAGATACTCGTGGATTAATTGCCGCTGATAGAGCCGGGCCGCACGATTGCGACAGCGAATCTGCCGGGCCTTGCCGGACAATCCTCCGTGCTTGACGGCTTGCATGACTCGACCTCCCTGCCGCTGATTGGCTTGACCCCCACACACGGCGCAGTGAGGGCTTCATGGTCCCCGGTGACCATTATCGTCCCGGCTCGACCCAATCGGCAAGCCAAAAAAACTGGCGGTGGGAGACCCGCCTCAACCGGCCATATCAGCACTGAGAGGCGTGAAAACCCCGTGCATCGACCATGCTTGTTGATTGGCTGCCTAGTGCTCCGTTTTCGCGTAGCGGTCGCCTCCGCTACGCCAGGGTTGCTCGGGGCTGACAGACTACGGCCGGCACGGGGACCGACTGTCGCTGGTGCGAGAATTCGCTGGTGCAAGAATTCGCTGGTGCGAGTCCCGATGTACATCGGGATTCTCGCACCATACCGTCCATTGTCAAGTGGACCGAGAAGGGATTCTCGGTCCAGCGATGACGGACAACCGATGCTGGAGGGAGCGGTTGATATCCAGGCTGGGCAGTTCGGGCAACGAGAACGGCTCGATACCCGCCTGGCGGACGGACCGTTCGAGCTGCTGGGTCGTTGCAATCCTGATAGGGCGCCGGCTCATCGGTGTCTCCTCATGTTCCGACGTACGCGGCACGGTCGACAGGCAGCACTTTCGGCTCTGCAAGCTGTAAGAGGCGTTGTAGGCGATGACAGTAGAGATGTTGTGACAGGGTCCGCTTCTGGCCGGCCAGCGCGATGGCTGCTCGTTCCTCGGGATGACTGAGGTAGTACTGAATCTTCTCGAGCAGGTCAACCTCGCTGTCAAACTCGACGCACTCCTTACCGATCTCGAAGTGCTCCTTCAGCTCCGGCTGGCGATAACACAGCATGAATCCGCCCGCAGCCGTAATCTCGAAGTGCCGCATGTTCAACCCGGTCTCCGCATTGCCATTGACCAGGTTCAAATTGATCGCCGCTTCGCGGAAGTGATTCAGATATTCATCGGCGGTCGCAAGCCGCGGGGACGTTCTGAGCCCATAGGCCGTATCCCAACCCCGGCCTACCAGATGAAAAGTGTCACCAAGCATACGCTTGAGGAAGATTGCGAAACGATCGCGGTTGTGAATGCACAGGCTGGCGTTGTAGAACAGCTTGGCGTTGAAATAGGCGAGGGTCTTGTTGATCTTGGTCTCCACCAAGTCGCCCGGGTCGACCGGCTCGCCCAGCCCGTAAACGTCGTGATAGATGTCATAGAAGTTCATGTCGGGCAGGTCGGTGCGAATTGCCTGGGCCAGGATTCCGGCAAGCAGCCTATTCGCCGGTACAGTGACATTCTGAGCGAAGTAACTGGTGTTGTGACCGCCGACGAAGGACACGATCGGCATGCACTTGGACGGGTCGAGCGGCCGGGTGTCGTACGAACGGTCCTGGGCGGCCATTGGCAGGTGGATGACTTCGGGCACCCCGAACCGCTGCAGCTCTACAACCTGGGCGCGATCCCAGATCGCCTTCACCCAACTTTGACTCTGCAGACACTGCCATACCGCCGGCCAGGGCAGACTCTGTAGAGCCGTCACCAGCGGATCGATGAAGTGCGACAATAGCGGCCTGCCAGCCTCTTCGTGGGCCAGCTTCAGATTATCAGTCCCCTCCTCCGCACGCACGAACCCTAGCCCGGTTCCCCCGTTATCCAGGAGCAGATCGATGTCTCGATCGGCCAGGGCGACCGCAGTCTTAGCTCCATTGGCAATGCGTGCGTTGAGGTCGGCCGCGTAGGCGTTGCCGCTGGGGTGTTCGGCTACAGGTAGGTCAATCACATCATGCGAGAGGATTTCGCACGCTTTCTTCCACCAGCCGTGACTGAAAACGCCGATTCTCATTGTCTGCTCACGCCTTCGAAGGGAGCAGCCTCGCTCGGGATGACCGCGGCTTGCGATTGTCCAGCCAATCCGGCCAGCCCATATAAGGTTATCGGTCAATGACAGGCAATGATTGAAGATCAACCCTTCCCACCTTGTCAGCACTGCTATAAGCGGTAAGGGGTCGGCACAGTGAGTCTCGGTCAACTTGCAGAAATGCCTGTGGTACATACTCGCGTAGCCACATCTTGGCAGACGCGCCTTTCACGGCGCGCCGGTCCACAACTCGCATCCCCGTTAGAACGCTGCGGCAGTCACTTGCGACCTTGCGATGATCTCCAGTCGAGACAACCGCGCTGAACCGGGGGAGCCGTCGACCGCCGTTGAATAACCCGATCGTCCCTGGAGACGAGTCTATGAATTTGAAGCTCCTCAAGCGGACTTGGACCGACTGCGCACTGAACTGGAGCCTGAGTATCACATGTTGGAAACGCTCATCCACCCAACAGCGCACACAGGCTGCTATGAGTCCGAATTCGATGTCTCGGAACTTGGAGGTGACTCCGCATCACCTTCAGATGGCGTTTGCGGCGGCGATGTCCCCGGCGACTCGCTTTCCGTACTCGACGGAGGTGTGGGGGCTGCGCCGGGCTGCCCCTCATCCGCAGCCGGCGGGGCGACCTCTTCAGGTTTCGCAGGCGCCGCCTCGGACGGTGCAGCCTGCGACGGGGCGGGACCACCGGGCAGTATTTCTTCCTCTTCCTCCTCGATGTGAACGTCGTCAAGATCCGTCCCATCCACGTCGCGGCGCAGCAAACAGTAGATCACCGTGCTACCCGAGAAGTAGAACGAGGCCAGAAACGACCACATCAAACCGATGACGACTAGAACATAGAAGCCGATCAAGACGGCTGAAAAATACTCATACCACTCCAGACTTCCCCAGTCGGGCGGCTGATATAGCGTGTTTGGTCCGCCCAGCGGCCAGAGAAGCTCGAGCTTGCTGATCACCTCACCCTCACCTCCACGGTTCCACCAGCCGAACGGTGACGTTCCGAAGCCGACGATGGCCCGTGTGATCGTCAACATGAAAAAGGTGAACAGGTTCACGAACACCCAGCAGATGCTTACGTAAATAAGGGTGATGATCGCATACAAGACTGTCTTCCACGGTTTGGAGAGGGGATACGACATCCCGCGCGAGAAGGCATCAAACGCGTCGGAGCCTTCCACGGCGACTGCAGGCCAAAACAGGCTGCCGCCAACGAAAAGACCCAGCAGCAACACCGAGATGACCAGCCCACCGAAAATCGCCAGGCCGAACGCAAGCCCGCCGACCAGGTCCCCCAACACCGGAATTCGCAGAACCATCCCCCCGATCGTAAGCATTATCACGGCGATGAAGATGAAAGCCAGCGGGATACAGGGCGCAAGAAAGAACCCGCCAAACAGCTTTCGCCAGCCGTAGCCCAGCCCCTGTTTCATGGTGAGCTTCTCGTCGCGCGCGAACTGGACGCCGGCAATCCGGCAGATCGCCCCTCCCGCGCACGACCAGATCAGCAGTGCACCTATCGCAAACAAAATGAAGTAAAGAGTGTGATATCTCGATAACCACCACACGCCATAGACCATTTGGGCGAAGTTTCGAAGCGGTTGGGCGTCCGAGTGGGTCGCGACATACCTTCCTATCGGCGTACCCGCGGCGACCGACGCTCCCGGAACCGACGAACCCAACAAGCCCAGGACGCAACGCCGCTCATGCTCGCGCCAGACCTCGAAGATACCGTGATCCCCACCCTGTTCTACGTAGAGCTGGTCCAGCTCCCGGGCCTGAATGAACTCGGCAATGGCTGTCGCCTCGACCCCACTGCGCAGCATCCATACCCAGTCTAGCAGCCCCCCCAACGCGAACGTCAGGAGAATCGCTATCAGACCGATTCCCAGCTTGGCAGGATGAACCGCCAACCCGAGCGTTCGAAGAATGTGAAGCAGTCCACTCGCCTCAACCCACCCGAGGTCCTTTGAGGTCTGCGAATCTCGTGCCATGACGTGCTCCTTGCGACCCGTGGCTATCGCCCGAGCCGATCGGTGTTCGATCTATTCCTTCATCTACAACGCCCGCAAGAACATACGCTGAGAAGACCAGACGCAGAGACGCTGGAGCCCGCGCACCCCAGCCGCCCGCGGATGGCGAGCGTCATTATAATACCCCACTCATCCAGGGCAACGTTTACCGAACTTGTACCATCATCCGGATGGCAATGCCGTCAATCAGACCAGACGCAAAGCCCAAGATCGCGTTTATGTGAGCGGTGGTGCTGTGCTTGTCCTGGCAATCCGCCTGCTAAGCTAGACTCCACGAGGAAAGGGGGCAGGTGGTTCCGGGCTGGCCCGCTATTCGGCTGACGCTGCCAGCCAGGCGATAGACAACGCGGTAGCCGCCGGCGGTTGCACGATGACAAAGTCCGAGAATGGAACAGCAGACTCGGGTACACTTTCTTCTGGTGCATCCGGCTGCCCTAACGACACGGCCAGCACCGGCGCATCCGCTCCGGCAAATATAAAGTAGGACAACAGAGCGCCCGTTTCTGCGACGGCAGCATAGCTTCCATAACGTTAAGGTTCGCCTTAGGTTACCGCGGATTCACAGAAAGGATGCCGCCCTTTGTCTGATGTACGGGTAGCCCGGCAATCTTAAGATAGCGGTGATACGCTCCCGTCTTTCGCTCTAAGTCGGGGTGGCCAGCTAAGGGAACGTCAAACTGGAGCGAAAAAGGGCGGCAACTACTGGTCAACACGGCGAGGTCTGGCTTCCTTGTCTGGAGGCCCGGTGGTATAATACATGTTGTCTGGTCGGTGCGGCTTCCATGCTCGACAGGGAGCTTTCAATGGCTGAACCGGTAAAAGAACCCTGAGGAGGCTTCGCGTAAGGCGCCAAACGACGTACCGGCCCCTTTGAGGTCGGCGGTCCGGGCTCCGGGGAGCCACCCACTTTGAGCCAAGGGTTCTGTCCATTAGCTCCTACCGGCATTGTGGCGGTCGCGCCTGTCGGACGTTGCACGAGGGCTTGCGGTAATCTGCGCAGGCCCTTTTTTTGTGCGCGTGCTCCCGGCGTCCCGCCACCGGCACAGTCCGGCCGATCGTAACTCTGCGGACGTGCAATCCGCAGTTCCCCAGGTATACTGCTGGCCATGAAGAGATCGCTTGTACTGTTCGAGGACGAAGGGTTTGCTGATCTGCTTCCGCTGGTGTTTTGGCGATCGGTCTTCGAGCTGCAGGTCAGCCGGAAGATCCTGCTGGATCGAACCGCCCAACGAATCGGCTTGGCGGTCGCGGGTGTGTGGACGCGCGACTGGATGGCACGCGTGGCGGGACAGCGCTGCGGCGCACCGGCGAACTACCCTGCCACCGCGACAACGGTTCTGGTCAACGGCCGATGGATATTTGACGACCCGGTAGAGTTCCCCAAAGCACCGTGCGTCGGGGTCGTGGATTCCGACGTGGCCTACATCGTCTGCGACAAGCAGCTCGCCTCCCGCCTTACGCCGCGTGATCTGCTGGATGCGACTCGCCGCGAGGTGGCGCTGGAAGGTATTCCCCGAGAGTCTGCAGGTGGACGACTCATCCGCCATCCCTGGGAGGCAATCAGCGATCTTCCCACGCTGCTGGAAAGCGATTGGCGCGCGCCCGATGCGTGCATCGAATCGGAACTTGATCGAGGACTCAAGCTGGAGAACCCCGACCGGATTCACATCGGGGAGCGCACGCGCATCCACCCGACGGCGGTGATCAACGCCTCCGAGGGCTCCATCTACATCAGTCACGACGTTCAGATCGGAGCCTACAGCGTCATCGATGGACCCGCCTACATCGGACCGGGGACGCGCGTCCTTCCTCACGCCTGGTTGCACGGTGGTAATGCCATCGGCCCCGTTTGCAGGATCGGCGGTGAGATCCACGGCTGCGTGATGCACAGCTACGCGAACAAGCAGCACGCGGGATATTTGGGACATGCTTATGTCGGCAGTTGGGTCAACATCGGAGCGGGGGCTACGAACTCTGACCTGAAGAACACCTACGGAGCGGTTCGGGTGCCGATCAACGGTGTGAATGTTGACACTAAGCTTACATTCTTTGGGGCGATCATCGGGGATCATGCCAAGATATGCATTAACGCAACCATTCCAACCGGCGCGGTGATCGGCCTGGCGGCCAGTGTCGCATCGACCCGGCTGCTGCCAAAGTACCTGCCCTCTTTCAGTTGGGTGACCGAGGACGGGCCTCGCGCCGGCGATCCGCTGCGCATGCTTGATGCTGCCAGCGCGGCAATGGCCCGCCGCGATGTCGATATGACCGATGATGAGGTTGAGCTGTTCTTGGATCTCGGGAAGCGCGTCAAGTCCTTTGAAGCCAACTTACGGTAGGGTCTCCACAGAGCAGTGAGCTGTGTTGGTGACACGTTATGTCACTAACCCATCACGGTCTCATGGAAGGGATGTTGTTGTGGTGCAGTCCGGGGGTGCCCACCATGGGCGGGTGGTGGTTTTGCGGACGGTAGGTCTGGTTGACGATAGGCTCATATCGCTTCCGGAACTGGTGGGGCGTTGTCTTGGCTTGAGCCGCCAGCGCCGCCAGCATGGTCGGCGATTCGAAATCCGCCTTCTCGAGTCGAATCATGTACGCACGGGCCACGCTGTACGTATAGCTGTCCAGGTCAACCTGCCGGATGCGCGTACGATTCGTCTGGGGATTGATCATGTCCTCGAAGGGAACCGGTACGAGATTACCCGCCTGCAGGGTCACCATAACGCCGGCAGGCAGATCCCGTGTCGAGTCGAGCAGCAGCCGGACACCACCGTGCCCAAGGTCCCGCGTGTATCCCATGTCAAAGGTCGTGGGGCGCGCGCAGCGCAGCTCGTACCCCAGTGTGTGGCTCACGATCGTCACCTTGTCGCCGCGCGACGCGAACCGCTTCCGTAACTCATCTTGGAGAAGCCGGGCCAGCGGCACCTCCGAGAGTCGTGGATGACCGGCTGCATCGACGGGGATATCCCGGCCAAGCAAGCCCGAGAGCTCCTCGCAATCCCCCAGCTTGTACGCCAACCCCTCCGCAAGAACAGCGACCCCGTCAAACCGCCCCATGGTCCGGCGCTTCAGCATTGCGCCCTCGATGATGTCGGCGATCTGAGCCACCGTGGTGGATTCCGGGAACTCCTCGGGAATGAGTGTCAGCGTCGCGCCAGCCGACTTGCCTATTCCTAGTGCCAGGAACCCGGCATTTCGGCCCATGGTTACGACTATGTACCACCGCGCCGTCGTTCTCGAATCCTCCATCAAGTTGGCAACGATCTTAGAGCCGATGTGTCTGGCCGTCATGAAACCAAAGGTCGGTACGTCCCCAGGCAACGGAAGGTCGTTGTCGATTGTCTTGGGAACATGGACGACACGAATCTGACCGCCTGACTCCTCAGCCACGAAGCGGGAACTCAACGCCGTGTCGTCGCCGCCAATGGTCAGCAGATGCGTAACGCCCAGCGAGCGCAATCGCTCGCACACGCGGGAGGTCCTGGCCCGATCAGGCTGAACAACCATGGAGATCTCGAGCTTCTCCTGATCGAGCAGATTCGTCCGTGCGGTTCGTAAGACAGACCCGCCATCGAAGTGAATCCGGCTCATCTCCTTAATCAGCAGCTCCGCCGTATGCTCGGCAGGATCGAAGTGCTCCCCCGCCAGATGGGTGAATCCGTCATAGAATCCCAGAACCGCAAACCCGTTGTTGATCGCTTCGATTGCCGCCGCCCCGATGACCCCGTTGATTCCAGGGGCAGGACCACCACCGACAACGATGCCCATTTTCACCTGGGTCATAACCGCAGTCCTCGCGTACCTTTGTGAAGCACCGTCCAATTATCGGCATGGACTCTGCGGAAGGTCAACCGGCGGCCGTAGTGTGCCCTTGGCCATCCTCATTGGGAGCCGTCTGATCTCTGCTCTTGGGTGCACTTACGTGCGACCACGCCCCAAACCGGTCTGGGCACGTCGGCTCCCGAGACAGCGACCGAGTCTGATCCCAACCAGAATGGATAGATGGGCTGTACGCCCACGGATGAGATCGACGTGACCAGCCTTCTACGTATCGCTGAGCAAGCCGCCCGATAACCTTGGGACTGTTTTCAAGCCCGTACTAATCTCGTGAGAATGATTATCCGCAATTTGAAATAGCCACTGGTTGACCTGTCGTGCAGGCGTTACAATGTGCGACGCAGGACCGCCAATTGGAGACATGATCATTGCCACATACACCTGACTCAAAGGAAGCCCTTGACAAGATGGCGCAGGAGATATTTGAACTCTACCTGCTCGTCGCCATCGCCCGCTCGCGCCGCCCAACCGGGCCGGACGACCTGTCCGAAACCGAGTTTCTCACGCTGGACATACTCTCAAAGGAGCAGCCACTGACCATCGGAGAGGTCCAAAAACGAATCGGCGTGCTTCCCGCTCAAATGTCGCGGATTGTCAGGGCCCTGGAGGAGCAGAGTGGGCGTGGTTACGTGGAATGCAAGATTAACCCGGAAGACCGCCGACGGATCGACATCTCACTGACTACCGCTGGGCGCGAGGTCCACGGTAAATACCGGACAGCGCGCCTCAGATCGATGTATGAGGCCATTTCTGTCCTCGGCCCCGATGACCGCCAACACTTTATGCGGACGCTGCGTCAAATCCGCCTGGCATTTGCCAAGGGCATTTGAGCTGCACGTTGTAAAGTGCAAATACAACCAAGAAGAAAATATTTCTACCTGCTAACTATCCCGCTTAGTATACTGTCCAATGAGCTGGGAGTCGTGCTTGCCGGAAACGCGGGAACTGGGATTGGCAAGGTGGTGCGTGAGTTAGGAGGCAAAGTGATGTCGACTTTGAGCAAGTCTGGGATGGGCATAAGAGCGATGATTGCAGCGGCCGTGGTCGGAGTGGGGACGGCGGATGCAAGAGCAGACCACTGTGTGGCCACACGCGAAACACGGTCCTTTTGTCGGAGCAATGTTCCTAGCTATTATTATGGATCTGCCGGAAGCGTCACGCACGTAATACCACCGACGTACTCGAGCTACGAGTATCTACCGTCACCGACATATGCAGTCTATGACCATCGGCTGCCGCGGGCTTATAGGGGATACATGCCCACATACCCCGACCCGGTCTATACCACCACCCGTCTTGCCTATGAAGCCCCTGCCGTTCATTACGTGTCACCGGTCCGCTACCGTCGGGCCGTGTACCATCGGCGGCCGTACCGACCGCGCCACCGCTACGTCAGCTTTAACGATTACCGGCCCCTTCGCCACCACCGGGTGCATCGTTACTTCCAGCCGTATCTGCGCAGCCATCGCCATCGGGGCCACGGCATCGCGGTTAGCTTCGGCAGGCCGAGGCATCACCGGCATCAACGCCATCACGGCGGCTTCTCGGTTCGGTTCAGCCGGTGATCGGGCAGCTCGGCGCTCTGACCCACAGCGCGGTAGGTCACGCCTCCGTGTTTCCGGCATGGTGTGAAGCCCCTCGAGCGGGTAACCTGCAGTTAGACCGCTCGCGCGGCAACCTGCCATAGCTTTGAAACGGTTGGTCTGGAGACCCGCCCATGGCCCAAGTCGATCGCTTCAGTGTCTCGCTCGACACTGAGCTGCTCGCTGCATTCGACCGACACATTGTCGATCGCGGATACCAGAATCGATCCGAGGCCATCCGGGATCTGATTCGTGATCTGCTGGTGGTGAGCCGTTTGGAGCACAGCGACGAACCGGTGGCGGCAGTCTTGACCGTAGTATGCGATCACCGCGAGGGCGAGGCGCCCAAACGCCTGCGAGCATGCCTTACCGCCAACAGCGATCTGGTGGCCGGGTCGCTCAGTATTCCCATTGATCAGCACCGCGACAGCCTGGCGATTGGTCTGAAGGGACCGGCTGACCGTGTCCAAGCATTGGCAAATAGTATCCAGGCAATGCGCGGGATAACTCATGGTCAGCTCTTAGCCGTTCCGGTCAGCGAGTAGGGCCCGCTACGACACGCGAACACAAGACGGGCGCATTCCAATTCGGGTAGCACCCGCCGGATCACGTCCCTCTGACTTCCCGCATGGTGATGAACGTAGCCCTGTACGACCCGCCACCGAAACGACGAAAGGGCCAGCGAGGCGCACCTCGGAAAAAGGGGAAGCGACTCCCCTCGCCTGTGGAGCTCGCCAATTCCAAGCAGGTTCGATGGACCAAGACCAAGGTCACTCCCTATGGCCGGCGAATGCGCGTGTGATACAAGAGCTGCACTGCCTTGTGGTACAACTCGGCAGGGACACGACCGTTGCGGATCGTGGTGGTGCGTGATCCGGCAGGTGGCGCTGATTGAGTTGCCCTCGACGAGAGCTGCTACGACGGCTTTACGCTTAGTTGTGCTCAACCTGTTCATTCTACATATATTATACTTGACCGCTCAAGCATTGTCAAGAAAAAAACCGCGAGAATGCCCGCGGTTTCTCTGTCTAACAGATTATCGTGTATAGCTGATGGTACGGGGCTTCTGGCCGATCAAGTCTGCCTCCGACACAGAAGACTCGCGAGGCGAAAACGGTCGTGCAAGATTGTATTGGGCGTCTACGAATCCTTGTGCTCGCAGAGCCTTCAAGGCTCTTTCTGCGTTTTTCACTAGGTTGAGGTCCACGTTTGGATTGGTTTTGGCGATCGCCTCAAGATCGATGGTCATCATCTGTCTCCCCTTTTGTTCTACGGCACGCGATAACGCTCGCGCGTATGAATTATACCGCGTTGCCCGAGACGCATCATGTAATCCTTGAGTAACTTGTAATACTCTCTAATGCTAGTGTTCAATTTCGGGTCGTTCCCGTAGTCCTCAATCTGAATGCCAACATCCTTGCGCAGGACCTCCATCGATATTCCGCGACCGTGCGAGTGCCAACGCTTCGTATCGTTGAGGCACTTGGCAATATCGGTCGCACGACGAGCCCGCATTAACTTTGTGACCCTTTTCTTCTTGGTCTGCGTACGTTTCCAGTTTTTGAACTTGTATCGTACAAGCCAATCCTTCAACAGAGTGATTGATAACGCGCGTTGTTGTTCGTAATCGTACAACTCGCCTGGGTCAAACTTTTGCACTAAAAAAGTTAGCTCGGCTGTCGTCAGCTGCTGCTTCTTGGACTTCTTGATCAAGCGGTCGTACTGCTCAAGATAGCCTAATGCAGGCACCATTGAATCAGCCCCTGGCCGACGCACCTGCGGGTCGATCGGGCCGAGAACGGAATAATAATCCATGTAGATTGTATCGCCTGACATCGCTAGCACCGTGCCGGCAGAAAACGCAAAGTTCGGAATGATGAACGCAACTTTCCCGTAGTGGTGCCTCAGCGTGTCAACGATGCGCTGTACGACCTCTACATACCCGCCTTGAGTTTCGAGCACGACATAGAGCGTGCTTTTTCTATCCTTTAACAACTCCACAGCGTCGCGAATCGCGTCGTCGGCTCCGTAAATCAGGTAATCGACGAACACAAGAACATCACCACCAAGCTCGGCTTCTAGCTTGGCTAGGCGATCGTCCAGCTTTGTTTCAATGACTCGGTTGGCGGTGTACAGGCCGGGCTCCACCATTTGCCCGCTCCATGTCTAACCCGTGTCAACGTTCCTTCCGGCTCCAACGCGCAATCGCCGCTTTTCTGGCTATCTCGCTGCGCTCCTGTTCGCTCAGCTTTTCGGCCCTCGCCTTCCCTCCCTTGAGGCCCCCAAGCCGCCCTAATGTTACCGCAGCCGGGTTCTTCCCGCTTGTCTCATTTTTGGACATTTCGGGCTGTTCCTGCTCTGTTGTGGCTTCCACGATCCTGACCGCTAGCTCATTAACGTCCTCAGCCTGAGCCCGCTTACTCTTCTTCGGCGTCGTTTTCTTCTTGCTTGAACGCTTAGGCATACCGTATACTATACGGTAAGAACGCCTAAAAACACAACAAAAACTATGTAACATGGTGGCCTTCCCTCGATTTTCGCCGTCCGATCTCGGGCGCGTCCTGATAGAGCACGGGGCACTAACCCGGGAAAGGAGGTGAGTCCGATGGCGCAACGTGTCAAATGCCGGCCCGGGAGGGTCGGCAAGCGACCTGGGCCTAAGCCCGTGCGGGTGAAATCGCACACAAGGCCGAAGCCCAAGCCTATCCGCAAGAAGTGCAGATAGGCTGCCCTAGCAAGGGGGAAGGCCACCACCTTCATCGACCACCGGGATCATACCCGGCCAGCAATATCCTGTCAATATTCCAGCCGTGGGGGAAGCCGCTCAGTGACGGTAAACTGACCCACTACCGAAAAATGTGGGTAATAGCAAGGCTTCAAGCCTGCGGCTCGCTAGGGCATGACGAAATCGTGGTCGGGGGCCCGGACGGTCATAACCGCACATGGGGCCTTGCGCACCACCTTTTCCGTAGTGCTGCCGAGAAGCACATGGGCAAGAGCCCCGCGGCCATGCGTTCCCATAACGATCAGGCAGATCTCATTCTCGCGGGCGTATGCAATGATCTTGGCGAACGGGCGTCCCATGGTGACGTGCGTGATCGGCTCTTTCTTCAGGCCCGCCAGGTGCTCGTTACGGAACTGGTCCATGCGGGTACGGGCGAGTTCCAGCAGGTCCTCCGGCGGCGGGCCGACAGGGATGCTCTCGGGCCCCATCGCACTCCAATACTGGTAGGCATCGTCGACTACGTGGAGACAGTGCAGGTTGGCCTCGAACGCCTCGGTGAGTTCCCAAGCGTGGCGCAACGCCGCCAGCGACAGCTCAGAGAAATCGGTCGGGAACAGGATCTTCTCGAACTTAATCGACACGATGCGACTCTCCAACGCTATCCCACCCCTCGATCCGATGTATCGTAGAGTGGCGATATGAGAGCGTCAAACGGTTTCGGTGGTGCCGCTGCGGATGGATTCGTATAGAATCAGCCTGGATGGCGGGGGGAAGAGGCACGGACGTTTCCCAGCCATTGATTGTCGTCCAAGGAGTGCTTCGTGGAGTTGACTGTGCTGACGCCAAGGTCTCAGCGGCCGCACCGGCGCCTGCCGCCGTGGTTGAAGAGACCGTTGCCCTCCGGGGATTTCACTCATACGACGGCTATCATTGCGGAGAGCGGGATTGCTACGGTATGTCAGGAAGCCAAGTGCCCGAACCTGTCGGAGTGCTGGTCGAAGCGGCAGGCCACGTTCATGATTCTGGGCGATAAATGTACCCGGCGGTGTCACTTCTGTGCCGTCCAGACGGCGCGCCCCGACCCACCAGCGGAGGATGAGCCGGATCGGGTGGCGGAGGCCGTTGCCCGGCTCAGTCTTCGCCATGTCGTACTCACGGCGGTGTCGCGCGACGACCTGAAGGATCAAGGTGCGGATCACTTCGCACGATGTGTAAGGGCGATCCATGGGCGCTGTCCGGGGACGACGGTCGAAGTGCTCCCGGCTGACTTCCAGGCCCGGCGGGAGTGCATTCAGACTCTGTGCGATGCCCGGCCCGAGCTATACAACCACAATATTGAGATGGTGGAGCACCTGACGCCGAAGATACGGCCCCAAGCCAAGTATCGGCGCTCGCTCGAGGTTTTGCGCATCGTCAAGGAAATCGTGCCGCCAATGCTCACCAAGTCGGGAATCATGGTCGGGTTGGGAGAGACAATCGACGAGTTGCACCGCACGTTTGAGGACCTCCGGGCGGTCGACTGCGACGTTTTGACGATCGGCCAGTACCTTCAGCCCACGCTGGCGGATCACGCCCCGGTCGTGAAATACTATACCCCGGATGAGTTCAGGGAACTGGGTCAGCACGCACGAAGTCTAGGCTTTGTCGGCGTGGCCTCGGGGCCGTTCGTGCGCTCCAGTTACAACGCTTTGGAGGTCTTTACGGAAAGCCGCCGACGGGCGACTGTGTCTGGAAAGCCAGGCCGATAGAGGCCGCATAGTCCGGGTACCGCAGTGAATAATCCCACCGCAACGCTTCCCGAGAAGGTCAAAGGCAAGTTCATCGTCTTCGACGGTCCCGACGGGTCGGGGAAGTCGACGCAGCGAGCGACCCTTGGTGACACCCTCACAGGTGCCGGTGTCGATGTCGTGTTATGTCGTGATCCGGGCGGCACTGAGATTGGTAATCGCATCCGCTCCGTGTTGCTCGATTACGATCTAAGTGCGATGGATGTTAACTGTGAAGCCCTCCTGTTCATGGCTTCGCGTGCCCAGCTTCTCTGTGAGGTCATCCGGCCGGCGCTTAAGGAGGGCAAGACCATTCTGTGCGACCGTTTCGTGACATCCACATGCGCCTATCAGGGGGCGGTCGGATACGATCCCAAGCGCGTCATCGAGTTGGCACGATTTGCCATTGGCGACTGTTGGCCAGACGTAACCGTGATACTCGACGTGGAGGCCGAAGAGGGCTTTGAACGCATCGGCCGCAAACCACACCATGCCGGGAAGAACCGTCAGCGGGCGTCCGGTGAGGCGATGCTGATCGAGGGCAGCAGGCCCGATGCAATGGAGGCCCGATCCATAGAGTTTCACCGACGCGTCCGGCAGATGTTTCTAAGCGTGCACGAGTATTACCCCACGCCGGTCATCACGATCGACGGTCGCGGTGACGTGGATGCCGTACACCGGCGGGTCATTGGAGGGCTCCTCAATGTCGCTTGGTGACGTGGAACATCAACCTTATGCCCAGCGGCTGATCCAGCGCGCCGTGGCCCGTGATCGGGTGCCTCATGCGTATCTGTTCCACGGCCCGGACGGAGTCGGCAAAGAGAGACTGGCCGTAGGCTTAGGACAGCTCTTGTTGTGCAGTGCGCCCGTTGAGCAGAAGCTCGAAGGTGAGCAGGCCGACGAGGCGGGCGTCGAGCGGCTCTTCGCCGGATGCGGTGTTTGCGAGGAGTGCCGCGCGGTAGCACACCGGACGCATCCCGATCTGCACTTGGTCTACCGCCAGCTCAACCGCGAGCATCCCGACCCGGTGGTGCGAAAGCGCAAGGCGCTTGAAATCGGCGTAGACGTGTTGCGGCATTTCGTCATAGAGAAGGTCGGACTTACGCCCATCCGTGGCCGGGCGAAGGTGTTTGTCATTCGTGAAGCGGAACGGATGACGGTCCAGGCTCAAAACGCTTTGCTCAAGACGCTGGAAGAACCGCCCGGCACGACGTTCATCATTCTGCTTGTCGCGGCCTTGGACCGCCTGCTGCCCACGACGCTGTCGCGTTCCCAGGTGGTCAGCTTTGACGGGCTGCCCACGGAGTTTGTACGGACCAAGCTGGCGGAATTGTCGCCGGACCTGGCTCCCGACGAGGTCACATGGTATGCGCGCTTCAGTGACGGGAGTCTGGGCCATGCCCTGGAATATATAGATGACGAACTCTACGGGCTGAATCAGCGTCTGCTCGAGGGGCTTATCAGTATGGTCCGCACGGTGGACCCTTCCACTACGGCGGGCCGGCGAAATGACGGACTCGTCAAGGAATGGACCGAGGAGTCGAAGTCGCTTGGCGGCCGTTATCGAAAGCGTGATCCGGACATTACAGATACGGAAGCCGGCCGCCGCGGTCTGAAGTCCATCTTCCAACTGGCCGCCGCCTGGTACGCGGACAATCTTCGTGTCGCCAGCAGAAATGAATCGGCCATTGTCAACGCAAATCACCAGACCGAGATTGAGCAGGCGAGCCGGTCAGTAGATGTCCCGCTCGCTATCGAGGCGATCAACCGCATCGCCCGGGCGGAGCGTCAACTGGATCTGAACGCTAACACACAACTGTGCGTCGAGACACTGCTCAACGATTTATCGAAGATTGCCCGGCGTGCAACCGCCCCAGCGGCGTAGCTACGTGGTCCTCAAGAGCAAGCCCGACGCTCCCATCGCGGTCAGCACAGTGGACCCTACCGCTATGGTGCGCTCGGACATTCGGGGAGGTTTCGATTGAGCCACGAATCGTATGCACCGGCTCCGTTCAGCAAATCAATGACCCGCAAGATATCCGGCGGTCCGCATACCGCGCTGCGGTCCACATTGCATTGCCAGATCTCGCACAACGTGAGGCCGTTGAGACAGTCGATTAGGTACAGAATATCCGTCGGGGCACTCGTACCATCGTTGTTCACATCACCCGGCAGATGGGCAAGGCAAACCTCCTCCCCGGTAGCCACGTAGATCACACAGATCCAGCCGCCGAGCGGGACGCCCGGGAGCAGGAGCGTAGCCTTGTTGCCGTTGGGGATCACGCGTACCATGCAAGGCCCGGGGTCGCACCAAGGGAACGCACGAACAGAAAAGTCCTCGCTGCCGAGCTTCGAGGTATCACAGCCGGCGAATGTGATCTCGATGGAATCCCATCCGGCCCGATTGGAGCCGTCCGGGTCCGAAGGCTGCCGCGCGTCGATTGCGCAGTTTGATGGATACCAGCCCTGGAGCTCGCAGAATTCGCCGTGACATACCACAACTAAGGCCTCCAATTCGAGCGGCAGGATAGGCGATCGGTAAAAGTCATATAGTGACGTATCCTCGGGAACGAACGGTATCGTGAAGGTACCAGCGGCATCGTTGGACACCGACAGGATCAGCGTCCCACAGTACTTCGGCGGCGGGATGTACGGCCATTCAATAGAGACAGGTTGGTAACCTGCGAACCGATAACGGAGGGTGTCAACCATCGAAAAGTGCTGAGCTTCAAAGACATAGTCGGTTCTCGACTCGTCGAGAAATGCGCCTATCTCCGGATTGTGGTCGGGCCCATAGCAGCAGCCATCATCGTGGCACTCGTAGCCATCCGGGCAGTGATCGTTGCTTTGACACGGGCAAGGCAGACATGTCTTGTCCAGCCCCAGTGGCAGGATGGTACCGGCGCTTCCGCTGTGGAATCCCGCAACGTCGATCGCCGCCAGATAGCTCATCAGCTCTTCGTAACCGTTTGGCGACCAATTTGAGGCATAGATTTCGGCCACAATGACGTCACCGGGGTTGGCATTGATCCGGTTCGTCGCTGGTATGACGCCGCTGCAGTCTAGGGAATCGCAGTCTTCGTCTTTCGTGCACAGGTCGCCGGCGTTGGTACCGCCCACGCATTCTGGGTTCACGCGAACGGCTTTGAGAGAGAAGGTGGGCATCTGGGCGAGCGCTGTCGTCGCCAAGAGACTGGCAACCAGCGCCGTTGACCGGCAACATCGACGGGTCCGTGTCGCCATGACGCATCTCCTATGCTGAGATGTCTTCAATCCTCTGAAGGGTCGCGAGAACGCCCGCAGGCGCTTCCCATCCGTAGTCTATACGAAGCCCCGGCGCGGATCAATACTTCACACCGCACCAAACCGGCGTGCGGTCCGTGACAGTATCGGCGGCTTCAGCGCTACACCCTCATGCAGCCTGAAAGGCTGATCGAGAGTAGCCGTGGGCAAGTCCGCCACAGGCGGACACCGCCCACGGTAACCCTTGGGCAGGCCTTCAGCCTGCGATCCTGCCCGCCGTTTCTGTCACGGGCCCGCCGGCGTGCGGTGCGGCCCTGGGGGTCTCGGCGGGCGTGCCGCGCTGCCTTTGCAGGTGGCCCCCACAGTAGACGCGGCCAAGTGACTACATTTCAGGTGTGTGGCCAGCCGGCCGCTCTTGCAACCAGGGCATAAGGGCGCGGACGTTGCAACCGGCACGTTCAAATAGCGTGTCTACGTCGGCGTTGTGGAGCTTCTCGAATCTCCCACCGCCGGTGCGATATTCCAAGATCCACTCCTCGGCGAATGCGCCACTGCGGACCTCTTCAAGGATCCGTTTCATCTCCTGCCGAGTAGCCTCAGTGATCACCCTGGGGCCTCTGGTCAGATCGCCGTACTCGGCGGTATTGGAGATAGCATCGCGCATCCCGGTCAACCCGCGCTCATACAGCAGATCGACAATCTGCTTGAGTTCGTGGACGCACTCCAGGTAGGCAAACTCCGGTTCATACCCGGCTTCGACGAGCGTTTCAAATGCGGCCTTGGTCAGCGCCGTCAGCCCGCCGCACAAGATGACCTGCTCGCCGAACAGATCGGTCTCGGTCTCGCAGGCGAAGGTGGTTTCGACCACGCCGGCCCGCGTTGAACCGATGCCGGATGCCCAGGCGAGTGCGGTCTCCTTCGCCCGGCCGCTTGCGTCCTGATGGATGGCCAGCAGGGCGGGCAGCCCCTTGCCGTCCACATAGAGCGACCGCAGCAGCGTTCCGGGCCCCTTCGGGGCGATCATGACGACGTCGACATCGGCGGGCGGACTGATGAACCCGAAACGGATGTTGAAGCCATGAACGAAGCCGAGCGTCTGGCCTGCCCGAAGAGCTGAGGCAATGTGCTGCTCGTAGATACCCGCTGCGGATTCATCGGGTAGAGTCAGGATCAGGAGATCGGCTGCGGCTGCCGCCTCCCCGACGGGTTTGGGGTTGAATCCGTCCTCCTCGGCCCGGTCAGCGCTTTTCCCAGGTCGCTGCCCTATGATGACGTCGACGCCTGAGTCGTGGAGATTGAGGGCATGGGCTCGACCCTGATTGCCGTAACCGATGACGGCCACCCGGGCGTCACGGAGTATGCCTGGGTAGGCATCTATTTCTCGGTAGATTGTAAGTGCCATGATGGGTTACTTCCGTTGATCCGTCAGGTGCCTCGCGAGCGCCCGCCCCGATCCAACTCTGACGTATGATGGTGCCCGCGTTGCGTTTGAATCATCGACGATCATAATACCCCCTCTCTGCGTTGGCCAGTCAGCGGCGATGGGAGCCTTTGATGAACCCGGAGCAAGACAAGTTCCACAAGCGTGTCGCGGCTATACTGTCGGCTGAGGACGACAGCGCCCTTACCGACACGCTATCCCACGTGCGCGCCGCCGACATCGCCGAATCGTTCGAGCTGCTCAGCGAGGAAGACCGCTCGCGGGTCCTGTTCGCCCTGCCTCCCCATACGGCTGCCGAGGTGGTGGTCATGCTCGGCGAGGCTGTTCGAGGCGATATTGTCGAGGACCTAGATACCGAATCGCTGACCGAAATCGTCTCGGAGCTGCCGCCCGATGACGCGGCCGACATGCTCGCGGAGATGTCGGCTGACGAGGTGACGGAGATTCTCGAACACATCGAGGCGGAACTGTCCGACAAGATCGAGGATCTGCTCGAATACGACGAGCACACCGCCGGGGGCATCATGACGCCGGAAGTCGTGGCCGTCCCGGCTTCAAAGACCGTGGCAGATGCGGTGGAATTCATCCGGGAGGCTACGCAGGAGGAGGATCTGCACGAGATCTACATCGTCGGTGAGGACCGAAAGCTGGTCGGCACGGTGCCGCTTCGGCGGCTGGTGACCAACCCGTCGTCAGCCAAGCTCGAAGCCATATGTGACCGTGATCCGGTGATGGTGTATGCCACCGAGGATCAAGAGGCGGTTGTCCAGATCATCCGCAAGTATGACGTGATGGCCGCCGCCGTCGTCGATGAGAATGATCGGCTGCTTGGGCGCATCACCCACGACGATCTTCTCGATGTAGCGGCGGAGGAAGCTACGGAAGACTTGTACCGCATGGCCGGTACCGATCCGGCGGAGTTCGAGACCAGTTCGGTGTTACGGGCCGCGCGGGTCCGGTTGACGTGGCTGCTGCCGTGCATGTTGGGCCTGCTGGTAACCGCGTCGGTGCTGGGTGTGAGCAAGCTACAATTCGGTGCGGTGTTATTCGGCGCGTTGGCGTTGTTCGTGCCCATGATCGGAGCGATGGGAGGTAACAGCGGGATACAGATATCGACAGTGATCGTCCGTGGTTTTGCCACCGGGGAGCTTGGCTCGACCAGATTCCTCCGCGCTTTTCTGCGCGAGGGACGAATAGCTCTGGTCATGGCCCTGGTATGCGGTTTCTTCGCGTGGTTGCTGGTATCGGTCAGTCTGCCGGTGTTTGAGTCGTTCGGCCCGGGGGTGGGGCCGGTACCTGGTCAGGGGCGCCTGGCCGTCGCAGTCGGGTTGGCGATGACATCGGCCATTCTTATGGCGGCGATCCTCGGGATCGCCCTGCCGTTTTCGTTTCGGCGGTTAGGGGTCGACCCGGCGATCGCATCGGGGCCGCTGGTGACCACAATGAACGACGTCTTATCCATTGCCATCTACATGACACTGGCGATGCTAATTGCTCAGTGACTTTGCCGATAAACGTGTTCTCATCCCGTGTTTCACATGTCTCGCGACTGTCTGAGCCGCAGGCTTTAGCCTGCGCGGACGTCCGCGCGGGCTAAAGCCCGCGGCTCGGGGCAGAATCATAGTCGCGCTATTTATGAAACACTGCCTAGGACCGAATAGAAAGTTGGTTCCACAGGTGGAGCCTCAGGTAGATCGGGCTTTGCCCGACGCCGTTGCGGCCTGCCGACCATACCCCGATGTCGCCAATCCGCAATCCGCAATCTGCAATTCCCAAGCACCGATTAGCTTTCTTCGACGACCTTCAACTCAGGAACGGCGTCCGGGCGATCGGGGTCGAGCTTGGGCAGGTCTTTAAGTGATTGTAGTCCGAACACCCCGAGAAACTTCTTGGTGGTTCCGTACAGCAGGGGCCGGCCTATCTCCTCAGCACGGCCGACGATCCGGACCAGGTTCATCTCCCGCAGACGAACGAGCATGTCGCCTACCGCCACGCCGCGGATCGCTTCGATCTCCGCGCGGAGAACCGGCTGCTTGTAGGCGATGATTGCGAGCGTCTCGAGAGCCGCCGTGGACAGGCGCGACTCCGCCCGTACCTTGTGTAGCCTGCCAACCCAGGGGTTGTACTCTGGAAGCGTGAGCATCTGGTAGCCTTTGGCGACCGCCTCAACCCTGAAACATGCGGCAGTCTGCTCATAACGCTTGTTAAGGGTCTCGATATGCCGCTTCACGTCGCCGGCGTCGCCAATGCCGAGAATCTGGACGATCTTGGCAGCCGGCAACGGGTCATCCGTTGAAAACAGCAGGGCTTCCACGATCGACTCGGTGCTAATCTCGGAGGTCGATTCCTGGGCGGGGGTCTCGGCTGATGCGTCCATCGTTTCGCTCATCGGTCCTGATCATAATAGCTGCCGAGACCTATGGCGAGAGCGGATTGCGGATTGGAGATTGCGGATTTTGGACGGTTTAGTGTTAGTTATGCCTGGTACTGCAAGCCGATCGCTCATGCCGGGGACCGACGCCATTGCCTTCGTAACCACATCCGGCTATACACGAATAATAGGCGATCGAAGCGAGGGCGGCCTTCGTGTTTGCGTAGCGGTTTCTTCTGCCGTGGTAGGGCTGATCACGGGCAACAGGCTACGGTCGGCACAGGGGCCGGCCGCTACACAAAAAACGAGAATGCTCTACTAGGTTAAGCATGAAGGTCAACGTCAACAGGATCCGTAACGCTGATTTCTCCCAGGGTAAGCCCGAGCCGCGTTGTTGGGTCTGGTCGGCGACGGTCAAGGGAGCCCGGTGGAGTCGCAACGTTCGGGGCCGGGCGGCGGGCACCGACGGCATCAGGATCGTCAGTAAGCGGCTCAAGGGAGCCGCCTTCTGGTCGCAGACGGTGGCATGCAAGCCGGGACAGTTCTACCGGGTCGAGGCCAACGTAACGTGCAATCTGACCGTGCCCGATGAGAGGACGGCCCCTGACGCAGCCGGGTTCGTGCTTGTGGTTGAGCCGATGGCCGGTAAGCGTCCGGTGGGTGAAAGGCGGGTTACGCCTGGTCTGCACCGCGTGTCTGAGCCCGTTGCGGTCCGCACCTACTACAAGGCGCCCAACGACAGCCGGCGACTGAAGCTGTCCGTCGGTGTAGTCGATGCGCGTGGAACGGCGCGCATCCACCATGTTCGTCTCATAGAAATCCTCGAACCTGAGGAAGAGTCGCACGTCCTGGCGCTCCCCGCTCCATCACATGCGATACCAGCACCACACCCGGCACAGCGCGTTTGTATATGTTCCACAAGAGCCGCCGAGAGACCAATTGCTCGCCTGTTGGCCGGTTATTTCGGTGAATCGAACGTATGCACCGTTGCACCGGAAAAGCTCCAGACTCTCAAGCGAAAAGTCGATGCACTGCTCTTACCCGACCTAACAGCTCCGTCGTCGATCCGCTCCCTGGCCGGCCTGACCGAGCTGGCCGCGGACCGGATCGTGGTTATTTCACTGCCGGCGTTTGCTCAGGTCGCAAAGGGCGGGCTCAGCGTCCGTCGCGTCGAGCAAGAGGATGACCCGATCCACGCGAAGGTAAGCTTTGCGAACTCCGCCACGCGGGGTTTCGCGCTGCAGGACGTGTTTCCCTACTCGTGGTGCGGCGGCACGCAGAACAGCTTTGTCCAAAACCACTTTCGCAAGACGGGGGGGTTGAAGGCATTCTGCGAGAAACACAAATTTGTGACGCTGCTGGTATCCATGTGCGACCAGGATGTCACCTCGGACCGACCGACCTGCCTGCATAAGGAAACGCCCGGCGGCGGGCTGTTCGTGCTGGATATCGAACCGGTCGAGGCGGAGGCGTCGACATTTAGCGAACCGGCGCTGCCGATGCATCTGCTGCTGTCGGTTCTTGGCCAGACGCAAAACAGCCTGGGGCAGTACGTGGTACCGGTCCAGACAGAGACGGAGTTCCGCGAGGCGATCCGGGATATGGCCGATCGTTTCGACCCCTTCGTGGTACATGATGCGGATTTGCCGATCGAGGAGGTGACTGAGCAACTAGTAACCATCGGGCGGGAGGATCAATCATACGGTCGGCCGATTAAGCCCAAACCGGTGATCCTGGTACGCACCGGCTTGACCTCCGGCGACGTGGAGAGCGTTTACGGCACGTTCGTATGGCTCAAGCAGTTTGTCCGGGTGCAGCCGTACCACTGTCCCTATGCTCAGCAACTGGCCGGCCAGTTTCGATTGGCCTGGGTCCCCTTAGTTGCCCCATGGGAGGCTCACGGCGGATGGCGACGAAGCTCGCGCCCACCACTTGATAAGACGGGCATCACGGCGGACTGTGGATATATAGCCGCGCTCATTGATGTCGCATCGTGTCCGGGCAACGAAGTCGGTGTAGTGCTCCCAAGCCACGAGGGGGTCTATCAACGATACGCAGAGTGGCTTCCGCGGATGGCTGCGGCGTTCGCACCTGGAGGATGCTTCCTGCCGATTGTCGATGATCGTGAGACGTTCTGCGACCGCGATCGCTTCGCGTGGCGGCATCTGCGGCATGATCTGCAGGTCATCGTTGATCCTGAGGCATTCCAAACCGAGGTACATCGCGGCGTGATGGCCGCCGGTGGCCAAGTCGTTCGCATCGAGATACCCGGACATGACGCCGATTCCCCCGCTCAATCGATCCAGTGCACGGATCTGGCGGCCACGCTCCTGGAACATGTCATCGGGCTGCAATACGGCCTGATCGCCGTTAATCGCCAACTGGCGACCGTGCATTTTGACAGGTTCCCTCCCGTGGGACCCGGCGAGACTCTGATCATCGACCGCCGCGATCCGATGCTGCGGGCGGACGCGTCACAGGCAGGGTGAAGTGAGCTTTCAGCGTCGGCTATCAGCGAATCGACAATCCACAATGCCCAATTGCCATCCGCAACCTCCGACCCGTTATTCGCTCGTTGTTCGTCTGGCGAAGCGGATTGCTTGCTTGATGGGTGTCAGGGCAGCGTCGGGTAGCAGACCGTAGTTGTCAATCTCCACGCTGGTAACGCCGAGTTCCACAGCCCTCGACAATGCGCCGACCAGCTCGGGTCCGTGGGCAGCGATTGCAAGGCTTTCAGGCAGACGGAGCTCGTTGCGGCGGGCGGCTGATGAGAGAGCCGAGCCCAACCTGTCGGGATGATCAAGTCGCGTAATGACAGCCGCAGGCAGACTGAGGTCCGGATCGGTGTGTTGCCGATCTGCCTCTGCGAAGGGTCGATCCAGCAAAAGCTCGCACTTACACGAATTCACAAGGCGCCTCAGAAGCGAAGACAACTCCTCGGTGCGCCAATGGTAGTACTCAGCCAGCGGTGCATCGTCAGAGAGAACAGCATCGAGCGTCCAGTCGGTCGCCAACCCGGCGTCCAGGATTTTCTGGAGAATAACTTGCACTGAGCGTTGTGCCATGCCAACGTCAACTCCGGCGGCGGTGGCATGCTGATGACACGACTCGCAGAAACAGGTGGCAAACAGCGACCTCTCCGTAAGTCCCAGCGGCTTGGCGCCCCACAGATCATCCTGGAACGCTTCCGGCCAGGCGATCTCGAAATCCGCCAGCGTGACGCCGGCGATGTTCTCACGTCCGGACAGATCGGACACCAGGCCGCTTAGATACGCCTGGACATCCGGATTCGCAAGACACACTCCGGCGTGCGACTCAATCCCGAACACGTTCTTGGAGGCCATTTCGGGGTACCGCTGTGCGAGGCGTCCGGTGATCGCGGCAGACACGATCACGCGAAGCTCCATCGCACGCTCGGCGCAAGCCTCGGCTATGTGCTTGAGTGGCTGTCGCCCCCTGATCCATGTCGATACGACGGGCTTGCACCGGCTGCCTGTGTAATGCTGTTCATCCGGGTGAAAGAAGACGCCCCCGCGCGTTCGATAGACGCGCGGCCGCACCTCACGGACACGCAATTGCACAATTGGCGGCACCCCGATCCATACCGACAGGCCGGTAACGCCGATCTCCCCGTGCAACCGATCCAGGACCGCTGCGACACCTTCGTCGATCAGGTCCCAAGGGTAAGCAGTCAGAAATGCACGAAGCATCGGTATCAGGTTCCCTCCGACGCCGGCATCACCTTGTCGTAGGTGCTTTCGAGTACGTCCACCATCCGCCGACAAGCCTGCTCGGCCGTGACACCATAGAACTTCGGCGCAACAGGCTCCCTGTCGGCTACCTCGTTCCCGTCCCGGTCGACGGTCATACACGTCGAAACCCAGTGGTCCTCCTCATATTCCACATGGATTCCGAGCCACTGTGGCCCTTCCCCTTCATTACATACTCTGTAGAGGTGAAACGGCATTCTCCTCAACCTCATCGTTGGACATGTCCAACCTGGTGTATTCTAGCGGCGCGGCGAAACGAGGCCAAGAGGTCGCGAACAGAGTATTTCGGCCAGGTAAAAGCTGTGATTTGTGGGGTCCGTCTGCATATCAATAATTCAGTGCGGCATCAGCCTTTGCCGCTGCGCTCTACCTCCCGTACCCAAAACGCACCACCAAGAACAGAACCGAAAAACAGGTCAAAAAGATCAAACCGGCCCAACTGAGGACGGACAGCCACTTCGGGGGAGCCGCCTCCTTGGGCAGCTTGCCAACCGCAATTGCTCGACAATTAAGGTAAGCGAACAGTGGTGCTGAGAGAAATGCGAGCGTCGTGGCGAAGTCCACCAAGGTCAACATACGGCTGGTTAGATAGCGGTAGATCAGCAAGGCTCCGACCATCATAACGATCATAAATGCCCAGTAGGGCGCCTTGCCAAGCTTTTGCGCGCCGGGCCAAGCCACTCGGCACCCGGCGGTCAACACCCTGGGGTATCCGTCAAGCACCGTCAGCGTGGTGCTCAGCATCGTAGTGAAGGCGGCTGCGATGACAACAGGCCGGCTCCACTCGCCTAGAGCGCTGGTATACATGCCGACAAACCGGGCGGCAAAATCAGCAGCCCCTTGGGGGAATGTCTCCCCAGTACCGAACATGACCAATGCACCGAGGCTCAGAAACATCAGCGCGGTGATCAGCGAGCTCACGTAACCAAGATTGAAGTCGAACAGCGCCTCACCCAGGGTGGGCTGATGCCCGGTCTGCTTGATGCGCTCCTGCATCCACAGGGAAGGCCAAGCGGAAGCATCCACTGGTGTAGGCATCCAACCCATCAGCATCACCAGAAACGCGATGCCCGCCACATCCCAAACTCTCGGGGCCGCAAACCCCGGTGCCGCAAACCCCGGTGCCGTGACGCGACCGTAACCCGCGGCTGCCACCACCGCCACCACGGTGCAAACAGCCAGGAACGCCATCAGCACTTTCATCAGCTTGTCTAGCAGGGGATACCCACCGGAGGCGAGCACGAGGACGCAGCATGCCAGCAGGATCACGCCCCACGTCATCGGCGTGAGGCTTACCGCGACCGTCTGCGATGCCATACCGGCTGTCACAATCGTCAAAACGGCGGCGGTCGGTATGCTCAAGCCCAGCGCAATGATCAGATAGCTGATCAGCGCCCAGCGGCCGACGCGCCGGTAGCCGACCAGCAAACTCTCGCCGGTGGCGGCCGTATAACGGTGACCAAACTCAAAGAACGGATATTTGAACAGGTGAACAACAATGACCGCCCAGATGAGGGTAAACCCGTAGTTGGCTCCGGCACGCGTGGATTGCACCAGGTGAGAGACACCGATTGCGGCCCCGGCGTACATGATCCCCGGCCCTACGGTCTGCACTAGACCCGACCACCGCTGTGTCCGCCTTGCCGCCACGCTGCCTCTCATCGAATACTATCCGGTGTCTGAGACTACAAATGACCCAAGCACCCGGCAAGCTGTGAATGTACTCCGCCGTAGGCGCTCGACGAAAGACAGGTTGACTGCAGGGCGGCCGGCAGAGGCGGGCTACTTCCTAACCTGGCGGGTGTACGTTCGGAGTACAACAGGATGTCGTTCGACCAACTCGCTCTACGACCCAGTAAACGCCGTCTGGAACTCGGCGAAATCGACCAGGTTAACGTCGCCGTTGTCGTCGAAGTCAAAGCACCGGCACTCGGCCCCGATTCCGCCGCCGGGACCCAAAAGGCACGCTTTCAAGTCAGCGTAGTCGTCCAAGGCCGCGTCGCCGTCGAGATTGCAGTCACCGGGAACCACCCCCACCATATCGAGCGTCACGTCGGTTGTGGTGTAGACCACCTCCATGTTCAGGTACGGCGAGAGGTTAGTGGCGCTGACGGTATCGAACTCGCCGCCGACGCTACCCGCGGTAAGGATCTGGAAGCTGTCCCCTGGTGCGGGTGTGAAACCGTTGGTCGAGATGATGACCTCCAGATTCCCGGCGAGGGTCGCAACGCCCGAGACGGTGAGCAGATCGTACTCACTGGCCTGGGTCAGGCCGGCGATCTCGATCTCCAGCGTGCCGCCCGTCGCCTGGGTGTAATCGCCGTCGATGTCGAGGATACCCACCGAAAGTCCGGGCGCGGTCGTTCCACCGGCATTGGCAACGTCGCCGGTGATCGTGCCCTCGCCAGTCAGCAGGCCGCCCTGCATGTCGAAGGGCTCCCCATAATTCGTGAAGGCGAGATCGCCGCCGTTGAGCACGGTCTGCCCAGCGGTCTGAACGTAGTAGTCGCCGTAACGCGTGTGGAGGCGGAGCACCCCGGCCTGGACTTCGACCGTACCCGTGTTGCTCGTGGCCGCTCTGACCTCGCTCGTGCCGGTCCCCGCGGATTTAACCATCGTACCGGCGTTGTTGAGGGATCCGTCGATTAACTCGCCGTCGACCTGGATGTCCATCACACCGCTGGGCAGGTTGTTGAACGCTGCGGAGGCGTCCAGCCTCAACCTACTCAGGAACGTCGCGGTGCCGGCATTGTTCAGGATACGGTTGCTGAGGCGCTTCAGTCCGTTCCCGGCCCCGATTGTCATGTCGCCGTTGACGTTGAGCACGCCCGGCCCGGAGAAGCTGGCCGTTCCATAGCTGCCCCCCCATGTCAGGAGCGTGCTGACGGTTACGGTGCTCGGCCCCTGGATCGCACCCACAGCGAAGATGAGGTTCGTGACCTGAACCGGATCGCCGCTGTTGAAGTTCGCGGTTCCGCGTACGCTGAGGGTATCGAAGTGGATCGTCCGGCCGACGATCGCGTCAAAGTTCACGGTGCCATGGGCGTAGAAGGAAGAGCCATAGCTGATGATGTTTGCCTCGCTGGTGAAGGTCAGCGGGTCGTAGGTTGTGTGCGTCGTTGCCGTCGTTACGTCGTAGGTTCCGCGGATCAAAGTGTCCCTGGTGAACATCACGTTGTCGGCGACGATGCTCGAGCTTGGGAAGAATTCGCGCACGCCGCTGCGGAAATCGAGCGTAGTTCCCGGGTCGCCGAGGAAGTCCCCGGTGCTGCTGCAGGGACGGTCCAGCACAAGGGTGCCGTCCTGGACGTGGATCATCCCGGAGTTGTCGATGGGGAACGAGAGCACGCTCTCTCCGGGATCCACCGACTTGATCAGCGTGCCGTCGTTGTCGAACATGTCGCCGGTAAAGCCGCTGAGAATATGGCCGCTTCCCTGGTGCTCGTAGGTCGAACCCGGGCGAATCTCAAATACGGAGGAATTCCCAATGGAATATAGTTCTCCGGTGGTGATCGACGTGCTGCCGCCGTCGAGAACCAGATGCCCCCTCAGGCGTACGATGTCGACGATCTGCACCCCGCCGTTAGCATACGTCACGCCGGGGCCTTCCAGCGTGGCACTGTTGGCGTGGGTACCACTGCCGATCCAGTTGAACATTCCTTCAATGTCGAGGCGATCGCTGACCTCCAACAAGCCGTGGTCGCCACTGAGCCCCAGGTCGCCGTCGATCCACGAGGCTCCGTTGAGCGTCAGCTCGGCCCAGGGGTACGAGTCGCCGACGATGTTCAGGCTTTCGCTGCACGCGAGGGTCCCGATCTGCAACGAGTCGGTCGAGTAGGTGACCGTCGGGCTGTCTGGCACATCGATGCAGACTTCGGAGTCGGCGGTTGGCACCGCCCCGTCGAGCCAATTGCCCGGGGAGTGCCACGAGCCGCTGGTGCCGTCCCAATGGAACATGTTCTCGCACTCGTCGGGGATGGCGTTGCGGTTACAGTCTTCACTGAACCCGCCGGCCAGATCACACTCGTCGGGCACGTAGTTGCCGTTGCAGTCCTCGCTGGTTTCACAGCCTCCCGACAGGCAGGGGCCGTAGGTGGCCGTACAGTAGTCGGGACCGGCGGTGCAAGCCTGGTCGCAGCAGCGAATGTCGCACAGGTCCACGTACCCGCTGCCGTTGCAGTCGACCACTTCGAACGGCCCGAAGGTCCTGGTCGGGCCCCAATTGCCCGGGCTGCCGTTTTCGTCCGGGCAGTCCTGAGCCTTGATGCTGAACCACCACTGGCCGAGATCCCTGTAGCTGCGGCCTTGCAGGTAACACCCGTTTGTGGTGACGAAGTCAGGGTCATCATCCGGCTCAACCGTGGTCGGGGCCGCATCGTAGCTGTAGAAACACGCACCCCGGTCGTCGTCCACGGGCAGCCACTGGAAGATAATGCACGGCAGCGCGCCGCCGGTAAGCAGCGGATGCGATGGTGAGGACACGTACGCCACCGCGCCGGGCGGCCCGGTGTCCGGCGGAAAACTCGAAACGTACTCCGGGGCCACGTTGTACGCCGTCGGCCAGAGGTCATCCGCGTCTTCGGGGTATTCGGCTCGAAAGGCGTTGATGAAGTCAGTGACGGTGATGGGATCGTACACGGCCTGGATGTTGAGCATGGGGCCCGGTCCTTGGCAGAGCGAGTCCATGATCCCGTCGGCGTCACGGTCGTCGTTGAGGCTGTTGCCGTCGAGATCGACGCCGTCCTCGATATCACGCAATAGGGCGCCAACGAATCCCTCGGTCTCAAAGGGGTTCTCAAACGTGTCTGAGTCCTCGCACCGCTCCCGCGTCTCGAGGTCTCGCGTAAAGAGGGGCTCATAGGGCGTGCCGTCGTCGAACTGGTAGTCCCACGATAACGAGCGGGTGACCGCGTCGGCCAGCCAGTCGGGCCAGCCTTCGTTCCAGGCGTCGTGATCAGTCTCCTTGCACCACAGGCAATGCCCGCAATCCTCCTCCGCCGGGTCCGGATCACACGAGGGGTCCCAGCAGTAATCCGGGTCGGGAGGATCGAAGGAGTACATGTGCATGAAATGGTGGCCGTACTCGTGGCTATGCGTGTCCTCCATCCACTGGCGCTCAGTGCTGAGGTGGATCTCCGCCATGTCGCTGTAGTACTCGTACCAGGCTCCCCCGTCGCTGCTATTGTCCGGCCATTCCACCTGGACCTTTGCCGGCTGGTAGGGGCTCCACGTGGTGATGAAGCGGCGGGTGCGGACGATGCTGTTGAAAATGTGCAGCGCCGGCATTTCCGCGGAGGGCACGGTGATCCATCCGAAGTCGTAGTAGCTTCCGGAGAAGTTCTCCACCTCCGGCGTCTGCCACCAATAGGTCCACTCCTCCCAACTGTTGTCCGTGACGTCAACGACGTTGGCGGTTTCGGTCTCGAAGTAGACGATCAGGTCCGGGCCGTCCGGGTCGTCCTCCGGCGTGACCACCCCGGTGTCGAAGTACCCGTTCGAATCGGTGTGACCTTCCCAGATAACGTCGTGGCCGAAGTCGTCATTGTCCCAGACGCGCACGTCGATGTGGTCGGCGCCAACCGGTACCATATCGGAGCGGTAATACATGATGCGCCCCTCCACCCGCAACGTCGAACGACCGCCCGACGTCTGCCCGGACGAGATAGCGCTTTGGTCCTCGGGCTCGCTCGCCGGTTCGCCGTCGGGCGGTACCTCTGCGCCGGAGCCCTCGACGCGGATGGCCAGACGGGGCTGGTCCGCCCGCGCGAAGTGCGCCGGTCCAACCGCAGCCGATTTGGCAACCCTCCGTCCGTTGTAGGTCAGACTCAGTCCGATCGGCCCGTCAGCGTCCGTAGGAACGGCGCGGAATGGTATCCGCACCACGCCCGGCCGGACCGACATCGGATCCCCGGGTGTTTCGAGCGACAGCAGTCTCCAGCCGTCACCGAGCAGCTTGAAATCCGCAAGCGTGCCCGCCTTATGCACGTGAACTTCAAACACCCCCGCATATTCCTCGCCGGAGACGGCCTGACGCATTTCGTCGAGGGACATGCGGATTTCGACCGGCGGGCCCACGTCCGCCCGTGCTGAGGTGACGGCGACAAGCAGCACCGCCCCAAGTGGCAGACTACTCGCTCCGTTTTGTCTGTTAAGTTTCATGTGGACCTCGCTTCACCGAACCTCCGATAATGCCTCTTTCCCGTTTGGAGGGCGCCCGCCGCCACCACGCGAGCCGAGGAGGAACCTTGATGCGGTTGAGAATGCCGTGGCATCCCTGCCATGTCCCCCTCAGTGAGATGCAGCGGTCTCCCACCTCTCATTGACGCCCAAACGGCGTGCGGTGCCACGCTCACGTCGTAGCCACCGCGTTCGCCGAGAGAAGCCCTGTCAGTGTACCCTCCGCATTCTACCACATCACCCTCCCAAAACAAACAGTGGTTGAAGCGGCTTTTCACTGGGGCGGCACCCATCGGCTGGCGGCTGGGGCGGCAGCGGCTCGAGGTTCCTGTCGAGGGGGAATGGTTTACGCCGCGAACTGAGCCCGTGGGTACCCCGCGACGCCGGCAGAACTTTGCTTGGCTCAGCCCACTCTTTTACCACGCAGCCACCAGCCGCTGCCAATACCTCGCTCGATCTGACATATTGCACCTCCGGTGTTATCATCCCACGCCGCAGGTGTCGGCTTCAAGATGTGCTTCGTTGAGCGCTCACCCTCTGCCTGCGTTGCGCGAGGTACAATGGTCATCATTCAGCGGGGTCACCGCGCCGGAAACGTCGGAGGCCACGAGATGGGCGAATGCGCAATCTGTCATGCGCGATCAGATCAGATAACCGACGCTCTGAGCTTATGCGCGGCCTGCATCCTGGCTGACACGCCCCGGGCTCGCGCCCAAGCAGCGGGTGCCCACGCCCGTGCTCGGGGGCGATTCCAACTGCCGATGCGCCCGCCGCGGGCCCGGCAGGGTGTCCGCTGTCAACGGTGCATTAACGTTTGCAGCATCGAAGCTAGGCAGGTGGGTTACTGCGGCGTCCGGCGCAACGATGATGACCGGATCACCGGCGGCGATGCTCAATCCGCCGCTGTTCAGTGGTACCACGATCCCCTACCGACAAACTGTGTGGCCGATTGGGTCTGCCCCGCATCCGGCCCAGCCGGGTATCCAGATTTCACCGACACAGCGGGTCCTGAGCATGGATACTCGAACCTGGCTGTGTTCTATGAAGCCTGCTCGTTCGATTGCCTGTTCTGTCAAAACTGGCAGTTCAAGGAGCACAGCATCGACGGACCTCGGCATAGTGCCATGAAGTTGTCTGCGGAGGTCACGCCCACGACACGGTGCATTTGCTTTTTTGGCGGCGATCCCTCATGCCAAATTGAGCACGCCCTAAGCGCGGCGAGACTGGCACGGCGTGAACGCAAGGGCCGCCTTCTCCGAATCTGCTGGGAGACTAACGGCTCAGTCTCACGCTCCGCATTGAAAGAAATGGTCGAGCTGTCCGTGGAAAGTGGTGGCTGCATAAAATTCGACCTCAAAGCCTGGGACAGCTCCCTTCATCACGCCTTGTGTGGCGTTACGAACCGGCGGACTGTGCGCAACTTTGCCTATCTCAGCCGGTGGATCAGCCGCCGCCCGGATCCGCCGCTCCTGATAGCCTCCACGTTGTTGGTGCCCGGATATGTCGAGGCGGAGCAGGTGAGCCAAATCGCAGCATTCATCGCTCAGCTTAATCCTGATATTCCCTACGCGTTGCTTGCATTTCATCCCGCGTTCGAGATGAGTGATTTGCCTACCACCTCGCACCGCCAAGCGACGGACTGCCTGGCTGCAGCCAAGAGCGCCGGCTTGACCCGCGTCAGACTCGGGAACGTGCATTTGCTAACCTGAGCGTTACAAGCACGGCAGGGCCATAGCCCCACCGTTTCCGAATGGGGCGTCGCGGCCTATACTTTCCTTACGGTTCTTGTCGTCGAGCTGCGGCCCTCCGATGGGTGCATTATGCGGGTGACAAGCAAGGACCACTTGCGGACAAGGCCGCCACTGCATTGGCGATCCCGGCAAGGGGAAGGGTAGTACCCAGCTCAATCACGGAGGGCGGAGACTCAAGTGCGATATCACCCGCGGGGATTGGCACCCGCTGAGGAACGTTGGGGAGCCAGGTGTGCCGAGGATTCGACGGCCAGGCCGGTCGCCTCGTCGATGGCCGCCGGCGCTTCGTCCATGCGTATCTGCATGACCCGGCCGACTCTAAACTTCACAGTACGTTTCGAGGGGACTTCAACTCTGTCCATGGTTTTAGGGTTCTGGGCTTGACGTGGAGCCCGACTCTTGCTCTCAAAAACGCCAAAGTCTCGGAACTCAAGCCTGTTGCCGTTGCTGAGCTCTTTCACAATCACGTCCAAAAAGGCCTGGATCACTCGCTTGACCATGACCCGTTTGTAGCCTTGTTCATCCGCGATCCGGTCTATGAGTTCCTTTTTTGTTATCGTGGCCATTCCGAGACCCTGCCGCGCTGAAAACCTTATGAATGAGTATGACGCATAGGTAAGGGACTGGCGACCCGTGGGACCTGGCGGTCTTTCTAAGACGGGTCGCTACGGACTCATGCGCCGGCCGTCGCCGCCGGTTGAGCACCCGTGCGGTTTCCCAAACGAGCGTAAGTCATGGTACAGCAAGTGGTTCCGACAATCAAGCTTCGTTGCCGGACCCTTCGATTTGGCTGCGTGGGAGGGGATGGCAGCGATGTCAATCGTGTCAGGCATGGTCACCGGCGAGCCCGACCGGTACGAACCGATGCAAAGCGGCGATAATAGGTCTGGTCGAGATTGCCTCCGAACCTGCCCTGCCAGTCGAGGATCGTCTCTTTGTAGTCGATCTCTTCCCCAACGTGCGAGAAGGCGACGGTTGAAGGCCAATCTGTTCGGGCAAAGCCGAGGGAAGGGATTCCTGTCCATTCTGGGTTAAATATTACGTGTTGCACTGACACACGGCTCGATGGTGCAGAGGTCGCAGGCGCTGAACACCCGACCAGCGTTACCATCACGAGCGGCGTTAGCAGTCCGAGTGTTCGTTTCATGGGCTCCTCTCCGTTCCGGCACGCACGCATCCGCCCCGTACCGAGTGGACCCCATTAGGCGTGCCAGTCCGTGGACGCAACGAGCAGGTCCCATATAAAGGGTCCAGATTGCAACGGTGGGCCGGAATGGGTTCCGACTCTGCCGCCCAAGCGGGACCGACTGAATGTAACGCCTGTGACGGCGAGACACGTGAGAGTCTGACGCCCCGCCGGTCCTTGCTGTCGAACCTTGACTTCGCGGGCATGTTGCAGGCTGTTTGCGACAGAGCAGGTCCGTCAATACCATGGCTCCGCGGGCGACTGGCCCGTGCGGTAACCGGTACGGCGTTGCCCGCACACAGCAAAGTGGTTCGGTCTCCAGGTGCCGGTGGACTACCCTGAATACCTGCGAAAAGACATGCAGTGAATGAAGCACTTCTCATTTTGATGGGGATCGTCGCTGGGGCGGCACTTGTCCTAGTTGTGATAGCGTTGCGCCGCGGCCATGAAGCCACACTAGCCCGGCGGCTCATTGACCAGACGGAGAAGGAAAAGACCGAGGAACTCACCGCAACCATCGAGCAGCTCAAGACCGCATTTGCGGCTCTCTCACGCGATGCGCTGGCAAGCAATACCGATGATTTCCTCAAGCTGGCCAAGACCAAGCTCGAGCAGCAAACCACTGACGGGGAGAGGTCACTCGAGACAAAAAAGAAGCTGATCGACGCCCGCCTGGAGGAGATGAACGCCAAACTAGGCACACTGAACACTGTTATCCAGACTATCGAGCAGCAACGAGCCGAGGCCCACGGCGTGCTAAAAGGCCAACTTGAGCGGGCAACACAGGTGACCAACCGCCTCCACGAAACCACCGCTCAACTCCGCGAAGCGCTGGCCAACCCTCAGCGGCGCGGGCAGTGGGGGGAGCGGATGGCGGAGGACGTGCTGCGGCTGGCCGGCTTCGTCGAGGGAATCAACTATGTCAGGCAACAGCAGGTGACGGAGGGCACCAGACCGGATTTCACGTTTCTCCTTCCCGACAACCGGCGGGTCCACATGGACGTGAAGTTTCCGCTGTCCAATTACCTTAAGGTCCTTGATGCCCCGGATGATTCCTCCCGGGCGGCTAGTACCAAACAGTTTCTCAAAGATGTTCGGTCACGGATTAAAGAGGTAACGACTCGCGCTTACATCGACCCGGCCGACGGCACCGTTGATTACGTGCTGGTGTTCATCCCCAATGAGCAGATTTATGCCTTCATTCACGAGCGGGATAGCACCCTGCTGGACGACGCTATGCGCAGCAAGGTCGTGCTGTCTTCACCGATGACGCTTTACGCGATTCTGGCTGTCATCCGTCAATCGGTTGACAACTTCCGCCTCGAACAAGGTTCCAAGCAGGTTCTCGAGTTACTGGCCCATTTCAAGAAGCAGTGGGGGAAGTACGTCGAGGGAATGGACAAGATGGGCAAACGGCTCGAGGCCGCACTTGAAGAGTATCAGCAGCTCACCAGCGTGCGGGTCCGGCAGCTCGATCGCCAGCTCGATAAGATCGAAGACCTCCGCACGGCCCGAGAAGGACAAACCGGCGCCGACCTCACCACGACTCAGCAACCTCTACAGGGCCAGGGCGATGCGGTGTGATCGACGCAGCCCCATCGGCGGGGCGGGTCTCTCTGGGTCGGTGGTCCCGGCCGGTTTGGGCACCGCTTGGAGCGGCGGACCGCTTCGGGGCGGCATCGGTCCTGCTTCGGGCTGTTGTCCGCTGCTGCCCGAGCGTTGCCTGAATCTGCCGTAGAGTGCAGGCCGCACGGGGGACGGGCCGGGTGTGCTGCCAGTTGACTGGCTGAAGAGGCTCTGCTATCCTCTAGCCAACCGATCGGAATCGTGCTGGCTTGCCTTGGCTCTGAGACTTTCCATCGGCGGTTGTCAGATGTAGCACGTTAGGTGCTGACCGTGAGGGCGCATCGTTAAGCGCGAATATGTCAGGAGCAAGAGTTGAAGAAGATCTATGTTGGCAATCTGTCTTACCGGACGACGGAGGAAAACCTCGAAACGGCTTTCACTCCGTTTGGGGCGATCCGCAGTGTGACGATCGTCCGGGACCGCCAAACGGGTGAGTCGCGGGGCTTTGGCTTCGTCGAAATGGACGTCGATGACGAAGCATCCGCAGCCATTGCAGGCCTCAACCAAACCGAGCTGGACGGACGGACGCTGACGGTCAACGAAGCCCGTCCGCGCGCTGCCGGAGATGCCGGAGGTGGCGGTCGATCTCGAGGCCGGGGCGATTTTCGCGGGCGCGGCCAGCGTTGGTAAAACGTGACCTGACCTGACTACCCATCGCTTCGCTGGCGGCATATGAAGGATACCCCCGAGGGGCAAAGTGCGCTCATGCTGAACGTGTAGCGTGCTGAGAGCGGTCTATTTGTGCACCCGGGCTGATTTCCAGGTAACGGTGGTCCGCCAATGGCCGGTATACGGTGGACTACGCTTGGCATGCCCGCCATGGCATTGCCCATGTGTGGAAGTACGCTTCGGACCCGATCTCATGGTTAAATGGCTCTGATCTCTACCCGGCTTCCGCCGGCTCGCTTCGCACGGTACATGAGTTTGTCGGCGGTGTTCAGCACAGCATCGAACTCTTGCTGTCGATTCGACGGATGGACGTACAGCAAGCCCGCACTCAGAGGTACCCGGGCTGATTGGCCTTCCTTTTGGACGGTCTTCGCTGCAGCATTAGAAATGATGCGTTCGACGATGTGGGCTGCATCCTTTTCGGTGCAGTCGTTGAGCAGAACGACGAACTCGTCTCCACCCATGCGTGCGATCAAACCGTGTTCGGGCACCGCTTCGGTAATTCCGGAGGCAACGGTCGTCAGGACGAGATCACCGAACTCGTGGCCCTGCTTGTCGTTAACCGCCTTGAATCTGTCGATGTCCAGGTACGCTACGGCGAAACCGATTCCGTAGCGAGCGGCCTTTGCCAGGAGTTCCTTCGCGTCAATCGTGAAGCTTTCGCGGTTCAACACGCCAGTCAACGGGTCGCGGGTGGTTTTGTCTTGGAGCTGGGCTTGTTGCCTGACAAGATCATTCATCTCCATACCCATGTTGGCGGCCTGTTGCACGAGTTCGTTGACCGTGCCTACGAGTTGCGTTGTGTTATCCGCTGCCTCACGGGTGGCCTGCTCCAGCAGTTCGGTTAGTTGAGTGTTAGGAGCCCCGCCCTCGTGGAAGAAACTGTAGACCTGATCGAACTCTCGCTGGACCTCCGTCAGATACGCCTTTGGGTCAGTGGAAGGGGCATGTTCCTGCAAGAACGCCCGTAGCGCGTTGGCATCGTCACGGTGCCATGCGTTCAGCATATGTGGGAAGAGAGACGCAACATAGGTCGCATCCGCGATGGCCCCTTGCTCGACAAATTCGCTGAGCTTCTGGTGGTTGTGGTGAAATGCTATTGCGTCAATAAACAGATCCGGAAGTTCCAGTTTCTGCGCCAACATGCGGCCGACCTCGGCATGATCTATACGGAACAACCCACGTTCCTTGCGCAACTGCATCTGAATACCGGCATCGGGATCCCGTAGTATCCGCAGCAACACTTCCTGCGCGGTGGAATACATAACAGTGATCGCGAAATCCTGAAAGAGCCCGGCGACAAAGGCTTCGTCGGAGACCTTCGCATCAAACAGGCTTGCGTACTTCTTGCTCGCCACCGCCTTGCATAGGGACGATTCCCAAAACATGCGCGACTCCTCGGCGGAAAGCCGCAGCTCGTTGTGTAGACCCGTCATGCAGTAGCTTATTGCCAGGGTTCGGACGGTCCCGAGCCCTAATAGGTTCACCGCAGTCCTCACGTTTGTCACTTTGTTTCGAACCCCGGCCCAGGAAGAGTTGGCCAGAGCGAGTATCTTGCTGCTGAGTGAGCTGTCGGCACTGATAATCTTGGCATAATCGGACGGATCAGCATCGGGGTTTTTTCCCAATTCGACGAATTTCATTGCGACGGCTGCTGTGGTGGGCAGGTACGATAGGGAATCGATCCGAGCTCGGATCTCCTGCTCCAGAGCGCCCGCCGAACTCACCATCTCGGTCTCGGCAGCAATCTGATTCATTACGAATGCCCTTTCTATGCGCGGGATTGGACAGGCAGCACGAGTCTGATCGTGCGCCGACGACACTCCATATTGAGGTCCGCCGGGGGCATAACCCCGATGCCGGCGTGAGCCTAGACTGTCAGCAGGTTATCGGAATAGCGGGCTCCCTGCGGCTTGATCTTCTATCGTCTTTGCACCCAGGCAATTTGAAGAGTCTCTGCCGGGCAGTTTGATTAAAGGAGCGCTTGTTGTAGCAAAGGTGCCCGGCAGTCGCGACGATATTATCTTGTTGGTCCGATCCCCTTAGGTGGAGAGTGCCACATGGGTCCTCCAGCTCCGACTTCAAGATGTATCCTTCTAGTCGGCCCCGCCGAGGCGGCGCCGAGGCTGGATACGATTCTAAGCGCCGATTCGTGGCGATGCACGTGTTCCGAGACACCTTCGGGGGTGCTGCGCCGGCTTCGCTTTGAACAGGGAATCGACTTGGTGGTCCTGACGCCTGACGGGTCATTTGATTCCTACACGGAACTATGCAGAGAGATCAAGTTTGACGCTCGGACGGCCTTCGTATCCGTAATATTTGTGCTGCCGTCTGACAATGCCCAGCGCCGGGCCGAAGTATACGGAGCGGGGGCAGACGATTGCATCCAGCTTCCGGCTTCACCCGAGGAGATTCTGCTGCGCTTGTCGAATGCTCTCCGTGCCAAGCGGGCCACCGACTCGCTGGAGGATTCCACGGCGGTCATCACGTCCCTGGCCACCGCTATCGAAGGGAGAGACGCTTACACACATGGGCACGTCGAACGCGTGTCCATGTATTCCGTCGAGATCGGTAAGCACATCGGCGTGGATAACGCGGGCCTGGCGGCGCTAAAGATCGGCGGGATCGTCCATGACATCGGCAAGGTCTCCGTTCCCGACTCCATTCTGAACAAGCCGGGAAAACTCAGCGAGGTCGAGATGGAACTGGTAAAGCGCCATCCCATCATCGGGTACCACATCCTCCAACCTTTGCGTGCGTTTCGCGACGCTCTATCGATTGTCCGCTGGCACCACGAACGGCCCAACGGCAAGGGTTATCCCGACGGGCTTGAGGGTGACCGGTTGCCGTTGCTCCCCCGTATCGTGGCCGTAGCCGATTGCCTCGATGCCCTCAGTACACCGCGGCCCTACCGGCCAGCCGTTTCCCCTTCAGAGTGCGGAGAGATTCTCTCCGCGGCAGCCGACAAAGAAGACCTCGATCCATCGCTGGTAGCAGCGCTCTTTGACGTACTGGGTAAGCGCGCCCCCACACTTGTCGGCATGTCTACAGAGTGCACGGTCGATCGCTGGAACGATCAGGGTTCGTCTGATTGACCTTGGTGGTTCAGCCCTATTGTGGCCCGTTGGCGGTAATGCTGTTCTTGTTGGCCATCCCGCTTATGGGCACTGGATCTCGAATGTCCCGGCATTGAAAACGTTGCGCGCGTACATACACACAAGGACTTCTCTGGTGCTTTGCGAGTGGCTTACGCACTGCCCAGCGTGACCGTAACCATTCCGGCGTCGTGGATGATCAGGCCACGCTTATGGAAGCCGGTGACGACGGTAATCAACCAGTCAAGGGCCGGTTGGACTTCGGGAAAGACTTTGATACCCGTTCCGTCCAAATCGGAGCCGGTCAAGTGTGGTGATACTAACGCTACGTGAACGCCACGATACCGCGGGTCCATCAGGTGTCGCAGTTTGACGGCCTTGTGGTCGCCGAGTTGATAACCTTCCTCTGCCACGATTCTTAGTGCCGAGCTGTAGTCACCAGCTCGGCGGAGCAGATTCAAGAAGGCATCCGGTCCAATGCCTTCGGAGCAGTTAGCCTCGAGGATGATCCCCCCGCCGTCGCGGACGGCCGGGTGATTGTTCTTCAGGCCCTTGTCAGCCTGATATAGATTGCGGCCTAGAGGCAGCGGCACGCGTAGCCGCAGGATGTCAACCGGATTGGGAACAGGACGCACGTAGATCTGCCGAACCATTGGCAACAGGGCGTCGATCACCTCAATCGGATCGCCGGCTGCGGCAGCAAGCAAAGCGTCGCCGCAAACCACCTCGCCGAGGGCACAGATGGTCTTGCCGGTTGATTCCAGGCGGCGAAGGATCCGGACGGCACCGTCGAAGACCGGATTGCCTTGCAGGCGGAGAATGTCCGACGATGGGCTCAAGGCTCCTTCGTGGTTGCGTTCGATGTCTTCGGCTGACAGGCAGCCGATGGTGACCGTCTTGTGGGGCCCGGTCAGGCCCGCGAAGTAGTGCGGCTCGAGGCTGCCGATTGGAAGCAGGAACCGGCTCTCAGCAACCCAGCGGTGCATCCGGACGCCGCCGACCAGAGCAAGTGACCCCGCATCCGTGGCGTCGTGCCAGGCGATTTCATCAACGCTCAATCCGCATCCGGCGAAGGTGGCTTCCTCGAACTCGCGACGCTCCCGAGCCAAGAAGCGATGAGCGCCCGTTGCCACGATGGCGCGAAATCGTGGGACTCGCGCCAGCGCGTTGGTCCACACAGCGGACTCTGCGATAAGCCGTGCCAGAGCAACTAAAGCCGGTCGGGTCTGCGTAGCGCGATGCGGATCGTTGACCAGCAATAAGATGCGTTCGTCCGCTTGTGCAGCCGATTGCAGGAAATCCTCGAGCTTGCCGCTCGCCGACAAGGCCTCTTTCAGAACGTCCCCGGCCGCTCCAAGTTGCGGTGGTAACGCAGGTGATACGGTTTCCCAAGTAATGTTCACGGGCTTGTTCGCCTGCGGGTCGAGGTTCGGAACGTTGGGCGCATCGATACACAGGCCGCGGCGCCCACCCGTTGCTGACCGTTATATCTGGAAAGTATCGACTTGGGTTCCACGCTTCAATAGCGACGACCTTCGAATCAATCCACCCAATCCCCAATCGACAATCCCCAATCCCTAATCCCCAATCGACAATCCGCAATCCCCAATCGAAACGGTGTCTTCACAACTGCTCGTAATCTTCGAGCGTATCAACATCTTGCGTCACGCCCGGCTCATCTGTCTCAACCAGGTGTATACGGTCCGGGTGGGTCCGGGCGAGCTGTCGGAGGCCATGTGTGAGGCTGTAGATGGTCGGCCGCAAGCTAAGAGGAAAGATGATCGGATGGCCACGCTTGCCCTCGTATGTTGCGATCACAATGCGTCGCGGATCGGTCCTGAAGGCAGCGATACACTTCCGACACGCATCCGCGGTAATCGTCGGCATGTCCGCGGGCACCACGAGCACGCCGTCGGTGGGAGATGGCGAATCGCCAACAGCCGACAGCGAATGTGCCTCGGCAAGTCCGGCCAGTGCGATACGGATCGAGTCGATCATTTCGCTGTCAGCGTCGTCGTTGATTGCTGTTCCCACGCGTTCGTCGTCAGGCAGGTCCAGTCTCTTGACAAGGTCGTTGCGGGTGACAACCACGACGCCGGTGACACCGGCATCGAGAATCGTACGGGCGACGGTGCCCACGATCGTGGAGTTGCCATAAGGCAATGCCTGCTTGGGGCGGCCTACGCGCCGGCCCATCCCGGCGGCCGGGATGATGCCCCAGATCCCCACCGGCCGGTCTCGCGATGTGTTGATTTCCTTCATGATCGGGCCGAGAACATCTACCACCTGCATCACAAATTAGCAAGCTGTCGTGCTGCTGCAGGTGCGCGTCTTGGGCCGGCTTTGTGTAGTATGCGGGTGCGAGCGGGCCGAAAACGGAGCGTGGGCGATGAGTGACTGCGGGACGGAATTCAAAGGCAATATACTGCTGACCGGCGCGCCGGGTATCGGCAAAACGACGGTCATGGTCCGACTGGCTGAGCTCTTGGCGGACCGGGCAATGGCCGGGTTCTACACCGAGGAGATTCGCAAGTCCGGGCAGCGGCAGGGGTTTCGGGCGGTCACGTTTTCCGGGCAGATTGGGGTGCTCGCCCACATCGGGTTCAAAAGCAAGTCACGCGTTGGCCGATATGGGGTCGATGTCGCCGCCTTCGAGCAACTGGTGATGCCGGAACTGTCGCACCGGGCGGACCTGATCCTGATCGACGAGATCGGGAAGATGGAATGCTATTCATCAGCCTTCGTGACGACGGTGCGGGACTTGCTTAACGCCTCCACACGCGTCGTTGCAACGGTAGCAGTCTCCGGCGGCGGCTTCATCGCCGAGGTCAAGGCCAGGCCGGACGTCCAAATCTGGAAGGTCGGGCACGACAACCGCGACCGGTTGCCCCGCCAACTGGCCGACCTCTTGTCGCTCACCAAAGATCGCCACAACTGAGCCATTCACCGTTCGGCACGTGGGGCGGCTGGCACAAACAGCTCCCTGATCCGCCGGTCGCGGGCTAGGGCATCGGCGGGAACTCTGGAAACTCGAAGTCGGGGAATGAGAACAGGCTTCGGGTGATGCCCGCCGAGCCGATCACTTGTACGATGCCGTTTCCACCAACCCGATTCAACGGGACCATTACCTCGGTATCACGAGTCCGGGAAACAGTCAGAATTGTGATTTCGCCTTCATCTAACAGCCGGGCGGTCGCTTCCGCCGAAACCGTTCCCGATCCGCTGTCGGCGAACGGGCACTGAATGATCACGTTTGTAGACGTTACGGTAAACGTGCCGTCGGGATTCTGCACCTGGCTACTGTTAATGGTCGAGAGCGAGATCTTCACCAAGTCGGCCGGATCACCCGGGACCCAGCTTACTGTTAGCGGCGAACCGGCACCTATCGATAGCTCAGGGTCGGTCAGATCGGGCGATGTGATCACAAGCTCATCGGGGACCTCGGCGGAGGCGGTAAAGGCCCCGATGTCCGCTCCACCCGGGAACTCAAACGTGATCGTTTGTCCGGCGTCGAATCCCAAGGCCAGGAGTTCCTCTCCAGACAACTCCGGACTATACAAGCCCGCCATAAATGGCAGCGGCGGATCGAACATTGCAGGATCCCCGGGTAGCATCTCCACGCTGATCCCGTTATTACGGGCCTGGCCGGGGGAACCCGGATCCAACGCCCCGATGCCGGTGAGGAAGCCGTCCCCGAAATCGAAGTCCTCTGACATCGTGAACGTAGACACCATGGTGGTAACGATGCACCCGGCAACTTCGTCTATTTCAGTGGTCACGCCGCCGAACGAAAACTCATCACCAGCCTCGGGATTGGCGATGAAGAAACTGCCGGCCAGCGTGAAACCGGACGACTCGAACGATCCGAACCCCGGGATGGCGTTTATAGTCACGTGCTTGCCGGCCTGGAGACTGCCAACGGTGTCACCGTCCTCCGGTAGTGTCAGGCTAAGGTTTGCAGAGGCGCAGGCCCCTTCACCGCAGGTACTCGCGGCAAACGTCGTCACTTGGATGGAAGGGCGGTTTTCGGCGAAGACGAATACGTCGCTTGATGACGGCGCTCTGGCACAAAAAGACCCGTCCGCCCCGGTCTGCACAGCCTCGCCGGGAACGACATAGACGGTGACGCCGGCCTGTCCGTTGCCGTCTTCGTCCAGCACGCGGCCCATTATGCAGGCATCGAGCGCCACGGATATGTCTCCAATGTTCAGACAGCCACCGGTCTGGCAGCTTGCCGAAACGTCAGGGACCGTCACCTCGCGGGTGGCGATCGCCGTGGCCGAACCGTTGAGGCGGACCTCGATCTGAACAAGGGACCCGCGCTTGACGTCCACGCAGAAGGTACCGTCGCTGCTGGTATGGGCGGTGCTGGTTCCGTTGTAGTCAACACCGACCGCGGTGATCAACGCACCCGTCACCGGGCTGCCGTTTGAGACGACGCGCCCGGTAATGCAGTGTTTCTGGTCCACTGGTACATCGCAGTTCCAGGCGCTGAAATGGTCCACCTCGGCGAACCAGGCCAACCGCCCGGAGCCGTCCGATGCTTCCCGAACTTCGCCCTCGCCGGCCTCCGTCCAGGTGGCAGTAGCCTCATCGAACTCCCACAGTGGGATCGTATCGCCCACGGCGAAGTCATCCTGGGCGTTGTCCGGCAGGACATACTCGATGACCGCGGTTGCCCCCGGGGCCAGATTCACGGGCTCGCCGTCTTGGGTCGCCTCATAGATGGCAAAGCCGAAGGATTCCAACGTGACCGGGCTACCGTCCGTCCCTTGGGCGGACTCGAAACCGCCCGGGAAAGCCATGACACCGTCGCCGCTGGAGTCGAAGAACGTTGCAGCCAGCTCGACCTCGCCCGATACCGGGTTTCCTTCGGCATCGACCAAGGTACCGCCTTCGATGGTCACAGCCGAGTCGCCGCTCCGCTGCGTGGAGGTGGCGTCTGCATCGAACAAGACCGCCGGGGCGGCCTCGGCCATGATGACACAGCCGACCGTGACGTCACTGCTCAATTGCACGGTAAAGGCCTTGGCGGTCGTTGCGAATCCCTCCTTGCGGAAGGTGGCGACTACGGTGTCGCCCGGAGTCAGCGCCGTGAAGGAATAAAACCCGTGGTCGTCGGTTGTGGCGGAGAGCCCTGTGCTCAGGCTGACAGCCACCCCGGCGATCGGTTTGCCGTCGAGAGAAGACACTTGCCCGGCGAGTACGCCGCCGGCTCCATCACCATTCGTGCCGTTGCCATCGGTGGTACCGTCTGGACCGCTGCCGTCTCCGACTGGGGCGCAACTTAACCCGACTGCCGATAGCCCAATGGCGAATAGACCTACCGCCAACGAGTAGCTCGTCTGCTGAGAGGTCACCACGTGCTCCTTTTTCGTACCTGTTAAGCCGGCCCTGCCGGGACGGACCGCGCGTCCCGGAGTGTTGCCCGACGTTGACTGCCGGGCGCATGCTATGGCAGGGGCGTCTGCCGTCAATGCAGAGGCTTTCGGAGCCATCGCGGGACGTCGCCGAGGGCCATACCCGATGTCCGGCGATGATCTCACGGGTTACGCCTAGATGGTTGGAACGCCGGCGTCCGGGCCGCTTGTGTGGGCCGAAACCGCCCCACCTCTGGGATATGCCAGCCTTTGCGTGCTCCGCAGCGGTCCACACCAGGTGCATTCCGAATAAGGTGGCAGACTCCACATGGTGTGGCATCGCCCAGTGGGGCCGTGGCTTGGCGTCTCCACGGCCTGTCCCGCCTGCGGCGGGTCAGACGGTGCCACCCCCTCTGGGATGCACCCCCGTCGCCCCGGGAGATTCGACGGCGACGCGTTTTGCTGGTATAAAGATGAGTTCGGTGGCCGCTGGCGCGGTCTATGGCACGTTACGGCGTGCTTGGTCCCCGATCGCTCTGCGACCCTTCCCACTCTGTGGACGACTGGTCCGGGTCGGTCGGCGGGAGGTGAGGTACTTCGTGCCCGGGTCCGACAGACGAAGATCCCGGGTATGGCGCGGTTACGGAGTATTCAGCCTTGGACACAGTCGGAATTCACTACATGGCCGAGTTGTATGATTGTCCCCGCGATCTGCTCGACGATGAGACTTTTGTTATAGATACCTTGCGTCAGGCGGTCGACCGGGGGATGGCGACGCTACTCCACGAAGTGTCACATCATTTTCACCCGCAAGGTGTAACAGCGCTGGGTCTGATTGCGGAGTCGCACGTCGCCATCCACACTTGGCCTGAACATGGCTACGCGGCCGTTGACGTCTTTACTTGCGGCGATCGGGCCGATGCTGAGAAGGCCTGTCTGTACCTGGTGGGGGCTCTGCAGGCCGGCAGGCACACGATCCGCAAGCTGACCCGCGGGACACAGGTCGGTAGCCGGGTCGCCCAGGAACGGCCGGCGTCGGTAGGCTGATCCGATCATCGGCTGGGAGCTCGAAGGAGGCTGTGCCATGCCCGGCAGCGAGGTGGGCACCGAATTCTGGATCTACGAGCATATCACTCCCTGGGACTTCTACGCTCACGGCGTCACCAGGGTGCTCGCATATCGAAGGACGCGGTTCCAGGAGATGTACATCGTGGAGACCGGCGTTTACGGCAAGGCGCTGGTTCTCGACGGCAAGTGGCAATCCTGTACCGGCGACGAGTTCCTCTATCACGAGCCGCTGGTTCATCCGGCCATGCTTCTTCACGGCTCGCCGCGCAGCGTGCTCATCCTAGGTGGGGGTGAAGGTGCGACCGCGCGTGAGGTACTGCGATGGAAGACGGTAGAGCGGGCGGCAATGGTCGACATCGACGAGGAGGTGGTCGAGGCCTGCAGGGAGCACCTCGTCGAGATGCACCAGAAAGTCTTCGACGACCCGCGCCTGGAGGTCGTCATCGACGACGCCTTGAACGTTCTGGACACCACCAAGCAGACGTGGGACGTAATCATTTCCGATCTTTCGGATCCTATCGAGCATGGGCCTTCGTTCAAGCTTTTTACGAAGGAGTATTTTGAAAAGGCCAAAGGCGTGCTCGCGCCGGACGGCGTTTTCGTCATGCAGGCGGGGCCTGTGTCACCGGCCGAGTTGACCATGCACGCCCGATTGGTTCGGACAATGAAGACCGTGTTCGACCACGTTCAATCTTATTGCACCTACGTCCCTACCTACGCAGCACCATGGGGCTTCGCCTTGGGCACCGCCCGGCCGATCGATACCCGACCCGATCCCGGTCAAATCGATCGCCACCTGCAAGAGAAAACAACCGGCGGACTGCGAATGCTCGACGGTACTACCCTGCTGGGGATGCTCCAACTGCCCGTCCATATTCGGCGGGCAATAGCCGACGAAACGCGCATCTACACGCTGGAAGACCCGCCGAAGTTCTTCGGCAAGGGCACAGCCCCAGAGCAATCCGCCTGACCAATGCTTCTGACTGCAATCACGCCCACGCGGTCGAATCCCAGGGCGCCCCCACAGGCAACGCCATGGGTCGTCCCGCCAGCAGCACAACCCACGCTAAAGACAGCCCGTTTACCAGGTTGGCGCGTGGGAAGTTAGGACAAATAGACAATAAAGGGGTATTGGGCAGTCTCGACACTCGGTACGCCAGGCGCCGTGGCAAACTAGACAAAGAGAACTGGCCATCGCGTGGCATCCGATGCTGTCTGGATGCTGATCGTTTCGTCAACACGAACACCTAGTGCGCAGGGAACTCCCACTGATGTTTTTCACATGATTTATCGCTTGACACATCCGAGATTTTTCAGGTAACATAATGCCCACACGTGGGCGGCGCGAAGTGTGACCGCATGTCATTCGGTGTTTCTCGCATCGCTGCCTGGAGGTGTATGAAGAATGCGCGGATGCTTTGGCACTCAAGCGTTCGAGCGAAACCCGCACGTCGCAGGCATCTTCTATCCGTATCCGGAGCGGGGAGGAATAGACACGTGTTCCCCTCCGAGCAGGTCAACAACGCTGTACGACGCGAGCGCAAGAAGAACGAGCCACCGGAAAACAAGGTATCCGGTGCTCTCACAGTTTTCGAGTTGTCACCGTTTTCCCTTTTCACCCTTGCAGGAGGCAGAAAAATGAACGCAAGGCTAGCTCAAATGGCTTGTTACATCGCTTACGTATTGCTCGCCGTCCCGCAGGCGCAAGCTCAGAATTGCTGTCAATGATGGAACGACCCGTCTCCGGTCGGAGACACTGCGTGTGACGATGGCACTGTTGACCAGTACACCTGCGAGGTAACCTACGCGCCCCTCTGGGACCACTGCGAGTTTCATGCGAATGCGTACTGCGATGGACAGGACAAATGTGTTCCCTACGCAGTTATCTACGTCGATGACGACGCACCGCTCGGTGGTGACGGGACAAGCTGGGCGACGGGGTTCGAGTACCTTCAAGACGCCCTGGCTGTGGCAACCAGCGGTGATCAGATCCACGTAGCCGGTGGCACCTACAAACCCGACCAGGACGAAGCCGGGAATGTCACGCTGGGCGACCGCGCCGCTACATTTCACCTCATCAGTGGCGTATCGCTCTACGGCGGCTACGTGGGGCTGGCGGACCCCGGCAATCCAGATGAACGTGACATCATTTCCTACGAGACGATCCTCACTGGCGACCTCAACAGTGATGACGATTCAGATCCAGGTAGTAGCTGCTGCGCCGCTAATGGGGCACCGGGCTGCGATGACCCACTCTGCCAAGCAGCAGTGTGCGCGGAAGAGCCGAGCTGCTGCGACACCGAGTGGAGTAGAGTCTGCGCTCTGCTAGCATTGCTTCGGTGTTGCGATTCCTGCCGAAATACGTGCGAGAACAGCTACCACGTCGTCACAGGCAGCGGCACCGACCAGACAGCGGTCCTCGACGGGTTCACCATCACTGCCGGCTATGCAAACGGCGTTGCCCCCCCGCAGGACGGCTGGGGCGGTGGGATGTACAACTATATGGGTAGCCCGACGGTGGCGAACTGCACGTTCCGCAACAACTCGGCTAATGCTGGTGGCGGGATGAACAACGACGTCAACAGCAACCCAAGGATAACCAATTGCACCTTCCTCGATAATATGGCCGAGTGCGCTGGTGCGCTGGAGATCTACCAAAGCAGCCCGACGGTGACCGACTGCACGTTTACCGGAAACTCTGCCCAGTATGGCGGTGGAGTTGAGAACTACGACCAAGGCCACCCGACGCTGACCAACTGCACTTTCACCGGCAACTTCGCCTCCCGTAATGGCGGTGGGATGGAGAACTATTTCAACAGCAGCCCAACGCTCATCAACTGCACGTTCCAAGAAAACGTGGTCTATGGGGTGGGGCCTTATGTGGATTTCGGGGGGGCAGGGATAGACAACGGCAACAACAGCAGCCCAACGCTGACTAACTGCACTTTCACCAGCAACTTGGCGTATGACTACGGCGGGGGGGTGTATAATCGCGATACGAGTAGCCCGACATTGACCGGATGCGTTTTGACCGGCAATTCAGCCAATGAAGATGGCGGTGGGATCTACGCCTCCAACTTGGACATCGAACTCATTAATTGTACCATCAGTGGAAATAGGGCAGGCAACCACGGTGGTGGCATCTTTGGAGGTTGCGTAGCCAAGAACACCATCGTTTGGGGCAACTGCGCGGATACCGCAGAGGGCGACGAATGGTACGGGGACGGAAGCTGCAGCTTAGTTGCATGTTGTAACGACCTGGGACCCGGTGTCGATGGTTTTGGCACGTGCGTTATTGACTGTGCCCTGGGACCTAATATCGAAGCGAACCCGGTTTTCTGCAAGCCGGAGCCCTGCGGGAACGCACCAACCGCCGAAGGTAAGTACTATCTTTGTCCGGGCTCCCCCTGCGCCGAGAACGATCCGTGTGGGAGAATCGGAGCCCTCGGCCTCAAGAGCGTAATCCCTGCTGTCTCCGAGTGGGGGCTGATCCTGCTGACGCTCCTGCTGCTCACGGCGGGGAAGATTATCCTTCGTCGGCGCGGTAGGGCCGGGGCGGCATGAGCAGCCGATGACAAGGATGAGGGATGAAGGATGAACGCTACTCTGTAGCACGAGCACAAGCGGAGGCGAATGGCCGGCTTCCGACGGGCGCGGCTCTGCTTTGGTCGCGATACGGAGTATGACCGCTTCCTGATCCGCCTGAGGCGGACGGTTCGGTTGTGGAGCAGTGCCGCTTCCTGATCCGCCTGAGGCGGACGGTACGGCTCAATCGGTTGTGGTCGGCGGGGGTTCGGCTGGTTCCAGGGGTTCCCAGAAGCCGAAGTTGTCCTCGTCCACGTTGCAGTATCCAGTGGCCTTGTACTTGGCGAAGGAGTTATAGCTCCAACCGACGCACTCGGAATCACCGCCGCCCTGGGTGGTGATCAGGAAGCGATTGCTCAGCTCGCCGAAGCCTCTGCCCTGGTCGGCCGGCGACTTGGCGTCGCCGCGGTTGGCATCCACCGGTACCCAGCCGTAATTGGGCAGATAAATCTGGGCCCAGCGGTGGAAGGCTTTGTCGATACTGGCGTCGTCGCCGCGGACGACGATGCTGCCCTGATAGCGTGCGGGCAAACCGGCCGCCCGGCAAAGGGCCACATACGAATAGGTATACTCCGAACACGAGCCGCTGCCCCGCTTCAAGACGACCTCGGGTATATCCCACCCACCGACCATCTCATACTCCAACGAATCGATGATAAAGTCGTAGATCTTCCGGCCAATCCAGTAGGGATTCTTCTCGTCGCCGACGATCTTCTTGACCGTCTTTTGAATGTAGGGGCTGTTGATGCGGTAGCGCGAGCTGTCGGCCGTGTACTTCTCGCGAATCCCGGCGGGGATGTCCTCCAAGGTGCCCGTGTTTTCGGGGATGATCAAGTAGCGGATGGCTGAGACTTCAGCTTCGACCGAGTATGTCAACGTGGCCTTTGTTCCCGATGGCACACTGCCGAGGTTGAGCACGGCGCAGGCCTGGTCCCACCGGTCATGGGCCACTTTGGACGGCAGAGTCGAAAAGGCCGGGTCGGTAAGCAGCTTCTGGTTGGGAAGCTCCATCGGAAGGGCTATGTTGAGTGTCAAATCCGTGACCTGCCCGGGCCCGTAGTTGTTCAGGGCCCAAAGGTATTCGACCCTGGCCCGCCTGGTGTCCGACAGGCTGTACATCTGCTCATCCTTGATGACGAGCTGGTAAACCTTGCGGGTTTGGAAATCGACGTTCCACAGGTGGTCGTCGAGCCAGGTGATCCCGGCGGGGTATGGGCCCGGAGCCTTGAGAATGGCCAGGACCTTCCCATCCTCCGGATCCACCATGTACAGCTCGTCCTTGATCCGATCGCTGACCCACAGGTACTTGCCGTCGTGGGCCAGGCAGCGGCACGACCGGTTGGGTACGTCGAAGTAGCCCAGGATCGTTCCGTCGTCCGGGAAGACCTTATATATTTTGCCCCTGGCCAGGATGAACAGCTTGCCGTCGGCAAAGGCCAGCCCGGTTGCGCTGGAGGCCGGTGCCCGAAAGGTGTTCTCCACAACGCCGGTGTCGAGGTTCAGGGCATAAACACCGCCGGTATGGTCATCGGAGATGTACAGCTTGCCCTGGGCATAGGTCAGGCCGTGAGGCTTCAGCGTGGGCGCATCCCAGGTGCGGGTGACGTTCCCGTCCGCGCGGCTGATCTCGAAGATCTTAGCCTCTCGCCAATCAGCCACGAACAGATGTTTTCCGTCCGATGCCAGCCCCGAGGGGTACTTGCAGGGCCCCTCAAACGAGGCTTTCAAGTCCCCCGGTGCAGCCCAAACCGGTCCCGCACAAACGGTAAGCACAGCGGGCAATACGAGGCGCCATATTCCGTTAACCGTACTCTTCATGATAATGCTCCCATTACAGCGTCTCACCGGCCTTATCCCGGCGAGGCTCTCGATATTTCACAGTCGTGGAGAAACGTTGTCTCTCCTTCATTCCACTACCAGACGCATCGCCATTCTACTCCTGTCACAGCAGTATACTCGCTGAAGCGTAAGCCAACCACCCGGTGAATCTGCTCCGGGACCGTCACGACAAGCATGTTTGCCGGCCTATTCCAGCTTCTTGAGCATCTTCCTCGCGTGCTCGTGGCCAGGATCGGCTTCCAGGGCTTTCCTGTACAACTCCTTTCCCTTTTTGATGTATATTTCAGCCATACTGTCATACAAGGCAGGTTCTTCAGGCAACAAATCGGCGGCGGCCTCAAGGAGTGCCAGGGCTTCGTCCAGCCTCTCGTTTCCAAGAAGGTTCAGAGCATCTTTACTGACGCTTTCCGCCAGGACCTTCGGATCGTCCCAATGAAGCTCCAAGGCCGTTTTTAAGGCTGCCCGGGCCTTATCTTTTTCGCCAAGACATGCACGGGCGATAGCCGTCGTAACGTGTGCGGTGCATGATCGAGGATAGAGACCCACCGACAACATCGCCACTTCCAGGGCAGCCTTCTTATTGCCCTTCACGCCAAATTCTCTGGTTACCCGAGCGAATTCCGCTGAGAAGTCCGGGTAGATCTCCCTACCCTCAAAGAGCTTTTTCAATCTGCCGCCAATGTTCGTGAGATCAGTGAAGGCTGTGATCGCCAGCCTCCGAGTATAGTCGTTCCAGGTCCTGTCCCAGTCATCACTCCACTGCCGGACAAGCCTTTCTAATTCCTTCGACAATTGATGCTCGTTCCGATGCTCGACATTCTGTCTGCATATCTTCACGTAATCGCTGAAAAAGGGAATGGCCCCCATTTTATAATAGAGACCCATGTGCTCCGCTCCCATTGCCTCTTGAAGCTTCATGGCCATGTACGAACCGACCTTGACGAACGCCTCCTCAGCAACAGGGTGTCTGCCATCGGTTATTTTCTTTCGCGCCTCATTATAATCCGATTCGAGAGCCTCACGGCTCAGGCAGGAATTGAAGGTCGCGAAGGCTTTATCCAGATCAGCGAAGTCTGTCGACCGCGGCTTCTCATATCTCGTAAAATAGCACAGGCCGTAATTAAATGTCTCCCAGATACCGCTGTAGAGACCAGCATCGACCCTATCGCCTATGTACACTGGCATGTTCCAGGCTTCATTCAGGACAAGCTGTGCCAGTCGATGAGAGTAGACGTGAAGGTTTGCACCTTCCAGGTTATAGGCAAGGGCAAAGGTGAACTTCGCTTCGGGGAAGCGCACCAACAGTGTTCGTGTTTCCGGCTGCCCTCCGGTATGAAAAACATGAAACCGGCCGTTTACAGGTGATATCACCCATCCAAGGCCGTAGTCTGTGAATCGCCCCTCCTTTGTCGCCAGGGAGGTATACATCATGTCAGTACTTTCAGGAGAGAGCACCTCGTGGGCATCCAAGCCCTTCGCATACTTAAGCAGATCCACCACTGTGGAACGGGTCCCACCAGCGGCGAAGCGACTGCTGATGTCAACATACTCAGAGTTCTTCAGCTTGCCATCGAGTATGCGATATCCTTGTACCCTATTGGGAATGATGCGATCAGGATCGTCCATGCATGTGTCGTGCATCCCCAGCGGCTCCCATAGACGCTCCCGCACGTAGTCCCCAAAAGGTTGCTTGGCCGCGCCCTCAATGACCGCACCAAGCAGATTATAGCCATAGCTTGAGTATTCGTATTTGGCACCAGGCTCGGCAACCAGATCGAAATCCGCAAAGATGGCCAGAGCATCGCGCGTGTCCTTGCGGGTTTTAATATGGCCCTCGACATCATAGTTCTTATAATGACTGATGCCACCAAGGTGGCCCAGAAGCTGCCGCACTGTGACAGGCCACCTCTTCCAGGGGAAGTCGGGGACGTATTGTTGCACCTCGGCATCCAAATCAACTTTGCCCTGCTCCATAAGTTGGAGAATTGCAACGGCAGTCATCGACTTTGTGTTCGAGGCAAGACGATAGGACGATCTTTCGGTTGCTGGGGACTTGTTCTCGAGGTCAGCGTAGCCAAAACCCCGGGCCCAAAGAAAATCGTCTTTCATGAATGCGACTGACAGGCCGGGTATTCTGTCGACCTCCATCTGTTGCCGAACAAACTGCTCGAAGACCTTTACCTCGGCAGAGTACCTGTCTGTCTGGCCGGCACGGAGGAACTGGCAAGTCAACAACAATACCACGAGCGTGCCAAGTGAGAGCCGGTAGGCGGAATGTCTCATAACAGTCTCACGTTTGCAGTAAATCGATTCTCTATGTGCTGTCAATTCCGGCAGGCGTCACCCTGACACTTCAAGAATCGGTCAAAGAACCCCGCTTCAGCGCGGAAGGCTCGAATCCAAGTGTCATGACGCAGAAACCCGTGCCCTTCATCTGGGAATACGAGTGTCTCTACATGTGCCTTGCCTTCCGCCCTCAAACGTTGCACAAGATCCGTCGTTTGAATGATATCGACGCTTCTATCATCATCACCGTGGATGAAGAGTACCGGGGAGTTCCAGAAGGTCACGTCAGCCACCGGTGAAGAGTCGAACGCCAACCGCACGACCTCATTGTCGCGAATCCCCCAACCACCACCCTCACGGCGTCGCCCGCGCAGCGACCAGTCATGAACCCCGTGGAAGTCTACCCCGGCAGCAAAAAGCGCAGAATCCCGCGCCAAGCCCAGGGCTGTCAGGTAGCCACCGTATGATCCGCCCCACAGCCCGATCTTGCCCGAGTCAACCTCAGGACGCTTTCGAAGGAAACGAGCCGCCGCCAGGATATCCTGATACTCGGCCGCCCCACGTGGGCCCTGGTTCGCTGCCTTGCGGAACGAACGACCATAACCAATGCCGGAGCGGAAATTCACCGACAACACTACGTACCCTTTGCCGGCAAGATACTGATTCATAGCGTATGCATTGTGATAGTAACCCCTCATGTGCCAGCCGAGCAACATCTGCCGAATGGGACCTCCATGCATGAAAATCACTGCCGGCAACCTCTCGCCGGGTTTGATCTCGTTGGGAAGAAAGAGCTGTCCGTGGATCTTCAAGCCGTCAGCAGCGTCGAATACCACTTGCACCGGCTCAACCAGCGAATCCGTCGGGAACTCGTCAGGAATCGCACCAGGAGCAATCAGCCGACGCCCACCTCCTGTCACGTTCATCACTGCCGGCGCTGCCGGCTGAAAGGCCGTCGAGCACACGAAGTAGATATCTTGTCCACCCGCGGAAGCCACGGGACTCCACTCGATTCCCTTTCCCTTGGTAAGGCACACAGGCTCACCACCGCTGGCCGGTACCGACCACAAATGCCTTCGATCAATGTCACCTTTATTTGAGCTGAATATGACACGTGTTTTATCGTGCGAAAGGCAGCAGTCCTCTACCTCGAACTCTCCCGGCGTCAGACATGTCTCTTTACCATCCTTGATTTCTAGCACATAAAGATGCATCCATCCGTCGTGCTCCGAGTAGAAGACCAGGCGTTCGTTGGCCGCCCACATCAATGGGTGGTGCGGATAAGACTGCGCAAACCCACCACTTGAATCAGGGCATGACCATACTGCCTTTCCTTCTCCTGTCTCAGCATTTGCCACCAGGATGGTGAAAGGAAGATCTCGCTCCCATCTGCGGAGTTCATCCCCCTTCGCACCAGGAAAACGAATAAAGGCAATTCTCTTTCCATCAGGAGACCAGACCGGACTCGTATCACGGTCTACACTCGGTGCCATCCAGATGATCGTGTCCCTCTCAAAGTCATAGACACCAATAAAACTATGATCCTTGCGATTACTTACAAATGCAAGTCTTCTCCCATTCGGCGACCAGACCACAGCACCGATATCACCGCGCGGCTCGAGTAGGGGAGCGCCTTTCTCGCTGCCGTCGATCGGTGCTTTGAGGATCTTGTTGTCCAGAACGAACACAACCATCTCCCCTTTGGGACAGACCTTGGGATTCGAGCCCTCGCCGAGAGACCAGGGTTCCCCACTGGAGGTACGAACAGCCCAGACTGTCTGTTTGGTTTTTCGCGGATTGCTCGTCGGATTGGGATGCTCGCCCAGCTTGTTCTTCGAGCCACCTCGTACAAATACAATAATATCTCCATTGGGATCGAATCCGAGGCCGCTCAGAGTATGTCCATCGTCGGCATTATAACTGGTGATCTTCCGGGCATGGTAGGCCGGTCCCTCAGCGACCCAGACATTGCGCCGCCCCTGGTCATTGAATATCCACGCCACCTTGTCGCCCGATGGGGATGAAACCAGATTAGAGGGAAATGGAGCGCTCAAAATCTGCTCCAGCGTGAACGGACCAGCCTTGGCTAAGTCAGGCACAAAGATGCAAACGAGAAGAAGACTCAACCGGAGGGAAACACCGTTCGATCTTTGGTGATTGTGTGTCATCTGCTAGGCATCCAAAAGGTAAGGGTGCGTCTCACCCACTGAGCCGTTGGTTCGCCAGAAGCGCCGGGGCCTTGTAGCACGGGCTTCGTCGGGGCAATGAGAGTTTCGCGGAGCGCTCCGACAGCGCCGGGCAAGTCGGCGAACGTAATAGGCGCCGGAAAACATACAAGCGCAGTCGATCGTCTTGATCGGAATTCTCGTGTACATGGTGTCACACGGACGCTCATACCATACGGCTGATAATCGCCACAACCGGAGCGTTTGCGTTCAACTGCGTCTGTCGGAACGGCAGTATGTTCGCCCCGTCGACCATCTGCGTCAAGGGTGGCGTTGGGGCACCGGCACGTACTCGGGTCCCGGTTGAACAGGTTAGCGCCAGCCCACCGGATGAGACGAGCGACCAATCGAGCCCGAGAACGGCATTTTGCCATAGAAATCCGCTTGGTTTGATACCCCCACGAATCACGGGCCAATGACATCAAGGACGCAAATCAGCGACGCCCCGATGGTTGGCTGCTGGGTACGACGCACAGCCCCCAACAGAGCCCTCCTCCGAAACTGCGCCCGGCAGGATTCGCACCTGCGACCCTCGGTTTAGGAATCCGGCCAGCCGGGTCTTTTATGTCTATTTCCATGCAAATCCTACAACGAGACTCGGTCTGACCTGCCGCAGGCGGGACAGGCCGTGGAAGCGTCACGCCACGGCCTCGCTGCGCGAGACCGTGCCACACCGTATGGGGCATGCCACATTTTTCGGGATGCACCCGGGGAGTCCTTCGATATGACAGGGATGTGGCGTGTATCCAGGTCGTAATGGCGGAGGCTACCAAGGATGTGCTTGCAGGACCGATCCGACGTTCACAAGCGTGCCGTTGGCTTTATTGTAGGTCTTTTCGATGGTTCCGCCTGTGGTGAGGATCGCGATTCGCGTGGGTGAGTCGTCACCAGACCTGTGGGGTAGTATTACGGCTTGTTCGTCTTGAGATAGAGCCGGTGGTCACAGAAGGCGTCGTGTAATACGGCCAAACGAGCATCTCTCTCAAAGTCAATGGCCTCTTTACGTGTCGTCCTGAAGGCACTCGCTCTGCATGTGGTCGATGACCGCCGCGACTTGGGCCGCCGGTTCCAGCTCCACGACGAACGCTGGCCGCCTCTACACGAACTCTTCGCAGTGCCAGACGCCGTCCGGCGGTTTTGAGAACGTGCATGTCTCGCGATTCTCGCAGGTGCGACACAAGCCTTTGAACGGGGACGGCTTATCTCTTACTTCGATCCTTGGTTCGTGCCGTACTCCGGTTGTTTGTGTTTGGGCCGCCCGTAGTAGCGGACTAATGGGACCCGCGGCTGCAATAAGGTTGTCACAAAGCCCTTCGAACTCCTCGCAGAACAACACCGGTCGGTCCTTGGGATGCGGGTAGGTGCAGGTGGTCCGATGTTCGCACGTTGCGCAAAGGCCGCGAAAAGGTTCGCGCGGCGCGGACTTGGACGGGTTTAACTCCTGCATGGTATACCTCCTGGTTTAATCTTCTGATTGCTGATCGCCGCCGGCGCTGTATTCGCCGACGAAAGGCAGAAGAGGCAATCCCTCTGCCAGTTGCAGTTGTTACTGACGACTGGCTTGTGCTGAAGGGAATGTGTTTGTAAGTCCATGTTTTGCAATGGATTGCGCGCGGTGTTCGCGTCCCTGACGGCTTGCGACCGAAATGGAACGCAGTCTTGGCGCCGGAACCGGCGCGGGGGAAACCGAACCAGTGGAGGAAAACCTCCCAGCAGGTGGTCATTCGAGCGGATGCCAGAAGGACGCGCAGCTTCCGTCCCTTGCAGTAGCGTGAAATGTTGTGGCTCAACGTACATCGTGTGGATCCGGTTCTACCTTTAAGAATGTCGGGCGGCTTGGTCTAGGAGACCGCCTGAGTAAACGTCTTGTTCTCGGCCAAAGGCGTTTCGACGGAGTCTCCCAGGGGCTGAACCCGTTCAAAACACCCCCTGCAAGGAAATCGAAGCACCCTTCTTAGAGCACTAATCTCGTCACTCAGGCGGTCTCCTAGAAGCCCCATTTGATATAGCCTTTTCCTATGCTCCCCAGTAGACACCTGCCCTACGAAAGGACGTGGTGTCTCCGTTTTGCCCTAACCGCTGAGAATCTCCTCAACCTGCTCCTTGTCCACCTCGGTGATGAATGGAATGCCGCTGATGTCGGCGGCCTCATGAGTCAGGCAGGCCAGATCGTCACGCGAAATATGTTCCAGCGAGAACTTCCTGCTGCCGCACATGAGCTGGCGAAGGCCCTGACCCAACCGCTCGTAATAGGTGTAAAGCCCAAGCGCCCCGGTGGGTATCTTCTCAAACTCTTCATCGCCCAGCCCCTTTCGCAGGGAGCTTGCAGTGACGAAGATCTCGTCTTTTGTGTTTCCGAAGCGTTCGATGTAGACAGGGATCTGGCCCTCGTTGATCGTCCGCCCGATGGTTTTGCCCACCATGGCCGCCGCGATTGGCGAGCGGGCCATGCCAATGAGCTTCACGAAAGGCGCCCCTAGAGCCAGACCCTTGAGAATCTGGTCCTCGAAAGTGAAACCGCCGGCGAGCGCCAATGCGGGCACCTTCATTCTCTTATTAGCCAGACGCTTGGCATACTGGTAGAGCAGCGAATGCAGCTCGACGGGAGGCACGCCCCACTCGTTCATCATCCGCCAGGGACTCATACCTGTTCCGCCGCCCGCTCCGTCCACGGTCAGCAGGTCCAGCTTGTATTTGGTGGCGAACAGGACGGCGCGGGCCAGGTCGGCCGGTCTGTAGGCTCCGGTCTTGAGGAAGATATACTTGGCTCCGGCCTTGCGCAGCTCTTCCACTCGTTTGGCGAAGGATTCCTCGCTGACCATCCCGATCCGCGAGTGACGCTCGAATTCCTTGAACGCCCCGCGCTCGAATGCCTTGATCACGTGCGAATCGGTTGGATTGGGTAGAACGACGTAACCTCGTTCATAGAGCGTCTGAGCTTTCTTCAGGTTGGTGATTTTGACTTCACCGCCGATATCCTTGGCCCCCTGCCCCCACTTGATCTCGACGCACTCGATCCCGAGCTTTTCGATGGCGTACTCTTGCGTACCCAAACGAGTGTCCTCGACGTTGGCCTGGCAGACGATGGCGCCGTAGCCGTCACGCTGGTGATCCTTGTAGAGTTTGACCCGGCGTTTCAGGTCCACCGTATCGACGACGCGTCCGTCTTTGACCGTTGCCTCGGGGTCCATGCCCACCACGTTTTCGCCGATGGTCAGGCCGGTACCAGCCAGGGCGGACCCGATGGCCAACCCCTCCCAGTTGTTCTTTGCAATGTTGGTCGAGCCGATACCCGGGATGATCCATGGATAGCGGAACTTGATGCCATTATCGTGGCCGAAGACGACCTCGAGGTTGACCGCGGGGAAGATGGCCTTGTCACTGTCGGCTTCGATGCCGTGGGCGCCCACGGCGGTGCCCATGATGTTGAAGTGCGAGTAGTCGACCGGATAGGTCTTCTCGGCCGCAGTGGTGATCACCCCGAAAGGTTGCGGGTAGATGACCTCGTGGCCCCGATAGGCGGACTTGCCGATCTCGCACATGCCGATGCACCCATCGACACAGGTGACGCACATGCCTGACGCAGGTGTGATGGAGCCTTCGGTTCGATTCTTGGTAAGCGTAGCAGCCGAAGCGTTTATCCTCGAGAGTGACAGTGACATCTAGTCTACTCCTCCGTTTGTCATTACTTTTCTATTTCGCACGCAACACAAGGGGTCATGTAACACATCATGTCGTCGAACTGTTCCTTTTCGACGCAAGGGGGACTCACGTTGGCGCAACCGCCGCAGACGGCTTTCTCCGGTTCGGTATAGGTGCACCGAAGCTGGCAGGCGGGGCATACATACATGCACCCCCCACACAGCCGGCATTCCTCGGACTTGATGTCAAACGGTGTGCCGATGCTGCGGGTCTGGCCACGCCCGCGGAAGCCGATGGCCTTGGCCATCATCTGCTCCTCGCACATCCGCACACAAAGCCCGCAGAGAATGCAGTCTTCATACTCTTGCCGGAACCGCTGCCGGTGCACATTGTGGGCCGAGGCAAGGTCCTGGATCGTCTTGGACTGCGGGCAGGATGCCAGCAGGAGTTCCAGCACCATCTTGCGAGCCCGAACGACGCGCGAAGAGGCCGTTCGCACCTTGAGCCCGTCCTGAGCAGGATAGGTGCACGAACTGACCAGCTTCGCTCTCGGCCCCTCCCCGATCTCAACGACGCACAGCCGGCAGGCACCGTACGGTGACAGGCCATCCATGTGGCACAACGTCGGGATGGGAAAGCCGAGGAAGCGCGCGGCTTCAAGGAGCGTCGTGCCCTCCTCAACCGCAACTTCCAGGCCATTGATCTGTAAGGTTATCATGCTGTCCCTCCCACCGTGGCCGGGCGCGCGGTTTCGCCTTCCTTGGGCTGAGTGAACTCCAGGTCACACCTCAAGCATCGTCTGGCCTCCCTCGTTGCATCTTCAACGGAAAGCGACAACTCCACTTCACTGACGCTCTGTTTGCGCGACTCGGCGGGGATCACGGGTACCGGGACCCTGTCGGCCTTTGCAAGTTCCTCCTCGCTGAGCAAAACCGGCTCAACGTAGATGTCCGGCAATCGGGCTATAGATGGCTGCTCCAGCTCCTCGCCCCGCAGCCAACGGTCAATCATCAGAGCAGCCTTTTTCCCCGCGGCGATAGCGTCAACTACGGTGTTAGGGCCGGTGACCAAGTCTCCTCCCGCAAAGACGCCCGGTCGGCTCGTCATCAGCGTTACCGGATCCGCTCGTAACGTGCCGTTTACTCTCATTTCCAGGGGTTGCGACGACGCATCCACAATGCTGGAGGTATCCGGGTCCTCGCTGATGGCCACGATTACCGTCTCGAAAGGCAGGTCGGTTTCGGTCCCGGGAATGGGTACTGGTCTGCGCCGTCCGTCGGCACCGCGATCCCCCAAACGGTTGCGAATGACAGTTATTCCGCTTACAGACGCGCCGTCTGTGCGTATGCCCACCGGGCTGACCAAGATCTGCAATTCGATTCCTTCCACCAGCGCCGCCTCGATTTCTTCCTCAAAGGCGGGCATCTCATCCCGGGTACGGCGGTAAAGGACAGTGACGCTCTCCACATCATCCTGCCTCACCGCTACCCGGGCGGCGTCGATGGCAGAGTTGCCGCCGCCGATCACCGCTACGCGCCCATGCGCCAACTGCTCACCTCGCAGGTTGAACGCCTTGAGAAAGCGCATCGAGGGAATTACCCCCTCACAGTCCTCCCCCTTAAGGCCGAGCCGGCGGCTCTTGTGCGCGCCGGTGCCCAAAAAGACCGCCTTGAAGCCGTCATCGAAGAGACTGTCCACAGTGAAGTCTCGGCCGAGCGCCGCGTTACAGCGGAGAGAAACGCCATCGGCGAGAATTGCCTCAATCTCTTTGCCTAACATCTCCCGTGGCAAACGGAACGAAGGGATCCCGCTGACTAGCATCCCGCCGGGGCGGTCATCCGCCTCGAAGACCGTCGGCTTATACCCGGCAAGAGAGAGGTAATGAGCGGCGGCAAGCCCGGCCGGCCCCGCCCCGATGATGGCGACCTTCGTACCGTTGCCGTTTGTCCCAGGTGCCCGTTTCGCCTGGTAGACCGACGGCTCGACGCGATCGGTGACAAACCGTTTCAGGGCGCGGATGGCGATCGCCTGCTTGCCTCCCGTAGCGCTGCGACACTGGCTCTCGCAGGGATGGGAGCAAACCCGACCACAGACGGAGGGGAATGGATTGGCTTCCCGGATTACCTGATACGCGTCTTCATATCTGCCGCGTGCTATGTGGGCAACGTAACGCCACGCCTCGGTATCCAGGGGGCAGGCAGCCTCGCAGGGAGCCCCGACTAACTCCTTGCAAACGAAGGCCCTGCACTTCTTGCGCCGGATGTGTTCCTCGTACTCGTCACGGAAATAATGGAGCGTACTCAAAACGGGATTCGACGCCGTTTGCCCCAGACCACACATGGTCGTGTCTTTCACAACCTGCGCCAACTCCTCAAGAAGCTCCAAATGTTCGGGCGTTCCTTTACCTTTGGAGATGTCCTCCAGGATCTCGTGCATCCGCTGGGTTCCTTTGCGGCAGGTGAAGCACTTTCCACACGACTCGTACTTGAGGAAGTTCATGAAGTACTTGGCCACATCGACCATGCAGGTCTTCTCGTCCATGACGATCATGCCGCCGGAACCCATGATCGATCCGGCCTCGGCCAAACTGTCATAATCGATGGGTAGATCGAACCTCTCGGCCGGTATGCAGCCGCCGGATGGACCGCCTGTTTGCACCGCCTTGATCTTCGCCTTGCCGACCGGGCCCCCGCCGATCTCGTAGACGACGTCTCCTACGGTGATGCCCATGGGAACCTCGACCAGGCCGGTGTTCTTTATCTTGCCCACCAGGCTGAAGATCTTCGTGCCCGTGTTGCCCTTGGTTCCAAGTTTGGCAAACTCCTTGGAGCCGACCCTGAAGATGAGCGGAATGTTGGCCCAGGTTTCGACGTTATTTATGGCCGTCGGTTTGCCGTTGATGCCTTTTTCCACTGGGAATGGTGGGCGTTGTCGAGGTTCGCCCATCTTGCCCTCGATGGACCGCATCAGAGCGGTTTCCTCACCGCAGACAAAAGCACCGGCCCCCCTGACCAGCTTGATGTCAAATGTGAAGCCGGTGCCAAGAATGTCCTCGCCCAAAAGTCCGAATCCGCGACTCTGTCTCAAAGCGATGAGCAGGTGCTTGATGGCCAGCGGATACTCATTACGCACATAAGCAACGCCTTCGTTGGCACCGGTTGCGTAGGCACCTATCAACATGCCTTCGATGATGCTGTGGGGGTTGCCCTCCAGCACGCTGCGATCCATATACGCTCCTGGGTCGCCCTCGTCCGCGTTGCAAACGAGGAACTTACCCTGCCCGTTTCGCTGCTTGGCCAGGTATTCCCATTTCACCCCAGTGGGGAAACCGGCGCCGCCGCGCCCGCGCAGGGCGGAGGCTTTGACCTCTTCGATAATCCACCGCGGGTCTCTGTTCGCAAGGGTCTTAACCAACGCCGAATAACCACCATTCTCGATATAGTTGAAGATGCGAATCGGATCGACTTTCTCGTTGCGCGCCAGAATCGTCCGTATCTGTGATTTGAAAAACGGGACGTCGCACTGTTTCTCCACCGCCCTGCCAGTCGCAGGATCGATGAACAGCAGGTCGTCGAGCACTTTGTCTTCGGCGACGGCCTCAACAATCCGCGCCATCTGCTCGATGCCCACTTTGGGGTAGAAGGTCCCTGTTGGCTCGATGAGCACCGATGGTTCGGCTTCGCAGAATCCATGGCAGCCGGTGATGCGCAGGTGAATACTGTCCGCGAGGCCTCTGTCCAGGAGCTCGCGCTTGGCCACGCGGATTAGATCGTTAGCCCCGCTCGCCTGCCCGCAGGTACCCGCCGGTATCACGATCGTGGGGATGCTCGGATCCCGATCGGCAACAAGACGACCCTGCAGCGCCTTGAAATCCTCGATGGATCTCAGTTTTTCCATGAATCTGTCCCACTGTTGATCCGCTCGCAGGCAACCCGAGCGGTTGGATCGAAAAACCGTCAGAAACCGCCACCATCCAGATCCAACATGTGCCCCTTGCACCCGCGGCGCGAGCAGATCTGGGCGATGCCTCCATTTTGAACGATCATGGAGACCATCGGTGCACCGCAATTCGGACAGTCCGAGGCGCCTTTTAGGTCCGCATGGCAGTGCGGGCAGAAGAAATCGAGCACGGTATCTACGGGGATCTTGTACTCGGACTCAAGAGTGTAGCTGCCGTAAAGGGAAGACAACCGGAGCCAGCCGTGCTTCCATTCGAAGGACACGGTCACACGGATGGACGGGGCACCGTCGATAAGATGACCCGGTTCCATCAAGCTGTGGTTGCAACGCGAGCAACTGACCGTGATGGGGAAAACGCGCTTGTCCCCCTTGATTTCGACCTTGTCGAGGCCGGCACGGGTCTTTTTGATAACCCGCTTGACCCGCGCAGAGTCGACGTTGGAGAAGTAGTGGCCGTCTACGACGACGATCGGCCCGAGCGCACAGGCTCCCAGGCAGTTCACCGTTTCCAGCGTGAACTCCTTGTCCGCAGTCATTTCACCGGCGCTGGTTCCCAGTTGCCGCTCGAACTCCTGGGCAATGATCGGTGCCCCTCGGACGTGACAGGCCGTACCCGTGCAGACCGAGCAAAGATGCTTGCCGCGCGGTTTCAGGCTGAACGATTTGTAGAAGGTAGCCACTCCATAGATGTCAGTGAGCGAGCGACCTGTTTCATCGGCGACGACCTTCAACGCGTCGGCGGACAGGTAGCCGTGCTTTGCCTGGATGGCGTCGAGAATCGAGATGAGCCCGCCCCGGTTCCCGTCATGCCTGCTCAGAATGCCCAGGATTTCGTCCCTCTTCAGTTGTTTGTCGCGCGCAACGTCGTCCGGTTCTTGTTCCGTCGCATCTGTCGCAGGGTACGGAGCGGCTCGGGACGCTGTTTCCGTTGAACTGGGACCATGGGTCTCCCTGGTCTCTAGCATGGCAGCGATCTCCTTTGCTCGGTTGCCTCTTCGGCGCGGCGCCCCTCCTCGAACACGGGCAGACGGGCGTGTGCCGCTGTCTGCGTCCGGGGAAAGAATGAAAGCGTTCAAGGCGTTTTAGGCGCGGCCTCCGCCGGCCTCCGAGCCGTCATCGCAGACCTCGGAACCACCGCTCAGACGTTAAGAGTACAACTATCGTGCCAGAGATCGGTGCTGGCGGATTGCCGACGTGCTTAGGCCTGTGAGCGGCCAATCCGGGCAAGGGTATTTGCAGAAAAACCAGGGGAAAAGCACACGACGCACCGTCGAAGAATCTTGCTCGATCATCAAATGATGCGCTGGCGTGGCAGGTTATTACTCTGCCGAGAACTGGGGAGATTTGAACCCCTGGGGTGAAACGCCCCAGCGCGGAACGATTCAGGCCGGTTTGGCGCCATACGCTATTGGCGTGATTCCGGCGGCTACCTGATTCGGATCATGCCGTGATGTTGAAGCTCCTGAGTTCGGCCAGCGGTTTCTTCTGCGAGTAGGCCACTAATCCGTGTGGATCCGGATAGCCCAGCGCGATCAGCATGATCACCCTCTCGTCCGGCTCCAGTCCCAAGAGCTTGCTCATTCTGCGCTCTTGCGCCTGAAGATCAGGCCAGTTGAGACAGCAGGAGCTGAGCCCCTGCGTTTCGAGGGCAAAGAGGAATGCCATGGCGGCCAGGGACGCGTCAATGTAGATCAGGTGGCGGTCCTGCTCACCGGGCCAAGCATGCAGCTTACCGATCAACACAACTATCGCCGGGAAGTTGTCACCGAACCCGACGGTCCCGGTTGGGATCGAGGCGACCTTCTGGGTCAGTTCCGCGTCGTCGAATACGCGAAACTCAAAGGGCTGAAGGTTACAGGCACTGGGGCACAACGCTGCGACCGCGATGGCCCGGTCGATCATCTTCCTGGGTACGGGCTTCTGCAAAAACCAGCGAACGGAACGGCGGCGGCGGGCCAACTGCAGCAGGTCCTCGTACTTGACGGACAGGGGTCCGGTCACGCCTCGTTCATATGGCACAGCCGTCGGGGCGCGATCCGGCACAGTCGCCTGTAACGCACAGAACCGCTCCCTGAGCTCGTCAATGATCGGATGCGCTCCGACCACCTCGAAGTACAGTGACAGCACATCCGATGCCCACTGTAACTCGACCTGGCTCACGAGGTTGGGTGAGGTCCTCCCAAGCTCGAATGCCCGTGCATAACAGCCAACCGTTTCTTCAATGTAATCGAGGGCGAACGCGTCGTGCCGTGGTCGCATTAGCAATCCTTTTTCCAGGAGATGTATATTGCGCCGCAGAATGTACTGGCAGCCGGTAGGCTTCCGGGCTTCCTTCATGTGCTTCAGGCGACCGCTAACCACACCGCGATGCTCGCGCCGAAACGAACCGGAACACAAAGCGTAATAGAGCGAGCAGAGAAGTCCCGACTTGGCGACAAGGTCCAGGGTGAAACGCTGTATTTGGCATATCAATCGTTCGAACATTGCGCTCCGTCCCGGCGAGGAATGGTTCAGGTCAGCTTGGTCACAAAAGTCTTGAGCTTTTCTCGAAGCGTCTTTCGGTCAATGCCGAGTATCTTGGCCGCCCGGACTTTGTTGCCGTCCGTGCTGGCGAGAACGTTGCGGATATGTTCCGCCTCCACCTCGGCCAGGGTTCGATCCAGCCCCGCTTCCCGGGCCGCGGAGAAACGCATCGCCGAAGGCAGCTCCGGAACCTCAATCACATTTGCCTCGGTCATGACCACCAGGCGTTGAATAAGGTTCTGTAGCTCCCGGACATTCCCGGGCCAGTGGTAGTTTCTCAGGGCGCGCAAAACGTCATCGGAGAGGCGGGGTGCCGTCCTGCCCATTTCGTCGGCAAACTTCCTCGCGAAGTGGGAGGCCAACAGAAAGACATCATCTTCCCGCTCGCGCAGCGGCGGAATGGAAATGGTGATGACGTTCAAGCGAAAGAACAGATCCTCCCGGAAGAGTTCGTTTTTGACGAGCGTATGGAGGTTCTTGTTGGTCGCGGCCAGGATCCTTACGTCCACTTCACGCGGACGGGCCGAGCCAACCATATGAATCTCCCCGTCCTGAAGCACCCGAAGCAGCTTAGCTTGCATCGGTATGCCGGTATTGCTGACCTCGTCGAGGAAGATGGTTCCGCCGTCAGCGACCTGGAAGAAGCCGGCACGGGATTCGCTGGCTCCGGTGAAGGCACCCTTGACATGCCCGAACAGCTCGCTTTCCAGCAGGTTCTCCGGGATGCCCCCGCAGTTGACCGGTACGAAGGGGGCTGACGCCCACGGGCCGCTGTAGTGGATCGCCCTGGCTGCTAACTCCTTACCCGTGCCGCTCTCGCCGGAGATCAAAACCGTAGCCCTGGCCGAAGCGGCTTTGCCAATCACCTGGAACACATCGCGCATGATCTTGGACTCACCGATAAGACCGCAGAAAGGCGACGGTGGTTTATCCGATGCGTTCTGGACGTCTCGGCGGGCTTTGAGCACGTCCAGGGTACGCTTGACGGCTGAGAGCAGCTCCTCATCGGTAAAGGGCTTGGTTAGATACTCCTGGGATCCGGTCTTCACGGCCGTCACTGCCCCCTCGACCGTAGGGTACCCGGTAATCATCATGACCTCGGTGTCTCTGAGGTTCTCCCGAATGTGCCGAACCAAGTCCAGCCCGCTTACTTTGGGCATCTTCAGATCGGTGATGACCAGATCGACCGGCGTACTGTCCAGAATGCGAATCGCCTCAGCCACACCCAGGGCGGTAAAGACCCGATACCCGTTCGCCGTCAGGTTCCGCTGGATCACCTCCAGCGTGTCCGGGGCGTCATCGACGACCAGGATGCGTTCCCTCTTTGCCGCGGATGTCATGTTGAGCAGCCTCCTGAGTTTCTTCCGGTGTAATTGTCGGCAGGTGAATCTCGAACCGTGTACCGCGGCCAGGCTGGCTTTCAACGTCAATTGAACCACCATGCGAATTGACGATTCCGTGCACTACCGCCAAACCCAGCCCCGTGCCCTCGTTCACGTCTTTTGTCGTGAAGAACGGCAGAAAGACTTTCTCAAGGGTCTCTTCGTTCATGCCACTCCCAGTATCCTGCACGATGAGCGACACGGAAGAATCATCTGCTCGCGTGCTTACCGTCAGCTTTCCTCCGTCGGGCATTGCCTGGATGGTGTTGACAATCAGATTAACCAGTATCTGTTTGAGCTGCGCCGGATCGGCAGTGATCTCAGGCAGATTCGGGGCCGGCTCACGGACCACTTCGATACTACCCTTTGCACATCTGCCCTCTAGAAAGAAAAAGGCCCCATCAACCACCCCGTTCAGATTGACCTCTACCTTTCTCGGCGGCATCTGCCGGGCGAAGACCATCAACTTCTTAATCACCTCCCGTGCGTACAGGGATGCGGTAAGGATCTTTCCGATATCCCGCTCCGCCTGGTCGGGTAGATCCGGGCATTTCTTGGCCAACTGAGCGAACGCCAGAATACTGCCCAGGGGCTCATTCAATTCATGCGCTACGCCCGCGGACAACTCTCCGATCGTAGCCAGACGGTCCGCGTGGATGAGTTGCTGCTGAAGCTTCGACTTGTCCTCGTCTGCTTCCCTTCGTGCGACGATCAGAGCGACCTCCCTGGCCACAGCGTTGATCAGGTTCTCCTCTTCCTTGAGAAATGCACCGGCTGCGAACTCCGGCCTCTCTTCGAGGTAGGCGACCTCCACAACGCCTCGTCGCCGGCCAGCAACGACGATCCCCGTCGATTGCCGGTATTTGCTTTGCCGAAAACCGGGCGTTGCATACGAATACCCGTCGAGGACGATCCTAGCCGCGGTCATCTCAGGATACTGCCAGGCGGGAGGAAGAAGCTCCACGATGCGCTGGAGAACCTCTTCCTGCGAGCTCCCCGCCCGTTCGACCATCTGGGCGATACCGTAGAGGCACGTCAACTCCTTGACACGTTCGTGTAGCGCTGCCTCCGCCCGCCGATCAGCCACCGCCAACCCGAGCGTCTGCGCAATCCCCTCATAGAACTCAACTTCCTCCTCGATGAAGGAGTTCGGTTGCTCGCTCTTGATGTGCAAGAGGCCGGTCGTCTGCTCGTCCACGAAGAACCGGATCACAGCCAGCGACCGGTAGTGTCCGCCGACACACAAAGGCTCGCTAGCCCGGTCCTGGCCAGCCCCTTTACCGGCTGCCAATGGCTCCCAAGTGTCCCCGGTCCAGAAACTCCCATTGCCGGTGAAGAAAGGCAATGTGGAATCGAAGCGCTGACAGGCCACATCCCTGCACAATCGCTCCAGGTTCGAGACGTCCCGGGATGCAGGGATCACCCTCCCGTCTTCGCCAAACGTCCAACGGGCAAGCTCAAACCGGACGGCGTTCTCCGGGCCCCGCGTCGCCTCCCAACGGTAATGCAGATCGCCATCATTCAACCGCACTTCAAGCGCGTCGCAGCCCGAAAAGTCAAGAAGCACCTGCGAGACCTCGCCCAGAAACTCTATCCTCGGCAGGCCGCGATTGGCGCAATGCAGAATCGCCCGCGACAGCCTCACACTGTCCTCGACCCGTATGGGATGGCGCCTACCGGGAGGCTTTCTATCCGAGCGATTGATCTTCATGGCCAAACCAGCCGTCCGCCGCTTCCGTTAACATCCTAATGCGGGCGGGCCCGCAACCCAAGTAGCGGCCGGCGCCCCTGCCGGCCGTAGTATCACGGAAACGTGGCAACTGGCTACGGCCGGCCGCTACTCAAGTCCGCGCGACACTGGCCAAACCGTGCCTGGCGCCGGCAACAAGGAAGGCGGCCACAAGCAGACGCTTGCCGGCATCAGCATGGCCGCTACCTACGCCGACGGGCCTAACGGCGTGCTATGGATGGGGCACACAGGCTGGAAGGCTGACGTACGTTTGTCGTTGTTCAACACTGGCGGGCAAGCCGCCGGTGGCACCCGGCGTAAGGTGGGCATCATCCGGCACTCCAACAACGCCCGTCAATCTGCTTATGTTGACTCGAAACTCGAACGAGTAAGTTCTGATCTTAAAGCGTGAGGTATAGGCTAGGGAGGTCTGGTTTCACTGTCAATTCCCGTGCCTGGCTGGGTTTCAGGGTTCTCCCGCACTTTTGGTGATTTTGCCCGGATTGCGTCGGTCGAACGCCTGAACAGTTGAGCCGCTTACGTGCTGATCGAACACTTGCGGCGGGCCGGTCTGATGCCCCTTTCTCGACGGAATGGGTGCCTCCTGCGTTCTTGCCAGGTGTGAACCGGTTGTGGTCGGTTATTCCGATGTCACGCCAGTCGCGCAAGGACCCGAATGCGAAACTATCGTATCGTTTTTGGCCCTCAGCGCCAAGCTTCACTGGTGGACCACTCGCCGGCGCCACGGTTTTTTCGGCTGGTTCCTTCCCGCCGCCTGGGGGGCTGTGCGCATTCCACTCGTTCCGATAATGTGCGGCACGACGTTACGCGGCCCCGGGCAACCTGCCGGTGAATCGGTTCGAGACTTCAGTCGTTTGGTCGTCGAAGTCCTGTTTGGATACGAGCCGTTCTTCTCGGGTTCGGCAACTCAATCCGCGGTGAGCGCCACGTGACGCTGGACGTTGAATAGAGGTATGCTCCCCGTCATGGCCACCGACGACGTGACAAGCGCTTACAAGACCAAGCTCATGGATGGCCGGGCGCTGGCGAGACGCATGCTCGACGGGACCAGGGCTAAAGTCGAGAAGATCAAAAAGGCTGCCGGCATCACGCCGACGCTGGCAACGGTGCTTGTCGGCAACGACCCAGCCTCCGTGACGTACACGCGTATGAAGCGGAAGCGGTGCGTGGAGGCGGGGATGACGCCGCGGCGCATCGAGCTGCCCGCCACCCCACGCGGATCGTCAAGTTCTTCGCGCGGGGAAGCGTTTGCCGCCCGGCAAGCATCGGAGTTGCCGGTTATGCTCCTTCAAATACCGGTACTGGGCCGATTCGGTCTTTTTCTTTTGCAGCATAGCCACCATAATGAGGGTGGCCATCCACCAATCCGGGAATTCCGGGGGATGCCCGGGGCCTGTCCTGGGGCACAGGTGTTCCGCTGCTTGGCAAAGCGGTATGGTCATCCTGACCAATGCCTCCAGGCACGCGCCCTCCCCGGCGATGTAGCAGCAGATGCAGCCAAGGCTTGTATGGAAGATGCCAAGCGTCGGCACGTTTTAAGAGAGCATGAAGATGGATTCCCAGACCCCAATTGTCCAGTATGTAAACGGTTGACCAAGAAGAAACGGCGGAAATCCGCTGAGTCCTGTGACAAACAATAAGTAAGGCAAGGATTATGCCCAATAGACAACGTGAGCCAGCGGGTAACATCCTGCTCATCGTGACGGCGTGGGTGTCTCCGTTCCTCGCGATCTGCTGGGGCGGTATCAGATTACTCTTCTCCCGAGGTTCCTGGTTCCACAAACTATTTGCGTTAAGCTTCCTTGGCAATGTTTTTTCCGGAGCTGTGTTCGCGATCGGCTACTACGAGTATTCGAAAGACCCTGGCGGTGAGCTGACTTCCGAGGGCACGCTGATCGCTCCGGAATGCGTCTATAGTCAGGAGGGCCCGGTTCAAGTCTGCGTCGCGCCTGTCGACTCCCAACTCGCTGACCTTTTCCCGAATACGGTGTACGTTGCGTTTGATGGGATATTCCGCGGAAGATTCGAGTTCGTTGATGACAACATGCAGCGTCTACGCGAGGTTACGATTTGCGATTCTCGTGGACGCCCCTGGATTGACGCTGAACTCGATACAGGAACGATGATATACACCCGGTATTTGACAGCCACGGATGACGGTGCGGTGGTGACCTTGGTAGACGAGGATGCCGATGGAATACCTGACGTCAAGATGGACTGGGATCACGAAATGAGGTTCGAGCGCGACGGGGACCTTACCTGGCGGCGGACTGATAAAGAATAGGTGCGTGGCCATAGGTTCGCCGACATTACACTGCTCGCAGAGCAGTGGCACCCTACCGTGGATTGCCCGTCTGTACATTTCACGATTTCCTCGACATCGCGCCAGCTCGGGTTGTTCAAGACCACGGCCCTGCTGCGCTTCGCTCCGCAGGACCATGCCACGCGCCCGCGTCACGAGTTGGTGAAAGTACTCGGTCGGTCGGATTGACCGGTCGCTTGCGCTCCCGGCTCGACGTTTTGACACTTCGTCGTTTCGACGTTTTGACTTTTCGACGTTTTGACTTTTGGACGTTTCGACGTTTCTACGGCTACGGCGGTGGCAGAGGACCGAACAGGCGGTTCATCTCGTTGATGATCCGGACGACGCGACGAGGATCGCGCGTGGCACGGAACCGGCCGCGCAGCTCGGCCCGTCTGAACAGATCAGCCCCGCCGGCAAGGCGGCGCTTAGGACGAAGTGAGGCCAGGTCCAGCGTCCCGGTGAGCGTATCTGTGCGTTTACGGTGTTTGAAAAAAACCGAACCCGCTCCTTCGAAAGTCGCCCCAACCCGGCCGCTGATGATGTGGTAGCTGACCGTCCCGTTGATCTGCGTGCGGTGCGTTACGGTCTCACCGGGTATGCATCGCCAGACGCTGCGAATATGGATCACCTGTGTAATGATGTGCTTGGGGTCGGATTCGCTGGGCTCCGACCGTCTTAGAATAAGGTCTAAGTTCCCGTCGTCGTCGAGCGTGTAGTAAGCCTCGTCGAAGCTCTCCCGGTAACGTTTGGCCACACCCGGTTCACGGTAGTCAGCGATCTCGAACGTAGATTCGCCCACGGAACAACCGGGGATAGCGAACAACAGCAGCGCAAGGGCAACGGAGAAGCCCGCACCAACGGCAGGCACCGTGTAGCCGTTATGGGCGCAGAATCGCAGGATGCCGCCGCTGGCGCCATTGGCAGTCGCGCAATCCTCGCGTGTTTTGACGAAGTGACTCACACCACGGGCACGATACCGATCCCGTTGGGGGGCGTCAACGCTCACCAGTGCAGACCGAGCGTCCTCACCTCCGGCCGGCCACAACTTGCGACTTTCAAAAAGTGTGAAATTGTGTCCCGGTCGGCTGATGCTTCTGGAGTACGGCGGTCGACTTTCTATAATCCGGGTCGTGGAGCCGCGGGTTGAAAACCCGTGCCACACTCGTTTTGTTGGATGGGCTATTGACTGGAGCCGGATCGGAGATCGTCATGGAAGGCGCGCACGATGACTTGGAGCGCAAGTGGCGGCTCGGGGTGGTTTCTTACCTCAACGCCAAGCCGCTAATCGAAGGCCTCGACGCGGACGACAGCCTCGAACTGACCTTCGCTGTGCCCGCGCAACTGCCAGCGCTATTGGATGCAGGGGTTGTGGATGCGGCCCTGGTCCCCGTGATTGACCTGATTCACCGAAGCCGAGCATGGCGGATCGTGTCCGACGCCTGCATCGGCTGCGACGGTGAGACGCTGACGGTCCGTGTGTTTTCTCGCGTGCCGCCCGAATCCATCCACAAGCTGCATGCGGACGGCGATTCACACACCTCCGTAGCGCTGGCCAGGATCATCTGGAAGGAGCTGTATGGACACCGGTTGGAGGTCGTCTCTTTTCTCGGCACGGAAACCGTCGAAGAGGGTGAGGGAATCCTGCTGATCGGCGACAAGGTCGTGGGCAACACGCTAGCCGAGTACGACGTAGAGACCGACCTCGGCTCAGCCTGGAAGTCGCTTACCTCGCTGCCGTTCGTGTTTGCCGTCTGGGCCTCCCAACGTGAATCAGACATCACATCGCTTGCACTAAAGCTCTCACGTGCTCGTGATGCCGGCGTCAAGTCAGCGGCGTCGATCGCGGAGGTCTACGGTCCCGGGCTGGGCTGGCCCGTTGCGATGGCCAAGCGTTACCTGACGACCCGATTGAGATTCATGCTCGGCCCCCGCGAGCGACTCGGAATGGCCAGGTTTCTCGAACTTGCCAGAAGCAATGACCTGGTGGACGCCGGTGAGGAGCTGGTCTTCGCATGAGCATCGCATCGCCGGGCATCATTCCACGCACTTCGGTGCCGCGAATCAGCGACGAGGAAGCGTTCGAGCTGTACAGGGATTGCTCGATCCACGAGCTTGGCCGGCGGGCCCATGAGATCACCATGCGGCTGCATCCTGAAGACTACCGTACGTATGTCGTTGACCGCAACATCAACTATGCAAACTACTGCACTGCCAGGTGCATCTTCTGCAACTTCAAAGCCGACCCACAGGGGATGAACTCCGGCCGCAAGGATTTGCCGGAAGGTTACGTGCTGTCCTTTGAAGAGATTGGTCGCAAGATCGAGGAGCTGACCGAGATCGGCGGTACGCAAATCCTGATGCAGGGCGGGTTGGTGCCCAAGGATATCCTGCCATTTGAGTGGTACCTTGATCTTCTGCGATTTGTGAAGCGAGAATATCCCGGCATTCACGTGCACGCATTCAGCCCTCCCGAGATCCACGCTTTGCACGAAGCATTCGACATGAGCGTCCGCGACGTTCTTCTGCGATTGCGAGAGGCCGGCCTGGACACCATACCCGGCGGCGGCGCGGAGATCCTGGTTGACCGCGTCCGGCGGAAGATCGCCCAGGGCAAGACAACGGTGGACCAGTACCTGCAAGTGGTACGCGAGGCGCACAGGCTGGGGATGAAAACGAGCGTCACGATGATGTTCGGTCACATCGAGACCGTTCAGGACAGGATTGAACATCTCCGTCGTCTTCGTGATTTGCAGGACGAGACCGGCGGGTTCACGGCGTACATCGGCTGGACGTTCCAGCCCGGCAAGACGCCGCTTGGCCGGGTACGCGCGTTCGGCACCGACTACGACGGTCTACCGGACGGGGAGCACCTAGTGCTGGCCGATGCCCACGAGTATCTGCGAATGACGGCCCTCGCCCGGGTCTACCTTGACAATTTTGCCAATATCCAGGCAAGCTGGGTTACTCAGGGTGTGAAAATAGGTCAACTTGCTCTTTTCTTTGGGGCGAATGACATGGGCTCGGTGATGATGGAAGAAAACGTGGTGTCGGCGGCAGGGACGACGTATCGCCTTACAGAACAAGAGATAAGAAACGCGATCACCGGCGCCGGCTGGGTGCCCAGGAAGCGGAATTGCTACTACGAGATCATCGAGGCCGCCTAGAGCCGCTCGGTCACGAGTGTCGCATAATGTGTCACCCTGCTCGGGCGGAGTTCGCCGTACTCACGATTTTTCGGTAGCCCCACAGCCACTCTATGTTACAATCGTTTCCTGCGGTCAAGCGAAGGTGGGCGGGAAGGTCGTCTCAAACGTGGTGGTTGTGCAAGTCTGTCGACGTTCGATCTGCTCAGCCGGCCCTGGCCGCTGTGAAGGCACCTGACTAACATGAACGTGAGAGGGAAAGGACGGGCCGCCAGGTTGGCTGCGGTTCTGTCAGCTCATGCGCTTTTGGATGCGCGTCGAACATTTCCCTGGGCAGAGACGGTGTTGGTGGCCCGGCCGGCAGGCATGCCACAAAGCCGGGATCGGACGTAGCCCACGATGCACTGGGACGCGATCTGGAACCGCGCTCGAGCGGATCTGGTAATCACAACCGAACAGGGTGGCGAGGATCTCATCCTCTGGGAGCACTCGGTCCGGGTGTCGGAGACTGCGCGCCAAATCGCCAGGCTGCCCGAGGTACGAGCAGCGTCTCCCGATGAAGCGGCAATCGTCGCCGGCGCGCTGTACCATGATGCCGGGTGGGTCGCCAGGCTGCGAGACGGCGAAATCCATCGTGGTGAGATTCTGTGCTGCTTGAAGTCCGAAGCTCATCGCGAGCATGGGGCGCTGATGTTAGAGCACGCCCTGAGAGAGTTGCTACCGCGTGATACGCTTCAACGGGCGTCCGGGGCAATTCTAACGCTTAAAAACCGTCGCATTGAATCCGTGGAGGGGCAAGTTATCACGGAAGCGGACAACTTGGATGAGCTCGGCGTGCTCTCGTTGTGGTCGAGCATCCGCCGCGGGGTCACTGAGGGTAAGGGCGTGCAAGCGGTCATCGACACGTGGCGTCGTCGGAAGGAGTACCGCTTCTGGGAAGCGCACCTCAAAGACTCGTTCCGCTTCGCACTTGTACGCGCAGTGGCCGAGAAGCGCCTGGAGCAGTTGGAGCGACTCATGAGAGAGCTCGAAGGGCAGCACACAGGTGCCGATATCGTACTGGGCTTGGAGCCATCCTCGCCAGTATCGGGCCCGGGTAAATGACCCCGCCGGACAGGTAACCGGTTTGGACAGATGATGTAGTTACGGCATGGACGGCCCGACGAGCGCCACAAGTTCGTCGCGGAGTCGGAGTAGCTCATCGGCTGACTCGATCCACAGGTCGCCTGTACCGGCGGTGGCGATGAAGCCACCAGGCTGCCGCAGGTCGGCGGGCCAGGTCGCCTCGGCCACGGCGAGTGCCGTGCGGGCAGCGCTTTCGTTGCCCCGTCGCGCCTCGGCTACCGCGATAATGAGATGGTTGATCGTGGGCAGGTCGTCGAGGTCCAACGCGAGACGGGCGTGTTTGATAGCGTGCTGAAATTCGTCGTTGCGCAGGTGGGCCAGGGCACGGATCCGCTTGGCTTTCGCATTGGTTTCGTTGGCAAGCTTGTCGGCAAATTTGGCGTCGTCGAGGGCCTCCTCGAAATCAATGTGCCCCGTGAGTTGAAGCCACAGACGCGCTCGGACTATCCGGGTCAGTATGTCCTGCTCATAGCACTCGATGGCGTTGGCAATGTGGGTGACACTGGCGACGTTTTGCAGGTGTAGTTCCAACACAGCCCGGTTCCGCCAGACCGCCGCATGGTACTCATCCGGCTGCACACCGGCTGCATCGGCCCCTCGGCGGAGACACTCTTCCGCGTTTTTGAGATCGCCTTGGACTGCGTGCAGTGCCCCGAGATTGGACCAGGAAGCATAGTCGCCGGGATGCAAAGCCAGGGATTTTTCGACCGTTTCGATGGCTTCTGCGTATCGCCCCAGTCTCTTCAGCGCGACAGCCTGATAGCCCAGAGCTTTGACATTGTCTGTATCGATTTGCAGAACGTGCCGACACAGTTGGTCGGCTTGTTTTAGCGTTCTGTCACTCGCCTGGTGGGGCCTGGCCTTGTAGTACTCCAGCTTCATCCACGCTAAGTTCAACAACGTTTCCACGTCGTTGCGATCGATTCGCAGAGCTGCCCGGAAGTCGTTCTCGGCTTCAGCCCATCGGTTGAGCAGAACGAAGTTGATGGCACTCTCTCGAAGGGCCATTATCCCGGCGCTTCGGCCCGCGGCCTTTTCCCATTGCCAGAGGACTGCTGACGCAGCTAATAGGACAGCAGCGGTCACGGCGATGACCGGCGCCTTGCGACGCTTGACGAACTTGGCGGTGCGACGGATGAGGCCGGGCCTTCTGGCGATGATCGGGAGATCATGGGTATACCGGCGCAGGTCATCGGCCAGTGACTTAGCACTGTCATAGCGAGCGTCGGGAGACTTCTCCAGGCACTTAAGACAGATGGTGTCCAGCTCCGGCGGTACTGCGTGATTGATCTTGCGGGGCGACGTGGGATCGCGAGCGATGATGGCGCCGAGAATCTCTTTGTCGTCCGCCCCGGGGAAAGCCGGCTGAAAACAGAGCAGCTCGTACATGGTCGCGCCCAGCGAGTAGATGTCGGTACGGTGATCGACGCGGACCCGCCTGGCCATTGCCTGTTCCGGGCTCACATAGCGCAATGTGCCCAGAAACGATCCGGTCATGGTGACGGATTTCTCTTCAGCAACCTTGGCAAGCCCGAAATCGGCGATCAGAATTCGCCCGTCGATTGACAAGATCAGGTTGCCGGGTTTGACGTCACGGTGAATGATCCCTTGGACATGGGCATAGTGAAGGGCGTCAGCGGCGTTGGCCATCCAGCCGGTAACATGCCGGTAGTACATCCGCCCCCGGCCGGAAAACGACGTCCCCGAACCGGAATCCCCGAGGCTCACAGACGATCCGTCTTGGGCTACGGCATCTGAAGCAGGTGCAACATCCAGCGACGTAAGCAACTCCGCCAGGCGAGCCACGGAAGCGGTTGAAGCGTCTTGCTCGCCGAGGCGGCGGATCAAAACGTCGAGCGGCTGCCCCGAGATCAACTCCATCGCGTAGTAGTATCCGTCACGCGACTCGCCGTAGTCGTAGATGGGGATGATGTTGGTATGGTGCAGACGGGCGGCGGCGGCGGCCTCACGGCGAAAACGCGATACCGCTGAGGGATTGGCGGTCCCGACGATTGCAGGAAGCACTTTCAGGGCGACGGTGCGATTGAGTTTCGTCTGCACCGCCTGGTACACGATGCCCATTCCTCCCTGGCCGATGACTCCGGTAATCCTATAACCCTCGATTCTCGGGAACTGCCGGGCCACCTTTGTGGCGGGTGAGCTACCCGTCGGCATAGGCGTGACACACAACTCTGTTTCATCAATTTTCGGGACTTGGGCGTCGTTGGCTGAGCGTGCCTGGCGGCGAAATCGTTCGTACGCGGCGCGGCAGGTTTCGCAGGTATCAAGGTGGTCACGGACAGCGACCGCGGCGGCCGCGTCCAGCCGGCCATCGTCGTAGCATTCGAAGTCCGCGGCTGTGAGGCAGTCTGACACTTCGGCCCTTCCGCAAGCTGTGCTACACCGCGACCCGTACGTCGCTCACAATAGGTCGATAGGTGCACGGCACTCGGACACAAAGGGGAACCGGCGTCCGTGGTGCATCCGCATCTTAGCACACGCCGCTCAGTGGGCCAATGGGAGGACCGTAGACAGGGCATTCTCCCGGGCGGGTGAGCGAGATCACCAGGCGGCGGTCGGTCCTGCGGTCTCAACCTTCCGTCCGCCTGGCGTGCCCAGGATCGGGGCGGAGAATAGCCACTATCTGACGCCGCTTGCCAGGCCTACAAAGCGCGGTAAAGTGCTAAGGAAACCAACGCTAATGAGGAGAATTCAAGCTATGGACTGGGGGATGCGTAACCGCCTGGCCGGCATTATCAAACCGGATACCGGTCGATGCGTCATGCTGGCCATCGACCACGGCTATTTTCAGGGTCCGACTACGGGCCTGGAGCGCCCAGGAGAAGCGGTGGCACCGTTACTCGGCTACGCCGATGCCTTGATGCTGACGCGCGGTGTCCTTCGCAACGTTATCGATCCAGGCCGGAGAATCCCCATCGTGCTTCGCGTCTCCGGTGGGACGAGCATTCTCAGGGACGATCTCTCTGACGAGGATATCACCGTTTCGATTGAGGATGCCATCCGCGTAAACGCATCGGCGCTGGCCCTGTCAGTCTTCGTCGGCGGCCCGCACGAGAAGGAGACACTGACGAACTTAGCAAAGCTTTGTGACGAGGGTCAAAGGTACGGCATTCCGGTCCTGGCAGTCACCGCCGTCGGCAAGGAGATGTCTCGCGATGCCCGCTACCTGAGACTTGCCTGCCGGATCGCAGCCGAACTGGGTGCCCAGATCGTCAAGACTTATTATTGCGAGGGCTTTGAGAAGGTAGTCGGTGGATGCCCCGTACCGATCGTCATCGCCGGCGGCAAGAAGATCGAGGAACGCGACGCCCTTAAGCTTGCCTATGTTGCCGTCTCTGCCGGTGCCGTCGGAGTGGATATGGGCCGGAACATCTTCCAGTCGAAGTGGCCTGCGCAGATGATTCAGGCCGTCCGCAGCATCGTGCATGACGGTAAAACCGATGCCCAGGCCTGGGAGGAGTTCCAGCATGCGACCGGCCGGAGTTGACCTTGCGGACCGCAATCAGACTGATGGTCTGCACGGCGGACTCTATTTCTCTTTCGACGTCGCCGGATAGTCGTCGGAGCGCGTAAGATAGCACACTATCCTTGCACGGAGGATTCCCACAAGTGCCACAGTATGTCATGATCGGTTGGGATGGACCGGAGGGAGCCGGACGACGTGACCGGCTTCGTGAGCAGCACGTCGCGCACGTGCACGAATTAGCGCGTAAAGGGCGAATCGTTTTTGCAGGCCCCATCCGAGATGACGCCAACCAGCGCTCGATCGGCGTGGTGATCATACTCGGAGCGGACAGCTTAGAAGAGGCCCGGCAACTCATCGACAGTGATCCGTATGTGGCCGGCGGCGTCTTCAAGTCGATGACTGTAAACCCATTCAAACAGGTGATTCCAGATTCGCGATGAAAAGCCGCTGGACTGAGCACGGGGCGCGCGAAGCCGTCGACCGCTGGGGTAAGCGGTTTGGCGAGGCGGTGGCCCTGCGTCTCTATACTGCGCGACTGATCGGCGCAGATTCAACGCTGGTTCTGCACGGCGGCGGTAACGTGTCGCTGAAGGGCAAGCTCCGGACACGGCTCGGTGATGACGTGGATGTCATCTATGTGAAAGGTTCGGGGCAGGACCTGGCGACACTCCAGCCTGAAGGCCTGCCTGCTGTAGACCTGGCCTACCTTCGCCGCATGCGGTCGCTCGATGGTCTTACCGACGAGGAGATGGTCAACGAACTCCGTACACATTTGTTTGACGCTTCCGCTCCGACGCCGTCAATCGAGACTTTGTTGCACGTCTTCCTGCCGCACCGCTTCGTCGACCATTCCCATGCTGACGCAGTTCTGGCGGTGACTAATCAGCCGGATGGTGAGGCCGTCGCACGTGAGGCGATGGGTGACAAGGTTGCCGTCGTCAGGTACGTGCGACCCGGCCTCGATCTTGCCAAGGCCGTAGCGGATTGTTATGAGGCCGATCCCAACATCGAGGGCATCGTGCTGCTTCACCACGGACTTATCACGTTCGGCGACGACGCCAGGGCGGCCTATGAGAGGCACGTCACCCTGGTCGACGCCTGCGAACGGTACGTCGAAGATAAAAGCCGGGGACGTCCACTGTCACCGGTGTTTCACTCGAAAGCGGAGCCGGTCAATCTCGCGGCTGGCATTGCCCCGGTTCTGCGAGGGTTGGTGGCTGTCCAAACCGGCGATGAGGACCGGCCCTATCTGCGATCGGTGCTGGAATGGCGCGCAACCGAAGAGGTGCTTGCGTTCGTTAACAGCGGCGAGGGAAGGGAGTTGGCAGCCGCCGGTCCGCTGACCGGCGATCACCTGATCCACACCAAACCAAAGCCGTTGTTCGTCGAGAATCCGCAGTGGTCCGACGAGGAAGGGCTGCGGCGGCAACTCGAACACGCCGTGGACAGTTATCGTCGCGAGTACAAAGCCTATGTGAGCGGACACGGCGGGCCGGCAGATCAACTCGACCCATCCCCGCGGGTAATCCTACTCCCAGGGGCCGGGATGTTCTGCTGGGGTAAGACCAAACGGGAGGCCCGCGTAACCGCCGACATCGCCGAGCATACCTTAAGCACCCAGGCCCGCGCCCACGCTATCGGCAGGTACACTGGGCTGCCGCCCGATCATCTGTATGACATGGAGTATCGAGCACTGCAGCGCATGAAACTCGGCATGGCGAAGGAACGGCCGCTTGAGCGACAGGTTGTTGTCATCAGCGGCGGAGCCGGCGCCATCGGCGTTGCCGTTGCCGAGACCTGTGCCCAAGCCGGCGCCCACGTTGCAGTAACTGATCTGGATGAGCAGCGCCTGTTGCGGGTCATACAGCGTGTTCAGGAGCGATGTGGTACCGGGACTGCGCTGAGTGTTACCATGGACGTCACCGACGAAGCAAGCGTGACCGCCGGGTTTGATAAGATCGTGCGATTCTTTGGGGGCGTCGATGTCGTGGTGCCCAACGCCGGCGTTGCCCACGTCGCCGCAATCGAGAATATGGATGTGGACGATTTCCGGCGGGTGATGGAGATCAACGCCACCGGGTACTTGCTGTTTATGCGCGAAGGGATCAAGGTCCTCAAACGGCAAGGCCTGGGCGGGCACATCATCATCAACGCCAGCAAGAACGTCTTCGGTCCCGGAAAGGATTTCGGAGCCTATAGCGCCTCCAAGGCCGCCGGCCACCAACTCGGCAAGGTCGCTGCCATCGAGCTGGCACCTTACGGAATCCGCGTGAACATGATCAACGCCGACGCCATCTTCGGCGATCAAGAAACGCCATCAGGTTTGTGGGCCACGGTCGGACCGGAGCGGGCCAAGAGCCGGAACCTCAGAGAAGACCAACTGCCCCAGTATTACCGTACTCGCAACCTCTTAAAGGCCGGGGTTTACGGCCACCACGTGGGAAACGCCGTTGTCTTTTTCGCCAGCAACGCCACCCCCACGACGGGGGCCACCCTTCCGGTCGACGGTGGTGTCGTTGAAGCCTTTCCGCGGTGATTCACCCGATGACTACGGGTTTGCTCAGGGTGTCGGCAGAGGCTTATTAAGCCATGGATCGAACAGGCCGGCACCGTTGAGCAGGTCGATTGTTCTTAAGATGTCCGGCGGGCCTAATACACCGCTCTGATCGACATCCTCGCTGTAGATACCCCACGGCGAGGTAGCCACACCGTTGATGTAGTCGATCAACCGCAGGATATCCGCAGGACTCGACGAACTGTCGCCGTTGACATTCCCCGGATGCGAGATGAACACACCCGTCGTCTCGCCGCCGCCGTCATCGCTGTAGGTAATCGTGGTGGCCTCACCGGGAGTGATCGGACGAGCCAACGTCAATCTGTATCTACCGAAACTGTCGGTGGTGAGAACGGTAATACTATTGGCCCCCAGCCCGCCGTCGCCGGTCTCGTCGAGCAACCAGCAATCCAAGGTTGCGTTGGGATTGACCGGACCGGTCAGTATAATTGTGTCGATGCCCTGTAGGTCACCGGCGTCACTGGGTGGATGCGGCTGACGGGCGTCAACAACGCCGTTAGGCGGGTCGATCCAGTTGATCTCGCCTGCCGGACAAGCCGGCCCGCCACACAGGTCCGGACAGAGGATCTGGGCTCCCGCGCCGCTTGGGGGGTCTGGGGGCTCAACGTAGCCCTCCGTGGCGCAGGCATCGTCCCAGTCTTTCTCGCAACAGTAACTATCCTCAGCACAGACCGCCTCACAGCAGGCCTGGTCACTGCAGCCCGGAATCTCGGTACCTGCGGGGGTGCCAACGCAGCAGTCGACCGGGGAATTCCCGCAAACGTCACATAGGCCGGTACAGAGCACTTGAGCGCCGCAGCCGGAGCCCATGAACCCATCGGTGGCGCAGCCCACATCCCACAGAGTGTCACAGCAGAACGGGTCACATACGCACACCAGTTCACAGCAGCTCACATCGTCACAGGCCCCCGTTCCGGTATCCTCACAGCAGTTCCCCAAGCCCGGGCAGAAGGGGTTCTCCGGCGGGCCGCACGTTATGCTGAACGAGTCGGCCCCCCGCTGCGCATTGGGGTAGACACCCATGCGAATCAGATAGCTGCGGCCCTCAATCGCGTCGAACACAGTCATAGACTGGATAGGGTCGAGAAGCTCGCCGCAACGATCGTCGTTGCAGTTAAGAAGCTCCCCGTCAGTCGGTGGGCACACATCACAACCGTCATACACCGCAATTCGAGTATCCAGGTCGGTCAAGCCGCAGGTGGAGACCGGAATCTTGTCAGTACACGGCGACGTCCAGCAGTACCAGACATCCGCGTCGATCTGCCTTTCCCAGTCGGCCAGACATGCTTCGTGAGGCAGACCGTCCGTCCTCGCCGTGGTGTTGTCAAACGCAAACGTACCCTCCCCGGTGATGGGCTCCGCGTCTGCACACTCATCATTGGGTGGCCCGGGAAGAAGGCAGGTGGTGGAATCGCCCAGCGGAAGGTCGAGACCAAGACAGAAGGTTAAGTCGGCGGGAATCGTGTCAGCCAGTTCATAGCCGCCTGCCGCCGCCTTCTGCGCCGCCCAGCCGTTGCCCTGCGCCGAGACTTCCCACAACCAGGAACAACCTATAAGCGCGTTGCTGATCTCGATCCAGTAGCACCGGCCTTCTTCGACGAGTAGCGGCCCGTGCGTCGCGACATACTCATACTCCTTGATCTGCCCGGCGATCTGTCTCCCAGTCAACGCTGGACCGGTGACGGACAATGTCGGACTCACACCGCTCTGCTGGAAGTGGCCGATCATTGTACCCGGCACACCGCCGACGCCTTCAAAGTACCTGATCTCAAACGTGTTTGGGCTTATGTTCTGACACTCCACTTCCGCATCGAAGTCAAAGTACCCGCCGGTCCAGCAGACCTCGGAAATCGTCCCGCTGACGGCTGGGGTAAAATCATCGGCCGCCACATAATAAACCCTATCACTGGTGCGGGCGTCGTTATTGTCACGATCCTGACAGTTCTCCGGCGGTTGAAGGCAAAGCGAACCTGCTGTCCACCCGGTCGTGGTGGCGGAGGAGATGATCGTTGTTCCGCGGGGCGGTGCGGAGGCCTTTCCTACGTCGGTTTCGCCCAGGGGAGCGGCCCGCAAGTTCGCTTTGGTTCGCGCCGCCAGCCGGCGCGTTGATGCTGCGGCCTGATCCGCTTTGCCGTGGCGGGTGTCAGGTCGATCAATTCCAGCGACCGCTGCCATACCTGCTGCGCTGATTGCAGCCAACAAGCTTATTAACCCCACTCTGGTGTTCCGCCTCATGTCTATTCCCTTCCTAGATGCTGGGCGAAAAGGACTAAGGATTGATGGAATACGGGTTCCCCTCGGCGTACAGTCAGACGACCAGGTCCCGCAGCCTGCCGACCGACTCTGATACACACCCCCAAATCTCGCGAACGGCCGTCTCGGCGATCTTAGCTATCGGTCCTTCCGCGGCACCCCAGACCCATCGCCAAACGCATGAGTATAGGTGCCCGAGCACGCCTCTTCAAGTCATGGCGGCGGCTACCCAGGGCCGTTCAATTCTCGGGCGATGCCTGCTGCCCCCTCATTGCCGGAGGTGCTCCGGACCTTATGGGCAGGCCAAGCGCACCTTCCGGGGACTTGACGGAAGACCGTCGAACTAATAGATAAAGGCCCAAGGTACTCATAACGAAAGGTGCCCTCATGCCCGAAGATGCAGGTCTTCCGTTGCCGGGAGATCAACAGACGATTCCCGAGGCGCTGACCTTCGATGACGTTTTGCTCGTGCCCCGCCGCTCCTCGGTTCTGCCGGAGGAGATCGACGTGAGCACCCTTCTGACCCAGGAGATCCGGCTGAACACCCCCCTCGTCTCTGCCGCGATGGACACGGTGACGGACTCGCGCCTGGCAATCGCGCTCGCCCAGGAGGGCGGCATCGGGATCATTCACAAGAACCTCAGCGTCGAGGCCCAATGTCGCGAGGTTCACAAGGTCAAACGTTCGGAGAGTGGTGTGATTCTCGATCCGGTCACACTGGGGCCCAACGCGCCAATTGCCCGGGCCAAGGAGGTCATGTCGCTTCACAACATCTCCGGGGTGCCGATCGTGGGCGACAACGGCCGGCTGGCTGGAATCATCACGCGCCGTGACATGAAGTTCCTTCAGCGCGAAGATCTCAAGATCCACGACGTGATGACCTCGCAGCATCTGGTGACAGGGCCGCCTGACACCACTTTGGAAGAGGCTGCGGAAGTCCTCAAGCGGGCGAAGGTGGAGAAGCTCCTGCTCGTCGACGAGGAGCAGAGGCTTGCCGGCCTGATCACCATGCGCGATATCGAGCGCAGTCGCCATTTCCCCGGCAGTTGCAAGGACCAGCGCGGTCGATTGCGGGTCGGGGCCGCCGTCGGTGTCCACGATTACGAACGGGTCGAAGGGCTGATTGGAAGTGATGTCGACGTGATTGTAGTGGATACCGCCCACGGCCACACCGACAACGTCATTGATGCCGTCAAGGAAATTCGCCGGCGCTTCGAGATCGCCATTATCGCGGGCAACATCGCCACGGCTGAGGCGGCAAAGGATCTTATAGACGCGGGCGCCAACGCTCTGAAGGTGGGCATCGGGCCGGGTAGCATCTGCACCACCCGGATCATCTCCGGGGTCGGTGTGCCGCAGTTGACCGCGATCATGAGCGCCTGCAGCGTGGCCTCACCGGCAAACGTCCCGGTGATCGCCGACGGCGGCGTCCGGCAGTCTGGTGACATAACCAAGGCACTTGCTGCCGGGGCGCATACCGTAATGTTGGGCTCGCTCTTCGCCGGGCTGGACGAAGCTCCCGGCGAGACCGTGACGTGGAAGGGCCGACGGTTCAAGGAGTATCGCGGTATGGGGTCCCTCGGGGCGATGGTGAAGGGTTCGGCCGACCGCTATGGGCAGAAGCTCTCCACTGCCACGGGCAAGCTCGTTCCTGAAGGGGTGGAAGGGCGCGTGCCGTACCGGGGGACTCTGGCCGACTTCGTCTATCAGCTAGTCGGCGGCCTTCGCGCCGGCATGGGCTATTGTGGCGCCCGGAACATCGAGGAGCTGAGGACACACGCCACCTTCTATCGCGTCACGGAAGCGGGTCTGGTCGAATCACGCCCACATGACGTGACTATTACGAAGGAGTCACCGAATTACGCCTTGGAGTATCGATATGAGTAGCTCACGTTCAGGTCGGCGATGGATCCGTGGGATTGTCGGGGTTGCGGCCGCGGCTGCGCTCGCTTCCGGCTGCCAGCTTGTGAAGGCTCCGTTCACCGACGAACTGGCGGGCGGTCCGGCGGTGACTACGCCATCGGTCGAGGCCGCCCGGGCGATGAGCGTGCAACCGCGCCTTCCACACCGCCCGCACGCCCCGGTCGAAGTCCATCTGCCGGGCGGCACAGTCACCCACGGTCCACTGTATTTCCGGGACCCATTTGAGAGCACGGACTGCGACGACGGTCGTTTCGCCTGGTCCGGCGAGGATTATTTGTGCTGGCTCTACGGGCCGTCACGCTTCTTGCTTAACACGGCGTTCTTCCCGGTAAGCGCAGCCGTGACGCCACCTTGGCGTATAATGAAGAGCGACGCTCGACCGGGTCCGCGGGCGCCGGATAACGGGCCCGACGACGCTTCATCGGACGGTCCAACCGATTCTGCCAACTGACGGTCGCGGCACTGTGGGCGGTCACGGTTTTACCGCCCCTATTAACGCCGATCTCCAAGCCGGGCGTGAATATGGTGGTTCGCAGAGCGATTTGAGAGGTAGTGGAATCGGTGAGGGCATCGGCCCACGTAACCCGTCCGTCCCTTCGTCGCTGCCCGGCTTGCGGTCAACGTGTTGAGCCCCCCCTCCCCGCACGCTGTCCACTGTGTGACTTTGACTTCCGCGACGATCGCGTCACCGGCATGGATGTCACGCCCTATGCCAAGGCCTATTCCCTCGGTGAACCGGGGTGGCAGCGGATGTCCGAGTGGGTATGGTTTGCGGGGCGGGAACGGTTGAAGCATCTCGCCCTGATGCGCACCTCAGCCGCCTCGCGACGCTTTGCATTGCTGAACATCCTGTTGTTGGCGGCCGGGCTCAGCTTGTTTCAGGCTACACTCGTCGGATGGAGATTGGTTACGGGTTTACCGGTAATTGAACCGACTGGTTCGACTGAACCGGCTGGTTCGGGCTGGATTCACCTGGCCGCAGCTCCGCGTCCACTCCCCCCGGATCGGGCGCCGGAGACGCCCGTCGATCTGTGGTGGAACCCGGTACAGACTGTGATCGCTGCGGCAACGGCAGGGATAGCGGGGCTGCTGGCAATATGGTTGGTGCTGCTGTTGGTGCGCCTAGGCGTGAGACGAGCGCACATACCGCCTTACCGCAAGGAAGGGCGAATGACAGCGGCGATGCACTATAGCACCGCGTGGGGAATCCCCATATTCGTAGGGGCGATCATATTGGGGTTGAGTCCGGTGTCGTTCGCGGGCACAATGGCACAGTGGCGGTGGTGTCCGCCTCAGCGGGTCTTCGTGCTGGCGGCGGCCGTGCTGGCGGGGTTTGGCATGGCCATGTGGTGGTTTTGGCTGGGGCGTCTAGGTGCCACTGCCCCGGCACGAACGCGCGGATGGGTGATTGCCTTTTTCGCGGTTGGCGCGCCGCTGATCGTGGTCCTAATGGCAGCGGGTTTGTGGTGGGGGCTGCCGCTGCTTTATGATCCACTGTTTGCGACGTTGAATCTGGCCTTTTGATGGTGACTTCCATGCGTCCGGCAACCGTCGTCGTAGTAGATTTTGGTGCTCAGTACGTACAGTTGATCGCACGCCGCGTGCGCGAAAACCACGTCCACAGTGTTATCGTCAAGCCTGATGTCACGGCACAAGAGCTGCGCACCCATAACCCCGTCGGTTTGATATTCTCCGGCGGACCGGCCAGTGTGTATGCCAAACACGCCCCGCGCTGCCGGCCCGAGGTTTTGGACCTCGGCCTGCCTGTTTTGGGCATTTGTTACGGGATGCAGCTTGCCTGCGAGATGATGGGTGGTCAGGTCGAGTCGACCGCTTCACGAGAGTACGGTCGCGTACAGCTCGAGGTGCTTGACCATGAGACGTTGCTGGCCCGCGTTCCCACTCAGACTTCGGTTTGGATGAGTCACGGTGATATTGTCAATAGCCTGTCACCGGAATTCATCCCCTTGGCCAAGACGAACAGTTGCCCCTACGCAGTGGTCCAACACCGCACCAAACCGTTTTACGGTGTGCAGTTTCACCCCGAAGTCACTCACACTCCTTGTGGGAATCAGATCATCCGAAACTTCCTATATGAAGTCTGCGGATGCAAGGGGGAGTGGCAGGTCAGTCACGTCACCCATAATGCCGTAGAGACCATTCGGACACAGGTGGGAGACTCCGCTCGTGTCGTCTGCGGACTGTCCGGCGGTGTGGACAGCAGTGTCACAGCCGCTTTAATTCACCAGGCCATCGGCGACCGGCTTAGCTGCGTCTTCGTGGACAACGGATTGATGCGAAACCGGGAGGTGGACCTTGTCGAGTCCACCTTCCGTCAGCATTTCAAGGTCGATCTTCATGTGGTCGATGCTGCTGACCGGTTCCTGAGCAAACTGGAGAATGTCAGCAATCCGCAACGAAAGCGGGTTATCATTGGCCACGAATTCATCGAGGTCTTCAAGGAAGAGGCCAAACGATTCAAGGACGCCCGCTTCCTTGCCCAAGGAACGTTGTATCCCGACGTAATCGAGTCGGGTCACAGTGTCGGCGGCGAGACTGCCAGCATCAAAGCACATCACAATGTGGGTGGATTGCCCGATGAACTGGGATTCGAGCTGGTAGAGCCCCTGCGCGATCTGTTTAAGGACGAGGTTCGACGGGTGGGTGAACATCTTGGTCTCCCGGAAGAGATCGTATGGCGGCATCCCTTTCCCGGCCCCGGGCTTGCGGTGCGGATCATAGGGCCGGTGACGCGCGACCGGCTCAGGGTGCTGCGTGCCGCTGACGAGATCATCATTGAGGAGATTCGCACCGCGGGCTGGTACAACAAGATCGCCCAGGCCTTCGGCGTGCTCCTGCCCGTAAGCACGGTGGGCGTCATGGGCGACGATCGCAGCTACGCGGGCCAACACGTCGTGGCTATCCGCTTCGTCGAAAGTTCAGACTTCATGACCGCAGACTGGGTACGTATAGACTACGAACTGCTCGGCAAGATCGCCAACCGGATCATTAACGAGGTCCAAGGCGTCAACCGGGTTGTGTACGACGTATCCTCCAAACCACCAGCCACGATCGAGTGGGAATAGAGCGCTGGCGTTTACCGTGTAACCGCCGGCCCGCATCCCGGCCGTAGGGTGGGTCATTGACCCACCTTTCTGCTCCACGTTCCATGCCGAGTGGTAGGGTGGGTCATTGCCCTACCTTTCTGCTGACCCTGCGATCTAGTGCTCGTTATTGAAGCGCCCTCGCCAATCACGAACTGCTATCGCCCTCCAGTGTCGCTTCACATCGGCGCACGGTTGCGACACATGCACTTACATTTTGTTATTGCAATCCCAGATAGGCTCAGTTATAAGATTTCTAACTTATCGGTCCTGTACCGGTAGAGGGGGAATGGGTGACAAGATTGTGTCCCTCGCAGCACAAGTGTTGCGTCATAGTCGAAACTGCGGGATGACCGTAGGTGGCATGGGCAAACTTGTTTGCCCGTGCTCACCCCGGCCCCGACACGGGCAAGCTGACGCTTGCCCATGCCACCCGCCCGTATCATTTCATCTTCGTGCTGAACTGTGTTGGATCTTTTCCAAGGAGGTATGAATCATGTGTTCGAACGTACAAGAAACCGCGCGGTGCTCGCACTTGTTCACGATTCCGATCCTCGCCCCAAAGAACGGATCGAGCAGGACGCGCCGAGGAATAGCAACTTCTGGGACAATGGCAATGCTCCTGTCATCCCTAGTGCTCGTACCGATCGCAAAGGGTACTTCCTTTGATGTCATCTATATAGACGACATGGATGTTACTCTCTGTGAAGGGTGCGGTTGGACGCTCAGCCCTTTTGGGTTTGCGCTAATCGTCAATACGGGTGCCGAGGATATCACCGCTGCGGATACTTACAGCCTCTGCTATGATGTGATTTCCTCTGTTGACGGGATTGACCTGCATCCGTTTCTCAGTAACCTGCCTTCGTTCACGCCAATAGTGCCCGGCGAAGCTGTCGGCAGCGTTGTCTCGCCCTACAATGACATATTGTTAGGCCTCGTTGAAGCGGAGGAGACGTTCAGGAACACAACACCTTCGCAAGTGTTGGCGTTCGGGATAGACAGGGACGTAGGCAACACCTATGTAGGTGACGTCGTCTTCGATGTCACCATGCGAATGGGCGGAGAAACGGCCACGTTTCAAATACATGCCTATCTGAACCTCGGACCTTTTGGGCACAGCTTCTTGGGTGCTTCAAGGGCGAGTAGTATTCCCCGGGGAGATCCACAGGTTTTTTTCGTCGATGCAAGTGCACCGCCGGGTGGTGACGGGTCTACATGGGAAACGGCCTACAGCGACTTGCAACAGGCTTTGGGTATTGCTACAGCGGGGGATGAGATCCGGGTGGCAGCGGGGACCTACACACCTGCCGGCCCTGATGGTGATCGCACGGCCGCGTTCCGGCTCACTAGTGGCGTGGCGCTCTACGGCGGGTATGCGGGCCTGGGCGCGCCTGATCCCGATGCGCGCGACATTGTCCTTTATGAGACAATCCTCAGTGGCGACCTGAATGGAGACGACGCCCTCGACTTCACGAACAGCGATGAGAACAGCTACCATGTCGTGACCGGCGGCGCAAGGTGCGAAACAGCTGTCCTCCACGGCTTTACGATCACCACCGGTAATGCGAATGGGCCGCGCCATCACAGTGGGGGCGGAGGAATAGCCGACAACTTCTCGTGGCTGAGCGTCATCAGCTGTACGCTCACACGAAACACAGGCACCGACGGCGGGGCGATCTTCGCTGGCCCTCGAACGACGATGACAAACTCCACGATAAGCGGAAACCTTGCCAGTGGTATGGGCGGTGGAATCCTTTATTGGGGCGAGCCAGAAATCGCGAACTGCGTGCTAGCCTGGAACACCGCCGAGCTTGGCGGCGGGATGGCTTCCTGGGGCGGGTACGGCGCCACAGTAACCGATTGTACATTGATCGGGAACACGGCGACGTATGCAGGCGGCGCGATGTACAACGAGTGGGAGAGCAGCCCGACGGTGACCAACTGCACGTTCAGCGGGAACACCGCGACCTACTACGGCGGCGCGATGTACAACGAGCGGGAGAGCAGCCCGACGGTGACCAACTGCACGTTCAGCGGAAACACCGCCGAATCCGGAGCTGCGATCCACAACCTAGAGGACAGCTCCCCAATGGTGACGAACTGCACGTTCAGCGGAAACATAGCTGCGGCAGATGGCGGTGGGATGTACAACGAGTGGTACAGCAACCCAACGGTGACCAACTGCATCCTCTGGGGCAACACGGCCGCCACCGGCGCCCAGATTCACAACGAGGACAGCACACCAACCGTCACCTACAGCGACGTCCAGGGCGGGTACACGGGGGCGGGCAACATCGACGACGACCCGCTCTTTCTCCGCAATCCTGATCCCGGACCGGACCTCACGTGGGGCACGGGAGACGATGATTACGGCGATCTACACTTGGAGGGCACGTCGCCTTGCATCGACACCGGTAACAACACGGCCGTAACGGAAGCCACCGACCTTGACGGCAACCCGCGCATCATGGACGGCGACGGCGACGAAACGGCTACGGTCGACATGGGGGCCTACGAATATTTCCCCGACTGCAACGGCAACGGGATCCTCGACACGTGCGACCTGGACTGTGCTGCCCTGGACGGATACTGCGACGTACCCGGCTGCGGCGAGAGCAGCGATGACAACGAAGACGGTCTTCCGGACGAGTGCTGCCCGAAACTCGATCCACCGGCCACGCCGGCCGGAGAGGCCGGTTATGAGAAAGTCCGCTACATCTCTATGGTCCCCGGCAACGCCGGGTACCAGACGGCATTGCGGGTGACTCTGACTACCCTGCCGGCCCCGTTCGACGGACTCAACGACACCAGTTGCTGGGTCGGCGAGCCTCAACAAGTCAGTGAGAACTCCGGCAAGATTGCCCACGAACCGGGCTGGCCGGACTTTTGGAGCGCCAACCTGCAGGGTAGCCCGCTCTGTATGGACTGGAGCACGGTGGGGATTCTCCATGTGACCGATGACGACATCGTGCCAGCCGCTCAGCCTCCGGGAGGCGTGTTCGACCCGGCGATCTATGATGTGCAGGCCATCGACTG
>JAUWWQ010000075.1 GCA_030616775.1 Planctomycetota bacterium
TCCCCTGCGTCGGCGCGGCACACGTAGTCTCCCGGTTTGAACCGGGAAACGCAGCCCCCAGACGCATTGCAGCTGTCCGGAGCGTTGCAATCCGTGGCATCAGGATCGCCACAAGCCGTAAACTCCGGGTCGTAGCAGTTCTCGGGTCCCTCGTTGCAGGTCTGATTGCATTCGGCCCCGCCGATGCACGGATTGCCCGTATGGTCACACGTCCCGGCCACGCAGACCTCGTCGCCGTTGCAGTAAGTGCCGTCGTCTGGGCAGTCGTCATCGTCGATGCAAGCGACCACCGTGACGGTTGCGCCTTCAAGAACAAGCGGCTCTATGTCGTTGAATCCGCTGTCGATCAAGACCGTTGACGTGCTGATGAAACCTATGTTGAACGTACCTGAAGCGTCCGCAGAAGCCGCGAAAACGTACGTTGCCAAGTACTCGGCCGTCGCCCCCACATCCACTCCCGACTCGAAACTCGACGCGCATGCGGCAAGCAACCAGTCTACCCGTGAATCGCAGTAATCGGCGGGGTCGCCGTAAAACACGTAATCGCTTCGGCCAGTATCAGGATCGTTATCGATGTCGACATCAACAGCCGTAAGTGTTCCTCCCGACCCGCCGGTGATCTCAAGCCACACCTCGTAGGCCCGAAGGGCTGTCACGTTCTCGACAAACACGTCGATCTGCACCTGACCGTTTGGTGTTACTTGTGCCGGCGCCGGCGAAAGCGTGAGTTTGTTGCTTTGTTGAGCGCTGGCGTTGGAGACCACCACACCGAGGAGCAACGTAAGCCACGCGAACATAGTTGCCTTTTGACGAAACATTCTTCTTCTCCTTGTCAGGAACAGGTTGTATTCCCAAAAGCCTGTGTCACCGTTTCATAAGAGCCTTTCCGGCTCATCACACTCCTGCCATTCTGATTCCCAGCTAGATGCCAATTGACAGTGGGATCATCATGCGCCCTTCTGTGTGTTTTGATCGCTTCCCGATGTCGGTACCGCCGGACCACTGCACGAAAGTCCTCGCGCAACTAGCTAAATGATTGACGCTCTCAGTACGTTGGCCTTGCGCCATCCGTTAGGCTCCGCTCGTGAATCCTATCTTCCTCCCCTTGGCCATTTTGGCTTCTTGAGCACGTGAATGATCCCTGCGTTGAGTTCGGCCGGAACGATCTCCGCCCCAACCGGATCAAGAAGCATCGCCGGACCGACAGGCCACACGGTGACCATAAACTTGCCTCGCGCATCCTCGGAGGCCCGCAACGTAAACGAACCCAGGTATACCGGTTCACCACCAACGGAGATCGAACCGGAGTACAACGCCGAGCCGAGCCGGACCCGCGTCGGATCGGCGATGGCCTCGTAATCCAGATCACGGAAGGCAAAGCTGGCATGGGATTCATTAACTTCGGCACCTTCCACAATCAGCGAGCTGGTCAGCGAGCGGGGGCGCTTAGGCGTTATGTCGAGCGCTAGCTCATAACCTCGAAGGTTCGACACACTCGACAGGAACAGATCCACCACAACCGTATCACCAGCGCGGATGCGCCGCTGCCGTGGCTGAACCAGCAACGTTCCGTCAACTGTTGATGCCGGCTCTACTTGGGCGAGCATCGTTGGCTCACACGAGTAGGGGTACGACTCGCCCAGAAGAGCATCCATCACGTTCATGATGTCGTGCATGGTGGTGTCTCGATCAGGAGCGTTTGGTAGACCGGGGTCTCCGTCGGTGCCTACGTCGGACACATACGTCGGAGCATTTGACCGATGAAGAAATCCATCAATTGCGTACATGACATCGACAATCCGATTAAGGCTGTCGTTGTCCAGGTCTCCCCACTTGTACGTCGTGCCCGTCGCCGCATTACTCCCCGTCAGGGCGCCCGTCGTACATGAAACGCCCGTAGCGACAGTGATCTCGTACTCGGTATCCGGGCAAATGAATGCGTCGCTTACGTAAACAACGTCCCAATCCCCGTCGGAGTGGCAAACCGGACCGTCGACCAACTCTCCGTGCTGGGCATTCGGATCGTGAAGATTGTCATCGCTGACGCCCGCAGGTTGAACAAACTTGTCCAAGCCAGCAGCGGTGTCCCTAACACGAATCGCATGCACAACACTCGGATTGGCACTGTTTACATCGATTCTCAGGTATCTCGGCCCAACGCCCGTTACAGTCGGGACCTGGATGCAGAAATCGATGCTGTCGTCGCACACCTCGCCAGCGGCGCACGGGTCGCCCGTATGCGTACAGGTCCCGGCCCCGTCGCAAGTGTCCGTGCCCGTGCAATACAGACCGTCGTCACACGGATCGGTGTTGTATGCATACTCGCAGATGCCGGCATTGCACGTATCGTCGGTACACGGGTTGCCGTCATCGCAGTCCGCATTCACCTCGCACCCAACAGCTAGGTCGCGTGAAGTACCAGTGGCCACAATCTCATTGAGATCCGCATCGATGATGCGAAAGTCAGGCCCTCTCAGGTCCATCGTGGTATCAGGGCCAGGCAGAGTTCCTGGCGTAATCGCGACATCGACGGTCGCAAACAACGTGTATGGTGGAGCTATCGGAACCGTTGGCGGTGTACCGAAGAAGGCTGACCAGCCAAACTGCAAATCATTCAGGTTGGTGTCTGATAATGAGTTTTCAATATCGTTAAAGAACGGAGCGATGACGGCGTTACCATAGGATAGCTCGTTTCCTGAGTCGGTCAGGTCAAAGTTGAATTCGAAGATGCTTCCCGTATCCGGCGTCGCTGATCCCCAGATGTAAACGGTACGAGGCATGCCGTCGGCCGGAATCGGCACGAACTCGTCCACTCCTCCGCTGTCGTTCAGATCCTCATCGGTCGTTATAATAACGGTGATGTCACCGAGCACAGTGTTCGCACCGAGCGCAACAAGTAGACCAACAACGAAAAGCTCGGTCTTTCTCATCGTGTCCCTCCTTGCTCAACAAGTCGCCGGACGTTTCTGGCCTTAGGGGCGAAGCGGCAGAGACCTTCCACTCCACTCATTGAGAAATAGAGTCGCGAATTCGGTTGCGTCACTGATGTTGACATTCCCACTCCGATCCGTATCGATCAGTTCAACGCTCTGCGAGCCGTAAAACTCGTTCACGAACTCCGTCGCGTCAGGGATATTCACGTTACCGCTCTGATCGACATCACATGGCAAAAAACCGATGTCGATATCGGTGATCGAGGTAACACCCGAGGGATTCGCCACAGCGGCCGTCATCGTCGACCACTGTTCGACTTCGATGGGCCCCGAGAGCGTGACCACCACGGTGGGATTCGCCGATGAGTCGATCGACACGATCGACGGCCAATGGCTGCCGGATGTCGAGGTGAGCGCGAAAGCATCCCCGTTTATTGCCATCCCGTCGCTGTTCTTCACACACATGTCGAACGTGATGCTGATCTGCTCGATCCCCTCTGGGTTCCCGCCATGGTCTTCCGGCCTTCTCGGATCGATGTATCCGTCGGCGGGCGTGCTGGATACGATTGTGGGCGCTACCGGGTCATACGGCACACCCGTGACCAGCACATCATCGATGTTCCAGCCGCCATAGTTCCAGGTGTAATCCGTAGGCCCCATGACCCATCGTACGTAGACTGTAGCCTGCCCATCCGCGACGCCCGAAATATCGTACTCCTGCACTGCCCACGCACTTTCAGTGAGCGTGCCGCCCGTGTGATCGAACAGGGTGACCCACGTACTCCCGTCGCTGGAGACCTCGAGCGACGCATGGTCATACGTGCTGTCCTCAACGCAGAGCCAGCGGCAGAAGCTAAGTGACACGTTGGTGTGACCGCTGCAGTCGATGGCTGGTGTTGTCAGGTACGTCGGTGGCAGATCGTCCTCGTACCCGCCAGCGAGGTTGTATCCGTACACATTGTTGTCCGTGCAGCCAGCAGTCGGGTCCGGGCCATCCGGCGGCGTATCCCCGTGCCAGCCGTCGTTGCCCTGAGGCACGCCCCAGGCCCACGACTCCTCCGTAGTCCAGCCGGGGTCGGAGTCCATGTTCTCTTCGAAGATGGTTTCCCGCGTGACGCCTATGTCGATCGTGACCGTATCGCTCGCCGGCTTGCCGCCGTCGTCGGTTACGGTCAGCTCGATGAGGTGCGTCCCGATGCCGAGCGTCACCGTCGGTGACGGCCCCGTGGCAATCTCGACCCCGCTGTCCGTCCAGACGTAACTCTCGATCGTGCCATCGACGTCGCCGGCTGATCCGGAAAGCGTCACGTCCTCTAGGCAATCGTTACCGGCGTCGACAACGTATTGGTCTGACCCGGCATCAACCGTCGGCGTCTGATTGTGATCCCACAGCGAGAGCACGCCCAGGGCCGTGTCATACGGCTCCTGATCCCAAGACCCGTCAACATCCTGCATCGCCAGCAGGGCGGTAATCGCATCCTCGGTGGGCGCGCTGAATGGATAGGTCTCCGACTGCACCAGCACGTCGGCCGCAAGCGCCGTGACATAAGGAATTGTCACGCCATCGTAGCCAAACGACCCGTCCACAAGTTGCTGGGACTGGAGATACGTGATCCCGGCAGCCAGCTCAGCCGACAAATCGTATTCCGGATACGCAAGTAGCGCAAGCAGCACGTGGAGCGTTGTGTAGAACTCCGTATCCGTGCCGCGCTGCAGCCCCCATCCGCCGTCGCCGTTTTGTGCCTGCCGGAGGTAGAAAAGAGGGTTGGCCAAGGCGATAGTGCCGCCGGAAGACGTTTCGTAGCCGAGCATGATGGTGTGGCTCCCCTCGGTTCCGCCAATATTGTGGACAATGATGTAGTTGTGCCCCGGCGTGAAGCCTATTCCCCAGTCCGGGTACTGGACCCGATGGGTTCCGGGTGCCAGTGAAAAGCCCGTGCCGGACCACGGCGGGCTTCCCTCTTGCATACGGAGGTGAAAGGTCGTGCCGCTAACGGTGAGGAAGATCGTCGCCTGCGTAGCTTCCTCGGGAATGTCCCATTCGTAGAGGCTGTACGAGTCCGCCGGAACCAATACGTTCGCGGCGCCGAAGTCCCGATCGACGCCGGCAGCATCGAGGGCCAGCAGAGCAAATGCTGTCGTCAGGCAATCGGTTTCGTATCCGGCCGCCACGCCCCAGCCACCCTCCGGCCAGTTGGGCAGCGAGCTGTCCCATTCCGCCGGATTACGGGCAGCCAGTAGATCCTCGGCCAGGCCCGTTGCGACGGCCTCATAACCAGCGGCGCCGGCGAGTCCGGTGTTCTGCCGCGCGAGGTACTCGTAGTTGGTGGCGGTTTGTCCGCTGAGCCATGCCGCTCCGTCGCTGAGTTCAACGCAATCCGGGTCAGTTTCCGCCAAAGTCTCAACGGCCGTGCAAGTGTCAACAAACTCGTAGGTGGTTCCCCACGAACCGGAAGCGTTCTGATCGGCTTTCAGCCATGCAACCCCGTCAGTCGCCGGCCCGAGCAGCAAGCTCCCATCTTGTTCGACCGTAGCAACGGCCCATAGTGCTCTCCCGCCGCGAACGAGCCCCAGTGCCTCGACACGGCGAGCGTCCGCCACTTCGCGCCTCAGCTTTCGTGCGTTTGCCGATCCCTCACTGGCTGCACACACAAAAGGGATCACGAGGGAAACCACCCAGATCTTGCGGACAACTGAAGCCACCATCTCTCCTTCCCTCACCCAAGAAACGGAACCGACTGCACACTGTCTTCTCGTACCCGCTCAGGGGCACCGCCGTCTCAGGCGCCGCCACCGAACCTTCCACAATCGACTTATATGCCTGACGGGTCGTACCCGCCCGGTGAAGGGGCTGCGGCACCTAGCCCGCCCCATTCATTCTTTCCATTGCTTCATATATCTGTCCGGGCTCTTCCTGAACTCTTGATAAGACGGTCCTCTCTTCCCCTCCATCACGCAGAGCGCCTGGACGCAATCGTACTGCATCTGCCTACTACCCGTCCGCACCATCAGTTCTGCAACCTCACCTGCGAGCGCAGCATCACGCCTCGTCATCACTAAGCCAAGCGCAACCTCCTGCAACTCCGGGACGCCGCTCGCTAGCCAGGCTTTCAATATCTGCCTAGTTACGCGCCCCTTTTCAAGGACCTTGGGTAGCTGCCTGCTGATCCTGCGACGGAATTGCCAGAGGCGTTCTATTTGCGAAGTTTCCTTCAGGAACTCGATAGCCCTGGGGTACAGAGACTTCGCGCCAGGGCTGTGTTCGCAGAGGATGGCAAGCGCACTCCCCCGTACACCCAACCGCGTATCGCGTGTTCTCTCCCAACAGAACTGAACATCCTCATCTACGTCGTAGTGTTCACCTAGAAATGCAAACCATCTTGTCGCTACGGATTCTCTGGCAGTATCTATGTTCCTTCTGGCGATAGTTCGCAGATGCCCGAGCACCGACTCGCCTTGTCCCTGCTCCTCAGGTAGACTCTCGATTTCCAGCGCGAACTCGCCTGGGTCAATCGGGGCAAACTCGCCAGCCGACTCGCGAGGTGACAAGAAGAACACGTAAGCTCTTTCACCAATTAGCACTTGTCTTCCTATGTACGTACTTGTGTTACTCGGCCTAAGGAGGTGTTTCACGGCTGCCCTCTGTCCCGGGTTGTCCCCCCTTATGACCCACTCAACAACCACTGAGGCGTCATACACCTCCACCTTTATCGGAGCGCCGCGCCAAAGGACATCATCTCCCGTGCGATGCAGCGCACCCACTCTACCCACGAGAATGGCCGGCGCTTCGCCCAGGGTCTTTGTATCTCGTCGGCCCTCCAATGAAGAGGCGACAGAAACCAGCAACAGGAGTGCTACAGGGAGACATTTCATCATTGACCTCCGCGTTTACTTGCCAACGCCCCATTTACTGATGGCGCCCATGGTCCCGATACATTTGCCAGACAACGTCTATGACTTTCACACCCTCGCCGATCGTCGTACTGCCAATATACCACGAACCCTGTGGTGAGTGATCTATCTTGCTGCTCCCTAACGGTGTCTGGGGGTTTTGGGGAGTTGGGTTTAGCGCTCCGGCGCGCCTAAGATTATCCGTTGCACTGTTGGGGCTGACCACCCAACCGCATTCGTCGCCCCAGGACCATTGCTCACCAGCCCAATCAGAGGTCGCGGCAGCGTTGACGGTGGCACCATTGCTGTATGCACCGTTGGCGTCGATGTCCTCGTTCCAGGACACGTCATGCGGTAGTACCGTGTCAAACTGATCGCGAATCTCATACGAGATCTTTGACCAGTAGCCATTAGCATACGCGCTGTGAGAGTTACCTATGTGGGTAAGATGATCGGGCGCAAAGACGACGGTGTCAAAGTCGCAAACGGCGAATCCATTGTACGTAAGCCTTACTGTGACATCCTTGGTAACGTTGGTTGCACCCGCACTTGGAGCAGTGCTCTTGATAGTAACGGTGTTGTCATTTGTTGCTGTGATGCTGTCCGAGTCGCCGCCACCATTATTCAGGTCGACTTTGGCCGCTCCTGCAGTGACGTCCCACTTGAATGTTTCTGTGGTTACTCCATCTGCGGTCAGAGTCGTTTCGATATGATACCCGCCTCCGGGATTCTCTCCGTTGAACCACCACAGGTCATGATCCATCTTCACCTCGATGACAGTAAGTTTGCGCGTGTGATCTGGGCCGTGATCACCTACAATCAGATAATAGTGGCCAGCGGGAACACTGCTCGGAGACAGTTGGCCCGGATACTTGTAGTAGCCTGTCGGATGCGGCGGGCTCTCCGGTAGCCAAGGGCCCGTACTCGCCGGCTGGGGCGGGTTCGCGCTCGGATCCGCTTCATAGTGAACACGAAGCTGGTAGTGGAGGTCGAAGGCGCTAGTGTCGGTCTTGCAGAAGAGGGCGTGCTGGTGATCGGGGGAGTCGACCGGTGGCTTTATCACCTTACCCTCGATGTCGTCGAATTTCAGATCCTCCTCGATGTCCACTATGTTGGTCCACGAATCGACCGTGGACCCGCCGTTCTGGCCGCCGGCGATGATGTAGCCGGCAGCGCCGCTGCACGGGTCCATGTCGATGTAGCCGACGCCGGTCCAGGCGTAGTGCGTAATCTGGCTGGCTGGGAACGTGACCTCGTGCCCGCCGGAGATCGCTGAGATGATGGCGTTGCGAACGTAGGTAGGGAGCGTGTTCGCCGGGAGCGTCGTGCTGCTCCAACGCTTGTAGATCGTGATTCCGTCGTCCGCGGCGAGCTCAAGGATCTTGATCGTGGAGACGGCCTCGTGGTAGAAGCTGTCCTCGAAGACCAGGCTCTCGTATAGTGAACCCTCGGCTCCGCCAAGGATCATCACCTCTTTCCCGTCGCCGCCACATCCGAGTTGGAGTTCGTCGACCTTCCAGGCACCGATGATCTTCCGGTCGGCGTCGACCGTCAGCCCGCGCCACTCCCAGCTCTCGGGATCGCCCCAGTAGTCCGTAGTAACGACGATCTGATCCTCGACAATGGCATCGTCGACGTCGCGACCGACCTTGACATGGAGCAGCGCCCCGACGCCGTCGTCCGCGACAATACACCGCTCCAGGTAGCCTATGGCTGTGGCGTACCTTAGCTGGGCAAGGAAGCCTTCTTCGTCTGCCGGGTCCGCAGGGGCGAGCAGTGCATTTGTAACGCCATGGACGGCCAAGCCAATCGCCTGGTATGCCCCGGCGATGATCACGTTGTTGACGGCCGGAACCACGTTCACCGGCAGACCTGCGGCGTTTACGGGTGCCAAGAAGTGCATATCACTGTTGTGCGTGATCCCCGCATCGACACCGACCGCTCCGCTAGCAACGATCTGGCCTCCGACCTTAAGAAGCGGCCTTACATCAATCAGGTTCGGCGGGGTATAGAGGAGTCCATTGTAGCTGTCGATGATCGCTTGGTCGGCGGGTGTGGCTCCCTCATATGAAATGGTAATTCGCTTGCTGGCCACAGTTGGCAGATCGACCGTATGATCGATGAAATTCGTTCCACCGTCGTACAGGTGGAACCGGATCTGATAGCGCCGGTTCGCCGGGATCTCTGAGAATTCCGTGTCGCGCGAGCGCACCGTATAGGGCAGCGAAGCCGGCAAGACACCGAGATCCTCGGGTGTGATCTCGTGCGTCCGCATCACATCCGCGAGCGTCATGCCCGGGTAATTCACGTCGACATAATCGGTGATCTCCTGTTTAAGCAACTCCAGCACCGTCTCCACGCGCGGCAGCGTTACGCTCGGGTCGGACGGGTCGTAGTACTCTTCCACAAACGCCTGGGCATCCAGGCCCATTTCTTCGGGGATGTCGAGACCTGCATGAACGCTCGTCTGCACGAAGGCCGGGTCCAGCGGAACCCAGGCCGGGCTGCCGTAACCACGCGGGACGTAGGCCTCCACCCACACTCGTCGAGCCTGGACGGCTATGACGTTATCCGGGGTACCGCTCCAGATACTCATGCCCTCCATCCCGTTAGTGAGCAGAATGCTCCCAGCGACTCGGCCATCCTCTACGGCAAGCCAGCTTGTGGCGCGATCGACCGGCATATCGACCATGCCCACGGCATAGCGGGCGGGGATGCCCGACGCGCGCAGTAGGGCGATGAGCAGGCTGGCCAGGTCGTAGTCATTACCAGCCCGTTGCCGGAGCGTCTCCACCGAGCCCTTCTGTGATCCGTAGTACGCTTGAAACGCACACTCGTTGCGCACGAACTCGTACATCGCCTCGACCGTGCCGAGTTCCGTGGCCTTGTCGATGATCTCCTGGGTGATCTGCACGTCGATCGTCGGCTCGAGATCCCCCGGCACAGGCGGCGTGAGCGCAGCCTCGGCCGCAACGTCCACCACCGGAGCCTGCGGATCATGCGCCATCACCGGCGCCGGAAGCGCCTCGCGGATCTGCCAGATATTCGGCGTCGGTGTCGGAGGAAACAGCCTCGCACCGCCGACCTGGAGTATTCGGAAATCGGCCAGATCCACGTACCCGCTGGCATCGAAATCGAACCGCTGACACTCCGGGTCCACGCTTACAGCCGGCCCTGCTACACAGGCCGTGAATTCACTGAGGTTTTCGAGGACCCTGTTAACGTCACCGCCATTGTCTGCGAACAACACTCCCACGTCGCCACGCGTCTGGCCATCGACGACAGCGCCGGGGCTTTGCGCGTCAGTGGTAGATCGCGTTGGGGCACCGACCAAGATAACGGCGCCGGCTATCGCGATGACAACTAAGAGCCACCTACTTGTCATCTCACACAACCTCCGTTCCGGATTCCGCAAAGGACACCCGCATCACAGTAGATCGCGTCGTTGGCCCGGCATACGCCCACATGATGCTCACGATGCATTATCGCTCACCTCCGCAAGAGCACTCAGGACGATCACACAACAGAGCCAACCTTACTCGCAACCACACACTGCGCGCCTCGTACAGAGTAAACTTATCCCCCGTGCGCGACCGCGCGGCGGACGTTCTCGCTGACTTTCAAGCGTTGGGAGACTAGAGCGAAAGGGTCGGGCGACGGGCGCTTCACGCACCTGCCGTCATGACACTCGGGGCGGGCCGGTGTGACGTTACCCACGAAGTACCGGCTCGTCCTCGCTTTTTTCTATGCTCCCTTAGCTCGACTTTTGCCATTTTTATGAGGCCAAAACTACCTTGTTTCACAGGGATCGCGGATGCAGAGGGCGGACTTTTGCAACACCCGTGCTTTTGCGGGGTGTTTCAAAACTCCAAACCTATCTGTTTTCTCCCACAATTCAGAAAATCCGGTCCTACAAAAAGGGCAAAAGTCGAGCTTAGTCGCTTCTCCTTGTTTCTTATCTCGATCGGCGGGGCAACGAACCCGTTTGCCGATCGGTTGTTCCCACCCGGGGCTGGTATCTCATCAAAGCATTCGGCTCAAGCACTTCAAACTCCCAGGCGGAGCCAACATCGCCCCGCGAGGCCTACGGTTCTCCAGTAAACTCCACCTGGAACGCGGCGAAATCAGCCAGGTCAACGTCAACATCTCTGTCGGAATCGAAGACTTCGCATCCAATGGCGAGCTGATCCTCAGGCCCTCCCATGCAGCTGTCGAAAGCGTTCATATCGTCAAGGTCGACGGCTCCGTCGGTATCGAAGTCATGCATTCGGTGCGCCGCGATGACTAAGCTCACAGAATTCAGCATTCCGATCGGGGAATACACCATGGGACATTCCTGAGAATACGGAGGAAATGAGACACGGATATCCGCACTCCCGTCGAGGATAAAGTCGAACGTACCACCAGACTGTAATTGAACAGGATCGGTCCTATCGAAGGGGATCGTAAAGTTGGCGCGCTCGTCGAGCTCCTCGAAGGAAGCCACGGCAAAAGACTCCGGGATGAATGTGGCGACGAATTGACCGCCAAGGCCCTGGAAAGTACCGAAACAATCGAAAGTTCCGGTGTTAATCCATCCAGCCCACTGTATCGCTACGCATCCAATCTCAAACAGCGAAAACCCCAGAGAGACCTCCGCATCGCGCTGTATATCCCAGTCGTAGGCGCCGGTGAGTCCCAGAATCGCGACGGTGATCATCTCAGGATGACCATCAACGGGCGTGTAAATACATCCGATCTCCGGATTGCAGGTGTCGTCCGTGCACGGATTTCCGTCATCACAATCGAGAGGGGCATGGACGCAACCGGACCCCGGATCACAGGAGTCGTCCGTGCAAACGTTACCGTCATCGCAATCAGGTGGTGGGCCACCAATGCACGCGCCAGTGTCGTTGCAGGTATCCTGTGTCGTGCAGGCGTCGCTATCATCGCACTCGCGACCCGGTACGGGTGTATTGACGCAACCGGACCCCGGATCGCACGAATCATCCGTACACACGTTCTGATCATCGCAATCCAACAGAGGACCGCCTACGCATGTGCCATCTGAGCACATGTCGTTTGTGGTGCAGGCGTCGCCGTCGTCGCACGAATCCGCGTTGTTCACGTACACGCAACCGGTGGCTGGGGCGCACGAATCATCCGTGCACACGTTCTGATCGTTGCAATCCAGTGGCGGGCCACCGACACACGTGCCGTCTGAGCACATGTCGTTCGTCGTGCAGGCGTCGCCGTCGTCGCACGGATCCGTGTTGTTCACGTACACGCAACCGGTGGCTGGGGCGCACGAATCATCCGTGCACACGTTCTGGTCGTCGCAATCCAGCGGTGGGCCGCCCACGCATACGCCACCGGAGCAGGTGTCGTTCGTTGTACATGCATCCTCATCATCACACGGGTCAGCGTTGTCCACGTACACGCAACCGGTGGCTTGGTCGCATGAGTCGTCCGTGCACACATTCTGATCATCGCAATCCAGCGGTGGGCCACCGATACACACGCCGTCTGAGCACGTGTCATCCGTCGTACACGCGTCACCGTCGTCGCACGGATCGGTGTTGTTCACGTACACGCAGCCGGTGGCTGGATCGCACGAATCGTCCGTGCACACGTTCTGGTCGTCACAATCCAGCGGTGGACCGCCTACGCATACGCCACCGGAGCAGGTGTCGGCTGTCGTACAGGCGTCACCGTCGTCGCATGGATTGGTGTTGTTCACGTACACGCAACCGGTAGCTGGATCACACGAATCGTCTGTGCACACGTTCTGATCGTCGCAATCCAGCGGTGAGCCGCCAACGCACGTGCCGTCTGAGCACATGTCGTTCGTCGTGCACACATCGCCATCGTCGCACGGATCGGTGTTGTTCACGTACACGCAGCCGGTAGCTGGGTCGCACGAATCATCCGTGCACACGTTCTGGTCGTTACAATCCAGCGGCGGGCCACCAATGCATACGCCACCTGAGCAGGTGCCATCCGTCGTACACGCGTCACCGTCGTCGCACGGGTCAGTATTGTCGACATGTACGCAACCAGTAGCTGAATCGCACGAGTCGTCCGTGCAAACGTTACCATCATCGCAATCTAGTGGCGGCCCCCCGACGCATGTCCCGTCGGCACAGGCGTCGTCCGTCGTGCAAGCGTTGCCGTCATTGCAGGGCACGGTGTTATTGACGTAGACACATCCACTTTGCGGATCGCAGGTATCATCCGTACAGAGATCTCCGTCGTCACAGTCGGCGTCTACCTCACATCCCACCATGAAACAACCGTAGTCGACCTCACTTGGGTCGACCGCACCTTCACTTCGGATAGCGAACTTCAGGAACCCCCCAGCAAAATGACTGCAAAACACGACGGGATCGGCAGATGCGCTGGTCACGTCAAACTCAACCGTACCCACCTTCGCCCATTCTGGCGCAACCGCGAGGCCGGAGAGATTGAGGTCGTTACCACCGAGATCGTCCACCAACCCAGCTCCGTCATCCACGGAGACGTCGAATGGAAGTAGGCCCCACTGCGACGCCAAGACAATCTGGGCAACCGATGTATCGAGAAACGTCGTCTCGTACGTCAGATCAATGACTGCCGTGGTAATACCGTTTGGGCCCGGTGTCTGGCACCACGCTTCCAGGAACACCATTGTGCCCGGTGCCAGCTGGGACTGATGACTGATGACGGTTCCGAGAGAGGCAAGGTCTGTGGTTGTCTGAACACCGGACGGAGCATCCAACAGCATTAACGAGACGGTGGCCCTCGGCGGGGCTCCGGATGGCTCAACGCTCACTGCCTCCACTGCCAGCGCCAAGGTACTGGCCGGAATCACAACAGACAACAGACGAAAAAGCAGTCTCATCGCATCATTCATTGGACTGATGTTCCTTCTTTCCAACCTCACATTTTGACCGCCGCGGCCGAGCCTCCAAGGCATGCCGACCTCAAGGGTCCGAAACGCGGCACACGATCCCACCACACCGCTGGTACGGCGTAGCTTACTCAGGCCACGCGCGAGTAGAAATCCGTCATCTTACGGTCCTCGCCGCTTGCGTAGATACTCGCGATCCGACGTATACTCCTTAGGTGCCCGGCTCTCCGCCTCCAAACGCTGCCACTCACGCAGGATGCCCCGCCTGTAACCCTTCCAATCATCAGACGGCAGCTCCAAGCCAAGATTCCGTAGCAGGGAGTCGCTCGGCAGCGGTGGTAGACTCCGTGTTGATGCAAGCCCGCCGTCGCAAATGTCGTTCGGCACGAGGATGCAGACCGGATCATCGCAGTACTTCAGCCAGCACGTCACCCAGAACGCAAAGTCCTCGGGCCCGACACAATCATCCTCACTGCACTTCACGTAGTTCGCACAATCACAGCTCCCACCACAACACGCGGTGTCGTACTCGGGATCATCAGGACACAATCCAAAACAACCGGCGAAACAAGCCAAGTCACCCGGGCCGACAAAGCAATCCTGGTCAACGTCGTACATATGGGCCCGGCAGAAAACGTTTGAGTTGCAACGCTCCCCGTAATCAACTGGATCCGCAGAACCTTCCCCAAAGACCGACGTGCTAAAGAGTGCCGACTCTTGCAGCTCAAAGCCGAGGTCTTCGCCCTGCCCCTGCCGAAGCTCGATTCGGGCCAGGAGAACCCACTCAGGCCATAGGCCGACGCCACCGCTAGCCGTACTGCACGCGCCAAGATCCATAATGCCGCCATCACCGTCAAACGTGCCGGACTCGAAGGCGGGCCCCGCATCGAACGCGGCCCCGTACTCAAAGCCGATCTCGGCCGCCACCGGTACGTAAGAGACAAGATCAACGTATGCGCAGGCTATGCCTGGATCGTCCGGTGGAGCGGGGGCAAGGTCAGGGCTAAACTTGGTGACCCAGATCTCCACAAAAACGCTGCTCCCACAGCCCAACAGTTCTTCACAAGACACCGGCGGATCCGTGTCGGTGCAGTCAGGTCGCCCCTCGCCGCAACTCAAATCACTCGGTTCCTGTAACACTGCTACGTGGAACGCTGCATCGGGACAGGACCGTTCAGGATCGAAACGGCAGTCGGGACGGCCGGGGCACACATCGCACGCGTCAGGGGCACAGTCATTATCACTGTTTTCTGGGTCGAGCATGCCCACGCACTGGCCATCCGTGCATATGTCATTTATGGTACAAGGGTCACCATCATCACACGGGTCGGCATTGTTCATATGCACGCAGCCGGATGCCGGATCGCACGAGTCGTCCGTGCACACGTTCTGATCATCACAATCCAGCGGTGGGCCACCGACACACGTGCCGTCTGAGCACATGTCGTTCGTCGTACACGCATCACCATCATCACACGAGTCGGTGTTGTTCACGTGCACGCAACCTGTAGCCGGATCACACGAATCACCCGTGCACACGTTCTGATCATCGCAATCCAGCGGAGGACCGCCTACGCACGTGCCGTCTGAGCACGTGTCGTTCGTGGTACATGCATCCTCATCATCACACGGGTCGGCATTGTCCACGTGCACACAACCGGTAGCTGGGTCGCACGAGTCGTCTGTGCACACGTTCTGATCGTTACAATCCAGCGGCGGGCCACCAATGCATACGCTACCGGAGCAGGTGTCGGCTATCGTACAGGCGTCGCCGTCGTCGCACGGGTCCGTGTTGTTCACGTACACGCAGCCGGATGCCGGATCGCACGAGTCGTCCGTGCACGGATTCTGATCATCACAATCCAGCGGTGGGCCACCAACGCATGCACCACCGGAGCACATGTCATCCGTCGTGCACGCATCACCGTCGTCACACGGATCGGTGTTGTCCACGTGCACGCAGCCGGATGCCGGATTGCACGAGTCGTCAGTGCAAACATTGCCGTCGTTGCACAGGGCGTGGTTCGGCGCGTTGACGCATTGATCGTTCTCCTCGTCGCACGAGTCGTCCGTACAATCGATCCCGTCATCACAGTCAGGAGACGTGCCCGGATAACAGAAACCACCAATACACGCCTCGTAGCCATTACAGAACAAGCCATCATCGCAGTCGGCGTCAGTCTGGCACTCGTGGTCACAGGCCGGGCCGAGTACACAGCCATAAGCCGTCGAATCGCCACCGTCGATCTTGCCGGCGATGGTGACGCAATCTGTTCCTATGTTCCCCGAAAACGTGAGGGTAAACACGTCACCCGGCTCGCCGCAGGTGACCCCATCACAGATCGGAACACCACTACCCGTTTCAAACTTGAGACCGTGCAAACCCGTCGTCGGATCGCGCCTGCAAGTCCCCGTCGTTGATGTTTCGCCGGAAGCCTCCAGTAGCCGGGCACAGCAAGTTCGCGAGAGACCAAGCACCCAGTGACTTAGATTCTGGCTTGTCTCGTCTTGGCAGACATGGTAGGTAAACGTGCTATCTGTGCCGTCAAAATCCACAGCCGCTAAACCGACTTCTATGCGTCCGCCATTTCCGGCAAGGGCCACGGTGCACGAGTCACAATCGTCCCCACATTCGGGGGGGACCCAGGGGATGGAATCGTACGAGGATGTCTGCGACAATCCGCGATCAGCCATCTTCCAGGTGGCATTATCCGGCGCGAGCACGTCGGGCTCGTCCATCGTGATACGCGCTACCGCGGCGGGCAGAGATACACCAAACCCCGCGAGCAGAGTGGCTAGGTACATTTTCATCGACGTTCTCCTTTGCTCCAGAATCGCGAGTGCTCACCGTCGCGGTATGCAGAAGGCAAAGTGCATAAAAGGCCGCTTCCGAATCAGCCCTCCGCACGAGCCCCTTGCGTATTGCTATCTGTCGCTCCTATCTGGCGGTGCAGCGCCTACGCGTCACGCAATCCACACGATCCCAGAAAGCGGCTGCTCTTAGTCGCGCACCACACTCACGCGGAAACGTGTGACACGGGCGCGAGGTCTGACCCCGCGCCCATGCCACGTGTTCAACAGTATTCTAACCTACTTAACGCTCGCTTCGGTCGCGTATGGAGCTTCGGCTCTTGAGGCGCAACCTGCGCGGTGTCTCCTCCGCCTCCAAGCGCTCCCACTTACGCAGGATGCCTCGCCTGTAGCCCTTCCAATCGTCAGACGGCGGCTCCAAGCCAAGACTACGTAGCGTCGAGTCGCTCGGCAGCGGTGGCAGACCTTCGAACGAAGCCAGCGCACCATCGCAGATGTCGTCCGGCACGACGATGCAGTCCGGATCATCGCAGTACTTCAGCCAGCACGTTACCCAGAATGCAAAGTCCTCAGGCCCGACACAATCGCCAGGATCACAGTTCACGTAGTTCACTTCGTCGCAGCTGTCGCCCACGCCGTCACCGTCAACATCGCAGCCACCCGTCTCGTATTCGACATCATCCGGGCAAAGGCGCCAGCAGCCCGCGAAACACGCGAGGTCACCCGGACCGACAAAGCAATCCTCGTCAATGTCATACATCCAGGCATCACAGTAGACTTTCGAGTCGCAGCGATCCCCGTAATGAACTGAATCCGCGAAACCTTCCCCGAACACCGATGTGCTAAACAGGGCAGACTCCTGCAGCTCAAAGCCGAGGTCTTCGCCGAGGTCCTCATCGTGCCCCTGCTCAAGCTCAACGCGAGCCAGGAGGACCCACTCGGGCCACACACCGACACCGCCGTCGGCAGTGCTACACGCTCCGAGATCCATAACACCACCGGTTCCGTCAAACGTGCCGGACTCGAAGCCAGACCCGGCGTCAAACGCGTCGCCGTATTTGAACCCGATCTCGGTCGCCACCGGCGAGTAAGAGATCAGATCAGCATATGCACACGCTATGCCCGGATCGTCTGGCAGGTCAAGATCAAGGTCGGGGCTGAATTTGGTGACCCAAATCTCCACAAAGAAGGGCATCCCACAGCCCAGCAGTTCTTCACACGACGCCGGCGGATCCATCGTAGTCCTGCAGGGGTCCACCACGACACAGTGATTGGCAAAGCCCACGCAGTCCACATCCGGATCACAAGGATTCCCATCGTTCTCGCCGCGATTGCATGTACCACCGTCACACGCGCCGCCGGGACACTGGCGATCGATGTCGCAAGGCTCGCCGGTCTCAGTGCACTGCATCATACCGCAGCTCGGTTCCTCCAACACCGCCAGATGGAAGGCCGCATCAGGACAGGAGCCCTCCTGCGGACAAGGTGTCCCCGGATCGAGGTCGAAGCGACAGTCGTCCCGCCCAGGACAAACGTCGCACGGATTACAGCAACCGTCACCGTCGTCGTCGTAGCAGGTTCCAACGCACACGCACTCATCATCCTCGATGCAGGTGCCATCTTCCGTGCACGGGTCGCCATCGTCGCACGGCTCGCCTGGCATGCACGTGTTGACGCATCCGATCGCTGGGTCGCACCAGTCGTCCGTGCACACATTCTGATCATCGCAATCCAGCGGTGGGCCACCGACACATGCGCCGTCTGAGCACGTGTCGTTCGTCGTGCACACATCGCCATCGTCGCACGGATCGGTGTTGTTCACGTACA
>JAUWWQ010000086.1 GCA_030616775.1 Planctomycetota bacterium
AAGGCCTCGCTCCCTTGTTCAGAGCCGCCTTGGCCGACGATCACCGAGCCGTCCGCCGAGACCCCCGTTGCTTTGCTGTAAGACGATCCGACGAAGTGCCCAAGGCCGCTCATCACGTCCGTCTCCCACCGGAATGCCTCGAAGGTAATCCCAGGTCCTGACTTGCTATAGCCGACGATAACCGACCCGTCCGCCGAGACATCAAAGGCCTCACTCCAGAAGTCGCCTCCGGGCAGGTCACCCAGGCCGACCATCCCGCCGTCGAACGTCCAGCGGAACGCCTCAAGTCCTGAAAGGCCCCAGCCCGACCGGCTATCCCCGACGACCGTGGTCCCGTCGGCCGATACGGCGTTCGGTGTGACGTGGAATGGATCACCAGCTCCGAAGCGCAGCTCGGTTTCTTGCCCGTTGTCCGTGATTGCAAGGTTGGGCTGCCCGTCCGCGGGCCTTGAAGAGAAACACGTAGCGAGTATCGAGACCGCAAGCACACGCAGCAGTGAATGCTCATCCATCGGTCAAGCTCCTTCCCTCCGTCGGCATCAGTCGCGAGGTGAATGACGGAACGCGCACGCGCGAAGCAAACTGAGAACGCCGAACATAAGAATCGTCGGACAGAAAGCGCCCAGCCCGCACAACGGACCTTCTCTCTGTGCCGGGGGGTCATCGGAGCCGCCACATTCGGAAGCCCCGGATACGGACCCCTCGGGATCGGAGACCCCGCAGCCACAGACGCCGGGCCCGGTCTTACCGGGATCAATCGGACATTCGTCGAGACAGTCGGGCGTCCCATCCTCGTCGCCGTCCGTGTCCGCCATGCCGCAACCGCAGGCGCCGGCTTGGCTCTTGTGAGGATCAATCGGACACTCGTCAAGGCAGTCGGGGACGCCATCGACGTCCGTATCACGCCCGTCAACATCGCCGCATCCACAGATGCCGGGCTCGGTCTTTTCGGGATCATCGGGGCAGCCGTCCAAGCAGTCGGGTGCTCCGTCCTCGTCGCCATCCGTGTCCGCCATCCCGCAACCGCAGGCACCGGCTTGCGTCTTGTCAGGATCAGTGGGACACTCGTCAAGGCAGTCGAGCACGCCGTCACTATCGGCATCACCTCCGTCGACGGCGCCGCAGCCGCATGTCGCCGGAGCGGTCTTCTCGGGATCGTCGGGGCAGCCGTCGAAGCAATCGAGCACACCATCAGCGTCGCCGTCTGAGTCGGGGATACCGCAGCCACAATCGCCGGGTTGCGTTTTACCCGGATCGTTCGGGCAACCGTCTGACGAATCACAGATGCGATCACCGTCGGAGTCATCGCAGGGAGACAGAAGAAACGGGCGATAAAGCTCGAGCGGGAACCGCGTACGAACTCCCTCGAAGAGCCCTGTAGCAACGATCTGACCGGCATCGTTTATGGCTGATGCCGAGACCAGTTCCCATCCCAAATCGGCTGGGATTAAATCGTTGAGATCCCGCATGACACCCTCTTCCCAGATGAATGCGTGCCAGGTCGAGACATCCTGAGTCATGGATAACCCGACGACTTGGTGAGCATCGTTGATGTCGGTAGCGCTTCCATCTCCTCCGCCAAGTGCCCCGAGTTCCGAAATGACTCCATCTTTCCACAGAATGGGTCGCATGTCGGTCGACCCAACGATCTCCCCGTGGCCATTGATCGACCCGGGAGAGAAACCGAGATCCTGGAAGGTGACGGATGGAATGGTGGTCATCAGGAAACCCCGCGCGTGCCCGTCTTCCAGGCCCCCTCCGATGATCTGACCAGCGTCGTTGATCTTGTTCGCAAACGTGAGCGTCCACGGAGGCAGTTCCGGCAGAAGGTCGTTCAGATCCAGCATTACTCCGTTCTCCCAGAGGAACGCGTGTCTATCACCGAAAGCCGCCACAGTCGCAGCCCCAACGACCTGTCCCAGGTTGTTGAGATCCAACGCGCTGCTGTAGGTTCCGCCAAGTGTACCGAGGTCGGTGACCACTCCATTGTTCCACAGAGCGGCACGAGTCCTACTGGGTTCATCAATCGCCCAATTTCCGGCGATGATCCCGGCGTCATTGATAGAAACCGGCCTTCCGCTGATCTGCGGGCCGAGATCAAGATAGGTAAGGGTGCCATCCTCGTAGACGAAGGAGACAAAGCTAGTGCCACCTACAGACCAATGACCGGTGACGACCCCGGAACTGTTGATGTCAGCGGCAAAGCCCACCGTGTGCTCCGGAAACGGTCCCAGCTCTACGATCTCGTAGGTTTGCGCCAACGCGGGGCCGGATTGGATCAGACCGATGGCGACCATCAGGGCACGGATACCAAGAAACGCGTCGAAATGATATCGCAAACGCATCAGATGCCCTCCAATCGACTTCTTGGCCGCCGGACGACGGACTACCCCGTTAAGTATGGGTCCTTTCGCACATCCTGACAAGGAAAATCACAGGGAATTCTCGGCACCCCCAGTTCCTTGCGTCTGCAGCCAAGAGCTGACCTCATCTCCGGAACCCTTCAGCCGATCGCCGCCCCCGGCCACCCCTGTCGGGGCAAGTGTGACCTGCATTTGTCCGACAACACTTGCCGTGGATCGGCCACGACAGGCAACGCCATTCCTGTATCGCAGGATCCCCGATGACGACACCTCTTGCCAAGCCGCGGAGTACGTGGACCCGCTCCCGGTAGCGGGTGCTCAGGTCGGTGGGCTGCAGGCGTGGATTTCCAGTGCAGTTCTTCTCCGCCTGAGCGTATCGCCTGCCTCTTTCAAGCAATCAGACCGCTCCCTCGTAGAGAACATTATCCGTGCCTCCATCCCGCTGGGCACAGCCCGGCTTAGTTCTGGTGGGTTCACAGAACCCACCCTACCGTGCCCTATGGGCTAAGCGCGCCGAATTCGATCTGGAGAATCGCAAAGTCTCTCAGGTCCACGTTGCTGTCCTCATCGAAATCAGCTTGGTGGCAGATGGGCACGGGGATCGGCTCGTCCGGCCCAAGGAAGCAGCCGCAGAAGCGCTGGTAATCCTTCTGGTCCATGTCCCCGTCGCCGTCGAAATCGATCAGGATGTTCACTACGGCTATGTGGATGGTCTTTGCTATGCGCTCGCCATCCTCGTCTGTTGCCCAGAACGTGACTTCTTGACCGGAATCGCCCCCCTGCGGCTGCCATTGGAAACGCAGGCCATCGCCCTCAGGCTCGTACTGGGCGCCTGTGGGAATACCCAGGACCTCATAAGCTATCGACTCGCGTTCTGGATCCGTGGCATGGACATATAATCCATTCCAAACGCCGCGGACGAATACTTGATCCTCAGGGGCCGCGTACCAGACAGGTGGGAGGTTAAAGCGGGGGTTGTAACAGCCGGTGCGATAGGGGTCGTGCCGATACATGCTCCATTCGATGTTCGCTGGGTCGTAATTGCCGTACACGTCCCACACTGCCAGATACCCGCCCGAAGTAATGACCTCGATGTCGCCATCTCGATCTAGGTCAGCCAGAACCGGCGTTGTCCTTAGCAAAGGGTACGAAGGATCGATAGCGCGTGGAACACCGTAGAAACCCCCCCCCTGATAATGGAAGACCCATAGACCCCGCCCAGCGAGGAGAACCTCCATGTCTCCATCACCGTCGAGGTCGCCCACGGAGCAGCCGTGGGGACCGGCCACTACGTGGTAAGACCAACCCGTGTCAGTCCCGTCGTGATGGTACACATTCATTGGCGTGAGCACTTCGAGGTCACCGTCTCCATCGAGGTCGGCAACCACGGGTGATCTTCCTGTGCCGGGACCCGCCCACAAGAGAGCTCCGGCATGGTCCCACACTTGGAGCCCGCCGCCAGACTCGCTGTCATATGTGTTGAGAACGATCTCAAGATTTCCGTCACCAGTCAAGTCAGCTAGGACCGGACCTTGTTCCCCGGCGTAGCCCAGCAAAACGGGCCAACCCTGGACAATCCGCCCGTCGGAATGAAGGGCGAAGAGTTGCCCCCCGTCCGAGAGGTAACTCCCGCCTGTCCCAAACACCAGCTCAGGTCGGCCGTCGGCGGTTCCGTCAATGTCGCCAACCGCGATGTCGGTGATCCAGTAGTAGCCCTCCAGCGGCTTCAGAAATGTCTGCCATTGTGTCTCTAGTCCGGCTCCCTGCCAGCTAATGCTGCGAACGACCATTTCGCCCCCGTCAGCTGTCTTACCACCGATGATGATTTCGAGATGACCATCCCCGTCCAGGTCATAGAGTATCGGCGTGCCGCCCCACTGCGCAGGATTGGGGTAAAATGGTGGATATATTTGCTGACCGTCCTTGTCCCACAGGCAAAGGTACCGGTACTCAGTGTTTCCTTGGCTGCGCCACGTCACGATCTCGACATGGCCGTCTCGTTGGATGTCACCAACCGCGATCCCGGCCATGTAATCTTCACCGCCTCCCAAAACCGCAGTTACCAATCCGTCGGGCTTGACGATTTCGACGGTGTGATGCCGTCGGACGACCAGTTCGATGTGGCCGTCTCCGTCGATGTCATAGGGTATTGGTTCGTGACCGTTGGAGTGCTTCGGCCAGTCACCGTCCTGAAGTTGCGCCTTTGCTGTTGCGACTAAACTGAGCTGCCGGCTGTATCCGCCAGCCGCGGTTATGGTCAGGGACAATTCGGAGGTCGCGTAGGGCGAGATCCCCAGGGCCAGTGTGATTTCAAAAGGATCGTGTTCGTTGTCAGCCTCCTGGCCTGAATCTATGGAGCCAAAGGCCGAAACCTCATCTATGATGGTTACGATGTCTCCCGATGTCCAAAGCGTTCCATGCACCTCGGTTGCGTCTGCCCAGATGTTCTTCAGGACCACAGTAAGATGGGCCGTCTCCCCAGGGTCCCAGACACCGTTGCCGTCGCCCGAGGCATGCTCCTGAATGTCATACTCAGCGAAGATGATTGCGGGATGCTCCTGGTCCGTCAGAGCGCTGTTAGCGTTGAGGCGACCAGAGCCAATCAGATGGCCGAAAGTGGGGTTCTTACCCGCGATCTCGTCTGTCGTGCCGAGCAAGCGTGCCGTGATCGCTTGGCAAGACAGATCTGGATAATGGGACATGATCATTGCGGCCACGCCTGCAACGTGGGGGCAGGCCATCGACGTGCCTGAGGCAATGTAGTAGTCCATGCCAACTATATGTTCCCCGTCGCCGTAGACATCGGTGTCCGCGGCCCGCAAGGACAGAATGTCAACCCCAGGAGCTGAGATGTCCACCCAATCACCATAGCTGGAGGATGTTCGCTTGCGATCGTTGGAAGTCGTGGATGCCACAGCTATCACTTGTTCGTAAGTAGCCGGATAATGAGGTTTGGCGCAACTTTCGTTGCCAGCCGAAGCTACGATGATCACACCTTGACTGTAGGCATACTCTATTGCGGCTCGCAGCGTTTCGGAGGGAGCGTCGTAGCCATAACTATTTGAAATGATGTCAGCGCCGTTGTTCGCGGCGTAGTAAATCGCGCTGGCGGCATCTTCGGCAGAGCCGCGCCCATCGCTCCCAGCAAATTTTAAAGCCATGATCCTGGCATCGGGACACAGGCCGCTAACGCCCACCCCATTGTTGAGCCCGGCGGCGATGATGCCCGCGCAAAGCGTGCCGTGGCCAAGGTCATCCATAGGGTCGTCATCATCGTTTCTGAAATCGTAGCCGTAGCGGCCGCTGCCGTCAGTCCACATCTGGGAGGTTAGGTCGGGGTGATTGTAATCCACTCCCGAATCCACAATCGCCACGATGACGGCTTCTGCTGGCGCGTACGCTTCCCAGGCTTCCGGCGCATCGATATCGCTGTCAGGAGTCCCAGTATCGGTTCGGCCACCGGGAACGGCGTATGGTTGGCCGACGTTGTGCAAGGCCCATTGGTGGTTGAAATACGGATCGTCGGGGATCAGATCCAGAGGGAACAGGTAGTTTGGTTCGGCGTACTCCACGCTCGGATCGTTGCCGTAGTCGACCACGGCCGCTTCCACGGACACGCCCGGTTCAAGTTCCAGCTTGTAGATGCTCTCAAGGGCGGGCATCGATGCGTTCGGCGGCGCGCGCTGACGCCTGCTGAGCAGCCGTTGCTCCGTCTCCGTCAGGGCGGCCCGATCTTCAACTTCCAGGGCCTGAAGGCGCTGCTTGACTGCCCGAAAATCCTTGAAGATTGGCGTCACACGCCTGACTCGGTAGCCGGCGCCAAGCCGGTCGAGCGAATCGCTCAATTCAATTGCCGCGAGGGGCTCCCCCACGTCGAGCTGTCCCTGCAAGTGCGCTGCCACGCCGTCTTTGAACTTCACCAGAAGCTCATTCGGAACGTAGGGAGGTGCATCGGCGCCGCCCGGCCTGACGGGCTTATCGAGGGCGGAAGCCAAACTTGAGGACACGAGTAGCGTTACCGCAGCAACTGCCGCCGCACGGCCTGGGACGGCAATCAACCTTGCTGGAAAGGCGGACGCGGCGAGACAGGTTTTGCGAGAAAACATGGTCCCTGGCCTCCTTACTTATCATAGCGAGCTGGATTAGCTGCGGACAAGTCGGACTTTTTGCCCAGCAGTCGGTGGATGTCATGAACCTCTGCGGCGCAGGCTCCCGGGGGCCAATACCGGACCGGTTCGCTTCCCGACCCCTCTTCAGGCTCCGCTGTCTACGTGTCCTGCTTCGTGTGCCGCTTCTTGAAACCACACCACCAAGCCGACGGCGCGGAGTCTCTGGCTCAAAGTCAGAGTCGCGTAGGAATTAGCAAAGACCACCTTGCTCAGGAGGGATGCTGATTGGTCGACCAAGACGTACCCGATGCCCTACTGCCGGATCATCCGAATCGAGGCTTCGAAGACTGATTACTTGGTCTCGACCAGCAGGCTGATAACGCCCTCGCCGCCCAGATAGGCGGACACAATGACTCGACGACACCTGACCCATGTGCCGTTACGTGCGGAACAGCATGTGAGCAGCGTGAGTCTACGCTCCCGGCCAGCAAGCCAAAACGCTCGCCCACAAACTGGCACACGAGGCCCTACACTGGGAGGACCGTGGACCGTTCACGCGGTCTCTTGCCGAGCTGGAAGCCGAGTCGGTGGCCTAAGTCACGTGCCTACACTTCGGCCTGGACACCGAAGTCCGCTCCAGCCGGTATGTCGCCTTGTGGGACGGCGACTCGAAAGCGCTTAGGGCAAGTCTGGAACATATCGCCAACACCGCGCGGGGCATCATCGACGACATGGAAGCGCTGCCCGGCAGAAAGGTGGTGGCATGATGAGCGAGCTACTTCTCTGTGATGCGTTTCCCGTGTGTCAGATTCTCGGGCTCCTGGCCATCGGCCTGTTGTTGCGGGTCGATCGCAAATCGAAAGGCGGTGCATGATGAATCCGCAACCAGAATACCCAAACGAGCGTATCGTTTCGCTCACCGCGGACGGTGAGACTTGGCGGTACGGCGTAATGTGGCGTCCTGCGATGCGCAAGTATCGCGTCCGGGCGATTGATGAAGGGTGGGCCGGATACGTGTGTCCGGGTGACGTGCCTGGCATTGTGTCGGCTCGAAACGTGGCAATTACTGCGGTGAAGGGCGCATGATGCCACAAGCAATCGGATACACGCGATGCTCGACGCACGAGCAGGCTGACAGCGGTTTGGGCCTGGATGCACAGGTGGAGCGTATCCAGGCCTATGCCCGCCTCAAGGGGCTGGACCTCGAACTCATCACCGATGCCGGTGTCTCGGGCGGAAAGCCCCTGGCCAAACGAGAAGGTGGTCAGCGGTTGCTTGCTGCGATCCAGGCACGGAAGGCCGATACGGTGGTAGTGCTCAAGCTGGATCGGGGATTCCGCAACGCCACCGACTGCCTCACGACCGTGGAACAATGGGAACGCAAGGGGATCGCCCTGCACATCGTGGACATGGGGGGGAACGCGATTGACACGACATCGGCAGCGGGCCGGTTCATGCTGGTGGTCCTGGCCGGTGCTGCTGAGATGGAGAGGAACTTGACCAGGGAACGCACACGGTCGGCGATGGCGGTCAAGAGAGCGAACGGGCAAAGGATCGGATCGATACCATTCGGCTACGACCTGGACGACGACGGGGTGACGCTGGTCGAGAATCCGTCCGAACAAGCGGTCATCCGGGACATTAAGGCGATGCGGTCCCGAGGGATGAAATTGCAACAGATTGCGGCAGAGCTGACCAACCGGGGCGTGCCTACAAAGACCGGCAAATCTCGGAACTGGACGCACCAGGCGGTGGCAAGGATTCTGAGCCGGGTTGGCTGACAGGTCTCGTGTCGAGGCTACGTGACTTGGGCGCTCAAATGGGTGCCCTCGGTCTCATCAGGCTGGTGCGCCTCCATGGCCTTGCGATCAGGTACACGACGGGTCAGCGCGTCTGACCCGACCTGAAAATTGGGATTAGCTTGGGCTTCTCGAAGCCCTGACTCGCTTTGGCGTATCCACCGTTGACTCTCTCTGCCGGTGGCGCAGACACAGCTTACAACCAGCGAAAGCCTACGGTGTGGGCCGACGCAAGCTCGGCTCTCTACTCGCCAGATGGATGCCACTCGAAGGCACCCATATCGACGGCCTCGCCACTTACGCGCCCCTTTAGAGCAAGGTCCTTCGGCAAGACACCGGTTGTGTTACCATCAGCGTTTATGTCCGCAACGTCGGCCGGCAAGGAGGCATACTTGCCCGCGTCTCGACATGGGGAAGTCTCTTGTAGTCGATAGTCACCTTTTCCGGCATCTACGAAAAGTGGATCAGAGCCAATATTTCCCTTACCTGGCCAGCCGCCCTTGACGTTGCTATAACTCACGGTGGTGCTCGTACGAGCCGCAGGAAGGTTGAAAACCTCGTTGGTGTCCTCGGTCCCGGCGACGTTTCCCCAAATGATGCAGTTGCGAAGGACTGCCTCACCGCGGCTGTCGAAGAGTGCCCCACCCTTGCCTATGGTCGCCTCGTTATCCGAAAGCGTACAGTTAACAAAGGTCGCCGCTCCTGTTGTGATCCCTACAGCGCCACCTTCCCAGGCCTTGTTCTCATAGAACAGGCAATTGACAAACGTCGGGGTGGCGAACTTACGGTTGAATATGGCCCCGGCGGCCCAGCCCCCGTCGTTGTCGTAGAATCGGCAATTGACAAACGTGGGCGAACCTCCCCAGATCGCGACTGCCCCACCCATGACCGCGGACCTATTGCCCGTGAAAACGCAACGAACGAAATTCGTGTCACTGTCGCCCACGTACAGGCCGCCTCCGTTGTCCGGGAAATCCACAAACCCTTCTATGATGTAAAAGCCGCGTAGTACGGTGGATGAGTCGTTGGCAACACTCCCCAGAGCTCGCGACTTGCCGCCCCCGCTAATGTAGGTCTTGTGTGTATCGGGATCGCTGGCTAACTCGCTGGTTTCGGTCCCCTTAAACCCTCCGATGACCTTCACCCCAGACTTCAAAGTGATTGGCTGGTACGTTCCTTCAGCGACCCAAACCTCGTCACCTACTGCGGCCTTCCCAATCGCTGTTGACAGAGATCCGTAGGCGTCGGTCCAGCTCATGCCGTTGTTCTGGCCCGTCGCCTCGACATCCACGTAGAGTGTCCCGGCAGCTACTGGAATGGGGAAAGCCAAACAACATAATATGTAATGAACTCGGGGAATCATATCATTCATTCGAGTCTCTCCTTCAACGCCCTCGGCCCAACGGAAAAGTCCCAGGTAGTCTACAGCTACTCAGAATACTCTCCTCCGCACAGCAAGTCTTCACTAATCACCACTAGGAGGAGGCTCGCCACCACCGCCACCCTCCTGACACGCTTGAGGCTCGCCGTATCGATATGGGAAGCCACGGAATGCGTCCATGACGCAAGTAGCGTCCGAAATATCAATCAACTGATTCGGGGTCTCCAAGTCCAGGTCGGCCCTGGCCATGATCACCGCCGGATAAGGAAGGTCTGGCGGACCAAGGTTCCTGAACTTGTCAAGAGCAGCGGTAACGTCGTTCGGAATGGAAATGCACCCGTCAGGTGGTGTCCATCCCTCGTCGACGATCCCGACGATATCACCCCAATGACTCATCGTTACCTCAAGAGGAACAGAGAAGTTGCTCTCCACTTCCACATAACAGCCTTCTTCAACCACCTGGATCTCATACGTCGTGGGGACGAGACTGCCCGCCGGCGCACAGGCGCCCTCCCAATCACTCGGAACGGTCGCTTGGCCATAAACGTGCAACACACCAAGGCAATCCTCATGCGTGTCGCATGGCTCATCGTCCTTTAAGCCACCCACACACTCGCCCTGCTCACACACACCATGCCAATCCACATAATCCTTGTAGTACGGCGAACATTGCAGGGCCGCACCCATGAATGTATCGGGCAGACCCGGGACCTCAGGACAGGGAGGCTTCCTCTTCCCGGAGTTTTCGCAGAACTCCTTCGGATTGCCAACCCACCACTGGCTTCCGATCGGCCCTTCGGGGTCGTCGTTGACAAACTCCGTCAGTGTCACCCGAATTGCCGTCATTTGCCCGGGGTTCGCAGGGACGAACGATATATAGCGGTTCTTGGCATAACCCTCCCCCGCTAGCAGACCTTCTGATGGAGGCGCTTCTGGCGCGTCGGGAGCAGGGCATTCGCACTCATCCGGGATACCATTCTGGTTGGCATCCTGACTTATACCTAATAAGATGTCGCACGCATCCGGCACGAAGTTGTTGTTACAGTCGAAACTCGTGCCGGAGTATATGTCACAGATGTCTCGGATACAGTTACCCTGGCAGTCCTCGTTCGATTCGCATTCGTCAGGGGTTCCGTTGCTATTGCAATCGTTACTCCAGTTATTCCACGGGTCGGGAGGAATATCGCACTCGTCCGGAACGAGGTTCTCGTTACAGTCGACACTCGTTCCAGCATAGATATCGCAGACATCAGGCGTTTCATTGTTATTGCAGTCATCATCACCAGCCTGACATTCGCCGACCTCACATTCGTCGGCAACGCCGTTGATGTTGCAATCCTCACTGGTCGGACCGGAAATGTCACACTCATCAGGTACATCGTTGGCGTTGCAGTCTTCGCTGGTGCCCGCAGCGATGTCGCAAATGTCTTGCACACCATTTGGCTGGCAGTCGTTCTGCGACTCGCACTCGTCGGGCACGCAGTTTTGGTTGCAGTCGCTCTCTTCCCCACAGCCTGGGGGTTGGCCGCAGCCACCCCCGGTCGCCCCGCAGTGTAATTCACAAGCATCGGGGACGCCATCCCCGTCGCAATCCGGCCCTAGTTCCGCTTGGCACTCATCCGGAATACCGTTCGGGAGGGGATTGCAGAGCGGCGAGCAGTAGTTGGCCGCAAGGTTGACGCAGGCACGGGTCCAAGCTTGCTCACAGCAGGACGGCTTGAAAACGCAGATGCCGCCTTCGCAAAACGGATCGTCACACCCCATCTCATTGTCACGAACGGTGCAGCAATCACTTGCCTCTCCCCCGCCGCAGTCCAGACTGGTTCCGTCGTCGATATCGCAGGAATCCTGCACACCGTTGTTGTTGCAGTCAACAGGGTCATCACATTCGTCGGGCACACAATTGTTGTCGCAGTCGGTCGAGTTGCCGCAGCCACCGACGTTACAAGGCCCGCCCGAAACACCGCAGCTTATGTCGCAAGCGTCGGCGACGCCGTTGGGCGGGTCTTGGCAATCCGGGCTGTCCTGACAGGCGTCCGGAATGCGATTCTTGTCGCAATCCCGGCTGAGCCCGTCGTCGATGTCGCAGTCATCCGGCACATTGTTCGAGTTGCAGTCGCCCGGACAGGTGCCCCGAATGAAATCCGCGAGCTTTGTGCCCAGGTTAATGTCGCTGATATCGAAAACCTGCCCACCCGGTGCGCCGCCGTTCGCCAGCTTCCGTGCCAAGGTCTCAACAGCTCCTCCCAGCGGCACGACAGGGGCGACGATCACTCGATTGTCCCAAACGGCGGGAATGGCGTGGTGGATGGCGACACAGTCGGCATCATCTATCGGGTCAGGCGGGTAGATTTGAGGGCCTCCGCCACATCGCGGGCCCTCGTCGGATATAGGGACGATGATCCGAGGGCCAGGGGTCCAGTCCTTTTCGGCAGCGACAACTGCAGTTGCTGGAGCCCAGTCCTCGCAACTGCCGTCGCCGCACCCCCCGCAATCCTGCGCCTCGACGTCAAAGTATTCGCAGGCCACGGCGCCATACTCATAGTACGCGTTCCCTTCACAGCAGAAGGATTCAGTGCATGGGACGTCCTGACCCGGCACCAGGGCGAGCTTCTCCGACCGGACGCAGATACCCTCCGTCTCGACCTGGTCCAGGGCATGCTCGATGGCATCGCACATTGCAGGCATCTCAAGCTCGACGGAATTAGAAGTATCGAGCAGGAAAACGACGTCAATGACGCACTCGGCAAGTTCGCACTCATCAGGAATGCGGTTCCCGTTGCAGTCCTGGCTCGTGCCACCAGCTATGTCCACGTCGTCATCCACGTCATTGGGTTGACAATCGTTGCCGGTCACCTGACACCCATCCGGTGGGCAATTGTTGGGGTTGCACTCGATCGCCAGGGCGGGTGGTGCGTTAGGGAGGCAGGGCGAGATAGCAACCAGGACAGTACACAGAAGTCTTGCACGGATTATGGTCATCTCAGCTCCTCCTATCGCGGCTCCCGGGGAACGCGGCACGACGTCGTGTCGTGGCGATCAGCACCCCGATTGCGAGGGAAACGAGCGTGCCAGGCTCAGGAACCAGGGACCGCAACTCGCCTCGCACCGTTAGTGGGATCGCTTCGGATTGGTCGAAGATCAAGAACCTGGGCAAATCAAACAAGCTGAGGACCGGCGGAACTAGGGGGAGCGAATCGCCCTCCAGGGCTTCACCGCTGCTGTCAAACAGCTGCACGGCGAAGTCCAGTGTCACTCCCCCGAACTCGACTGGAGCAGACACCAAGTACTCATCGTAGAGCGATCGCTGAAGATCGACCACAGAAACGAGGGTGGTTGAACCCACCGGCCCCTGAAGATGGTACGTGCCCACGTAGCCCTCCACTTCACGAATAGCATCGTTGTAGAGCCCGCGTCTGGGCTCGCCGGGATCGCTGTCGGGCGTCGTGGATTCAAAGGTGTACAGGCCGGAAAACGGGCTTCCAACGGTCACCGCCCCACCTATTGATCCTTGATCGGGTAAATATATCGGGTCGCATGAGCCGATATCGTCATGTATGAGACCCAAAGGCACACCGAAGGAGTTGGAGCGGCGTCGGCTTCGGGCCATGGCGCTGCTGGACAAGGGAATGTCTGGTGTCGAGGTGGCCGAGATGCTCGGTGTAACCCCCGGGGGCGTGTCGCAGTGGAAGAAGAGGTATCAGCGTGCGGGGCCGGACGCCTTGAGAGCCAAGCCCAACCTCGGCCCGAAGCCCAAGCTGACCGCCAGGCAACGCGAGCGGCTGAGGCGACTGCTCCTGAAGGGCGCACGGAAGCACGGCTACCGCACCGAACTGTGGACGCTGAAACGCATCGGCGAACTGATCGAGAAGCGCTTCGGCGTGACCTACGAGGAATCCGCCGTTTGGCGTGTGTTGCGAGGCATGGGCTGGTCTTGCCAGAAGCCCGAGCGACGGGCTCGCGAACGCGACGACGAGGCCATCGCCCAATGGCGCAAGCGGG
>JAUWWQ010000095.1 GCA_030616775.1 Planctomycetota bacterium
GGTAGCCGCGTGGGAGCACGATCGCAACCACCGCACGGTGAAGGTGAATTGGAGGTTCCGCACCGCCGACGCACGGATAAAGCTCAAACGGCTCTACCCATCAATTGAGTAGTGTCGGAGCACTAGTTGTGCTCGCTGTCACGGTACTTGGTGCTGCCGGATGGATTGGTCCGCTACGAAGTGACTACGCGCGACAGCTCGTACGATCGCGGCTTCACGCCACCCGGATCGTTGTCATGTACGCAGCCATACTACCCTGGGCCATCACGGTGATCATCACAGGAACTGCTGCACAGCTCTTGTCATGGTTCTGAAGAGCCCGTTGTCGCATGGATAACGGAGCAGGCTTTGGCTGCGCACCGGTAATAGCCGCGGTCATGCCTTCAGTCGGATACGCTCAGTCCGCACGCTCTGCGCATATTGCGAACAGAGCTTCAAGGATACGACCCAACCACGGGCGTGCATCACAGTGCACGCCTTCTCGCTGGGTAGAGATTTATGTGCCCCTCAATTTCCAGCAACGCCGTGGCGCGAGGAAATTATGGTAGTGGCTCCACCACTTACCGCTCAATCGGCGTATCTCTCTTCTGTCCCCCGGTCTTCTTTCGTGTCGTCGGTGCCCTTGCGGAAGCGGGCTGGCCGCGACGCGGCGCCGCTCGGGCTCGAGCCTCTCTCTGGAACCCAACCGGAATTGAGAACGTCGGGAGGTCCGGATCGTCCGTCGTGATCGTGACGGTCTGGGCACCAGGGTAGCGTTTAGAGCCAGCCGGCACTGTCATCACCAGCCTCTGGGATTGCTGGCTCCCTTCAATGCGTACGCTTGCCCCTGGAACGGTGGTAGTCGCCTCAAGAATGTTCGCCGGTTTGCCGTCGCCCCATCGCAGGTTTACGACCTCCTCGAGTTCCTTCGTCCGCTTCATCGGAAACACAATGCGTTTCGGCACTGCCGTTAACCGCGGGATCACGTTACCCATAATACTGATTGTTACCTCCGGAGCCTCTTCAACGCCGGTCTTGAGCCTCAACGCATCCCGGAAGCTGTCTCTAGGCCAGGGGGGTCCAATACTGACTTCAAGTTCATAATGCTCACCCGGCTCGATTTCGCACACCTGCGCGTGGAGGCCTGGTTGCTTAGGGGGAGACACCTTGGGGGCGATCGGGCCGCCGTCGCCGCGCGTGAGGGTAACAACCTGATATTTCGTCGCACTGTTACGCGAGATGCTCCCGAAGTTCACCCGGTTCGGGCTCATCTGCAGGGACATTAGAATCCGTCCCTCGCACTGCAATGTCTCATTCGGGTGGTCGGGATCGTTGCTTGTCACCTGAATGCGTTTTGAGAACGACCCGATATATCTGCTTGAGTTAAGGAGGAGGGCCAACTTCTCCGTCTGACCCGGCTTGATCGTACGGTCGGACCGACCGTTAAACCGGGTACCTCACCCACCCCTCCCTTTGATCTTCAGATCGACCGTGCCTTCGTTGCGGATCATGAAGGCGCATTCGATCTGTTGGCCACGCCACACCGGGTCGGTCGTCAGGTTCGGTTCAGGACACACCCAGACTGGTGACGCACCGCCCTTGGTGGATTGTGCGCTCGGAGTCGGGTCTGGAGTTCCCGTGTCCGAACCGCACCCCGCCCTGGGGGTCGCCTTCTTCTGCACCTTTGGCGCCTTGGTAGCATCGCCTTTCTTTCCCTTTCCGCGGACGAGGTCTTCAAGTGCCGCCGCGCTACCCACCATAAGAGCAACACATACAACAGCAGGCCAGACGTACCGCATTACACGCACACCACCGCCAGCGAATCTGGCTGGGGCTGCATCTTGGTCTCGATCATTCATGATGAACCGATTCATTATTCCAACACCTCCTCATCAACCTCAACGTCTTCACATACAGATCCCTATCGTGCGGGCTTTGCGCACACTTTTCGCAATTCTACCCAATTTCCTCGTTCAGGGAAGGCGAAAATCCCCAGTGCAACCGGTGGCCGGTAGCTTGTGACCATAGAGTGACAGGACCGCGGTCGTTCGAGATACGCAGCCGGTCGAGAATGTGGCGTATGTAGCCTTTCTATGGCGCATTTGGCACATGTACGTTAAGCGACAATGGAATATATGTCCGATATGCATTAAAGCCCGCGTGTCGTGGTGCGTATTCGTGGTCGCATGGCCATGTGCCGCCTTGCCGGAGCTTCGTCAACCGCGAGCGAGCTCAGCCAGAATCGCAAGAAGATACTTCCACGACTTTTGAACCGAGGTGATGAAAACGCGCTCCTCTGGCGTGTGAGCCCTCTCGATCCTTGGCCCCAGCGAGACCATATCCATGCCACCGACCCGTTCACCGATGATGCCGCACTCGAGCCCCGCGTGGATGGCTGTGACTTTAGGCTCCTCACCGAACAGTCGCGTATATACCCCACGGCAAGTCGACAACACCGGTGAATCCATGTTTGGCTCCCAACCGGGGTAGTCATTGCCCGCGCGGACGACGGCACCAGCCAGCTTGCCCACGGCAGCGATCTGGCTGACCGTAGCCTCCTTTTGTGACGTGGAGGAGCTTCGCGACAATGTGGCGATCTCGACACGCATCTTGCGCCGCCCGTCGACGAGGCTGCTGGCCACAGTGGCGAGATTGTTCGACGTCTCCACCAGGCCTTCAATCCCCGGATGCATAGCCAGTACGCCGTGCGGTAAGGCAGCCAACGTGGCAAGGATACGCGAGCTCTGATCAGGGGGAAGTACCGCCGGTATGTCGCCCGCTGGCACAGGTTGTACAGAAATCGAAAGCTGCTCCTCCGCGGATTCGCGGATCACGTCATCTGCGACGGTTTTCGCTACCGCCCGCAGCGTTTCAATAGTCTCCGGCGGTCCTGACACGACGGCCTCTGCCTCACGCGGAATCGCGTTGCGCAATTGTCCTCCATTTATCGATGCCACCTGCAGGGTGTGGTGATCGGCCCGCAAGAGTGTTCTGACCAGAACCTTGATGGCGTTGCCTCGGTTCTCGTGAATATCCGATCCGGAATGCCCGCCCCGCAGACCCGTGACCGCCACGCGACAAGCGACAACATCGCCACCCGGCTGCTCCAACTCATACTCGAACGACAGAGTTGTGTCACAGCCACCGGCGCAGCCGATGTAGAGTACGTCGTCCTCTTCCGAATCCAGATTGAGCATCCGTCGGCCGCGAAACGAATCCGGCGTCAAAGCCTTGGCACCTGTCATCCCCGATTCTTCGTCAATCGTGAAGACGAGTTCAAGCGGCCCGTGCGTCACCTCGGTTTCGGACGCCGCAGCCAGGGCCATCGCCACTCCGATCCCGTTGTCAGCCCCGAGCGTCGTACCGTCGGCCCGTACGATCTGTTTGCCGCTGGCGGCGTCATGGTCGACAATCGCGCTTACGCCGTCTCGATCGAAATCGTGGGCCGAGTCAGCGTTCTTCTCACACACCATGTCGAGATGGGCTTGCAGCACCGTGATCGGTGCATTGCCGCACCCCGGCGAGCCCGGTACATCGATCACCAGATTGCCGGTAGAGTCTTCGCGGACGGAAAGCCCGTGCTCCTGTGCCATGGCTCGTACGCCCTGGCGAATTCGTTCTTCTTTCCTAGAAGAATGTGGGATGTCGGCGATCCTGGAGAAAAAGCCCCACACCGCCGCCGGCTCCAGATTGCCAAGTCCACTCACGTCGCTTTTGCTCGCCATGGCTACATCCTCCGAAGGCAAGACCAAGGCGTATCATCGCCGCCCGTGGAGCGTCTGACAATGGCGATCCGGATTACCGGGTTCTGTGAGTTCTCAACGATCCTGGCAGGGAGGTCGCCTGTGAATATCACCCCGGTGTTTACCTGCCGGTGAATGTCCGCTGGAACTGGGTGACGTCGGACAAGTCATTGTCGTTATCACGGTCGATGTCAAACGACGCGCCTTCCGGGTTGCTCACGCCGCCTTCTCTGTGGTGTACACATCGCGTTCGACAGTGAAAGTCATCCGGATGTCACACAAACAAGATCAAGTTGCGAGCTTCCCCCGCAAGCCTTCGGTCACGATCAGATCGCCTGTCCGCCAGTTCAGCGAACCGGATAGACGCCGCCGCTTATTACCACTCGACGGAGGAAAGCCTCACCGGACTGAGCGCCATTGAGGGCATCGGCGTCACAGGATTCCGCCTCCCGTAAAGCCGCGTGGCGGATTTCGCCCACTCTTTTAGTTTTTTAAGTTGCACGAGCGCCCATACAGAGTATACTGAAAGACTGTGTTCGGTGGCGAAACGGTTGGAGAGAGGGATTTGGCCAGTGGCGGGCACGCTAGAACCGACGGGCAGCTAGAATCTGCCCGGAGGGGCGCGGTGCCTGCTATTGCGTCACACCGCAGCGAGAGAGTTGAGCACTTCCTTGATGGTTTTGGTGCGCACACGCGATCTTCCGGTGGCGCCACGTGACAACGTGGTGATACTGTGCGCCAAGTGAGCCAGTGTGGCCAAACCCGCCTGAGACCGGCGTCGGAGATGAACCGAGGGTTGGTGCGAAAGAGCATTCAGGCTGCAATTGGGCTGCGATAAACGCCTGTACCCAGGATCATTTCAAGACGTCTTGGAAAGTAACTTGATGCGGAGGTTTGATGAACAGTCGTGTTCGTGAAGGTAGTAGGGAGTCATATCGTCTGGGACGTACGGACTTTCTAGAGGAGGGTGGAAGATGAGAACGTGTGTTGATGGATGGCGCTCAGTCACAGTAATAACCGCTGTAGGTGCGCTGGCCTTCAGCGTCGTGGCCTACGGGACACCGGACAAAAGGGGTGTGACTCTCGGCCCCATCTCGGTCAGCGAGGGTCTCATAGCCGTCGATCCGAATTTGCCCGTTGTGTTTACGTTGGACGACGCGACGACGCAAAGGGGCGGTGTCGCCAGCGTTCCGGTCGCGGGAGCACCCGTGTACTATCAGGCCGATACCTGCCTAGCCGGTAACTTCCTTACAGATGATGACACCTTTGGCTTGGGGGGCTGGTGGGGCCAGGCCAGGTTCGATTGCCCACCCGGTTTCCCGTTGTGCGACGCGAGGGGCTGGCAGGCCGGTGATGCGATCGCCGGGTACGAGGTGAGCAACTTCTTCTGCAGCAGCTCATCTGCTAACGACTGCGCCGTGGAAGTCGAGCTGTGGGACGGTGATCCGATGGGGGCAATAGACACGGTTTGTAGCCCCACGCCTGCTCCCATCGCCGGCACTAAGACGGCCTTTAGCGGTCTGAGCAGGGCCGTGTATCACACCCTCAGGGCGCATCTTCCGACCCCGGTTGCGTATAACTGTGATCGGGTCTGGATCGTCGTGTCGCTGGTTGGCGGTTGTCGTGGCTCTTGGCTCCACGGCGGTTCAGAGTACATGAGTTGTGTAGATGACCCAGCCGATATCGGTTGGGGTGACGGGTACGGGTTCGTCTACGGCTGCCAGCAGCTCGGGGCCTGCGCCACGCCGTCTTACTACGCTGCCGGCACCTGCTGCACCACTGGCCAGGCGTGTGACTATACCGACGCCGACCCCAACAACTGGACCGGCGACTGCCAGGAGGGCGGAACCTGGCCGCCATTCTGCGATCCGGGTAATGGCTACGCCGCCTGTTATGGCTACTTCACACATCCGACCTTCTGCAGTGACGGCTACGCAGATTACTATGTTTTTTGGTCCAACGGGGCGGCGTATGGTTCCTACTACGCCCAGCCTGGTGCGGTTTACGCCGCTACGGACGTGTACATGCAGTGGACGCCGGTGCACGCGGATAGCCCGCCCGGTGACTGGAGCATCTCCGGCAATGAGATCACGCTGAAAGGGGGTGGCGCGCACATCTGGATTGAGATTCGCATCACCGATGTGGACCCGCTTAACAGCCCGAATGTCATCAACATCAAGTCCTGGCAAGCGGGCCTGGACTCGTCCGGCTACTACGCCGGGCTGCAGGGTGCGCTAACGCCGTGGATGCCGACCTGTACGAGTGATGCGGACTGTGAGGCTCTAATGGGCTCGCTGGGTCACCCGTGGGGTGGTGCTAGAGGTGGTTGTGGCGTATTCGGGTTTCCCGCCGGCCATTGCGCGGCCGCGTTCATCGATAACACCCGGACCGACTACGTGTTCTACATGCAAGCCGAGGTGTCTGGAATTGACGCCACCACCATTGACTACCGTTATGGCAGCACGCTGCCGGGTACTTGGATCTTAGCGCCCGACTTCGAGACGTATGCCGGCACGCTGCTCTTGGATGTGTCGGTCGATGCCATGGGCACATTCTACGTGGGATTCGAGCCCGTCCGGAGCTTGGTCACGGATGATGAGAACTCACCGATCCCGCTGATGGGCCTGGTCCCTGCGAAGATTATTATCGGCACGGGACAGTGCTGTAATATGAGCGCCAATCCACCGGTGTGCATAGATGACACTGTAACCGCTACCGAGTGTGAAGCCCTCGGGTCAGCGGGTGAATTCGCAGTCCACCATGATGTAAACAAGACCTGCGCTGACGACTGTCCCCCGGATTGCAACAACAACGGTGTGCCCGATGAGGAGGACATCTCCAGCAGCACCAGCGAGGACTGCAATAGCAATGGGATTCCCGACGAATGCGAGATCCCGGTGAGCAGCGGCGGCTTGTGCACTGTGGATTGCGATCCGGACTGTAACACCAATGCCATTCCCGACGAGTGCGACATCGCCGAGTGTGTCGATGACTCGGATTGTGATGACTGCAACCTCAACGGTGTACCCGACTGGTGCGACATCAACAGCGGAACCTCCGACGATGTGGAGCCTGGTGGGCCGGACGGTGTCCCTGATGAGTGTGCCGAGTTCATCGGCGACTGCGCTGAGAATGATTGGAGCTGCTACAACAACTGGGATATCCCCGATGACGTTTACCCGGATAACAGCGAGGTGAGCACCTACAGTGTCACGCTCGACGGGATCATGGACGACGTCTTTCTGAATGTGACAGTTGAGATCGATACGCTCAAGATGCTCAAGGGTGCGAAAGTGAGTGTCGCCCAGGTCAGCGTTGGCGACCTTTCCGTCGTCGCTCCCGGCGGCATTTACAACGAAGGTTATCTCGTGGTGACCAATGATCGGCTAATCAGCATCACCTCCGGCTCATCCGAGGTCACAGGCCGCCGGCAAGACGGCGATACGGGTGGGTCATTTACGATCGGTCCTGGCGGTGTTTACGAGGCGGACCTGGAGCATCCCGGCTACGACGGGTGCAGTGGTGAACTCATGTGTGCCTCGCTCACCGCCGGCGGTGTCACCATTTTGCCGGGCAAGTGTGACCCTCAGACGGCCGGCGGGCGGATGACACTCGAGGAGGCCATGTCGGTTGGCGTCACCGGCGACATTGTGCTCGAAGGGTCGCCCACCCCGACATGCCCGGGGTGGAGTCGCCAGAATAGTGAGGATCTGACACTCCGAGGAATCACGCCGCCGCCGAAACTGCGGATGGGTGGATACTCAACGGTGAGCGCCGGAGTCCTTTTTGCGGTGGCCGCCGTTGAACCGGCGGGTGTCGCGAACTTCATTATGACGGGAGCTGTCGACACGACAAACGATTCGACGGTCGGGATGTCGTTGGCCGGCGACTTCGACAATCGGAGCACGTATCCGAGCCTGTTCAACTGGGCTAACGGAAGGCTGACACTCAACGGCACAGATGTTCAGACCTTCGAGGTAGCCGGTCTTGACCTCGGCCCGACAAGCGAAGGGTACGACACGGACCAGGACACCCTTTTCGACGCAGAGCATCACACGAACTATGCGATCGGGACTATAATCGTTGAGGGCGCCCCGGAGAACCCGCCGCAAATCACCTTCGTCAACAGCTTCGCCAACACCGCCGGCGCCGGCCCGTGCGATGAAGCGTTGTATGTGGACACGCTGATTCTTCAGACGGGTTCAACCATTACGCTCGAAGATTGCAGGGTCTATTACCGGAACCTGGTGGACAACGGGGCGAATATCGAATTGACCGGCTGTGGGGAGCTCGTTGATCTGTGTGCCACCGATCCACCGACACAGCCTGTGGGAGAGGCGGGTTATCCGAAAATCCGCTACATCTCCATGGAGCCGGGCAATCCGGGGCGGCTGACCGCTTTGAGGGTGCACCTCAAGGATCTCCCGGCGCCGTTCGATGTACTTA
>JAUWWQ010000105.1 GCA_030616775.1 Planctomycetota bacterium
GGTAGCCGCGTGGGAGCACGATCGCAACCACCGCACGGTGAAGGTGAATTGGAGGTTCCGCACCGCCGACGCACGGATAAAGCTCAAACGGCTCTACCCATCAATTGAGTAGTGTCGGAGCACTAGTATAGCGTCAAGCTTGAATCTACGGGTTGCACAGGCCTTGCACGGGTGACATGGGCAACCGCCAGCTTGCCCGTGACTCATCTCCACCGGCACGGGCAAACAAGTTTGCCCATGGCACCCAACCCGCAAATTCATGGCTGACGGAACACTGGCGGCTTCCCCCAGATTCTACCCCAGGGCTTCGGCTGCACGTGCCCAAACGTGCCCCCTTGTCAGGGCGGGACTTGCGGCGATTGACGAGGGCCCGGGTACGGCTGATGCCGTCCAGAATACCGCTAACGAGGGGATACCGACTCCCCTTGCGGAGTGTATAATCAGGAAGGCCCGACGCTAGCCCGGTCCACAGGTGCTGGAAGTTCCTCCCCGGCTCCTCCGAGCATAGCGTCGGGCCGCCATAGTTAACAGACAGCCCGGCCTCGCGGCGTTGACCGCGCTGAGGATTGGCCTTGGAGTTCCGGCACGCCGGGATCATTACTACGAGTTCGGGGACGAATCGATGCTGAAGTTGGACTGGGACGGAAGCTGGCCGATCATCTGGTGATGCTACCCGCCCACGATGATCGCCCACTTTCCAGTCCGTTTACCGTAACCCATGCAAAACCGATAGTGGCGCAGCCCTAACACATGTGGATCCCGAGGATGCGGGAACTTTTTCGCCGCCCGATCGTGTCCCCGTCTGGCGGCGTGTTGGATGCGAGGTCCGAAACCCGAGGAACAGGACGTGCTTACGGGAAGGTACAAGTTAGGACGATTAATGATCTTGGCGGTCTTCTTGCCAGGCGAATTGAGGATAGTATCTTTGGAGCCAACAGGCTATGGCGATGTTTAGTCTTTATTTGCACAAGGTGTGACCATGAATCGAAGCCGTATACTCGGGCCGGGCGTTTTTCTCGTCGTGGGAACGGCGTGGACGGCGTCAGCGGCATCAGCAGACGACGCCCACCAGCCGGGTGAGTTGTTTCCGGCGCAAGAGTGGTTCGACGCCGGTCACTTGAAAGTCAGCGACCTGCATACGATCGGATATGCGCTCTACGGCAACCCGAAAGGCAAGCCGATATTCGTGTTGCACGGCGGTCCGGGCGTCGGCTGTTATTCGCGATTGATGCAGTATTTCAATCCGGAGAAGTTCCTCATCGTGCTTCACGATCAGCGCGGAGCGGGACGCAGCACACCCGCAGGCGAGATCCGCGAAAACACGACGCAACATCTCGTCGAGGACATCGAGAGACTTCGCAAGCACCTCAAGATCGATGGGAAGATCCTCATTTTCGGCGGTTCGTGGGGCTCGACGCTTGCGCTGGCGTATGCAGAGACGTACCCCGAGCGGGTTTCCGGCATGGTCATCCGCGGCATTTGGACCGGCACACAAGCGGAGCTGGATCATTACTACGGCGAACAAGGCATTCGGAAGTTCTTCCCCGACGCTTGGGCACGCCTGGAAGCGGAGCTGCCCCCGCGTGTGCGCGAGTTCCAACCGAAGTCGTTGTTGGAGCTGTTCTCGAAAGGCGATGCTGCCATCGTGCGGAAGGTCGGTGACGCTTGGATTCGGTATGCGGTCAAGACTGGAAACCTGCACGCGCCGGACGAAAAGGTCGAGCAGGGTTGGGGCGACTATGACGGCAAGCCGGGGGCGATTATCGACACCTATTATGCGAGCAACGGGTTCTTCCTCGAAGAAGGCCAGCTCCTACGCGACGCCCACAAAATCAGAGACATCGCTGTGACAATCATCAACGGGAGGTATGACGTGATCTGCCCGCCGATCACAGCGTGGCGTTTGCACAAGGCGTTGCCGAAGTCCAAACTCATCATCGTGGAGGAAGCGGGGCACAGTGAAGGGGAACCGGGTACGACCAGAGCGCTCGTCGAAGCTGTGGCTGAGTTCGAATAGACACTGCCATGGACCCGGTCCTTTTTTGTTTCTAAAGAAGTGGCTCGCCACTTCGTCGCGCCGTCGAATCCCATCCCACCGGGATCGGCACAGGCGGGTGGTCCATGTCCAAAGGAGGTGGGCCTCCCGGCCGAAATTGCTGTACGCGGATCGGGCGTATGACTCTGACGATCATCGCATGGCTCTGTGGGCCCGGGGCATTACCCCGGCCATTTCCCGCCGAAACACCGAACACGGCAGCGGACTGGGCAAGTGCCGCTGGGTCGTCGAACGGACGCTGAGCCGGCTTTATCAGTTCCGCCGACTGCGGATCCGCTTCGAGCGTCGTGACGACATCCACGAAGCGTTCCTCTGATTGGGCTGTGACATGATTTGTTGGCGACGACTCAAACATGGGTACCTTTTGGCGTTCTTAGTTCTCAACAAGTTCAGGGTTCGCAGGGCCGAGGATCATTGCGATGGGCAGGAGCAGCCCGACGGAGCGGATGTGTACAGACGCCGGCTACCGGCGTCGTCGGCCGATGGCAAGCAGACCGCCAAGAGCAAGGAGCGAGAGGCTGGTGGGTTCGGGCGTGAACGCCAGCCCAGGAGCTTTGCCCAGCCCGGTAGGGCCGATAAGCGTCGTGTGGGCGGTAGTAATGTCGATCGTGTACAACTCATCCGCCAAATTGTCCATGGCAAACAGAATGTCGGTCTCGGGATGAAAAGCTAGGCCCGCGATGTGTTGTGCAAACTCGCCGATCAAGCTTCCCTGGCCCGTGGTCTTGTCGATCTCGATTAGGGCACCCCAATCGAGTGCCGGCCCGCTCACGGCGCCGAATAACACGCCCGTGTCGGGATGAGCAGCAAGGCCATGCACCGTATTCGCGTGGTTCGAATGAAAGAAGCCTATGTGGCCGATCAGCGTCGCCGCCCCTGTGGAAGTGTCGATGTTGTAGAGTCCGTCGCCTGCTGACGTGCCGAAGGCACCGAACAACGTGTCGGTTGAAGCGTCATATTCCAAGGCGTGCATGAGTTCGACCCCAAGATCTCCTATCCACGTCGCAAACCCTGTTGAGCGGTTGATGGAGTAGAGGTCGTTTGTCTCGGTTGACGTACCGAAGAGAATGTCTCGCTGGGCGTCGTACCCCAGCCCAGCCATAATCTGGGTGACAACGAAAGGGCCCACGAGCGTGGCGGATGCGTCCGCCGTGTCAAGGGTATAGAGCGAACTCGTTTGGGTGTCCGAAGCATACAGGATAGGTCGTGCAAGCGCCGGCGTTTCGCCGAGTACCCCAGCGAGACTAGCCAGGATGGCAAAGACCATGCGTGTCGTCCGAGTGGAAAGTTGCACCTCTATATTCTCCAGTGGCAGTCTCGTCCATCAGGCAAGTGTTGGCCCCCACGTGTGGTCACCGAGCGGACACAGCGCACGTAGAAACGGCTGAGGTTGACCGTCCGACTCAGTCGTCCTGTGGGAAGCTCTCTCACCTCCTTAGAATCCCCGTTAATAGTGTAGCGGATGCCGGTCTTCGCTGTCAAGGCGAAATCTCCCATTAACCGGGTCAGCATCCATGATTAGACCGAGACACGCCATCTGCCGGCAAGCGACACCACATGTTATGGACACAGCATCCGGCTTCGCCTCCGCCCCATAACTACGCCCGCCCTGTCAATAGAGTGGCAGAAAGGACACCGGGCTGTTGCTTCTGTACGCTGCAGACCAACTCGGACGGGTGGGCCATGTCCTTTGGACATGGGGGAGACGGCGGGTGGCCCATGTCCTTTGTAGGAATGCGCACGAAGCTTCATGCTGCCTTCCTCCTGAGGACCAGGCGCGCATGGTAAAGAATGAGCTTGGCCGTCACCCATCGGTGCACGCGCTCCCATCGTCGGAC
>JAUWWQ010000041.1 GCA_030616775.1 Planctomycetota bacterium
AAGGCCTCGCTCCCTTGTTCAGAGCCGCCTTGGCCGACGATCACCGAGCCGTCCGCCGAGACCCCCGTTGCTTTGCTGTAAGACGATCCGACGAAGTGCCCAAGGCCGCTCATCACGTCCGTCTCCCGCCGGAATGCCTCGTAGGTGTTCCCCGGCCCTGACTTGCTATAGCCGACGATAACCGACCCGTCCGCCGAGACATCAAAGGCTTCACTCCAGAAGTCACCGCCGGGCAGGTCACCCAGACCGACCATCCCACCGTCGAACGTCCAGCGGAACGCCTCAAGTCCTGAAAGTCCCCAGCCCGACCAGCTGTCACCGACGACCGTGGTCCCGTCGGCCGATACGGCGGTCGCCCGACTCATGACCGATCCCCCGGGCAGGTCGCCGAGCCCCATGAACACTGGCCCCGCAACCGCCGGTGTCCTGCCGATCAGGCCACTCAGCGCAACCAATGTTAAGATCCGGGGCCACAAATCTTGTGTGTGACTACGTGTGCGCATAACATCTCACCTCAAAGGTCCGCTCACGCCACGACCGTGCACGCGCGGTTCGGCACTTGGCTTTCCTCGCTTTGTCTGTCCAGCACACGGTACCGACAACGCTCCGCAACGGCCGAGCACAGCGCGCGGTTGCTCCTTCCTATTAGACACCGCTCCCGCGACATCGACGGGAAAAAAACCTACAGGAAGGAACCGAGCTTCCGATGGGACAACGGCTGGGTGGGCGACGGGTGGCATGCTCGGCGCAGGCGAGCATGGTCTCACGTCAAGCATGTCCGCGCTTCGCCCGGACATGCCACCCAATCCAACCGAGAATCCCTTCTCGGCACGCGCGAGAGAACCGAGAAGGGATTCTCGGTCCAATCGAGGATGTCCGCGCAGTCGTTAAGCCTGCGGTTCAGATAGTCGCGGGACTTATAAAACACGGTACTTCGGTTTTGGTACAGTCAAAACTCATCGCCGGGTGGGCGGAGGGCCAGGGGTGGGCTTAGGATCTCTCTTAGCACGACCGCACGGCGCATGGTATGGCGTGACGGGCACCCGATCACCGGAACGCGTGCACGGCCACGGCGAGCAGCGGCCGGTGCCCACGGTGTCGACTCCACATGGCACAGTCTCTCCTCGATGTCCTCTTCGAAATGCAATTCCTCCCCCGGGGCAGCGGACTCCAGGTGTGCCATTCTCTCCTCTGCGGCTTCCTCGAATCGCGTCTCCTCTTTCGGCACGGTCGATTTACGATGGCCGAGTCGCTCCTTGGCCCGAGCGGGCGCGGGCGTCGCCGGCTTCGGTCGGTGTGTGGTACGAGGGCGGGGTGCTGCACGCTGCGGCAATTCCTCCGGAACCGAGTAACTGACGATCGGAGGAGGCGGGTACGGCCGGGCGACCGGCGGTTCCACCGACGGCGGCCGTGGCGAAGTAGGGGCCATGGGCCTGGCCACAGGATGCGTAGGTTGACCTGGGCGCTGTGCTGGGGCGGGTCGGCGCGGGGCGCCTGGTACCCCAGGCTGCGTCTGGCCGGGCTTATCCGGCTCCTTCGGCGAGAACACTTGGATGAGCTTCTTGGAGACGGTTGCTAGCACGGACCCACCCACAACCAGAATCGCGATGACGATCTGGAACCAATTGTCGATTTCCGGCTGTGCCAACATCAGGCAGTCCTCGTGCGGAATCCCATGGCAAACGAACGCAAAACCCGAGCCGCAGGCTTTCCCGGCGCGCCGGGACGCGGACGTCCGCGCGGGCTAAAGCCCGCGGCTCGGGGCAGGATCATCGTCGCACTATTTATGAAACACGCCACTATCTCTTCTGCTCCGTCGGGCCTTCACCCTTGCCGATCGAATCGCGCATCGAGGTATCAGCCTGGATGTTCTTCATCCGGTAGTAGTCCATGATGCCCATGTTCCCGCTGCGGAAGGCTTCGGCCATTGCCTTGGGCACCTCCGCTTCAGCCAGCACAACCTTGGCCCGGTTCTCCTCGACCTTGGCAGTGTTCTCGGCGGCCAGGGCGATGGCCATGGCACGGCGTTTTTCGGCCTCGGCCTGGAACCGACGCTTGTCAGCATCGGCCTGTTCGGCCTGGAGCTTGGCGCCGACGTTGGCCTCCTGCGATACCCCAGCGACACTGATGTCGGCGATATCGACCGAGAGGATCTCGAAGGCGGTTCCGGAATCAAGCCCGGACCCCAGGGCCCTGCGAGCGATGTCGTCCGGGTTTTCGAGTACGTGCTTGTAGGTGTCGGCTGATCCGATCGCGCTTATAATCGCCTGCCCGACGCGGGCGATAATCGTTTCTTCCGTGGCCCCGCCAATGAGTTGACGAATATTGGTGCGGACGGTGACACGTCCCTTGGCCAGCAGGCGAATGCCGTCCTTGGCGACGGCGTCGAGCTTATCGGCGCCGCGAGCGGCGGCGTCGTCGACGCCGGGGCAGTCGATGACCTTGGGATTCACCGAGGTGTTGACTGCGTCAACAATGTCTCGACCCGCCAGGTCGATGGCACAGGATTTTTTCCAGTCCAGGTCTAACACAGCCCGGTTGGCGGCGATCATCGCCCGGGTTACGTGGGTGACGCGCCCACCGGCGAGGTAGTGACTCTCCAGATCATTGACCGTAACGTCGTGGATGCCGGCTTTGACGAGTTGAATCTTGGCGAGCACCACGGTGCCCAGGTCGACTTTGCGCAGACGCATTCCGATCAGGTCAAACAACTTGACGTCCGCATTGCTCATGTATGCCTGGAGCCATATGCGGAAGAACTGGGCGACGATCAGCAGGATGACGAAGGCGACTACGCCCGCCACGACCGCCACAATCCACCCGAAAGACCAGCTCACCTGTGCCAGAGCCGAAGGTGCAGTCAGACTCATAATTCAAAACCTTTCCATAAACCGCTGAATTGCGGCGACGCAGTACCAGACAAGTCAAACGGCACCGCGCCGGACTTTCGACCTAACTCTTCTTCTCCTGAACAGCCAGGTTCGCTCCGGAGATCCCAACCGCCTCGACGATGACGCCGGCTTCGACCATACCGAACTCCGTTACGCAGGAGACCCGCTTACCGTTGAACTCGCAAATGCCAACGGGCCTCAACGGGGTTTCACTGCGGCCGGTCCGGCCGACAAGACGGCTCAGCTCTTCGATCGGAATGCTGGTGTCATCCGTTGTGAGCGTCGGGTTCGGCGGAGCGATCCGCCTGCCGATCGGAGTACGATGCCAGTATTTGACGGCAATCAAGGCTAAAGCCGGCACAAAGACCAAACATGCAAGAACGGCGATGGTTCCGGCCTCACGCCCGCCGTAGCTGAAGGTCTTGACCACGGCTGCTATCAGAAAGCCCAAACCGACCACGCTCAAGACGCCGTGCGAAGGGATGAAGATCTCCGCGACGAGCATCAGCACGCCAACGGCGAAGAACATAATCAGGATGCCCAACTCCGGCATGGAGACTCCCTCTCGGTTGCCAAGCCTTCCGTCTAGCTCCTGATCGCGCGAACCACGACGCGATTGCCTCGCCGCTCGATCACCTCAACCTGCGCACCACTATCAAGATACTCGCCCTGGGTGACCACGTCGACCAGTAGGGAGCCGAAGCGGGCCTTTCCGGCTGGATGTAGCGGACCGGCCGCCTCACCCATGTCGCCGACACGCGCCATCCCACGGTATGGATCCTCGGTCGCCACCTCGGACGGGGTTGGATTGGCCGCAACCATCCGCCCGAAGACCGGCATGCGCGGCAGAAAACGGCTAAGCATCGCCATACCGATCAGCGAAGCCACCATCGACGAAACCAGCGTTATCAGGGCAAATTTGAGGCCTTCCAATGTCGACGGCAGCGAGGGGATATACAGCGGAATCGACCTGCCCGGCTCGTCCGGGACGAACGTGGCCAACAGCCCGATGATCACCAGAACGATCCCCAGAATCCCGGGGATGCCGAAGCCCGGAATGACGAACACTTCCAGGGCGATGAGCAGGAAGCCTACGACAACGAACAGGATTTCCCACACATTGGCCAACCCGGCCAAATAGGGCGCCCCGACGAAGACGGCCAGGGCGATCAACGCAACCAGCCCCGGTACGCCGACCCCCGGGGTGTGGAACTCCACATAGGCACCGAGCAGAATGATCGCAAGCAGAAACCCGCGTACCCACATCGAGGTCATCCACAGGGCCAGGCTCTCCGACCATAAAGGTCCGATGCGGGTCGTGCCGGCCAGCCCGTAGCGCTCGCTCAGGTCAGCGTCATTCGTGACCATGCCCTTGCTGAACCCGTAGGCGTAGGCCTCGCTGCCGGACATCTGCAAGAGCTGATCATCGCGGACCACCGGCTGAATCGCTTTAACTTCGCTCTCTAGCCGGATGTCGAAGTAAGTCTCAACGAGCTTCCACTGCGGCTTCTGGTCTGCGGCCGATCCACCTGCGCTGTCGGTCTCGTCCTTTGCGCTGTCGGTCTCTCCCTCTGCGTTGTCGGTGTCTTCCTCTGCGCTATCAGCCTTCTCGGATTCGCCGAGCCTCTTGAGCTTCTCCTCACGAAAGACAAACTCGCGCTCGCCGGTCTCGATGTTCTCCAGCCACCAGACCTCGCGATCCGGATCGACCAGTGACTCGCAGAGCGTCTGGCTGTATCCGCGAAGCTGAGCGGAAGCGCGGACATCCGCCAGAACGGGTGTTGTGATCTTGGGCTTGAGCTCCTCGGGGACCGCCTGCGGCCCGGCGGGCATGCCAAATATGACCTGGGCATCGCCGATGCGCGACGAGCGGGCCATTACGATTTCCTCACACGCTATGGCCACCAGGGCGCCGCCGGAGTGAGCATTGGTATTGACCCAGGCCACGGATTTTATCTCGGTCAGGTTCCTGATCTGATCGGCGATGTCGAAGGTGCTGGTCACCAGCCCGCCGGGGGTGTCCAGCTCGAAGACAATTACGGTTGCCCCCTGGCGACGAGCTTCCTCGAGGCGGCGTCTGACGCTGTCGGCGGTGATGTCGGTGATCTCGGTATGAATAGGGATGATCACGCCGACGCCGTCCGGTGTCTGAATCTTCGTGATGTCGGGTTCAGTAGCCGGTTGTTGATCAAGTTCTGGCTGTGCGTGCATAGTCGAGCCAGGCCACACGACGGCGGCGACAAACAACAGGATGCGTGCCGGTCGAAAACTCACTTGCCTTCGATCTTTATAGCCGACCATGATGGGCACCTCTCGACGTGCGCACAGACCGCCCACCGGCCTTTCGCACGATCAATGAATTCTACAGCGCTGGTGACTTATCGGCAAGTTGAAACTGGAGCCGAGTTTAGAACCGCAATCAGGCTCATTGCCCGGTAGGACACATTTTTACATGGGTTTGGCGCGCCACCATTCGATCGTCCGCCGGAGCCCTTCTTCCAGCCCCATCTTGGCCTGCCAGTCGAGCAGCGAGGCGGCCCGGGTCGTGTCGAGCCTACGGCGCGGCTGGCCGTCGGGACGCGTCGCGTCCCAGGCAATCCGCCCGTCAAAGCCGCACAACCGCCCCACCAGAAGGGCCAGGTCGGCAATGGTGATCTCCCGGCCGGTGCCGAGATTGATCGGCTGGGAATCGTTGTGGACTTCGGTGGCTGTGACGATCGCCTCAGCGGCATCATCGACGTAGAGGAACTCGCGGCTGGCCTTGCCGCTGCCCCAACAGGTCACCGTATCGACGCCGCTACCGACCGCCTCGCAGAACTTGCGAATCAGCGCGGGGATCACGTGCGAGGTCTCGGGATCGAAGTTGTCGCCGGGGCCGTACAGGTTGACGGGTATGAGATAGACACCGTTGAACCCGTATTGTGTGCGGTAGGCCTCGAGCATCACGCCGAGTGTCCGCTTGGCCACACCATAGGGGGCGTTGGTTTCTTCGGGGTATCCACTCCAGAGATTCTGCTCGCCAAACGGTACCTCACAGTGCTTGGGGTATGAGCAGACCGTACCGACCTGAACGAACTTTTCTATTCCCCGAAGACGAGCTTGTTCTATCAGGTGAAGACCCATGGCCATGTTCGCATAGAAGAACCGCCCGGGCTGTTTTTGATTTGCGCCGATCCCGCCGACCTCGGCGGCCAGGTGGATTACAATATCGGGCCGGGCTTCGTTGAAGAGACGGGCCACAGCCTCGGCCTCGGTCAGATCATACTCGCGCGATCGCGGCACGAAGATGTCGGCCACACCGCGTTTCTTCAGCTCCCGGCAGACGACCCGGCCTAAGAATCCGGCCCCGCCGGTCACGCAAACACGTTTGCTCTCCAAAAACGAGGACATCAGTCAACCAGTATAGGCTATTCGGGACGGACAGCTACCGTAAAGCCGGGACTTTAGGTGGCATGTACCTCTCGTGACGGAGACCCGGGTGTCTGCTCGAGTGGCGGCGCCGCCGGGTGCGTCCACGACGAGCCCTGCCAGTGTGTCAATTACCCTTGTTGGGGAGTTCCGTCCAACTTCTCCACACGGGTGATGTGGATGAGGGCGCAGAAAACAGTTCGTTCCACGGGGCCTTCGGGGCCTTTGGGCCCAGGTATACCTACGAGGACCTTCGATTGTGCGACCATGGCAAGCTCAGGATGACGGATCACGAACGCGCTGCCGTCTGACATGTGAATACGAAACGGTTCAAATGGTCTCGCTCGCAAGAGTCCCAGAATGTCCTCGGGTTTCATCAGCATCCTCCCGCCGTGCGGGCTTTCTCTTGCAGAGCATTCTATTACCCACTGAGGCAGCGATCAAACCCTGTGCCGTGCCATGTGCCCTGGTGTCACATCTCCGCGTCGGCGGACCCATGCCACCGAAACGCACAACGAAAGCTACTGGTTGGAGGCGACAACCGTTCCTCCTGCAATGACCGTTCGCACGCAGTTTCGGCCTGGTTCGTACATCCATCGATCGTGGTTGGGTACGTCGAGGACCACCAGGTCGGCCTGCATGCCTACCTGGATCGCGCCCAGGCGGTCGTGGCGGTTTACGGCCGCGGCGGCGTTGGCGGTTGCGGCGACAAGGGCTTCCGTTGGTGTTAATCGCATCTGCGTGCAGGCGATGTGCATCACCAGGGGTAGTGACTCGTCCATGGCCGAACCGGGGTTGAAGTCCGTGGCCACCGCTACCGGCAGGTCAGCTTCGAGAAGGCGCCGAGCCGGAGCCTGCTTTACACTCAGGAAGAAGGAGCAGCCGGGCAGGAGCACGGCCACGCAACCGGCCGCCCTCATCGCGGCGATGCCCGCATCGTCGACGGTTTCGAGATGGTCGGCCGAGATCGCGCCGACCTCTCCTGCCAGCGACGTGGCACCCATTTGCGTGATCTGGTCGGCGTGCAACCTGGGCGTAAGGCCGAAGCGCTTGGCCGTCGTCAGAACCCGTCGCGACTGCCCGATATCGAAGGCCGTACGTTCACAGAAAACGTCGCAAAACTCGGCAAGCTTCTCATCACGGATGCGGGCCAGCAACGATTCGTTCAACATCATGTCGAGATAGTCATCCGGTCGACCTTCGAACTCACGCGGTATGGTGTGGGCCGCCAGATAGGTGGCCACCAGTTCGACGGGCTGAAGCTCCTTCAACCGCCGAACCGCCTCGAGCATTTTCAGCTCATCCTCGACGGTCAGGCCGTAGCCGCTCTTGATTTCAACGGTCGTCACGCCGTTGTGCAGCATGCGCTGCAATCGCGGCAGGGCCAGCTCGACCAGTCGATCGCAGGTTGCCGACCGTACGGCATCGACGGTCACTCGAATGCCGCCGCCGGCTTCGGCGATCTGGGCATACGATTTACCCTCGATGCGTTGGACGAACTCGGCTTCACGTGTGCCGGCGAATACGGTGTGCGTGTGGCAGTCGATCAGCCCGGGTATCACACATCCGCCGCGGGCATCGATCGACTCACACCCGGACGGGGCGTCAAGCTCCCTCTCGAGGCCGAACCACGCGATGCGGTCATCGTCGACAAGCACCGCGGCCGCTTCAATGCCTGTCACGTTCCGCATCGATCGCCCACCGACTGGTCCTGGAGGTACTACCACGAGTTCACCAATGTTACGAATCGCCAGCATCCATCAGACTCCTTTTTCGCGACGGCTCCGTTGCCTTCGGTCCCTGCATCCGTACACCGACAGGACGACATCAACTGACCGGTACTCCGCCTGGGGAGATAATATCTCATCATCCTAACAGGCTGTAAACGAGGCGCTGATTCCCGTTTGCCCGGTTGGCATCGTCTGGTGCGGCTGTTATTGTGACTTGCCGGCGGCCAATGGGGTCGGCTGACGCTGGATAGGGACCGATTTACAACAGTAGAGACGTGTGATGCATAGAATTAGGCGACTTTTCGTGCTGTCTACCTCCATCGCTTGCCACGTGTGTGTGGCGCTGGGCCAAGACCAGCCTCCGGTCGACCCGGCCTCCACACACAAGATTCCAGCCTTCAAGATCCCGACGGTCAAACCCGGGGTGGCGTACGAACGCTTCATCGTGATAGGCGATACGGGCACGGGTCTGTCCGGGCAGCACAAGTTGGCGGGCGCCATGGCCCTGCGGGCCAAGGCGGACGGATTGGACTTCTGGCTGACCACGGGCGACAACATCTACCCTGACGGTGTGAAATCCGCCGACGACCCTCAGTGGAAAACGAAGTTCGCGGACGTCTACGCCGATCCTTCCCTTCGCGTTCCAATCTACGCTACCATGGGCAACCACGATCATCGCAGCAAGCCACAGGCCCAGATCGAGTACGGGAAGCGTAACAAGAACTGGAACATGCCGGCATTCCACTACACATTCACGCGGACACTATCCGACGGTGCCAAAGTGCAGTTTTTCGCAATCGATACCACGCCAATCGTAAAGGAGGACGCCGACACCAAGGTCCAGGTTGCCTGGCTGGATAAGGAGCTGGCCAAATCCGATGCCCGCTGGAAGATCGTGTTCGGGCATCACCCCCTTTACGGACACAACCCGTGGCGCGGGCACAACGAGATATTAATAGCCAAGCTCGAACCGCTTTTTGTCAAGTCCAAAGTGGATGTCTATTTTGCCGGGCACGACCACGCATTAGAGATGCTCAAACCCATCAAGGGCGTCAACCATGTCATCTCCGGTGCGGGGGCGGGGCCGGAGTGGGCCTACCCGGTAAAGTGGACCGAGGAATCCTTTTACGTTGCCACGCTGGGCGGCTTTACGCTCTGCCGCATCAGCAAGGACGAGTTGGTGATTGAGTTCGTCCGGTCGAACGGAAAAACGCAGTACGCCCATACACTGACCAAGTGACCAGGACCGCCGCAAAGGCCTGAGGCAAGCGCATGAACAATGCCGGCGCGACCTCTGGAGTTCCATCACAGACTGCTAACACAGATCTTGAGCGGCGCTGGCCGGCAATGCTGGTCTTTGTGACCGCGTGGTTGCTGCCGGCGACTACGGCCCGGCGGACCGGCCATGTGTCCTTGCTGAATGCCTGGCTGATACATCTGCCGGCTACGCTGTTGACCATTCTGCTGATCGTGATTCTTGTGGCTTTGGTGAATGGGAATGGCATTACGAAACAGCCCGACCTGATCTTCGATGAATTCGGCAGTATCATCAATGCCATAGCCGACAGATTCAAGCGTCATCCGTACGCGTTCCCGGCGACTGTGGCGGGGATCGCCATATCGATTGAGATAGGTTTTCTCCTATTGGCGCTGCTGGCAATGCCGTGGGGAGCGGGCGATGAGCCGATGCGAGAGAGCTATCGAAACGCACTTCGGCATACGTGGCTGCGCACGGCACACGTCGTTCCCTGCGTACTGCTGGTTGGAACCGTGAGCTTGGCGCTTCACAACATGCAGTTCGAATGGTTACGGGCGAATCCAGCGCCAAAGTGGCCAGTGCAGCCTCCGTGGGTGCCGGTGTCGACAAGTGACCCTACGTACCAACAAGCGGTGGCCGAATACGAAGCTGCCATGGTGCAATATCGTGAGCAAGCGGCCCGCGCCCAAGAAGCTTGGAAGACTTGGGCTGCACAAAGGCCATGGCACGTCGACTACTCTGTGCCCTTAGCTGTGCAAACGGCATTCATAACAGCCTTATGGCTTTTGTGGGGCCTCTTTCGTGCCGTGGGCGCGTCCAGACACACGCCGCTGATTGAGCGACCACCGATGTGCGAGGCGTGTGGGTACAACCTCAGCACCATACCGATGGAGAGCCGATGCCCCGAGTGCGGCGAAGCGGTTGAGACTTCTCTGGGACCCACTGCCAGGCTGGGAACCGCATGGCAACGCGAAGACGAACCAGGACGTTGGGCTGCGTGGTGGCAATGCTCTGTCATGGCGCTGCGCCGTCCACGTCTGCTCGGCCGGCAACTACAGACTGTTTCACCCGGGACCGGCCATCGGCGGTTCTTTGTCCTGCATCTGCCGGTGGTCTTCTGTATCGGGGCGGTGGGCACGACAGCCTTTGTGGCGGTTGACGTCGGTATTGACGAGTTGGCCAATGACCTGGCCATCGCGTTTATGGTTACGTCGATGTTCGGGTACGCATGTGTGGCCGGTGCCGTCGCATTTGCCAATCTCGCCGCCCTGGTCGTTAGTGTAGTTGCAGGCCTTTGCTACAAGCGCAACCTGCTGCCCGCTGCGATCCAGATCACCTGCTATCTGGGAATGTATCTGACCGCGTGGGCCATGTTCGGGGCGGCAAGTGGCGTGGCGATCGTGGCACTGGCCGAGGAGTATTGGTTCCATGCGCTGGAGAGTCTGACCGGGATATACCGATATGATTTGGCGAGATTTACATGGCTTTTGCCGAACACGGCCTGGGGTGTCTGGTACTTCGTGCTCGTTGCGCGCGGCACCGCCGCAACGCGGTACGCAAATCGGTAGTCTCGTTAGGGTGCAATGCGTTCCCCGAGGCGCTGGGGCATGTCGGCTAAGATGTACGCCACGGCGGTGGGGACGGTGGTGCTCCTGCGGCGGCGGGTCGCTCGGGCGTAGAACCAGGAACAGATGGGTCTTGCGACGTATCCCACAGGTGTCTCCTCCTGAGCCGCATGCTTTAGCTTGCGCGGTCGGTCCGGCGCCGTGACACGTGCGCGGCATACGGGAATCCGCGCAGGCTCTGAGCGCGCGGGAGGACCGAGAAAGGATTCTCGGTGCAGCGCGCGCGGCGTACGGGACTCCGCGCGGGCTGGAGCCCGCGGCTCGGTCTGTAGGTTTGGACATTCGCGCGCAGTCTCAAGGTCCGCAAAGCGGACCCTATACAGGCTTTATACGGAACAGTACTGTCTAGTTGACGGGTTTTATGTGGAACAGTGCCTGGCCGAATTGGACCTCGGAGGTATCTTCGGCGAGGATCTTTACGACCTCTCCCTCTTCGGGAAGACCGGGACCATCGTAGGTGATCTGGTAGAAGCACTTCATGATTTCCACAAGGCCGAGCACTTTTCCGGGCGTCACCGGGGAACCGACCTCCACATACGGGGGCGAGTCTGGAGATGGACGGCGGTAGAAGATCCCCTCAGACGGAGCCGGGACTGTGATCAAGTTGGCATCGTCGGCCTCACCAGAGACGCTGCGGCGCCCGGCCGGCCCGCCGGAGACTTCCGCACCGGCCTCTAGTACCCGGGGATCGACGCGGGCGATTGGTTGACCATAGGCAACCGGCGTGTAGGCGTTGGGAATCAATGTTTCGGTGACCCGCCCGTGCACGTCGCGTGGCAGGCGTAGCACGTAGCGCTGATTGAGGACCTTCATCGTGATCACCCGATCGAACGGGTTAAGGAACACGCCGACTCTCGGCGCTCCGTCGGCCATTCCCACAACGGGAGAAGCAACCAGCAGCATCTGGGGATCCTCCTGATCCTCTAGCACCTTAGCGATGAGCGTTCTCTCAGCCATATCTTCCGCTGCTTCCGCAGCGAATAGCGAATTATGAATGGTGAATTATGAATGGTGAACAAGAGCGCGGTATGGTTGCGTTCGCCGCCTCTTGTCTATCTCCATTCGACGCTTGCTGTTCGGCATTCATCATTCCGCATTCGCCATTCGACATTCGCAGTTCGCTATTACCATCTATCCCGAAAAATCCGCCACCACGCTAAGATCGTGCATCGACCATATCCTGGGGTTTTTGATTCGTCGATACCCGAAGCTCTGGTAGCACATCTCAACGAGTGTCATCAGATAGTCACGCAGTTCGTGCACCGTCACGATCTCATCCGTGTCCATCTGCCGGGCGGCCTTGTAGGGGTCCATGTCGGCCTCGATGCGGTCCTCGACGGCCTTCATCCCCGCCTCGACCTCGGCCCGCTCCTTGGGGTCGGTGGTGATGATCTGGAAGTTGTCGTCAAGTCTGGTGCGGAAGGTCCCGATAGCCAGCGTCCGACCCTCCATGACGGCCAGGCGGGTCAGCGGCGTGGAGAGTTGCACGATGGGTTCGTACGGCAACCCTTCCATGGCATAATAGCCCGCGCCGGAGGCCTTGCGCAAGAGCACCGTGATCATGGGGACGGTGTTCGTGGAGTTGGTGTACAACAGGTTCGAGCCGTATCCCAAAAGCCCGTGCTTCTCGGCTTCTATACCGATGTCGAATCCGGAGATGTCCTGCAGCCAGATGATGGGGATCCCGTCGGAGTTGCAGGACCTGGAGAACTGCGAAATCTTGGCGATTCCCTCGCGGTACAGGAGTCCCCCGGGCCGGGTCCGGTCCTTGAGCTCCGGATGAGCCGTGAGCTTCTGGTTGTTGGCGATGATCCCCACATATAGCCCGTTGATGCGGGCGACGCCGGTCACCATCTCTTCACCAGTATGGGGCATGAGCTCCCAGAAGAGTGAGCTGTCCACCAGACGGGCGATGATCTGACGGATGTCATAGACCACCCGGTGGTCGACGGGAAGAAGACCGTTGATCTCCCCCGGCAGGAAGCGGGGCTCAGCGGGCGAGAATCCGTAACGGTAGTATGCCACCGCGCTGGCCGGTAGTTTCTCGACCTCCTGGCGAATGCGCTTGATCATGGTCCGGTCGTCGGGGACCCGCTCGTCAGCACAGTTGGAAAGATGCACGTGTACGTCCGGCCCGCCGATGGAGAGCGAGGTGATTTTCTGTGACCTGCCTCCCTTCACCAGTGCGGCACCGGCAATGACCATATAGGCCTGCTCGGTCATGAACAGCTTGTCGGAGATGATGGGCATATAACCGCCGCCGGCGATACAGTCGCCAAGCACGCCGGCAATTTGCGGAACTCCGTTGGCGGACAGCAGCGAGTTCATCTTGAATATGTATCCCGCCCCTGTCCTGCCCGGGAAGGTCCTGGACTGCTCCGGCAGAAAGAGCCCTGAACAGTCGACCAGGTAGATCACCGGGACGCGAAGACGCAGCCCGACCTCCTGAGCCCGCTCGATCTTCTCCGGGGTCAGCGGCCACCAGGAACCGGATGCCACCGTGTTGTCATTAGCGATCACCACGGTCAGCCGCCCGTGAACGCGTACAAAGGCCGTGATGACCCCGGCCGAAGGAGATGTGCGCGGCGGTTCCCCGAACTGCAAACCGTAGTTCACGAACGTGTTGATCGGGAAGATGGTCGTTCCGGGATCCTTCAGTATGTCCAACCGCTCCCAGGTGGTGAGTTTGCCCTTGGCGTGCACCCGTTCGATGTACTTAGGCCCCCAGCCTTGGCGAATCTCCTCCCGGCGCGCCAGGACAACCTCGTTCAGCTTCTCCATGCGCCGGTGGTTTTCCGTATAAGCCTTCCCGTCGACAGCCTCCTCGATGGGAGTGCCGATGGTATGGAGGATGACTTTTGACATGAACGAAAACCCTTATGTACAAGGATGAAGGCGGAAGGATGAAGGATGAAAATGGAAAGAAGCGCGATAGACGCTGTACGTGGTGCTCCTCACGAATGGCCTCTCTTTATCCTTCATCCTTCATCCTTTTCTTCCTTGTCCTTTCTTCTTCGCGTTCTTGACACAAGTTGTCAGTATCGCGATAAGTTCGTCGGCCTCTCCCATCAAGTCTCCCATTCGGTCCTTGGTGAAGATCTCGGATTCGAGGACGAGTTCCAGCCAGTAGACAGTCTCCTCGAGCTCCTGAAGAGCGCCTTCGAGTTTACTGATGAACTCCGCATTCGACCGGCTCCGTATACCCTCCCGATAGTGTGCTCCAACGGACGTCCCTGACCGCAGCATTTGTTTCCCGATGACCTGCGCGACTGTGGTCTTCGGCAGCGAGGAGTACGATCGGATGATCCGAATAGCGAACTGCCTCGTCCGCACCTTCAAATCAACCGGCTCACTCCGAGCATCATCCCTCATCCTTTTTCATCCTTCATCCTTCATCCTTCATCCTTCATCCTTGGTTTGCCTATCCCAACAACCTCCCAATAAACCCGGTATCGTAGTTCCCTGCTGCAAAGTCCGAGCTTTTCATGATCTGCAGGTGAACTGGGATAGTAGTCTTTACTCCCTCGACGCGGAAGGATTCAAGTGCCTTGATCATACCTTCCCGAGCGGCATCCCGATTGGGGCCCCAGATGATCAGCTTGGCGATGAGGGAGTCATAGTAGGGCGGAATACGGTAGCCCGGGCGCACGTGCGAATCGACCCGGACTTTCACGCCTGGGATCTCCGTCGGCGGGGCAAACTCCGTCACCTCGCCCGGTGAAGGCTTAAAATCCTCGAAGGGATCCTCAGCATTGATACGGCACTCGATTGAATGCCCATTCATCTCCACGTCGTCCTGGGCGAAGGAGAGCGTCTCATTGGCTGCGATCCGGATCTGCTCAACGACGAGGTCGCGCTGGGTCACCTGCTCGGTGACCGGATGCTCGACCTGCAGGCGGGCATTGACCTCCATGAAGTAGAGTTGCCCGTCCGAGTTCCGGAAGAACTCGACCGTGCCGGCGTTCTGGTACCCGATCACCCGTAACACCCGGCGGAGCTTCTCACCCAGGTCGTGCCGGGTGGTAGGATCCATCACCGGCGAGGGCGACTCTTCGACCAGCTTCTGATGCCGCCTCTGCGCCGAGCACTCCCGTTCTCCCAGATGCGCGACATTCCCGAAGGCGTCGGCCATTACCTGGAACTCGATGTGACGACCATCGACAATGTACTTCTCCAGGTACAGGCCGGGGTTACTGAAGGCCTTTTCCGCTTCCATCGAGGCCTCGCGGTACGCCTGCTCGAATTGCCCCGCCGCATCGACTCGTCGCATGCCCTTGCCCCCACCGCCCGCGGTGGCTTTGAGCAGGACGGGGAAGCCGATCTCTTTGGCGAGCTTGAGGCCGTCCGCCAACCCCGGGAGCGTTCCCCGCGATCCGGGAATCACCGGCAGATCCGATTCACGCATGGTCTCCCGCGCGGTGGCCTTATCACCCATCGCCCTGATCGCACTTGCTGGGGGACCGATGAAGGTCATCTTGGCCTGCTCGCACAGTTCGGCGAACAGAGAGTTCTCAGCCAGAAAGCCGTAACCCGGATGGATGGCGCAACAGCCGTTCTGTTCAGCCGCCTGGATGATGGCTTCCATATTCAGGTAGCTGTCGGCGCTTCTAGGCGGTCCGATGCATACCTTCACGTGGGCCTCGTCTAAGTGTGGCGAGCGGGCGTCGGCCTCCGAGTACACGGCCACGCTCTCGATACCGAGCGTTTTGCAGGCCCGGATCACCCGAAGGGCAATCTCACCGCGGTTAGCCACCAGGACACGCTTAAACATGCGCTATAGAACTCTCCCGCAAAACTGCCCCAGGAGAACGATTCCAGCAGTCAGTGTATCAACGTTTCGACGTTTTGCCTTTTCATCCTTCATCCTTCATCCTTCATCCTTGATTCTTCCCCCGCCCACCGCGGCTTCTTCTTATTAAGAAACGCATTCATCCCCTCCTGCCCCTCGTCGCTGACGCGCAGTCGGGCAATTACCTCCGCGGTATACGGGCCGTTCTCGTCCAGAGAACGTTCGGAAATCTCGCGGATAAGTTCCTTTGAAACAGCCAGGGCCTCGGGACCACCCGTCATGATCATCTCGACCTTGGCGTCCACCGCTGCGTCGAGTTCATTCGCCGGCACGACTGCGTTTACCAGCCCCATTTCCGCGGCCCGGGCTGCCGAGAAGCGCTCTCCGGTCAGGAAGTATTCACGGAGATTCTTCTCCCCCATTCGTTTGAGCAAATAGGGGGAGATCGTGGCGGGAGTGAGTCCGAGTTTCGTCTCGGTGAAGGCGAAGACTGCATCCTCGGATGCGATGGCGATATCACAGACGGCGACCATGCCGGTCCCTCCGCCGACCGCCGACCCGTTGATGCGCCCGACGACCGGCTTGGGGCAGGCGTAGATCTCACGAAGCATCCGGGCGAGGTTGAGTGAGCCCTCGTAGTTCTCCTCGTAACTGTAGTTGACCACCCGCTTCATCCAGTGAAGGTCGGCCCCGGCGCAGAAGGATGTCCCTTCACCGGTAAGCACGACCAGGCGTATCTCGGGATCGTCGCGGATTGAGGTGAAGATCTCCAGCAGATCTTCGAGCATCTGATCGTTGAATGCGTTGCGGACATTCGGGCGATTCAGAGCGACGCGCCCAACAAAGCCCTTGCGTGTGAGGCGTACGGTACCGTGGCTCATTCACACCTCGACGCTGGGCCGAGAATCATTTCTCGGCCCCACTTTCAACGGCTGGGTGCGAGAAGGGATTCTCGCACCAGCACAAGAAGGGATTCTCGCACCAGCACAAGATTCTCGCACCAGCACTTAACTCATCAGCATTCAAATCCTTACGGGAACCGCCTTATGCCCGTAGTGTATGGCGCCGGCCTCCCCTTCCGAAGAAATCCGCCGAAACTCCAGCCTAACCGGCATTCCGATCCTGAGCTCCTCGAAGGGAAGGTCGACAATCTGCGAGGTCAGCCGCGGGCCGTCGTCCATCTGAATGATCCCCAGTGCAAACGGCGCCTGGCCGGAAAACTCGTCCGACGGAGTCCGGATGATTGTGTGGGTCACCACTTTGCCCGTGTGCTTCATCTCGAAGTGCTCGAACTGACGTCCATTGCACTTGTTGCAAACCAGCCTGGGCGGGAAGAAGGCCTTTCCGCACTTACTGCAGCGGGCCGCCTCCAACCGGTAGGTCTGCGGATAAGCTCTCCACGATCTTGCAGGTGGCATCTACATAACCTCCAGAATGTGAACAACGGAGCTTCCGCCGCTCCCGCCCATGTTCTGTGCGAGTCCCACCCGGGCGCTGCTGACCTGCCGGTCACCGGCCTCGCCACGAAGCTGCTCGGTCAACTCGACGATCTGAGCCACTCCTGTCGCGCCCACCGGGTGCCCCTTCGACTTTAGTCCCCCGCTGGCATTGATCGGGATTCGTCCCTTGAGGCTGGTCTCTCCGACCTCAGCCGCAGGGCCTCCCTTGCCGCGCTCGAACAAACCAAGACTCTCCGAAACGATGATCTCTGCAATCGTGAAGCAGTCGTGCACCTCGGCGAGGTCGATGTCCTTGGTGTCCTTGCCGGACATTTTGTAGGCCTGCTCGGCCGCCTCGGTCACAGCACTTAGCGTGGTCAGGTCCTCGCGGTCGTGCAGGGCGATAGTATCAGTAGCGTGCCCGCTGCCGATCACCTTAACCCCCGGCTTCTTGAACTTCTTCACCATATCAGCCGGCACGAGGATTACTGCCGCGGCCCCATCGGTGATCGGAGAGCAGTCAAGGATGTTCAGCGGGTCGGCCACCTTGGTGGAGTTGATCACCCCTTCCACGGTGATCTCCATCCGAAACTGGGCCCGCGGGTTCATTGTCCCGTTGTGGTGATTCTTGACCGCGACCGCGGCCAACTGTTCACGAGTCGTCCCGTATTTATCCATGTGGGCGACGGCCATCATGGCGTACAAACCCGGAAAGGTGACACCCTGGACACCTTCCCATTGCATGTCCGCGGCGGTCGCAAGGGCGTGTGTAGCATCGCCACCGCCAACGTCGGTCATCTTCTCAACACCGCCTGCCAGAACGATGTCATGCATCCCGCTGGCCACCTCCATAAAGGCCATCCGGAAGGCAACGCCGCCGGAAGCACACGCGGACTCCACGCGCGTGGAGGGAATGCTCTTCTGGCCGAGATAGTCGGCCATCACCGATCCGAGATGCTCCTGTGATGTGAACAGCCCGGGACTCATGCTCCCGATGTACATCGCATCAAGGCTGTCAACGCCGGCGTCGTCCATCGCCAGGAGGGCGGACTCGACGAAGATATCGCGGGTCGACTTCTCCCAGAGCTCTCCCCATTTCTGCATGCCGACGCCGATTACGGCAACATCTCTCATCTATCTATCCTCCTACTTCTCCGCCAGGCGGATCTTGCGCCGCATCTTGGCGTACTCGCCGTACTCGACGTAGGTGACGTTCTCATCCATGAGCCATCGCGTCCTCGGCGCCAAATCCCGGACCTCGCGCACTCGATCACGAACGGTAAAGACGAAAGCGTCACTCCCGGCCCCCGAGCCGTAGGAACACATCAAAATCCTGTCGCCGGGATCGGCCACATCCAGAATCGCGGTAAGGCCTATCGGCGAAGACCCGGAGTACGTATTGCCCAGCCACGGCACCAGGCGTCCTACGTCAATCTGCTCGAAGCTGAATCCGAGAATCTTGGCCGCTCGCTTGGGGAACTTCCCGTTGGGCTGATGGAAGACCACGTACTTGAAATCCTCGGGCTTGAGGTTCGATTTTTCCAAGATGCCCCGGGCTGCCCCGGTGACCGTGCGGAAGTAGGCCGGTTCGCCGGTGAAGCGGCCACCGTGGGCGGGATAGAACTGATGCTCGCGGCGCCAGAAGTCCGGCGTGTCGGTCATGAACGAGAAAGTCTCGTCCACAGTGGCGATCATTCGCTCTTCGTCGGCGCCCATGATAAAGGCGGCCGCTCCCGCGGCGGCGGAGTACTCGAGAGCGTCACCGGGCGCACCCTGCGACGTGTCAGCCCCAATCCCCATGCCGTACTTAATCAGCCCGGCCTTGACCAGGCCGTACGCCACGAACATACCCTCCGAGCCCGCCTTGCACGCGAACTCGAAGTCGGCGCAGTGGCAATCGGGGGTGGCCCCGATGGCCTCGGCCACCGTCACGCCGGAAGGTTTCACAGCGTATGGGTGCGACTCGCTGCCTACGTAGACGGCGCCAATGTCTTTCGGATCGATCCCCGACCGGGCGAGTGCGTTTCGGGCCGCCTCGACCGACAGTGTAATTGTGTCCTCGTCGAGCGCGGGGACCGATTTCTGGAACAGCTCCAGGCCTCTTTTGTAGCTTGCGGCGTCCGCCCCCCAGACCTTGGCGATATCTTCGACCTTGATACGCCGCCTGGGGATGTGGGCGCCATAGCCGACTATTCCAACGACCATAGGTCCTCCTTATTCTGTGGTGGCCGGACCCGCACTCGGGCCCGGCCTCCGGGAATCCAACACACCCTCCTGTGCAGCCGCCGGTTACCGGTGGCCAGTTTAGGCAGTCAAATGCAGGTTCAGGAGATTAGCGACCCGGCAGGCCCTCGTCAAGCGTGACACCGTGGTGTCGAATCACGGGCCGTCAGCCGTCGGCGGGAGAGCGGCTCATCGCGGTCTGCGATACGCAGGCCGGTTCGCTCGGGCAGATGATAGACGCTGGATCGTGTCACGAACAGGGACTCCGCCAGCACGGCTGCCGTCTTGCCCTTGGTAAGATGCAAGATGATCGATATTCGCGTCCACGTCCCGGTGTCGGTGTCGCGGAATCCGGATCCGCAGTTGTCTCTTTTCGGATCGCGATAGTTCGGGAATAATGTCCGTGGGACATCCTTGCCGCCAAGGTCTTGTGATGGGCACCCGGCATTGATGCCCTCTTATATGGATTACTTTTCGGGCCGCGCGATCGGGAATGATGATTTAGAAGGTCGGGGGTGTCGAACCCAATACGGGAAAGCGACGATGCTCACAAGTCGATGCAAATGCGGAGCAAAGTATCGTTACCCCGAGTCTTCGATCGGTAAGCGCGCCAAGTGCAAGAAGTGCGGCACTATCTTCACACTCAAACCGGAAGATGACGAGGGTCCGATCCCCATCGCCGACGACAGCGATATGAGGGGTGAAATCGCCGCTGCCGCGAACCGGTGCAAAGCCATCTCAGCCGAACAAGAAGAAGCTGAGGCCCGGGCGGCAGCGGCGATTGCGCTGCCGCACAGCGGGCAATCCATCCGGGCCCAGCACGTAGCTGCCTCCAAGCCCAGGATGGGAACACGCGAATACTTTCGGGACTTGATCGCCACACTGGTTTTCCTCAAGAAGCCGGCGAGCCTGATAAGCTTCGTGGTCATGTGGGTGATTCTTGCGCTTGGGATCCTTGGCGCTCAAATACCGTTGTTCGGTATTCTGCTGCTCCTGATGTCGCTGGGCTGGTATGCCGCTTTCCGATTTTCCGTCGTTAGCTCCGCGGCCGCAGGGGAAAAGGAAGTGCCAATGCTCAGCTTTGAAGACGGCGTCGGTGGCGGCATCGTCCTTCCGCTGTTCAGGTGGGTCGGTACTTGGGTCCTGGCGTTCGCCCCCGTCATCGTGTTCATGGTTATCTATGTCGGGGTGACGGTGAGCGCGATTATGGGCGGCGTGTCCGGAATCATCTCCGCTGGAGGCGCGAACATTACTCTGTTGTTGCTCAGTGCTCTGGGATTATTCGTCTGGCCGATGATCGTGCTTTGCGTCAGTCTCGGGGGCTTTGAAACCCTTATCCATATCGATCTTATCGTGCCCACACTGGTCAAAACGTTTCCTATGTACGTCCTGACCGTCGGGATCGTGATGGGAACGCAGTTCATCGACTACTCTTGGCAGGCGGCCGCAAAAAAGACCGTCGCCAAAGCGCAGTTCGAGGGCACAATGATGGAGAATCTCGTCAACGAGCAGGGTGAATACACCGGCGACACACTCACTCCTAAACAGTGGGAGCAGGTCGTAAAGGACTCTCGACGCAAGCCCGCAGTGAACGTTTCGGCGGGGATGGAAACTGACCTATACATCAGGATCTTCGGCGCGGGCCTTATCCTGTATCTCGAGATTGTTGCGATGCGCGCGATCGGTCTTTACTACTTTCATTTCAAGCGGCGATTCGCATGGGACTGGGGATAGTGATCATCGATTGGGGATTGCCGATTACGGATCTGGGGTTCGGGGTCGAGGATTGGGGGCTGTCGGTTCCGCGTGTTTTCTCCCGTTTCAGCGACGGGGACGGCTCGGTTCTGTTAGCGCTCTAAGGCGCCAAGCGTTCCCCGAGGCGCTGGGGCATGTCGGCTAAGATGTACGCCACCGTGGCGAGGACGGCGACGTTTTTCGAGAGGTCTTCAGGTTTGACCTTATCAAGCGTGTCGGCGGGGGAATGATGATAGTCAAAATACTTCGACCCTTCGACCCGTTGCCCCATCAACATTACACCTGTGTCTTTCATCGGGCTGATGTCCGCCCCGCTGCCGCCTACCCTGACGGTCATCTCACCCACAGATGATGAGAACAGGCCCATGATGTCGCGCATCTGCTCGGCGGCGACGGTCTCTCGCTGCTTGTCTGTACACTCCAGTGAAAACCCGGTGGGCCTAAAGACACCGGCGTCCGATTCGATGGCGACAACATGCTTGCCCATCTCGTCGGCGTGGTCCTTGGCATATGCAATCCCTCCGCGCAGGCCGTTCTCTTCGTTGACCCACAGCACGACCCGGATCGTGCGCTTGGGGATCATGTTCAGCTTGCGCAGGACGTTAATGACCTCCATGGCGATGACGCAGCCGCCGGCGTCATCGTGGGTACCGTGGCCGACATCCCAGGAGTCGATATGCCCTCCGATGACGACGACTTCATCGGGCCAGGTGGAGCCGCGAAGCTCGCCGACCACGTTTGCGGACTCCGCGTCGGGCAGTGTCTTGGCTCCCATCTTCAAAAGTACGCGAACCTCCGCTCCGAGCCGTCGCAGCCCGGCGATGGTGTCGGCATCTTCGGTTGAGATCGCCGCCGCGGGGATCTTGACCTTGGCGTCGCCGTATCTCATGGCCCCCGTGTGCGGGGTTTGAAGGCTGTTGGCGGTTGCCGATCTGACCAGGCAGGCGATCGCGCCCTTGGCCGCTGCCAGCCGCGCACCATGTGTGCGATATTTGACGGCAACGCCGTAACCCGAGCCGTGCCCAGGGTCGTACTGGGGCATCACCTTGTTGAACAGGACGATTCTGCCGCGAGCGCCTTCGCCAAGAGCGTTGAGTGCAGCCTCGTCCTCGACGACTAGGACTTCTCCGAAGATACCTGCTTCCGGCGTCCCGACAGATCCGCCCAGCCCAAGGATGTGCAAGTTCTCAGACCGCGGCGTGACCATCCAAGCCGCCTCATGACCGCGCACCCAATGAGGCACCATGACCTTTTCGCGATGTACGTTCTCGGCACCGTCCTTCTTCAGCGTCTCAGCCGTCCAATCGATCGCCTTCTCCATTCCCGGTGAACCGCTGAGTCGATGACCGACGCCTATGCAGAGATACTGCAGCTTGTCATAGGCTTCGTTGTCAGCCAGCGTAGTGCGGACGATCTGCTCGGCTGCGTCGCGATATCGAGCAGCAATGGATCCATTCTCATCCCGAGTTGGCGGTTCGGTCTCCGGGTATGTCGATAAGCCAAGTGATGCTCCCAACACCAACACCGCAAAGATCATCTGGGAACGCATAACACCTCCTGCGCGCTCAAGCATGCTGAACGGAAACGTCGCGGTCTCCGCCAGGGTCGTGGCCTCACGCGACATTGTTGCAATTCTAGCTAACCGGCAGTGCATTACCAGGCCGGTGTTGCCGGGCCTGGAGGTACTCGCGGGCTCAAGCCGGTCCCAGACCAACGGACAACGGATTGACCGGCGTAACGGAACGGAATGGTAAGGACGCCTGCCGGTAGTCGGACGTATGGTGGTGATCGGTGGCGCGAATTTGTGTAATCAGCACAGGACCCGCTGCATGAGGCCTTGCACGAGATGCTTGTCCTATAAACATCAATGCCCCATACAGGATTGAAGACAGCTTGCTCTCACGATTAAAAAGTAGTAGCCTTGGGCGTTGGCATTTGGGTCTACATCGCAGACTCTTGGGGTGGAGATACTGCTTGCCTGGAATCGCTACTTCAGGAAGGGGTTCGGTCCGTCGGGTTGGAGATGCGACCCCTGCTTCGCTCAGGCGTCGTCCAATGGATCACAGGATGATGCAACACAACCGGCTCACATGGCGTACCATAATTCTTTCCTCGATCTGTGCGCTGATGTTGCACGACCACGCCCATGCCTACATCGGGCCGGGAGCGGGCTTCGCGGTCGGGACCACGCTCTTCGCGTTTTTCGTGGCCTTTTTCTCCGGGCTTGCTGCGATCTTCCTCTGGCCGATTCGATGGTTCTTTCGCTTCCTGCGCGGTCGGCGGGCCCACGCTCGGGCTCGCGTCAAGCGGTTCGTGATCCTGGGTCTGGACGGAATGGAACCGACCCTGGCGGAAAAATACATGGCCGAGGGGAAGATGCCCAATCTGGCCAGGCTGAAAGAGAAAGGCAGCTATTTGCGTCTGGGCACCACGCTGCCGCCGCTCTCGCCGGTGGCTTGGTCCACGTTTCTTACCGGCTGTAACCCCGGTAAGCACGCCATCTTCGACTTTCTGACTCGCAGCAAACGCAACTACCTGCCCGCGTTGTCGTCGGTGAGCATCCGAGGGGCATCGCGTGCCTGGAAGATCGGCCCATATCGGATTCCTTTGGGCAAGCCCGACATACGCTTGCTCCGGCGGGGTAAGCCGTTCTGGAACGTGCTCGGCCAGCACGGCGTCTTCAGTAACATCATCCGTGTTCCTATCACATTTCCGCCGGAGCGCTTTCGCGGGGCCTTGCTCTCAGCCATGTGCGTCCCGGATTTGCGCGGCAGCCAGGGAACCTTCTCCTACTACACGACCCGGGCGGAAGGTGAGGATGACTATATCGGAGGCGAACGGATTCATGTTAAGCGCCAGAGCAATGTCATCCGTTCGCATCTAATCGGGCCCGAGAATGATATCCGTCGCAGCGGTGGTCCGATGCGCTGTCCCTTCGAGATCATCATCGGCGATAGCGGCGAGGCGATACTGAAGATCAACGGGCAAACACACAACCTTAAGAAGGGGCAGTACACGCCGTGGATTCGAGTGGAGTTCAAGGCCGGTCTGGGGATCAAGGTTCGGGGGATTTGCGAGTTTCTGCTGTTAGCTCCGGAGCCGGAGTTCGAGCTGTACGTAACGCCCATTCACATCGATCCGGATAAACCCGCCCTGCCGGTCTCATATCCGTCCGTGTATTGCACTTACCTGTCGAAGATGCTGGGCTCGTATGCGACGCTCGGTCTGGCGGAGGATACCTGGGGCCTTAACGCCAGGATTCTGGACGACGACGACTTTCTGCATCAGTGCCTCGAGGCCGACACGGAACGCGAGAAGATGTTCCTTGATGCCCTCGAGAAGGTCCGCCGCGGGCTGTGCGTTTGCGTGTTTGACGGGACCGATCGCATCCAGCATATGTTCTGGCGTTATATAGACCCCGAGCACCCGGCCCATGATGGACAGTCACAACAGCAACATCGAAACGCGATCGAGGAGCTTTATCTGCGAATGGACGATCTGGTCGGCCGGACGATGCTGGCCTGTGATGACCAGGACACCGTGCTGATGGTCATCTCGGATCACGGGTTCAACTCATTCCGCCGAGGGATCGACCTGAACTTCTGGCTGGAGCAAAATGGCTACCTCAAGCTCAAGCCGGACGGACGGGGCAAGAAGTATCTGGTGGGGGTCGACTGGTCGCAGACCAAGGCGTATTGTCTTGGCCTTGCCGGTATCTGGCTTAACGTCCAGGGCCGTGAGGCTGAGGGGATCGTAGATCCGAAAGATGCCGACGGGCTCCGCGACGAGCTTTGTGAAAAGCTGACCGGGTTGCGCGACGAAGAGACGGGGACCCTGGCCATCAGCCGGGCCTTCAACGCCCACAGGACTTATCACGGACCGTACAAGACGGAGGCTCCGGACATTATCATCGGGTATAACACCGGTTATCGCGCATCCTGGGAAGCGGCGATTGGTCAACCCACCGATGAACTCTTTCACGACAACACCAAGGCCTGGAGCGGTGATCACTGCATCGATCCCAAGTTGGTACCCGGGGTTCTGTTCTGCAACCGCAAGATCAAGACTGCAAAACCGAGGCTTATGGATCTGGGCCCCACGGCACTCGCCATGTTCGGGGTTGAAGTTCCGTCACATATGGATGGAAAGGCGCTGGCGGTAGCTGATGCGGACGGATCGTTTCCGTCAACCGGAGACGGTCTGCGTGAACAGACGGACACGTCGAGCACGGAGAACCGCGAGGCGGTGGGAGTGTAGGGGGCATGTCAGAAGGCAACGACGGAATCACCAGGAGGAAATTCATTCGTGTGGCCGGTGCTTCCGGAGTCTCATCGGCACTCTACCTCTACGGCGGCTGCAGGGGAGTCGCCACAAGACCGGGAAAGGGTGGCAGGTCGGCGGCCAATGGGAAGAAGGTAATTATCATCGGTATAGACGGGATGGACCCACGTTTATGCGAAAAGCTGATGGCTGCGGGCGAACTGGGTAACTTTGCCAGAATGCGTGACGCCGGTGGGTACCACCGCCTGGGCAGCAGTATCCCGCCGCAAAGCCCCGTGGCGTGGGCCAACTTCATCACCGGGGCGGGTCCCGGCGTACACGGTATCTTCGATTTCATTCATCGCAACCCGGAGAGGCAATGTGCCCCTTACTACGCCGCGGCGGAGACGATCCCTGCACTCGACGGCTGGGAGGTCGGCGAACACAAGATCCCTCTGGCGTTCTGGCCGTTTAATCATCAACCCGCAGAAACCGTCCTTCGACGGGAGGGAACACCATTCTGGGATTATCTTGATGAGGCTGGCATACCTGCATGGTTCTACGACATACCCTCCAATTACCCACCCAGTCCATCGCGTTACGGACATGTTTGTTGTCTGAGCGGGCTGGGCGTGCCGGACCTTCTGGGTTCCTACGGTACTTACCAGCACTTCTCCGAAAAAACCATTGTGGACAGGAATGAGGCAGGCGGCCTGCGCAAGCCGCTCGTATTTAGGAACAATGTGGCCAAGGCCAAACTGATTGGGCCGGACAATATATATTTACAAAAGCCGACCGCCACTACAGTGGAGTTTATAATTTACCGTCACCCCAGCGAACCCACTGCGCGAATTGAATTCCAGGATCAAACGGTCGTGCTTAAGGAAGGTGAATGGAGCGACTGGTGCAAAGTCGATTTTGAACTTCAAATGCCGCCGTTCCTGCCAAACGAGAGTGTGAGTGGCATTTGTCGATTCTATTTGCAGGAGGTTCATCCTGATCTCACTCTTTATGTGACTCCGATCAACATCGACCCCTCCGATCCCGGTGGGCAGAAGATAACTGAACCGGCTAACTTCATCACCCGCCTATCGGACAAACTCGGCTTGTTCTATACGACCGGCTTTCAAGAGGATCACAAAGCCCTTGCCAACAGAATATTCACTGATGAGGAGTTCCGTCAGCAGGCCGATTATGTGCTCAAAGAGCGCCTTAACCTGCTCGACTATGCACTGGAACACTACGACGATGGAGTACTGTTCTTCTATTTTTCGAGTACCGACCTGCAAGCTCACATGTTCTGGTGGGACTCTGATGAGAAGCACCCTGTGCGGTCGGCCGACGATGCCAAGAAATACGCCAATGTGATCAGCGATCTCTACAAGAAGATGGACAATACTGTCGGAAACATCGCTCGGCAATATGGTGATGAAGCCACCATCCTGGTTCTGTCCGATCACGGCTTCTGCAACTTTCGCCGGCAGTTTAATCTAAATACCTGGCTGCGCGACAACGGTTATCTCAATCCGCCCAACGCCAAGTCGCTTCTGGATCCGCGGCGAGGACGGCTCGTGGACTGGAGCAGGACGAAGGCGTACGGAATGGGACTGAATGGGCTGTATCTAAACCTTGCGGGCCGGGAGCGCGAGGGGATTGTCCGCTCCGGTGAGCGCGATGCCCTGCTCAACGAGATAAGAGAGAAGCTCCTTGCGGTGCGCGATCCGGCCGACGGCCGGCCGGTGATCGTGCAGGTGGATCGCGCCGATCAGGCCTACTCCGGTCCCAACGTGTTCAAGGCACCGGACTTGATCGTAGGCTATCATCGTGGGTACCGGGCGTCATGGGCGACGACACTCGGCGATCTGTCCAAGGAAGTGCTCAGTGACAACGACTCCGCATGGAGCGCGGACCACTGCATGGCTACCAGCCAGCTTCCAGGTGTTATTTTTAGCAACCGGGCGATACTGCGTCAGAATCCTTCGCTTGTCGACCTGGCCCCGACCATTTTGCAGGAGTTCGGCGTCGAGCCGCCGGGAACGATGACCGGAGGAAGTCTGTTTACATCCGCGGTGACGGCCGGCGCCGGCTAAGAGGAGTATTGCCTGTGGCCAAGATCAAGATCGATTCGTACCTGTACGACCGGATCAAGAAGGTTTCCGAACTGGCCGGCTATACCTCGCCGGAGGAGTTCATCGTTCACGCCCTCGAGAAGGAGCTCTCGGTTCTGGAGGCGGCTGGGTCCGATGAGGAGGTGACCGAACGACTGCGGGGACTCGGATACCTGGAGTAGTAGTAGCGGCGCCGGGCTGATTACGCTGGTAGAGATCTGCAAGGTCGATCTGCTATGGAAGCCGTCAACTGGCTGCTGATAAACGGGGCAAACGCCGTCCTTTGGCTGTGGGGGCTGGTCAAGAGCCTCTTGGTCGGGATTTTCTCCGCGCTGGATACAGTTCTTAATCCAGTGCTGTCGCCGGTCCTTGCCCTGCTGAACCCGATTTGCACCACGATCGGCGACGCAGTGTACGCTGTTCTTGATCTGCTGCCCGTCTGGTTGGGCTTGACCATCCTTTCTGCGCTGATGGGCATCGTGATGCTGGTGGCCTTTCGATACGTGTCCAATCAGGCGGCCATCGGCAGGGCCAAAGACGATATCAAAGCCAACCTGTTGGCACTGAAGCTATACAAGGATGAACTTCGCGTCACGTTCCAGGCACAGGGGCGGTTGTTGTGGGCGGTTCTGCGGCTGCAACGGTATATACTGACCCCAGTGCTGGTAATGTTGGTGCCGATGCTGCTTTGCCTCACTCAGATGGGTATTCGCCATCAGTGGCGACCCCTGCACCCTGGCGAACAGACGCTGATCCGGATGAGGCTGGCCCAGGACGCTGGCAACCCCATCCAGGTTCAACTCGAACCTAATGCAGGCGTGGTGACCGAGGTCGGCGCAGTGCCCGGCGGCGGGGAACTGGTCTGGCGGATCCGCGGCGGCGAGCCGGGACGTCACACGTTGCGGTTTAACACAGCCGGTCAAGTGATCGAAAAGGAGTTGGTCGTCGGGACGGACTTTCAGCGTGTCAGCGCCGCCCGAGTCGGCCCTAATTGGACCGGTCAGCTTTTCCATCCTGCTGAACGACGTCTGCCCGGCAGCGGTCCGGTTCGGTCGATCGAGATTGTCTATCCCGGTGTTGACTCGTGGATCTACGGCGCGAACTGGTGGGTGCTGTACTTTTTCGTGATCTCCATGGGCGCCGCCCTGCTGCTTAAACCGCTGTTCAGGGTGAGATTTTGACATATAGGGCCGGCACTGCCCGCCACGATCACTCGACAGGCAAAGCCGGCCCTGCATGCTTATCGTCCTTCGGTGGCTAATCGCCGGATTCATACTTGAAGGACAGACCCACCCTGGCGCGGTATCCGACGACTTTCCCGTCTTCAACCTTCATGTCCAGCTTGTTGATCTCTGCGACCCTCAAGTTCTTTAGACTCTTGCCGGCAACCGCTATGGCATTTTTGGCGGCTTCCTCCCAGGAAGCCTCACTTGTCCCTACCAGCTCGATAACCTTGTAGACGCTGTCACTCATAGCCGTTCTCCTAAGTAAGACGCCTCGGAAAGGGCAATCCAGCCTGCCTGACTCCTCTTGAGCGAGAACCGCGCCTCATCTTCGTGGAAGAGGAGTCACCTGTCCCGTCCGTCTCCGGTGGACATGATGATCCTACCCGACTCATTCTACAGCGCCAAGCCTTTTTCGTCGGACCGAGTTTGCAGCGGTGCTCCTGACTGTAGCAGAGTTGATCTCGGCGGAGAACCAGGTTATTTAGCTCATTGATTGCGGGATGCCGGGCGCTTACGCCCGCCGTTTATCTGTTCACGATACGGCCGTTGAACAAGGAGCAGAAAATGATGGACAACGTCACCGTGGCATTCTACGTACTGGTGTTTATTGGCTTTGTACAGATCGACCGCCGGTTGCACGATATCGTCAGAACTCTAAAGAAGATGACCGAGCCACGTAGCAAGACTTCTTGATGACAGCGGGTTCTGGTGTTAATGGCGCGCGACCGGAAGCACCGCGCTGCGCTTGGCCATGGCACCTAGCGACAGCGCTTCTACGCCTCGCGGTCGTGGGTGTCGATGTCCAGCGGGGCGTGGTGATGCTCCGTGGGACGCTTCTCGCGAAGAATCCGGGTCATACAGAAGATCAGCAAGCCGAGCACCAGCACGATGCTGCACGTCATAACAACAGTTCCTCCGACGGTAAGCCCGACGTCGTCGGTTGCGGCCTGTGCAAGCATCGCTAACAATCCGTTCACGGCGAAGTCTCCCATCCAGCACCGGAGTCCTCCCATTGGTCGATCATCCGGCCGATGCGGTTGCGACAGGCGATGTCACTCAAGACCACCAGCATGATGTAGAACCCGATAATTCCCATGAAGACGAATCTGGCGATGTTGGCGTCAGCCGCCGCGGCGCGTCGGTCCTCTTCGGCGGTCTCCTGATGTTGCTGCAGCCACGCCGGCAGCTCGGCAACGTTAACGGGCTGGTCCTCTTCGGGACCGAGCAACTCTTCCACTTTTGATGCCAGCACTTCGGCATCCAAACCGGTGTCGGTGAAGTTGTCCTCGATGGCCTGGGCGTAAACCGCCCGTTCAGCGACGATACCCTGCCTGGCGGGATTCATACCGCGAATGTAATCCGGCAAATTGTGGTAGCCCCACATCACCAGAATCACGATCAGAAACGTCGGTGTAATGAAGCGTATGACGAATGCGACAACGCGGGGTACGTGCAGATCGGCGCCGCGGTTCATCTCCTTGACGCCGCGTGCAGCCCCGATGACCCATCCGAAGATGAGGACCTGGAACGTCGCCGCAATAATCATCATCAGGTTGCACCAGAAATCGGTGTGATCCAGGGCGAGCGTATTCTTGCTGAAGTACATGGTCAACGTCGCCCCACCGGCCGTAATAATGCCCAGGATGGCGATACTAGCCCGGCGCGGTAGAGCGAAAGCATCCTCCAAAAATGCAATCGCCGGCTGCAACATGCTCAGCGAGCTGGTCACGGCCGCCAGAAACAGAAGGCCGAACCACATGGCCCCAAAAAAGTTCCCCAGGGGCATGAAGTGCATGATGGCCGGTATGGTGACAAATCCCAGCCCGAACAAGCCTTTGGTGGCATTTTCGGCGCCCAGGAAAAGGAACGCGGTCGGCACGACGATCAACCCGGCCAATATGACCTCGCAGAATTCGTTGGCGCTCGAGGCGCTCAGCGAGGTGAGCACCACGTCGTCGTTGCTGCGGAGATAGCTCGAGTAGCACAGGATGAGGCCGAACCCGACGCTGAGGCTGAAGAAGATTTGCCCCGCCGCCGCCAGCCAAACCTGCGGATTCTTCAGTTGCTCCCACTGGGGATTCCACATGAACCCCAGTCCCGACGAGATGTTCGGCAGCGTCAGCACGCGAAGCAGGATGATCACGGCGCACAGGACCAGCAGGGGCATTGCCCATTTGCAGAAAACCTCGATTCCCCGAGTGACGCCGTGATATATGATGTAGAAGTTTACCAGGAAGCAGATCGACACCAGCCAGATCGTCCGCCCGCCCTCGCGCAACAGGATCCCGTGTTCGGATCCACCCGAAGTCGTTTCCCAATGGGCGTCGGTCGCCTCAACGACGGCTTGCACCTCGGCGGTGTGGTCACTCGAAGCAGTGGTGATCTTCGCGTACATTTCCGCAAAGCCGCCTTTGGCGAACTCGATGCAGTAATCCAGACACCACGCTTCCAGCAGAACGTAGTACATGTAGATGACCACGGGGATGAGCAGCGTCATCGCACCAAGGACCTTGGCAGGCCATCGCCGCCAAAGGGCGAACATGATCCCCGGGGCGCTGTTCTGCCCGAACCGCCCGCCAAGCCGACCCATCGTCCACTCGCACCAGGCAATCGGAATCCCCAGCAGCACGAAGCTGATGATATAGGGGATCATGAAGGCGCCTCCGCCGTTGTTGGCCGCCTGCCCGGGGAAACGCAGAAAGTTGCCCAATCCGACGGCGGAGCCCGCCACTGCCAGCACCACCCCGATTTTCGAGCCCCATTTTTCCTTCACCGCCAGATCCGGTTGGGGTGATGTGCTCATCGATCTCTACTCGAATGTTCCTGTCCTGCTACCTGCGCAGGATTACCGAACCGCACCGACTATTCTTGGCCTTCGGCCGGGATCTTCATCCAGCAAACGCACGACCCGGGCAAGCACCGCGCCAATCCAACATGGGCGTGATTCTACACGAACGACCGTGCAACCGGCAATGGTTGATCGATCCATGGAGTTCCCGTATGTTCTCGTACCCTTACAGCGAGTGGAGATGCTATGCCTAATCTGGAATGGTTAAGCGCGACAATGGTGGACTGGGTCTGGTCGGTCCCTCTCTTCTTCCTTTTGCTTGGATGCGGGCTGGTCTTTTCCGTCTTCGCCAAGTTTGTCCAGTGGCGGATTATGACCCACGGCTACGCCTGCATCCGCGGCCACTACGACAGGCCGGAAGACACCGGGCACATCAGCCACTTCCAGGCGTTATGCGCGGCCCTTTCAGCGACGATCGGCCTGGGAAACATCGCCGGCGTCGCAGTGGCGATCTCGGTCGGCGGGCCGGGGGCGATCTTCTGGATGTGGATCATCGGTGTCTTCGGCATGGCCCTGAAGTTCATGGAATGCTCGCTGGCCGTCATGTTCCGCGACGTACGCGACGTGCCCGACCCCAGCGCGCCCGCACTGATGGAAGCCGACGCCGAGCAGCGCACGCTCGAATATCGTGGTGAGCCGCCGCCCGAACCGGGTACACAACCCAGAGCCCGCGGTGAAGTCCGCGGTGGACCGATGTGGTATATGCAGAAGGCCCTGGTCGAGCCCTTACGCCTTCGCGGCAACCCCGCGTGGGTCCTGTTCAAGATCCTTGCGGTGTGCTTCGCGGTTGCAACGATGCTCAATTCCTTCGGTGGCGGCAACATGTTCCAGGGTTGGAACGTCTCCGACCAATTGCACAAGCAGTTCGCGGTTCCCAATTACATCGCGGCTACCCTCGTGTCGGGGCTCGTGGCCCTGGTCATCATCGGAGGGATCAAGCGAATCGGTGTGGTGGCATCCCGGCTGGTACCGTTCATGTGTGTGGTGTACGTACTTGGCGCTCTTTACGTCATCGTCTTACATGCCGACGAGATCCCCAAGTATCTTGCCCTGATCGTCAACTCGGCCTTCACACCCGTAGCGGAGAGCGGAGCCTGCGCGGGTGTCGTGGTCTGGCTTGCCTTCAAGCATGGTCTTCGGCGGGCGTGCTTCTCGAACGAAGCCGGTGAGGGATCTGCCGCGATGGCCCACGCCGCTGCCCGAACGGAAGAGCCGATCCGCGAAGGCGTCGTCGCGGGGATTGGGCCGTTCGTCGACACCATCGTCATTTGCACGATGAGCGCTATGGTGTTGCTGATGAGCGGGGCGTGGGAACGCCCGCCGGTCGGCACGATTGCATCGATCGAGGGAGACAGGGCCGTGGTGCAAACCGGCGACACTTTGCCGCCCAACATGGAAGGACTCTACCTGGAGCGCATGGTGGTCGACTCCAAGAACCTCGCGATTCATGTCCTGCGCCAGCGAGATCAGGAGCTCGAGTTTGTCTCGGCACCCATTACCTCGATCGACAGGGGGGATGGCGAAGGATGGGAAGCGCTCAAGAGAGTGTCGGTCGATCTGTCGGAACTCGCCGAATTCGACCGTGAGCGGGTCGCCGTGGGGCAGCATGTCCACCTGGACCTGGATGGGGCGGAGCTGACCGGGTTCGCGTTCGACACCACAATGAAGGGATTCGGGAAGTACATGGTGACACTCGCCGTGTGCCTTTTCGGATTCAGCACCATGATCAGTTGGAGCTATTACGGCGAGAAAGGAGCGGAGTATCTGCTGGGACCTCAGGCCATTTTACCGTACAAGTTCCTGTTTGTGATTTTCGTGTTCTTGGGGATGGTGCTGCCCAAGTTCCAGACCGTTTATGATTTCTCCGATGCCACGACGGGCCTCATGGTGCTCTGTAACCTGCCGGCGGTATTGATACTATCCCCTGTGGTCTTGCGTGCCGCCAGGGCGTATTTCCGCCGTCTCGACGCCGGTGAAATGCCCCGCCGGTTCAGCTAATGTGGGAATTGCACAGGTTCGACAGGCTCACAATCAGCCGAGATGACGTATCCGATGGCGCGTATCACGTTACGCATGGATTCTCCGTCAAGTGTGTCGATCACGCCGGTGTCTAGATCAAGGTCCAACTGCTCCCGTATCGTGATCGCCTCTGCCTGGGCAACGCAGTCCTTCTCAAACCCGAACTGTCCTGCGCGAAACGAAACACAGTTCCGTAAATGTTGCCGCGTCTCGAGTCTGCTGGACGTGATTGGGACTACGACTACATATCCACCCCGATTGAACTCCTCACGGGATACTACGACGACGCGGTGGTGTCGGACCTCCTGCCCCGGTTCGATCTCCTCAAGATAAGCCAAGTAGATCTCACCAGGGCGGAGCGGCATTAGTACGGATTCTCTCTGGCCCACCGTGCTACCGACCGACGAGCACCCTTGACCCACGCACGCAGTTCATCGTCGGCGTCCTGTGTCTCTGGTGGCAAGGCGTAGTCACCGCCAACCGTGTCGGTGGGTAGGCGTTCGTCGGAGTCGAGCCAACTGAATATGCCCCGGTCCGGTGAGTCCAGCGACGACGTCGGACTCGGGGGCGTTGTCAGGGTTTCGACCATCAGAGAAGCTCCTTCCCCTAGCGATTCAGGACGTCGAAGACGCCCTTACGGTTGTAATCGTCAGCCAAACCTAGGATCGTCAGCCAATCCGTCTTCGCCAATTCTTGCTTTACATCACGGTTGTTGACGTCGACAACCAACTTCACGCCGAAGCTTATGTGGTCCATGGGTTGACCCGCTTGAACCCGCTTCTGCTCGACAGGTTCGATCGTGAAGATGTGGTTGTGACTTTCGTCGGGAAGGTTGAACCGGATGCTAATCTCACCTTGATCGGGAACCTCAATTCGTGAGAAACGCTTGGCAACAAGCTCCAGAGATTTGGTGTTTCCACATTCGAAAACGTACTCGTTTACTTTCCCGACTCTGATCACCCGGCGCCCCTTAAACACCTCCAAGAAATACTCCATGCAGTCAACGAACACATCATTAATCTCGGGAAGATCGGGCTCGAGATTGATCTCGCTGATTCGCCGTGGCACAACAATGACCGGGCCGCGTTCGGTCATCGTATATGTCACCACATCTGCGGTCGGCTTACCTGGGTACTCAAGAGTCTTGAGCATTTCGAAACGTTGCTTCCCAACGACCATCCGGTCGAAGAGCTGTGGATGATGGTCTTGGGCCCAGTTCGAGAAGTTCTGAAAATGGACCCTATCAAGTTCGATTTGAATCGGTGGGCGAATGTCAGCACCGATCTTTTGAATCCAACGAACGATCATCCCATCCGTGAATTTGTAGGAATCCATCATATCACCGTTATTCTAGGCATGCGTACTTGGGACCCAAGTCCTACGCAAGCATGCACCAGGTACTCCCATCAGGTCAATCGTAGGAAAGGACCGACGAATCCACAAGCCCGCGCGCTCACAGGCAATCATTTCCGAAAGCTGAGACCCCGGCTCGCCAGGCCCACTCCTTCCATAACCGACACAGCTTATCGGAACAACGCCAATAGGGATGCCCCGCGGCGCGGCGTAACTGCAAAATCATCAGCATCAGCTGCGCCGGACCCAGTGCTGGGGCCTCGCCGACGGCACCTTAGCACCCTATGTGCGGAATTCAGCATCCTAGACAATTGTCACGCTGTCTCCCTCCAGCCTGATCCGTCCTTCAGCAAAGAGCCGGACGGCCTGGGGATAGGCGATGCACTCCTGCTCGAAGACGCGGGCCGCCAGCGTATCCGGCGTATCATCCGGCAGCACCGGTACCTTCCGCTGTAATATGATCGGGCCGTGATCGTATTCGTTATCACAGAAATGCACGCTACACCCGCTGACCGTCTTACCGGCTGCAAGGACCGCCTCGTGCACACGCTCACCGTACATTCCCCGGCCACCGAACTCCGGCAGTAGCGCAGGGTGAATGTTCATCACCCTCCCGTAGAACTCGTCAGGTATCCGCCACAGGGACAAGAAACCGCCCATCAACACCAGATCGACACCGGCTACGGCATCGGTGATTGCATGCTGAAACGTCGCCGGTGAAAGGCTTCTTCGTTCAATGACGATTGTTGGCAGCCGCAGCTCCCGCGATCGTTCCACGCCTTTCACGTCGCCGCGCGAGCTGACGACAATTTCGATGCTTGCGTTCAGCGTACCGGCGGCGATGTGCTCTTGCAGGTTGACCAAAGTCCGGCCGCCACCGGAGATCAACATACCCAATCGTATCGGTGCTTGCGACATCGCCTCGACACTTAAGCAGAGAAACGAATTCCACGTTGAATGAGCCGCCGGTCTCTACCGGCATGGTGTCTCCGTGCAGGCTAAAGCCTGCGGCTCGGTCAGCGGAGCCTGCGACTCGATCAGCTCGCATCATGGCAACCCAGGTCCGCTGACGCAAGTGCAGCCGAAAGATGCCGCCACGACACTTTGATCTTACGTCTGGGAGGATATGGCCGCGCTTCCTTCCTTAGAATCGTCCTTGACTATTTCGCCGTCATCAATCGCGACCCGGAACAGGTCAATCTTCATCCAGGCCCGACTGCGCCACCGCCACCACAGAAAAACGCCGGTGATCACGATCAGACCCGACGCCGCAAGCCACGGTCCCAGGCTGCCCAGGTGCGGATAGTGTGTCGCGACCAGCCAACCGCAGCCCACGATGATGACCCAGTTGCTGACGATAAAAAACACCGAAGGCACGAACGTGTCACCCGCACCGCGCAGCGCCGCACTATACGTGATACCGATCGCGTCGAACAACTGGAATACGGCCGCACACATCATGATGGTCGTGCCGATCTCTACGACCTTGGGGTCGGCGTTGAACAGACGGATCAATTCGGGACCTTTGAGCCAGTAGAGCACTGAAAGGGAGCCCATGTAAACCAGCGTGATCAAGGCCGCGATGCGCGCCTCACGTATGGCCCGGGCGGGGTCGTCGGCACCGATCGACTTACCCACAAGCGCGGTCAGCGCCTGCCCCACGCCAATCGTCGGCAAGAAGGCCAGCCGCATATACTGCCAGGCCGTGTTCGTTGCTATCAAATGTATGGTCCCGAACTTGGTGCCCACAAGTACGTTGACGAAGATCGCCCACACGACAACATCGCACAACCATTGAAAACTGCACGGCAGACCGATGCGCAACAGACTCTTCATATAACGCCAGGACGGCCGCCAGGTGCTTCGTGAATGGAATGTTTGGTCAGCCGAGGGAGCGACCAGGGTCAATCCCAACCGGATCGTTCGATAGCTGACCGCAGCCAGTGTCCCCCAGGCGGCACCCGCGATACCCATCGGTTCGAAACCCAGATGCCCGAAGATCAGCACGAAACTGACGGCGATGTTGACTACGTTGGCCTCGATCGCCGTCCACATGGTCACCCGAGGTCGATGAACGCCGACAAAAAACCACCCGAAACCGTACGCGGTGATCGTGGGCCCCACCGTCAGCAATGCGACCTGGGTATAAGCCAGTTCCAGGGACTGCACCTTCGGATCGTGACCGATCCAGGCCACCAGAGCGGGAAGGTTCGGCCGCAGGGCCAGTGCCACCAGGCCGAAGGCAACAGCCACGTACAGCGATTGCCAGGCGTAGGAGCTGCAGTCGCGGTACTGCTTTCGTCCCAGTGATTGAGAAGCGAACGTGTTGACCATCGATGCGATGCCCAGTCCCAAGATGATGTACGACCACATGATGATCTGCGCAGGAATGATCGCCGCCTGGGCCTCGTCGAGCCCCAACCGGGAGATCATCAGGTAGTCCACGATATCCATGAAAGCGCGCGAGCTGGTCGTAATCACCACCGGGATCGACATGGCGATCACGTTGCCGACCTCGGCCCTGCGCTGTGCGCGCCGTTGTAAGGTTAACTCAGTGTTTTCGCTTCCAGGCATTTGTGGTTCACCACTGCACGGTGCAAGACCACCTTAGCCTATAATGTGGACTTTCAGAAGGGGCGGCGCCTCATACCAGGTTTGCCGTAAAGATGTCGGTTGCTCCACTACCGAGTCGCGGGCTTCAACCCGCGCAGTTCTGCCTCCTTCGCCGCCGGTTCCTCTGGTCAGCGATGGCTATACAATGACCGGGCATGCCCGCTGCGTCATCACAACCCGGCGATTTCATTAACACGTCCGAAACGGGCGCCGAGACAGCGCGCCATTGCCGCGCGCGATCATCGCTTCATCCAACTACGAATCGCACCATCTCCTATATCTCAGTATCGTCGTCGCCATTTGGATGGTCGCGGACGCCGCGCTACGCGTCACAGTCTTCCGCACAACCCCAATGTCCCTGTCAGTAGCGTGGTTGCTACTTGGTCGTCCCTGAAGAAGCACAATTCGTCTTGATTCGTAGTGTTTTTGGTCGTTGTCGTGGCGTGGAAATTGCAAGGTTTCTGGCTGATTGGCACGGAAACCTTGCAATTTTGGAAGCGGCATGGAGGCCCTATGAAGCCCAAACCCCAGCCTCGCGACGCGTTTGAACTGTTCCAAGCCCACTTCGATCATATACTCGATCCCAAGCACGAGTTGATCTTGCTGGCCAACAAGATCGACTGGTCGGGTATGGAAGCTGCATTCGTGGACACTTACTGCCCCGACTTCGGCGCCCCGGCCAAGGCTGTCCGGCTGATGGTTGGTTTGCACTACCTCAAGTACGCCTTCGACGAGTCGGACGAGTCGGTGGTGGCCCGCTGGGTCGAGAATCCCTACTGGCAATGCTTCTGCGGCTACACACACATGCAACACGAATGCCCGATCCATC
>JAUWWQ010000087.1 GCA_030616775.1 Planctomycetota bacterium
ACCCGGCCCCGGTGAATGAGTCGGAGCTGGAGTTCGTCAACGAGTTCACGCGGGCGCGGATGACGCTCGACTATCAGATGAGCCAGGGCGGCCAGACGGTCTACTACCAGGCCCGCTGGGTCAGCACCCGCGGCGAGACCGGCCCCTGGGGCGAACTGGTCAGCGCCACGGTGGTGAAGTAGGCCTTGAGGGTAGCGGCGATGTCGTCGCGGGACTCCACTTCCCTTGATGAGGCAACGGCGCTTTTTGCTGAGCGCGGGCTCACGCTGTCTCACAAAGCGCGCGAGTCGATGGCGCTGGCACTCGCTCTTGCTCGAAGCGCTGCGAACCTCGACGACACATACGTCTCCTGGGGCTTGCGGAAGACGAACTCGCTTCTCGCGTTGCTTGCAGACAAGTATCGATTGGATTTCGGGCACAACGACGAAGAAATCGAGACCGAACTCGATATGTGCTCAGAAGAAGCGTTGCGGTCCGAACTTCGCCGACGCGGTGTCGACAGTCAATCGTCTCCAGACGAGGACGATCCGTACGTCAGGCCCTTGCGAGATCGGAGCTACGAGGGCGTTGGGGAAGGTGAAATCGACCCCGCGTTGCTTGAGCAACCGGGCCTGCTGGGTTCCCCTTCGGAAACGATCGTTAGTCTCGCGTGTGCCGAGCCAGGGAGCCAACGTCGCGGGATTGTCGAGTCCTTTGATTTGATTCGCGCGTGTTCACAACTTCCACTCACAGCCGCCGTATTCGAAGCCCACAAACTCGACGAAGAGAAGGTCGCGTCTGAAATCAACCGATATCGTCTGTTGGAGCCTTTCGCCGAAGCACAGCGCCTTGTGCTGAGGATTGATCATGGCCGTATTCACGTTGACTCGTTCAGCCTTCTGGATGGTTTTAGGTATGAGGAAAGACGGCTCGCGCCCACTGCGGTCAAAGTCCAGCTGGTAACACCCTGGCCGTTTGTCCAGCAAGATACGTTGCTAGCGTTTGAGGACCTGGTCAATTCGCAATCCGTATCGGAAGAAGAGATCCACCTGTTTGTCGAACGTCATCCGGAGCTGCTCCTCGGCGATCAGTACCGCACACTTCACAGCAAAGTCGTGCTGGAGAGACCCGAAGGAAGCCTAATACCAGACTTTTTTGCTGAGAGTGTCACCACTGGCTATTCGGACATCATTGAACTTAAGAAGCCGAACGAGCGGCTTATTGTGGGCCGCAGGGATCGCCGCGGATTCTCTGCGAGCGTCCTGCAAGCCGTTTATCAATTACACGCCTATGCAACGTATTTTGACAATGCGCGTCAGCGTGGGGCCTTCCAGTCAGCGACAGGTATCCGTGTGTTCAGACCGAAGCTTGCTGTAATCATCGGTCGGTCAGCACAAACAGACACAGAGGAACTCCTGACTGCCAGAAAGGCGATCTACGACGCGGACATCCTGACATTCGATGACATTCTCAAGCGGGCCGAACAACGCATGATCACTGTTGGCGCTCAGTGAAACGACCTGACGATTCCATGTTGTTCGCTCGAAGCTGTCGAGGCTCACTCTGGCCAATCATCCTCTGGCAGGTCGTGAGCCGGTGCCACACAAGACGGCCGGGGCCCCGATGTACATCGGGACTCGCACCAGCCGCCGGTGGTTGAGGTTGGGGCACCTCTCTCGGCGCGTCATCACCTTGTCTTCTTATCCATCCGCGGCAAACGCCGCATTGGCCTGACGGTTCGCGCTGTAGCGTCCGGGCTCTGTCCCGGACGTTGTCGCGCGGGGGCGCTCATTCCACGTTCTACGGCCGGGACGGAGCCCGGCCGCTACGGTTCCGATCGCCACCGACTTCCGCGCCGGCCTCAGTGATATCAACCGGTGCTTCCTGCCGCAACGATCTGATTGGCTTCGCAAAACGTCGGCGGCTCGTAGGTCCAGCCGCGGCGGAGACGGCGGTCCTCGCGCGCCATCATGAACCGCACGTAGCGGCCCACCAGCGGCGCTGCCAGGCGCGATTTCAGCCCGAACCCGCAGTGAATGTCCTTCAGAACCCGCGCGACCTTCGCCGACAGCGTGCGGTCGCGGCGGAACCAGTGCCGGGCCGCCCAGAGCGCGCCGGCGTAGGTCGCCGCCAGGTCTCGGGCTTCCCAGGCGAAGCGCGCCCGAATCCGCCGATCGGGGTGGTTCTTGTAACGCTGCCAGCCCAGCAGGATCGTCCGCGCCGCCGAATCGCGCACGGTGATTTAGAACGCCACCTGCAACTGCACGCGGAAGATCAGGGCGTCGTCGTTGACGTTGGCCAGGCTGCCGGTGCTGCTGGTGATGGGCACCTCGGTGACCTTGGTCACATCGGCCTGCAACTTGACCTGGTTGCCTTCGATGTAGTAGTTCAGGCCGCCGGCGTACTCCCACGTGCCCTCCTGCCCGTTGGCCAGGGTTGATATTCCGCCGACGCGGGCTACGGCCTCGAGCTTCTTTTCCAGCCCGGGAATCGGCAGGAAACAGCCGGCCTGCACGTAAGCCCCGTGCTGCACGGTCGTATCGCCCTGGTTGGTGAAGAGCCACCAGTTCGTGAACGGCACTCGGCCCGCCCGACGCGGGTCGACCAGCCGCAGAATGTACTCGCCGCGGGCCGAGAAACCCCGCCATTTGAACGCCGACGCCAGGCCGAACTGGTTGATCTGACACCCGTTGGTGTTGGTCAGGCCGAACCCGCCGAGGTTGGCGATCCGCCGCGGCAGCGGGTAGGGGATCCGCGTCGTTCGCCGGTCGCCCTCGTCCTCGTTGAAGGCGTAGTGGAAGGCGAAGTCCAGCGCCGGGGATTCGTGGAACTCCAGATCCGCTTCCCCCTTGAGGTCCTTGCCGGGGTTGTCGCCCAGCGCGTGCCACACCAGGCGGAACGCCAGGGCCGGGTTGTTGTCCATCTCCGCCGGGTCCTCGGTGATAGTACGGCCGGTGCCGTTGAGGGAATTCAGCACGTCAACGAAGTACTCGAGCCGCTTCTCAAACAGCTTACCCCAGAACCGCACGCCGAGACCGCGGGAAAGGTCGAAGACTGCGTGGGTCATCGACCGGGACACGAATTGGAGCTCGGTGTTGGACGTGGCTCTCTGCTGCAACGCCGCGATCTTGAACATGCCCACCTTGAACTGGAACGCGTCGTCAAAGCGATAGTTGATGTACGCGTCGCGCAGACGGGTGTCGTACCCGGCTCCCCTCGTCGGAGCGCAGCCGGATGAGGTACGTCAGATCCGGCGAGTAGGCGTGACCCTTGAACGTCAGCCAGATGCGCATGGCGTCGAAGCCGGTGCGGTCGTTGCGCTGGAGGCGGGGGGCCTGCCAGCGGTTGTCGCGGCGTGTGGCGTAGTGCGTCCAGCGGAACTGGATGCGGCCGTTGATCTTGAGTAGGAACTTGTCGTCGCTGCCCTTGATGAAGAAGCCCTTGTCGTAGCCGGCCTGCATCATCGATGGCATGAGGCTCTCGCGAAACTCCGACTCGCTCAGGACTTCGCGGATCTGCTGCCTCATCGCTTCCGTGCGCGCCGCATCGGCGTCCTGCGACCGTGCCGCGGCGACCTGTTGTTGCAGCCTCTCGATCTGCTCTTCCTGAGCGGCGAGCAGCGCTTCCAGCCGGTCGATGTTCGCTTCGGCGCTGACCGTGCCGTCCTGAGCACGACTGACCTGCGTGAGCAGCGAAAACGCCAGAGCCAGACCGAGCAATCCGTGAACAGTTGGTCTTGTTATAGAAGAACCTCCATCCAGACCGCGCCAAAAACGATGGTTGCGTCGGACGACGCACTTCCCGGTTCGAGCCGAGATGACCAGTTCCCGGCCCGCCGTGACCGGACTATCGCTGCTATGCCCGTCTCGACGGCGTGTCAATAGGCCTGCAAGGGAGTTTTTTCGCCCCGATCGGCGGGAGCCCTCACCCGGCGCGTACCGTTCTTCCAGCATCGATGCGACGATGCCTGCCCTGCAAATCGCCGACAAACACTTGACGCTCATCGTCTTCGCCTTCGAAGTGCCCCTGCACGTTCTGGTCACGCTTTCGCCGGACGAACGGTACTTCGCGATCGGTCCTCAGGACACCGATAGCGAGACCGCTGTAACGTGGTCGACCACGGCGCTTCAGCGCCAGGAGGCACTCGCGCTCGCCCTGGCGACCTGGCTGACTTCTCCCGCTTCCAGCGCGCCTTGGCGACCTCAGAGTAAGTGGCGGCTTCGTGTGGCAAGTGCGCGCACGGAGACGGTCCCATGATCCGCACCACCCTGTCGGCTCTCGCCGCACGCAGCGCCACCGTAGCGGTGACTGGTCACGAGCGGGCCTCGGCTGCTGACGATGGCTTCGTTCCCGACGACATCCCCATCGGCGCGCCCGGTTTCCGATACCACGATCCCGAGTTTCTCCCCGGCGGGCAACTGGCCGTGCATTTTACGGACGACCTGGACATCTGGCTCGGCGAGCTTGACCCGATCACGGGGATGTTCGCGTCTGGTCACGGACAGGACGTGCTGGTAGCCAGCGACACGTGGGTCGGCGCGAGTGCTACAGCAAGACCGAGCGGGCATTGGCGGCGTTCCTGAACGGGGAGCGGATGACTGGAGCAGTTACCCGTGGCGCAAAGGTCACAGGCGTCAGGGACACCGTTGGTGTTGCAGTCCGGGTCGCACTCGTCCGGGACGCCGTTGAAGTCATAGTCATCGCTGGTGCCGGAGGCGATGTCGCACGCGTTGGGGATGCCGTTGGTGTTCGGGTCCCAATCGAAGATCTGCTTGCGGACCCGCCGGCCGAGGTAGTCGTACGTGAACGCGACCTTCTTGTCGGCGGAGCTGCTGGGGAAGACCGGCTCGACGCCGACGAGGCGATTCTCGGCGTCCCAGGTGTAGCGGATCTGGAGACTCGTGTTCGTCGTGCCCCAGCGGCCCAGCAGGATGCCGAAGTCGGACTGGTTGACACAGCCGTCGCCGTTGAAGTCGGCGTTGGGGTTGTAGCCCTGCTCGCCCTGGCACTTGCCCCAGGCCGTCAGCAGGGCGCCCAGGTCGGCCTGATCCACGTCGCCGTCGCGATCAACGTCGCCGGGCAGGTACACGTCGATCAGGTTCGCGTCCTGGTAGGTCAACGATCCTCAGCAGCACACCGGCCACCCAATACGCCGCTCAAGAGCGGTGGCACACCGTCAGTGCCACCCGCCCCCGAGAGACCGAGAAATCAGTATGATGTCCCTCGATTCCACTCCGGTTTTCACCTCCCCACCCCTGGCCCATTTTGGCCGCCCGCTGACAATCCCGGCCTCCGTGATGACCGGCTCTCGCAGGGAAGACGGTCGGCAAGCCGCTGATCGGGACAGGCTCTAACGTTCGACGGGCTTCCTCACTGTCCAGGCCCTAAGCTGCGTCGCGTAACTAGGCTCGACCCCCCGCACCACGGGCAGCTCCTTGCGCACCACTTGCTTACCAGAGCGAGTGAGGAATGCAACATCGATATCCACGGTCCGCGCTGCGGGACCCGGTGCAGCACACTCCAGTTCGAAGCACAGTTCCTTGGCCCAGAACGTCTGGTAGCTTCGGAATGGCAACCTCGTCCCGGTGTCATCGGTGACTTCATTAACCTTCACGCCGTAATCCGTAAACGCCAGGATGGGATTTATGACACCCTGGATTGACAAACTGTCATTGTACACCACGGCGCGCCGGATGGTATGCCAAACTTTGAAGCGTTCCTCCCCCGTATGCCACGCTGGTGCGCATCCCAACAGAGGAACGAGGAGGCATAGTCCCGCTACACGCCCGATCATAAGGGGGCCCCTCACTTGAAGCGCTAGTTGCACCCGAGTCCCTCCATCTCCTTGCACCTTTCGCAGCAGAGCCGCGCTTCCTCGAATGGTTTTGGCATACGCGTGGGCAAGACGCCCCGTACCATGCAGCACTTGTTCAACGCAGCATCGACGAAGTTGATGCAGCTGTGAAAGAGGAAACTATAGGGTCTCTCGCCGCTTTCGTAGAGTCTTTGCCACTCATGCTCCTGCTTCTGCAAGCAGTCTCTGATCTGGCTGCACGTCGCCTGAGCGCATGATGTTCCATTGGGTAGCTTGCCGCCGAACAGTTTAACGTGCGCGTTCCACTCCCAGACGGGGTGGTTGCGGTCCCATTGGTGGCAGGGGTCCTCCGCGTAGTCCTTCGGAAAGTCCCAGCGACCACCGCCCCCCTCAATCCACTCATGGCCGAAATCACAGGACTGCTTGGGGAAGAGCGTGCAGATAGCGGATCGTTTGATCTTCAGGCCGCACGTCTTCCCGCGCCCTGCCGGGTCCTCCTCGGGCTGCGTGGATGGCTGCGAAGCCGAGTCACCGCGTCGAGCGGCCATCCCATCCGGGTCGATCCACGAGACCGGATCGTTTCTGACGAATCGGTACAGGTTATCGTCGGGCGGATCGCGTGGTACGAACGCTGTCTTCGGCGCGACCTGACGGGTGAGCACCGCCGCCGGCTGGCCGATCGGGTCGCGATTCAGCCACCTACCCAAGCCCGGGCTGTAATAACGGTAGCCCCAGTAGCCGAGGGCGGTTTCGTCGTCGAAGTACTTGGTGCTGAAGCGGAAGGGGTTGTCGACGGCGTAGGGGCCGGGGTTGTCATCGTCGTCGAAATCGCCGTCGCCGTCCGTGTCGGGACCGATCACGGTGCCGTAGGGGTCGTACTCGTACCGCGCCACGAGTCGGTCGGCGTGCCAGTCGTAGCCGGTGGCTCCACCATAGTCCGATGCCCACGCGACGAGCTGGCCGACGTTGCCGGTGGCGTCGTAGAAGTAGACGTAGTTGCGCTCGATATCGTTGGGGTCGTTCGGATCGCCGTCGTCGTCCGGGTCGTGCAGCGCCAGCAGGCCGCCGATGCCGGCGGCGGACTCGAGGCTAACCGCTCCCTGACGGTCGCGGCTCGGTTCGCCGCTCTGGCCCGCCAGGTCCAGGCCCCAGGTGTATTTGCGCACGATCGCGTTCCCGTTCAGCGCGTCCAGCTCTTCCAGCAGCAACCAATTATACCACACGAAGCGGCGCGTCTCGCTGAGGTCCCAGGATGAGCCGTTGTACGTGTACACCTTCTTCTCGACCCGCCGGCCCAGGTAATCGTAGCGGAACTCCAGCTTCTTCGCCCCGCTGACAAACAGCAGCGGCTCCCAGCCGACCAGGCGGTTCTCGGCGTCCCAGGTGAACTTGGCGCGGATGGTGCCCGTGGCCTGGAGGCCCCAGTAGCTCAGCAGCACGCCCAGGTCGGACTGGTTGATCGTCGGCAGGTTGGGGTCGCTGCCGCACATGCTGGCGTCCGAGAGGTTCGCCGCGGGATTACAGCCCCCCTCGCGAGCAAAGCGGAAACCCCGCTGCGAGGAACCCTGGACAAGGTGCCCGAGAAGAACGGGCTTCCGAGCAAGAGGCGAAAGGAGTACATCATCGTGAGCACAGCTGGCCCGTTCTAACCCGACCATCCCTGGCCCGTTTCAGGTTCCCCGGTGACATCTGGCCGCCCAGGCAAGGCTGGTGCGCCCCTGTCGCTCCCCTTGTCTCATCCCCGTCACCTGTCGGGCGTCGTCGCCTCATTCAGTGGAGCGTCCAACGACTCAATGTACCTACGCACTAACGCCTCCAGTTGTTTCCGGTCGTTTCCCCTATACAGGCGCATGACCGTACGACACAAACCTTCCGTTCGCCCCATTGCCAATTCTTCTTGCTCAAGCGCTCTTTGCACTTCGATCGCGATGCCCGGTGCAAGATGGAGGTCATGCCTAGCATCTCGACCGATCCACACCAGCACATTTTCCGTCTTCTCGATCGTCGTTTCGTATGGCCTATGCAGGCGAAATACCGCGCGCTCAGGAAGCAGGGTGACCGGACCCGATTGATCGTCCCGATCGCCAGTCGCAAATAGTACGAGAATGTTCAAGGTCGTATCGGTGGTCACCGTTGCGCCGGAACTGTCGCGAAACGGGCCCATCATGCCCCAGCCGGGTCCCCAATCGTGGTCCCGCCACTCATGGAACATCGGGCGAGGCTGCCGATTCTCCGGCGTCGGATGGGTCCGCCAATGGAACCATCTTACCATCGGCCAACAACATAGCCCAGCAGCGGCGACAAGAAGAACGAGAACCATGCCGTACGCTATGTGTCTACGGTGCATATGCAACCTCCCTTGAAAAACGGGCAGACGGCGCGTTGCTAAGGAACCGCGACACGTATGTGACCTCCGGCATGCGCCCCTAGCCTACCCATATACGATCGTCGGCAGCACTTGAGTCCGCAGTGTTTCAACGCGCACCGCTTCACAGCACCGTAGTTGCCCGTATACCCGTACTCGGTAAACGCTTGGCGGCAGCCGATGCCGCCCGGGCCGGCGGGGCCAGCGGGTATATTTCGACCCCCGAGAACTCGGTGCAGAGTGACGCCCAGCTTGGCAAACGCGAGGGAAAAGATGTTTTCCGGTAGACGGGAATCAGCATGATAGAATTCAGATGTGATGGTCACGTCGTCGCAGTCTATCACCCAGTATCGCTCCGTGAATGTGTGGCCCGCTCTGTCTATGGTGTAAGTAGAGCCTGTGTTAAGAGTGGCCCACTGAGGCAGCGAGTCGCGACACAGCTTGTTCATCTTTCCCCAAAGGACATAGTTCATCTCGTTTGCTCGATAGCACCGCCCGAATAGTTGAAGCGTGCCCTTGCAGTCGCCGGTGTTGCATCCGCCTTTGTAGAACTCAGTATTCGAGCCCCCGGGCGTACCCAGTCTATGGAACTGCGCAATCTCCCAGCCGCCGCTTGAGATCATGTTGATACAGGCCTCCGCCTTTTCGGACGGGAGGAGGTCGCCGAATTGGCCCTCGACGGCATTCAGGAGCTGTCCGAGACGCAGGCCAATGCTTGGGCCGCAGCAGCCGCTCCGGGATAGGAGCCAACTGTAGAACTTCAAGTGTCCTGGTGTAGGTTCCCAATCACGGCCGAGGCGATCAATGCGGTCGGCCGGAGAATTGCCGACGTACGCGTAGATGTTCTGACCACCCGTCTCACCAATGGGGTCACGGTTCATCCACCTCCCCAGCCTCGGACTGTAGTAGCGGTAGCCCCAGTAGCCGAGGGCGGTTTCGGCGTCGAAGTACTTGGTGCTGAAGCGGATGGGGTTGTCGGCAGCGTACGGGCCGGCGTCGTCCTGCCACTCGCCGTCGTCGTCCGTGTCGGGACCGATCACGCTGCCGTAGGGATCGTACTCGTAGCACGCCACGAGTCGGTCGGCGTGCCAGTCGTAGCCGCTGGCGCCGCCGTAGTCCGATGCCCAAGCGACGAGCTGGCCGACGTTGCCGTTGGCGTCGTAGAAGTACGCGTAGTTGCGCTCGACGTCGTTGGGGTCGTTGGGATCGCCGTCGTCGTCCGGGTCGTGCAGCGCCAGCAGGCCGCCGATGCCGCCGGCGGATTCGAGGCCGGCCGCTCCCTCACGGTCGCGGTTCTGTTCACTGTTCTGGCCGGATAAGTCGAGGCCCCAGGTGTACGTGCGCACGATCGCGTTCCCGTTCAGCGCGTCCAGCTCTTCCAGCGGCAACCAATTATACCACACGAACTTGCGGTCCAGCGTCGGCGTCGGCTCCCAGTAGCCGTCGTTGGGATCGTTCGGGTCGTACTGGTTCAGGTTGTTGGCCGTGTACGTGGTCAGCGGGGAATTCGGGTCGCCCGCGCGCATCGTCTCGCGGTTGCCGATCGGGTCGTAGGCATAGCCGAAGTCAAGCTCATCGTCCGGGTTCGCCTGGCTGGGCGGGTCGGTGTTGTTGTAGCGCTCGGAACCGGTCAGTTCGTTGCGGTCGTTATAGGCCCAATCGTCGTAGTGGCCCTGCGCAAACGCCGTGCCGCTGCGGACGACCCACTGCCGGCGGCCGAGATCATCGTTCGCGTAGTCGTACTTCGAGACACTGATCGTCCCGCCGGACAGCCATTGGTTCTCGACGTGGTCGATCAGATCGCGGTCGGGCTCGTACTGCCGAACGCTCCCGGCGAGCGTGGTGGATTCATCGGTCTTGTAGTCGATCTGGCCGACCAGGTCGCTGTCCGTCGCGTAAGCGCCTGACACACTCACTCGTCGCCCCTGATGCCCCAACCCGACCACGCCTCCTCGCCGCCACGACTCTAGCGCACTGACCAACGTGCGCAAGGCTTCTTCAACACCCGAGTACTCCTGCCGCCCCCCTCCACTCCTCCCTAATTCATTTCGCCTCCTCGGCCATCAACTCCCGATACGCTTGCACGAGGGCCGCACTGTACTCGGCACCAAGTTCGGCCAAAGGAGGGTCAATGAGCCACCCGCGCCGCCCGCTCTGCTCCCTAAGGGTCCCTTCCCCGTTGAGGCGCAACACGGATAAGTCCGCCCCCCAGTGTATTCGAATGATGCTCAGGTCCCAGATAGGCTCTTCGTATGTATAAGGCGCATAATCGGAAGTCGGACGCCCTGGCACAACAACGCTTCCATCGGCCTGCTGATTGAGAATGCCACCCAGCATAAGGGTGTCCGGAGAATCTGGAAAGCAAGCATTGTCCTCAATATAGTAGATCAAAGCGGCACAGACATCCCAAAGCGCACGCCTGTCATGGTGGTACGAACGCGCTCGGCGCGCGTACAGTAAACACATGGTTGCAGCAAGTACGCCAACCGCCAGGAGCAACCAATAGTTCCGTTTCATTTGGGCTTCTTCTTTGGAAAGTCCACATTCTTCAATGACTGCTTCGTTGCGTTGGGATCATGGTAGCAGGACAGGTCCTTGAATCTCTTAAACCAGCGTCGCGCGAAGTGGCGGCAGTCACTCACGACAATAATGTACGGAAGTGTCTTGCCCTTCAGCGCCTTCAGTTGTTTGATAAGCGGGGCTGCGCAATCACAACCGATTCGAATCGCCTGAGGGCCATCCCATATTCGTACTTCACGGCCAGGGTTAAGCACAGGGACATCCTTGATTTCCACCTTGTCCATTCCTGCATTCACCGTGCCCCTCATTTCGGCAATCACTCGCTCTCCGTTGTCGCAGACAACCACGAGACGTTCGTGGGCCCCTACGTTCCAGACGGAGCCGAATACCGGTCCTACCTTCAACTTCTGCACCTGCACGGTACAGAAGCAGCAGGCGCCCCATGACGCCTTTGCCAAATGCTTTCGCTTGGGAAGACAGCATTTGCAGCATTCCGTTGGGGAACTGAAGTGTCGCGGGCACGTGATGGTAAGTGCTACACTAGGCTTCAGCGGTCCCAACCAGTAACTGCGTCGCTTGTAGTAGCAGCATGCCTGAGACTTGTCCACCGCAGGCTGCGATACCTGCAGGCCGAGGGCGTCAATCGCGTTGCTGGTTCCATTATCGGCGTACACGTAGAGGTTCTCTGAGTCTGGGTCTCCCAACGGATCCCTACTCAACCACCTCCCCATCTGCACGCTGTAGTAGCGGTAGCCCCAGTAGCCGAGGGCGGTTTCGTCGTCGAAGTACTTGGTGCTGAAGCGGATGGGGTTCTCGGTGGCGTAGGGGCCGGCGTCGTCCTGCCACTCGCCATCCTCGTCCGTGTCGGGACCGATCACGCTGCCGTAGGGGTCGTACTCGTAGCGGGCTACCAGCGTGCCGTCGTTCTCCCAATCGATGAGCTGGCCGACGTTGCCGTTGGCGTCGTAGAAGTACACGTAGTTGCGCTCGACGTCGTTGGGGTCGTTCGGCTCGCCGTCGTCATCCGGGTCGTGCAGCGCCAGCAGGCCGCCGATGCCGCCGGCGGATTGGCCCGCTCCCTGACGGTCGCGGCTCGGTTCACCGCTCTGGCCGGCCAGGTCCAGGCCCCAGGTGTACTTGCGGATCACCGGCGGGACGCCGGTGCCACCCTCAGCCAGACCGTCGAGTTCCAGCAGCATAAGCCAATTCTACCACACGAAGCGCCGGTTGAGGTCGGTGACGCAGTCGTTGCCGTCGTGATGTTCCAGCGCTTACCGCAGGCACCGGCCCGCGTAGTCCGCATCGCAGGAATCACTGCCGGTCCCGGTTTTCTTCCGGATTCCTTCAAAAATGCGGAAGATCCGTTTCGAATCATTGTCGAGCTGCTTTCTACGCTAATTCCGGCGCCACAGCGTCACTCCTGCGGCGAGGGCGCAGAGCATTCCAAGGGCATACAATGGGTCACGATGCGAGGGGCGTGGTTCCCGCGCGCGCTCAAAGAGCTCGCGCGTTTCGCTCGGTATGGTGGCGCCCCGCTCGCCAAGCAACTGCACGCTGCCCGACGACGTGTCAATCAGCACTTGGCCATGGCGCGTCTCGCTGGCGATCCACGGGTCTTCGTATGCGTATCTAAGCACTTCCCCTACGACTACCTCGGGAGCCTCGCCCAGCACTCGACCATCCTTGGTAACTGTTTTCCAGCGGAACACCTCGAACTCTCCGCGCTGATCGGGCATGTTGCCAATCTCGTAACCCGTTTCTCCTATTCTCACAGCCCAGTCACCCGCTAGACCCGTGAACCAGCTTCCCCGCCCCGGCAATGGTTCGAGTCGGCCGGCAATAGTCGCCCCCGCCGCACCTACGGCCAGAGACACCACAACGCTTAGGGAAAGCCTCATCCGCATCTGTTATCTCCGAGCCCCGTCAATCCCAAGTGACAAAGCGATCGCCCGGCGCGCAACAGCCCGCGCCCTTGATTGACTCGTTCCAGCGAATGTAGATCGTAAACGGATGTGGAGACCCCATTTCCATGGAATCGGAAATCGGGCGACAGCATACCAATTTCGCCTGTCGCTCGGGGTTTCGCTGGCTGCGGCCCGGCTCGGTCACAACCCAGCGTTGCAGTACTACTTCCCTTCACCGCTCGGTGCGAAGCCGTCGCGCATGACGTTAATCACCATCGGCGTGCAGTCGTTTACGGCCTTGGGATCGACGTCGTTGAACGCCTTGTGGTGCGAGTTCAGCAGGATCGCGTAGGCGACAGTGCCTTCCGCATCCACGAGGTACGCGTGCACCCCGACCGGTACACCCTTGCCACCGATGAGGTACTCGGTCAGCAGCGCATAGTCGGTCTCGAGCGGGTGCTCGCGAACGTACGCGCTGAAGTCGGCG
>JAUWWQ010000018.1 GCA_030616775.1 Planctomycetota bacterium
AACTGGGGCGACCTGGTGAGGACTTGCGCCACGTGTCCATGCAGCCCACCTGACGGAGTCGTCAACATGGCCTCCGACGTGACCGCAGTGCTCGACAAGTTCAGGAACCTTGAGCCGCCGGATGTCAGTTGTGCACCGGTGAGCAAGACGCGGGCCGACCTCGACTGGGAGACCCCGAACCAGCTGATCGATATTTCGGATGCCACCTGCTGCCTGGATGCGTTCCGCGGTTGGTCTTATCCGCCGCCTTCGTTCACGCCGCCGGGTCCGCCGCCGTGCCAGTAGCAGCTGGGGAGTAGGTTGAAGTAAATGACCCGACTGGGATGGGGCGGGCCATATGGCCCGCTTCACCCCGGCGGCGCAAGGCAAGTTCGACAACCGCACAATAAAGGAGATGAGATAAGGATTCTGATAGCATAGACGAAAAGCCGCCCGCTACGGGTGGCCAGACCACCTGGTTGAACCTTGTTCGGAGCCTCTTCGATCGGGCTTCGGACGACATTTAGACTGCCACCTTGGCGCAGTTTGTAACGGCCTGATCGTACAAGTCAGCCAGGCCGGCCAGGGACAGTCTGCGATATACCCCGTGCGCAAAATAGGTGTCACGTGCGCAAAGTACCTGTCCCCTTTAGACCTTTAGAGCTAATCCAGAGGGTCGTTAGCTTCATGCCATTCAGGCACTACCGCTTATCGTCGGGCTTTCAAGCTGGATTGCCCGACGCAGGCAGGTATCCGTAACCTTCGGATTCGGCGTGACTTACGTCACTTGGAGACGATGGGACTCGAACCCACGACCTTCGCATTGCGAACGCGACGCTCTCCCGACTGAGCTACGTCCCCGCTATCGCTGTATCACGATATCATCCGCAGCGCCAGCGTCAAGGCACGGGCTCCATCCAAGAGCCGACAGACCTCGGAGTATAAACCCTTCGGGCCTCCGCACAAGCTTAGAAAGCTTTCGCCTGGTCGCTCGACTTGCTGCACACCGCTGATCATACGCGGCTCAGAAGGCTTGGGGATGCTCGCAAGTGCCGTTCGACGTTGGCGGCGTAGGTATGCATTGCCCGGGCAACCGCGGCTGCTTCGTCACGCACCTTCTCGGGGTCCACGAGGATCTCGACTATTTCAAGTCGGTAACGGAAGCCGTCTTCGGGCACGATGAAGGCCTGGAGCACGGGAGCCCGGCAACGAAGTGCGATGCGCAACGGGCCCGAAAGGAACAGCCGCTTTTCACCGAAGATGGTCACCTGTTCCGTCCTCTGATTCGGGTCGCGCACCCGGCTTACGTCCATGGCACTGCCCAGCAAGCAGCCGTCCCTGAAACACCGATAGATGTGTCGCGGGTAGCCGTCGGCGAAAAGCACGCGCATTCGCTGGAATTCGGGGTACACGCGGTCGAAGCGCTGCTGCACATAGCGCCGAATCGCGCCCTCCCGGCGGTCACGAACGCCTGCGGTCTTATATCCCTTCAAGGCCATGAGCATTGCTATGACGTGATGGGCCCCGTGATGCGAAAGCGCCAGGTAGACGCCGCGTCCGCGCGCCAGGGCCTCATCGAGCAACGCCTGGTTGCCGATCGATAATAGTGTCATCAGCTTGTCGCGAGGGATGCGATCGAGAATCAGGTAGAGCAGCTTGTCGCAGCGCGTGCGCACGAAGAATTCGCGCGTTGCCCGGCGCCGCTCGCTGGCCGCCGGCACACGCCCTAACACACGCTGAAGGGTCGCGGAAAACCGCCGCCGCCGCTTGTGGTTGATCAGCCACTCGAGCGTGCCGAACATGCGCCCAAACCTGTAAAAACCCGAAAGGGACAAGCAGGCCAACAGCCACCCGGTCATTGCATGGGCGATCGTGAACGAGACGTACTCCCACACCGTCAAGGCGGCGGGATCCGCCGGGCGCGCTCGTGAGATAACGGAAGTCGTCGTCGAAGGCCTCATCGTGCTGGGACAAGTTGACAGGGCAAACTCCTGGCCGAAGCCTACACCATCGAATCTACGTAACTGCTCGACTGTAGCGGCGCCGGCGTCAGGCATCAAGCATTGGCCCTGGGGTCGAATCGCGATCAACCGCCTGGTGTGCGGGGTGCGGGCTGAACCTGTATAGTACGGTCCATGCTAGAAGCTGACCCTTTCGAGCTGTACTCCGTCGTTACCGGGTCGATCCGCCTGGACGGCGGTGCGATGTTCGGTGTGGTACCGAAGGTGCTGTGGGAGAAGGTGGCCGATGTCGACGGGTTAAACCGCATCCTTCTTGCCACGCGTACGTTGCTGGCCGTTGATCGCTCGCATAGACGCGTAGTTCTTGTCGACACCGGATGCGGCATCAAGTGGACTCCTGATCAGGCCGAGCGCTTTAGCGTTCAATATGACCCCGATGCCATCCCCAACGCGCTAGCCGCCGTCGGCCTGGGTGTTGAAGATGTGACTGATGTAGTGGTTTCGCATCTGCACTTCGACCACAACGGCGGGCTTACCTACTGGTATGATGAGCCCGATGGCCCGACACGGCTTTCCTATCCGCAAGCCCGCCACTGGATTCACCGCGGCCATTGGGAGCATGCCAATCGGCCACACCTGAGGGACCGGGCGTCCTTCCGGAAGGAGGATTTCGCCGCCCTGGCTGACTCGGATCTCTTGCATCTTGTAGAGCGCGAGGACCCCGACCCTCCGTTTGAGGGTGTCGAGTGGTTCGTATCGAGCGGCCACACACCCTTTCAGCTACACCCCGTCTTCGGGGGGGGTTCGAGCCGGCTACTGTTCGTCGGTGATATAGTGCCAACCGTGGCACATCTGCGTTTAGCCTGGATTATGGCCTATGACTTGCGCCCGTTGGCCACAGTTGCAGAAAAGGAAGCCGTTTTCCGGCGCTGCTTTGAGGAAGGGCTGCTTCTGGCCTTCCCGCACGATCCGAAGGTAGGTGGGGTGGCAATCGACGGTACGGTGGAGCGCCCCATCGTCGCCCGGACGCTGCCGCTTTGAAGCCTGCTGGGCCCGACCGCAGACACGCCTTGGCGGGGGTTTGAGGCCGCCCATAAAACAGAAAAACGCGGAACCGGTCGAGACAGACCAGTTCCGCGTCTTCTTGGCACGTTCGACCACTCGTCGCAACGCCGTCACCGCAAAGGGTGTGCGCAGAACGAGCGGCTGAAATACCTGCTACGACCGGAGCTGCCTACCCGGCCTCGTCACCACCACCGGGTAGATCGAAACCTTCAATGCCGCCGTCGAGGGCATACTCCCAGCCCGTGTAAAGTGCGGCATCCCACAGCGCCCGGCCCCACAGGCTGTCCATAGTCAGGCAGCCGCCAAACTGCAGTAGGCAACTTGCCATAGCCGCCAAAGCAGCACTCTTCGCAGTCTTCTTGCGCATCAGCCCATCTCCCTTGGGAAACGGCCTGCGATCTTGCTCACCCGAGAAACACTCGGATGGCCGGTAGAACAGCAAGAGGCCACCTTGACTCGCCGGACTACAGCCCAGCACTCTCGGACAACAGCTTCCTAGGCGGCCGGGGCGCCGAGGGTCATAAAGTAGGCCCAAACGCCCAAGAAAGCTGCCCCTGCCGCAAGAATCATATTCCAGATCCAGTCCATCGTATTTCTCTCTTAAAGCAAACCCTTGCAAACCCATCGAGCACAGGAACGCTCCGTGCCCGCCCAAAACAACTAAAGCCGCATCGACCAAACCTGCATCGATGTTTCCGACTATTCCTATAAACCTTAACAATCCACAAAAGCCCGCTTGTCCGCGCCTCCGAGCCTTTGTCATCAAAGCCGGCTATTGTTAGAAAGCTGGTCGCTCTTGCCCGCCACGCGTCTTTGCCACTTAGCCAAGCCAACCCTGGCAACAGAATCACGAAGCGGGATTATGCCTCTGCCGCCTCGGCTAGGCAAGCAAATTTCTCAATAAATTCTGAGAGACCGCTGCTACTTCGTACCGCTCCGCTCGCGCAGGACTCCACAATATGTACGCCGATATCGGGTGTTCTGTACGATTAGCATTAAGTTTTTCTAGCAAACCCTACGGAGCCACCCTTAGGCACAACAACAATCGAGAGCCGCAGAGGCTTGTTGGCTTGACGACCGCGCCTATACACGTCAAACCACGGAAACGATCGCACAGGAGCGGTCGGTTGTCAAGGCAAGAAACCCGAAAGATTTCCAAAAAACTTCCGCTATCCAAACGGTGGTAGGTGTGGTATAATATAGTTGCGACTCGCGTGACTTCGTTCTAATACCCCCCAGGTTTGGGGTGAGGCTGCCGCCGGCTCGGTGGCGCGATTCACGTAAAATACCGAAAAAAAGTGAATTTGTAGCTGTTTTGGCGCCCTGGCACCGGCCGGGGGCGACAGCCGAAACGTACCCCCACGGACCAGGGCAATCCGGGCTCCTGCCCGTGCTACGGTGACCCATATGGCAGAATCTACAACTGGGACTTTTGAGCAATGCGGCAAGGCGGGGGGCTTTCTCCGCTCCGCAGAGGCCGATTACGCGATCCGCAAGGAGGATGTGGCCGTGCCCCCTGGGGTATGTCAGGCCCTCGGATTGAGGGGCGGCGAGAAAGTCGTGGCCCTGCCTAGTGACGGCCAGAGGAATCGCGGAGGACGGATCGCACGGGCGGCCGACGTGGAGTCCATTAACGAACGCCCCGTGCCCGAGTACCTCGAGGCGATACCCTTTGAGAAGCTCATCCCGATCGATCCCCAGGAGGCGGTCCGGTTTGAGATCCCCGGCGGATCGCTGTCGATGCGCGTTGTCGATCTGCTTACGCCCATCGGGCTGGGGCAGCGCGGGCTTATCGTGGCCCCTCCCCGAACGGGGAAGACGGTCCTGCTGCAACAAATGGCGGCCGGTATCGCCGCGAATCACCCGGACGTCTACATGATGGTGCTTCTGATTGACGAGCGACCCGAGGAAGTCACCGACATGCGGCGCACGGTGCACGGCGAGGTGGTGGCCAGTTGCAACGACCAGGACATCGCCAGCCACCTCCGGCTCGGTCGGCTGGTGATCGAGAAGGCCAAGCGGCTGATCGAATGCGGACGCGACGTTCTCATTCTGCTCGACTCGCTTACGCGGGTGGGTAGGGCGTTTAACGCGGGTATCCGCGGCGGCGGGCGGATCATGTCCGGCGGGCTGGATATCCGGGCCCTTACCGAACCGAAGTCCATCTTCGGCGCAGCCCGCAACGTCGAAAACGGCGGATCGCTCACCATCATCGCGTCATGTTTGATCGAGACCGGCAGCCGCATGGACGACGTAATCTTCAACGAGTTCAAGGGCACCGGCAACATGGAGATCATGCTCTCGCGCGAGATGGCCAACAGGCGACTGTGGCCCGCGATCGACCTGAACAGCTCAGGCACGCGCAAAGAGGAACGACTGCTCACGCCGGCGGCCCTCGAGGTCTCCCATCGGATCCGCCGAACGCTTATTGAGAAGGGACCGGTACGCTCGATGGAGATCCTGCTGGATGAGATGCGGAAGTATCCCAACAACGCCGAGTTCATCGCTCGCTTCGCGGAAAGACCTTTGCGCTAGCCCGCTCGCCCGAACGATACTGGACAACGTGCGGTCCGGGAAACACCGGTAAAGCACCGTTGGGCGATACGGTTTATCTTCCAACAATGGGACGGAACGACGTTCCGGACATAGGATCACCCCCAGTCCTTCGCCAACTCCATCGAGTACATCTTCGAGCACGATGAGGATGCGATCAGAGCGCTGCGTGAGCTGGCTGAAGACCCCGAGCAACGCAAGATCATTGACCAGTGAGTCAAGAAGGGCTTGCTGGAGAAGATCGGGATCCGCTTCAGGCTGACGCCACGGGCGATCAACAGCATGCAGCGAAAAGCGCTGATGGAAGTGTTCCGCGGTATGAGGACCGAACGAAGCTCATCAAGGGGGTGGCTTTCCAATGCACCAGCGGCGACCTAGCCAACTGCGCTGTGGAGTCCTACCTTTCCGGGCGCAAAACCAAGGGCTATCTCGCGTATGGCCCGCCTCAAATGAGATGACGAGCGCATCTGCCCGGACCCCCAGCGTGGTTCACTCGTGGGCATAACCCACCGGGCCGAAAGGTTATAGGACGTTTGTGCCCCAGGACATGGTCCCTCCTGGCGATTCGCCGGGCGTGCCCATCCCCCCTTACCAAAACCTGGTCCCTTGAGGTGACGATGAACCGAGAGCATACGACCCGAGGCCGGAACCACAGTACCACAGACATACTCATGACAGACGAGCAACAACTCCCGGAGGAGCCGATCGGATCAGAGCTCCTTCGTGATGATCCCTCTTTTGCTGACATCGTCCTGCAGTTCGTGGATGGGTTGGGTGATCGCCTGGCCAAGATGGAAGAGGCCATCGCCGCCGCCGACTTTGAGGAGTTGCGCGTGGCGGCCCACCAGCTCAAAGGAAGCGGCGGAGGCTACGGGTACCCCGCTCTGTCCAATCAGGCCGCCGACCTGGAAAGACATGCCAGGGCCAAGGTCCTCGAGAACTGTGCCGAAGCCCTCGAGGTTCTTAAAAAGCTCTGCCAGCGAGTGGTCGTCGATCCCCAGTAGGGCAATGGAGAATTTCGGGTAGCGGATTCGGTCCGGCGGCTTACCCGGCGCCCGACCAGAGCGCATCGGGCATGAGCTTGGGTCGGCCGGCGAGCAGAGACAGGGGCGGTCCAGCCGGGGCCACTGCGGGGTCTGACAGCCGTTTCATTACCCGGAGGCAGCAGGTTCGAGTCCTGCCCCCGCTATTCTAAACGGTTGCCCTATAACGACTTACAACAAGCGCTTTGTCGTTTCTATACATCTTTCTATACGCTTGACAACGTCGTAGGCTGCAAGTAGAAGTACCGAAGTTCGACGACGAAGTTCGATTGAAAGGAACTGACGATGCCAACTCACCCACCCGGAACGCCGAAACCACCTGGTACACCGCGCCCGACTCCAACGCCCGGTCCAGTACCTAAGCCTAAGCCAGCGAGGTAGGCAGCGGAATCGGCACCAGCCTATCACACGCCGCTTGTGCAGCGGGTCATTGACCGTCACCAGCATCCGGCGACGGCTCATCCAGCCAAAAACCGAACCTGCGCCTTGACTTCAATCTCGGCGACGTCCTATACTGCGGTAGACAGGGCTGTGAATTGTACCATATGGCGTGGTCAGCGACCCTGCCTTATCCATATATCGTATTGGAGTCTGTGATGGCTAGTAAGCACGATCAAGCCGCCGAGCGGCTCGCCACAACGCTTGGGACGACCTACAACCGTGGTCAAGGACCCGATGTCCAAACCAAGGATCAGGTGACGGAGACGGAAACGGTAAACACGATTCCGGATGCAGCCCGGCAATTAAGAGGATTCAATAAACCCGTCTACGTCCAAGGTGCCGATCCTGCGGCGACGAAGAAAGCCCTCGAACGATACGAGAAATCGACCATCGGCGTCCGAAACTCACAGGGCAAGATCGTCAAGCAGTCCACGCGGAAGCGTAAGTAGCGTCCACGCCTGCGCAGCGTAACGATTCGACCGGGCTTTTTGCAGAGAAAGCGCCAGGGGCGCTTGCTCATCGGCGCACAAAAAACCCTCGACGGCCGATCGAGGGCCGCCGAAGGCATCATGTCCGTTCATGGCTTACCGTCTAGCGATCGTGCCAACGGGTCAGCCGCGTGGAACGCTCGGTCTGAAACAGCACGTCGAGGTCTTCCACCAGAGCCCGGGCATCATGCGCCGCGTAGCGCGAGATCGCCTGAGCATGGTCCTGCCCGGACTGCGTCATGGTCTCGCCCGCTGCATGCGGGTAGTTCCAGCGAATGGCCTTCTGCTGTGCTCCGGCCCAGGTCGCACAACCTGTCAGGGCCAGGCCCGAAAGCACGCACAGAATTACGGCGCACCGAGCAAAACGGGTCATCAGGTTATCCTTTCCAGCGTGTCAACTCTGTGGGTTCAACAGCCAAGTTCCCCTCAGCCGATCTGACAGATCATACCCGCCGCCCCTGGTCTGTCAACTCAGCGTTGCGTTCCCGAGTGGAATTGGCACATGTCGCTCAGTCAGCACTCGCCAGTGCGCCGCCGCACTCTACCGCGACTTTGGGGTCCGCAGACTTTCGATCTGAACGAAATCGTGGTGGTTGCCCTGGTTTATACCGGGGCATTTCTTGTGGGCTTCATTCCACGCATCCGGCGAGTGGAGGTTCTGGCTCCAAAAAGGCCAGGTCCTGCATTGCAAAGGCCGGACGGGATAGATGGTGCACATGGTCTCACCACCCTGGCGTCTGAGGAAGATGCAATCCCCATTGGGCTTTTCGGTGAGGCTATAGCGCAGGCCCACCCGACGGAGGTGCTCTTTGTTGACCCAGCCGTCGGTTCGGCCCGTAAACTCGGAGATGCGTCGAACCTCCTCCTTCGTGGTCCAGACGTAACCCGGCTCACCGGTGCAGCAGTTACCGCATCGGGTGCATTCAAAACACAGGCCGGCATGATACCATTTTTCCTTAGTCATCAGACCCATCTACATGGCCCCGCTAACTGGCTGCGCGATGTCCGCGTGTGTTGTTCCCCATCGTTTCAAGAATCCCAGCCCCAGCCCGGTGGCGGAACATCCGATAGCTTATCCTCATCATATGGGCGAGTCGAGGCATTGCGAGTCGGTGCTCGATGGGTTGAGGCGATGTGCGTTTTTTCCCGGACCTTGGCGCCCGACTTAGTGAAGGCATGAATGTCCAGCCGCCGGCAGAAGCTGACGAAGGATGCTAGGGCCGTTTCCACCAGGAGAGCCACCCGGTCCACGTAGCGACCGGCCCCTGTGGCGGTCGCAGTGAGCTTTGATCCGGGGAATCCTCCAACTGGAAACAACGCGTAGCGGCCGGCACCCGTGCCGGCCGTGGAGTACTTTACGCCGCGGAAACCTCCAAGCAGTGGCAGCAATAGGGCGTGCGATGCACAGGAACAATCTGATCTGGGTAGCGATCTTCGGCGTCATAGCACTCATGTTCCTGCGCCTGCCCCAGATGGCGGCGAAGCAGGATGCGGTGCTCAACACCTACAGTGCGCTCGTCGAGGTCGACGCCCTGGCCAAGCAGAGGTTCGTCGAGCCGATCGAAGGTGACCGCCTGGTCGACGGCGCCATTCGCGGCATGCTGCTTCAGCTCGATCCGTACAGCGGATATATCGCCCCAGGCGAGCTGCCCGCCTTCGAGCGGCGAGCCGCCGGTGACTACATCGGCGTGGGGATCGAGGTCGGCGTCCAGGATGGGAAGCTGACCGTGATCGCCCCTATCGAAGGGAGCCCGGCGGGAAAGGCCGGTGTCCTGCCCGGCGACGTGATCGTCTCAATCAATGGCCAAGACACTGAAGGTCTGTCAGTCTTTGACGTTGAGGAGCTTCTCAGCAGATCACCCGACAGCACTGTTCGCTTGCGCGTTCAGCACGAGGGACAAGGCGAACCGGTGGGTCTGACCATCGTTCCCGGACCGGTCAGTCTGCTCACTGTTCGGGGTTTTCGGCGCGACACGTCCGGCCGGTCCGAGTACATGATCGATCCGGCTTATCGCATCGGTTACATCCGGGTCAGCCACTTTCTCCACAACACGCTGCGCGATTTCGATGAAACGTTGCGTGACCTCGCGAATCAGCGCCCTGACGGTCTGATCATCGATCTGCGGTTTAACCCCGGCGGTCTGATGCAGCAGGCCGTCGCCATGGTCGATCGCTTCGTCGATGCCGGTGTCATCCTTTCGACAGTCACGCGACGCAAAGCTGTTCAGGAGTACCGGGCCACACAGCGAGGAACCATCGGGGATGTCAAGCTGGCAGTGCTTATCAACTCGGCGTCAGCCAGCGCCGCAGAGATCGTCGCGGGTTCCCTGCAGGCCTACGACCGGGCACTGATCGTGGGGGAGCGCAGCTTCGGAAAGGGCAGCGTTCAACATCTGATTTATCTGACCGAATCCAAAGGGGCCGTCAAGCTGACCACCGCCTATTACCGGCTTCCCGATGGGCGGATCATCCATCGCACCAAGAAGAACGCCCACACCGATTCATGGGGCGTGATACCGGACATCGAAGTTACGCTGGGCGATGATGAGGTGCGGGCAATTCAAGAGTCCCGCCGGGCATTAGACTACGCCTTTGCCGAAACGGCTTCCACGCCCGATTCTCTAGAGAGTGACAGCACGAGTCACCAACCCGGCCAGAGCAGCTCACTCGAAATCCACCGCGACCGCCAACTGCGCGAGGCCCTGTCCCAGCTTCGCCGACAGATCAGCGACCGCCCGATCGATGGGTAACCGTTGGCGCGACTGTCCGCGTTGGGACTGTTCAACTTGTGAAGACGGGATGGCTACGCCGCCCCTCAGCGTCCGAAGAGCCTCTGGAAGGCCGCGAAGTCCCGAAGGTCGATGTCGTGCTCGGCCGGGTTGTCGTAATCGAACCAATTGGTGCACAGGGAAGATATCGGTACGCCGGGCCCCCCGATACTGAGGCAGGTAAAGAGCCGTGGCCAGAAGTCGCCTAGATCGATCACGCAGCTTCCGTCGAAGTCACCCAGCGTCCTACCTGTAGCGGTTATGGGCACACCCGGAGACGTGAAATCGCACTCGTCGGCTTCGTTGAGGACGCCGTCGCCGTCGATGTCCGGATCGCACTCGTCAATTGATCCGTCGTCGTCGAAGTCCGGATCGCACTCATCGGGAACCAGGTTGTTGTTGCAATCGTCGGCCAAGCCGTCTCTGGCCTCGCATTCATCAACAAGATCATTGTTGTTGCAGTCCGGATCGCATATGTCGGGGATGTCATTCTCGTTGCAGTCGTCGCTGGTCCCTTGGGCTATATCTTCGGAGTCGGGGACCCCGTTGCCGTTGCAGTCGAATTCACCGATCCGCAGATAGTACACGTCCTGCTCTAGGTTGAACGTGGCCGCATAAGCGATGCTTACGCCGAAGTTCTCTGACACCATATCGTAATAGTCGCCGATTTTGTTCTGGCTCGGCCATCCGACACGGCTGTTGAACATTAGGCTGATGGGTACGTTTGCCGACCAGGTGGTGCCGCCGTCAATGGAGTAGGCGTAGAAAAGTTCGGAGAGATATCCTACCCCGCTGTTGCGGGTGTCGCTCCAGATTGCGTCGATCCGGCCGTTCGGGGCGACCGACAGGGTGCCGAACCATTGCCACGCCCCGTTATTCGTCGGGTCGTCGTTGACGCGAACGGGTTCACTCCATGTCAGCCCGCCATCGGTGCTGCGAATGAACATTATATCAAGGGGGTCCGACCCCAGCGGATCGACCGATCCGAGTATGTACACGTTTCCGCGACTCGGCCCAGAAGAGTGGTCGGTGGCGATCCAGACCTGGCCGAGCAAACCACCCGGGTTAGGCTCCCCCCCGTTGTAGGCAGTAACTCCACCAAGCCCCACGTAGTTGACGAAGTCAAAGAAGGGTATCTGGTTCGGGTCTTGGGCGTTAGTGGATTTGGCCACAATGTGTGAGCTTCCGCCCAGGGTTGAACCGGCGAGGTAGAGTTCGCCATCCGGGCCGACATCCATCGTTCCCCATTTCATACTGGGATGCGGGACAGCCCTGGGCGGCCCGAATGACAGTCCGTCGTTGGTGGATCGCGTGAAGTCGTTGGGCGGGCAACAGCTAAACTGAACGTTCCAAATACCATAGATAATGCCGCGCCCGAACCCTGTCGTGCGATCGATAGTCATCCACTCCTTGTCACCGCCCTGAGCAGGTACCGGCCCCGTCCAGGTCACACCGCCATCCGTCGACTTGAACATCTCCGCGGAGTATACACTGCTCAGGCTGTAGAAGTAGAAATTCCCGTCGGCGTCGGAGTCGAGAACCGGGTCGCTGCGAAACTGACCGGGGTCTAGAACACCGGGGAAGGTCCACGTTTGGCCGGCGTCGTGACTGTATGCCCAACCGGCCTGACGGAAGTTCGAGGTGATGCTGTCAAACTGGCGCCATCCGATGGCCATCCGGCTGGGGTTGGTTGGGTCCACCGCAATGGAGGGTTCGTTGGCGGCGTCGCCGACGATGTTGTTGCCAAACGCGTCGACGTTAACCTGGATGCTTTCGTAGGTACTCCTGACCCAAACACGGGCCGGTGATGTGGTCCGGGTGCGCAGAATGACAGACCTTGGAACCGGCGGATCGTCAGGAATTTCGTGATGAATGGGCATCGGGCTTGGGGGCCCGATAGTGGGGGTCGCGGCTTTGCGTGGCCGGCTTCCCGACGCGATGGTTGCAATACTGACCAGAATAAGCGACGCGAAAACCGCCAGCAGCAGTATCAGCCTGGGCCTCATGCGGTACCTTCCTTCCTGTTGCCAATGTCATGGAAGACGGCGTAACCTCATGGGTAAGAGGGTACCCCTCACATTTACCCTCTCAGTATACTGCGAGGTTATTCCCACAATGCCCGCAATCGCTGCGAAAGCCGTAAAGGATCCCTACCTTTTCCGCAGATACGGTGAGAAGTTCAATGTCACTGTTGGACGCGGACCTGTGCGTCTCCTAGAGGCTGGATGGTCGGTTTCAGCCTTCTCGGGTGCACGTGCCTCGTCGCGGAGCGGCGGAATGAGTCTTATGTGTTTGGGTGGCCCGACAACGAGTCACGGTACAAGCCATGTACTTCGATATATGATCGGACTTTATCGGGGACCAGATAGCGGGTCGATCGGCCCTCTCTTATCCGCCTGCGAATATCGGTAGACGCAATCTCGATCACCGGGGTATCGAGCACGCCGGCTCGGAGACTGGCGATCTGCGATTCGCTCAGGGGCTTACGGAACTCGTTCCAGTCGATCTGTTCCCAGCCGGCCCGGGCGGCGGTAATGACATGGCAGGCATCGACCAACGCCGACGCGTGATACCACGTGACTATTTCAGGCAACGAATCCGCTCCAATAATCCAGTGTAAATCGGCATCTCGACCGAGCAGCTCGCGGAAGTGTATGACCGTGTCGATCGTGTAGCTCGGACCGCTTCGTGTCAGGTCGAAGTCACTGAACTCGAAGGACGGTTCGTCCTCGATGGCCAGCTTGACCATCTCGGCCCGGTGGGCGGGATCGAGCAGCCCCTCCTCGGGCTTGTGAGGCGGGGCGGCTGAGGGGAGGAAGATCACTCGCTCGAGGCCAAGCCGCTCAACGATCGCGCGGGCCACGATCAGGTGGCCGTTGTGGATCGGGTTGAAGCTCCCGCCGTAGAGTCCAATCCGTCTGGGCATAGGCGTAGTTTAAGGTGAACTGTCCGCAATGAGTAGCGAATCCGCCGGCAGCGATCTGTCGGCCTCAATGCTCGCCGCATTCCCGACCGATAATACGTCTGTCCTGAGTACTTCCAACAATGAGCAGCAACCGTCGGCCACCAGTAAGCTTCGTCCTCGCCACGCATAACCGTCGGGCCATCGTGGTCAAGACGCTCGAGCGACTCGCCGGGTGTGGGCTTGATCAGCGCGATTACGAAATCATCGTGGTGGACAACGCTTCTGATGACGGGACGCCAGATGCCGTGGCCTCCCGGAGCGATGTTCTGATCACGTTCCGTCGCAACGCCGGCAGTTGCGCCAAGGCATACGGGATTGAGCGGGCGGCAGGTCGCTACATCGTGTTCCTCGACGACGACTCGTACCCACGCCCCGGTTCGATTGCCCGGATGATCCACCGATTTGAGGATGATCCATTGCTGGGGGCGGCCGGGTTCACTGTTCATCTGCCGGATGGCCGCCAAGAGGGAAGCGCCCTGCCGGGAGTATTCGTTGGATGCGGAGTCGGTTTTCGGAGCGAAGCGCTGAAGGCGGTGGGCGGCCTGGACCACTCCTTCTTCATGCAGGCTGAGGAGTACGATCTTTCGTTCCGTCTGGTCGGTGCCGGGTGGCGGGTTGGAGTTTTTGACGACCTGCACGTCGACCATCTCAAGACGGACTGTGCCCGCAAGAGCGCCCGGACGACCTATTACGACATCCGGAACAACTTGCGCATCATCGCCCGCTACCTCCCATCACCATATCGCAGGGTTTACCGGAAGGACTGGCTGCAACGTTATGGGTGGCTTGCGCAGCGCGATGGGCACACTCGATCGTTCAGGCAAGGAACCCGCACCGGTCGTCTGCGCGGTCTACTGGAGCGATGGACCTACCATAAGCACCGACTTTCAACCAGTGTGCTAGAGCACTTCTTTCGATGGGAGTACGTTGGTCGCCGAATGGCCGACGTGCGCGCTTCCGGCGCCAGGCGAATTGTGCTGGCGGATCTGGGCAAGAATATCTATGCCTATTACCGGGCAGCCAGGGACGCGGACATCACCGTGCTGGCTGTTGGTGACGACCGCTTTTGTGGGCCGGGGCGTCGATATCGTGGTGTGCCGGTGCTATCCGTCGAAGATGCGTTGGGGCTCGACCCCGATGCAGTGATTGTGGGCAACAGTTCTGCGGTACACGGTACCGACACTTACAACCGATTGCTGCGGCGTGTTTCGCAGCCGGTTCATCACTGGTTCGCTCCGACCGATCACCTGCCGGGCGAGGAAATCGGCTCGCCGTCCCCTGCGCACCTGGCCGATGATAGGTGCGTGCCGGAGGCTGTTGCACCTTGAGATTGACCGGCACGTGAGCGTTCTGGATTGGAAAGGGTAGGCAAGTGGGCAAAGTCGCGTTGATCACCGGCATTACGGGGCAGGACGGTTCATACCTGACAGAGCTGCTGCTGGAGAAGGGATATCAAGTTCACGGCGTTATGCGCCGAGCAAGCAACTTTACCACCCAGCGCATCGACCACCTGTACTCTGATCGCCATGAGGGCGATATACGCCTTCACCTGCACTACGGCGATCTGGTCGACGCCATCAGCCTGCGGCGGATCATCAGTGAGGCCAAGCCCGACGAGGTCTATAATCTGGCTGCCCAGTCGCACGTGCGCACCAGCTTTGACCAACCGGTCTACACGTCCGAGGTCATCGCCATCGGGACGCTGCATCTGCTGGAAGCAATCCGGGACTACCGAGACAGCAGCGGTGCGGACGTTCGCTTCTATCAGGCGTCCAGCAGTGAGATGTACGGGAAGGCGGCTGAGATTCCCCAGACCGAATACACACCGTTCTACCCCCGCAGCCCGTACGCCTGTGCCAAGGTTCAGGCACATTGGCAGACGGTCAATTACCGCGAAGCGTACGGTCTGTTCGCCTGTAACGGCATCTTGTTCAATCACGAATCCCCGCGTCGCGGTGAAACGTTCGTGACCCGCAAGATCACCCGGGCCGCCACCCGGATCAAGCTGGGGCTGCAGGACCTGCTTTACCTGGGCAATCTTGACGCCAAGCGCGACTGGGGCTTTGCCGGCGAGTACGTCGAAACCATGTGGCTGATGCTGCAGCAGGAGGACCCCGACGATTACGTGGTCGCCACGGGGCAGTCTCACAGCGTTCGCGAGTTTGCGCAGGAAGCCTTCGGTTGCCTCGACCTGAACTGGCAGGAATATGTTCGATTTGACCCGCGATACCTCCGCCCCACTGAGGTGAACACCCTGCAGGGTGACGCGACAAAGGCACGCAATCTACTTGGTTGGAAGCCGAAGGTGATGATGTCGCAACTCTGCCGGATGATGGTCGACGCCGACATGCGCCTGGCCCAGCAGGAACGCACGCTTGTAGACGCCGGCCACCTCGTATAAGAGCCGCCGCTGAGCGGAGCAGGATGGCCCACCCATCCGATATCTTCTCCGATTCATCCTTCATCCTTCATATTTCATCCTTCTCGGAGCCCGACTTACCTGTCTGGTCGAGTCAATAATCGCCAGCCCACCCCGAAACGGAATGGGCCGCCCTTCCCGCGCAAAACAACTCTGCCCCCTTTCGCCACAGGCAGCAGCACCGCGATCAGACCCGATTCGGAGACGCAGAGGTCGTCGAGCACGTGATAATCGCGTTTATCACGTAGAGGATTTAGTACGTTTTGGAGCTTGGTACAACTGCGGTTCAACGCTGTGTCGGGAGACTCCTCGCCCACCCAGCCTGAAAGGCTGGCCGACAATAGACTTGGGCAATCGGAGCGCCTCACATTTCCCAGCCTGAAAGGCTGGCCGACAATAGACTTGGGCAATCGGAGCGCCTCACATTTCCCAGCCTGAAAGGCTGGTCGACAGTAGCCGTGGGCAAGCGCAGCGCCGCCCACGGATTCCGGAACGCCAACGATTCACCCCACCCTGAAAGGGTCGTCCAAGCGTCTGCTCATCCAGAAGATTCGCCGGTAGAATGCCCCCATGGCGCAAACGCTCACACGGCTCCTGGTGCACGTTGTCTTCTCCACAAAGGAACGTCGCAATCTGATAATTCCCGCGGTTGAGCTCGAGTTGCATGCCTACCTCGGCGGAATCTGTCGGAATCGAGAGTCGCCGGCGTTGGCCATCGGCGGAACCGAGAATCACGTTCATCTGCTGATCAGCCTGTCAAAGAACATCGCCCTCAGCAACTTGATGATGACGCTGAAGAAGGATTCCTCGAAGTGGATCAAAACGAACGGAGACGCGTTCCGGGGTTTCCATTGGCAGGATGGATACGGAGCATTCTCCATCGGTGAGTCGCAGGTCCGTACGGTTACGGACTACATTCGCGGACAGAAGGAAAGGCACAAGACCCTGACCTTCAAGGACGAACTTGTTGCACTGGCCGAACGGTACGGTGTGGCCTTCGATCCTCGCTATCTTTGGACGTGACGGCCAATAGACGACCCCTTCAGAGTCGTGGTGTCCAACGTCAACCTGTTCCGGTGGCGGCGCTGCGCTTGCCACCGGCTACTTCAGGGCAGACCTTCAGCCTGCAACGCGCGACACGCGACGCCGCGTTAGCACCACCGTTCCTGCTGACATGACGAGCAACGCCATCACGGCCAAGCCCCACGCGGAGACGGTGGGAATGTCCCCATGAAGATAATAGACGTACACGGAGCCGGACGTGGAGCCGTTGTCGTCGTTGCGGGGTGCACCGACAATGGCGGTACTCCCGGCCAGGGATACCCTAAGCCCAAACCAGTCGTTGGCCGCCGCATCACTGGCCGTGAGCTTAGCGACTTCGCCCCAGTTGTTGGGACCACCCCAATGGCGCTGGAAGATGTAGGCCGCGCCCGACATCGTCCCGGCACCATCGTGCGTGTAAGCACCTACAATGGCTGTGTCACCATCGATAGACACGCAATTGCCAAACTTGTGGCCAGTTGCCGCATCGCTCGCGGTGAGTTTCGTGACCTCACCCCAGTTGTCGGGTCCCCCTTGGTCGCGCTGGAAGATGTAGGCGGCACCGGAGCTTTCGCCGTTGTCATCATTGAAGAATGCACCGACAATAGCAGTTTGGCCGCTCACGGAGACGGAATACCCAAACTCGTCACCGCTCGCCGCATCGGAGGCACTCAGCTTGATCTCCGTATATTGGGCAGCTGCTGGCGCGCCCTATCGGTCCCGGGAAGGTGTGGTCAACATTATAGGACTATTAGCCCCCGGACCTGTATCAGTCATTCCCCGTGTACCCTACGGAAATATCGCCGACCGCTTCTCGGCTCTCAGATGTCCAGGTTCTTCACGTTGACGGCGTTTTCTTCGATGAAGCGGCGGCGTTCTTCGACGTTTTCGCCCATTAGCAGCCGGAAGATGCGGTCGGCCTCTCGGGCGTCCAGGTCGACTTGTTCGAGGTCGTTCATGTCCTCCGAGATCACCACACGGAGCAGCGTGCGCTCATTCCGGTCCATGGTAGTTTGCCAGAGCTCGTCGGCGTTCATCTCCCCCAACCCCTTGAATCGCTTGATGGCCAGCCCCTCCCGGCCCAGGTCACGCACACCCGATACGACCGCGGCCAGGTTGTCGAGCTCGACCAGCTTGCCCTCTTTGTCGCGCAAAACGAACTTGGCCGGCGGCAGCTCGCCGGTGACCAGCTCCTCGCGCTTCAGGAACAGATCATCGATCGACAGGCCAAACGACTCGAGCTTGGCAATGATCTCGTCAAGCACACGACACTCAGCCAACAGATAACGAACGATCCTGTGCTCCGGCAGATCCGTCTCGCTGTTGCCCGGGCCGTTGTCCGCCTCGGCCAGCAGCACGTGCCTCGATTCGAGCACTTCCACCTCACCATGCTCGCCCGACTCGATCCTGCGCAGGTTGGTCAGGTCAGCTTCGTCGTAAAGGTACTTCCGCTCGGGCAGGTCCTGCCCCGGACGATGGATATAGACCAGCATCTTGGGCAGGCCGCGCACCGGGTCGCGATGGTCATGTACCAGATGCTTGAACCGAATGCCTCGACGGGCCAGCACGCGGGTCTGAACGTCAAGAGTGCCAAGCTGGGCAACCAAAGAACTCAACGCCTCCCCCTGGATCACCTTCTCGCCTTGTTCCCCGTCGCGCACGAGCAAGGCTGTTCCCGCAAGGCCAAGTTCGGCGAGTTTCTTGTTCAGCACCCGATCATCGAGCAGGTATTCGAGGTGCTTACCCTTCTTGACCTGATACAGCGGCGGCTGAGCGACGAAGACACGCCCCGTCTCGACCAGCGGCCTCATATGCCGGAACAGGAACGTAAGAAGAAGCGTGCGAATGTGTGAGCCGTCGACATCCGCGTCGGTCATGATGATCAGCTTGCCGTAGCGGCATTTGTTGATCTCGAACTCTTCCTTGCCGATGCCGCATCCCACGGCGGAGATCAACTTGGTGATCTCGTCATGGTTGAGCATCTTGTCTATCCGGGCCTTTTCGACGTTGAGAATCTTCCCCTTGAGCGGCAAGATCGCCTGCGTGTAGGAATCACGCCCCTGCTTGGCGATGCCACCGGCTGAATCACCCTCGACGATATACAGCTCGGTGGACCCCGGGTCCTTGCTGCGGCAGTCCCACAGCTTTCCGGGCAACCCGGCGCTGCTCAACGCACTCTTGCGGGTAAGCTCACGGGCCTTGCGGGCGGCCTCTCTGGCCTGTGCCGCCTGCATCCCCTTTTGAACAATCCGTTTTGCCTCGGTCGGGTGTTCCTCAAAGTAATTACCGAGCTGTTCATTCAGAAGCTGCTGGAGGAAGGTCTCGACTTCCGGGTTGAGCAGCTTGACCTTGGTCTGGGCCTCGAACTTGGGATCACGAAGCTTGATCGAGACGATAGCCGTCAACCCCTCGCGCCAATCGTCCCCCGAAACGTTGGTGCTTCCCTTGATGAGATTGTTCTTCCTGGCGTAGTTGCTGGCCACCCGGGAAACGGAGGTCTTCAGCGCAGACATGTGCGTCCCGCCGTGAACGTTCTGAATATTGTTCGCGAAGCACAAGAGGTTTTCGGTGTAGCTGTCGGTAAACAGCAAAACCACCTGAGCGCTGAGCCCGCTGCTCTCGCCTACACTTTTGATCTGGATGACGTCCTTGTGGAGTCGCTCCGCGCCGCCGGCCAGGTGTACGCAGAAGTCTTTCAGGCCCTCTTCGTAGTAAAACTCACACTCCTTACCCGTCCTGTCATCCACCAGGCGAATACGTAACCTGTCGTTGAGATAGGCCAGTTCACGGATCCGATTCTGCAGGGTCTCATACTTGAATTCGCTGTCTTGGAAGACCTCCGGATCCGCCTTGAACTCGATTGTCGTCCCGGTCCTGCTGGACGGCTCTTCCCTGCGCAGCTCCTGGGTAGTATCGCCGTGGGCAAATGCCATAGTGTGCTCGTAACCATCGCGATGCACCTCGACCCGCAGCCACTCGCTTAGGGCATTGACGATGCTGATACCCAAACCGTGCAGGCCGCCGGAGACCTTATAGCTGTGGCTATCGAACTTCGCCCCGGCGTTCAGCACGGTCATGACAATTTCCAGCGCCGGCCGCCCATTGAGGTGTGGGTTCTCATGCTTTAAGGGGCCAACCGGAATACCGCGCCCATTGTCGACAACGGTGCAGCTACCATCCGCGTTGAGACGAAGCAGAATATTGTCGCAATACCCCTCTAATGCCTCATCAACGGCATTGTCGATCACCTCGCATACGAGGTGGTGGAGCCCGGCGGACCCCACACCGCCGATGTACATTGCAGGGTTGCGCTGTACCGCTTTGAGCCCTTCCAGAACCATGATGCTGGACTCGTCGTAGCGCCTCTCTGTGGTCATTGTATTGCTCATTGAGCAGGCCTGTTGTACAACGCTCCGCGCGTTTCTCAAGCGGCCCGCGAACCGGGCCACCACCTGGGTTACGCCTGTCGCCCCTCGAATTTCGACAAACCGATACCGGCCGTCCCGTACTCGAAAACAACTCTAACAACGGCCCGGCGGTTGGAACTCGACAGAACCTCGCAAAGCTTCGACAACCACTGCATTCGCATCGGATATACGAGCGTCGGGGCGTCCACGTTGATAACCAGTGTCCGCCCTCGCACAACAACACGGCAGTGCCGTTGAAACTCCTCATCCACACAGCCGGCAAGGACGGTGGCAATCTCCCGTGCCGCATCAGCTCCCCGCCCTATGGCTTCCTCAACGAGCTGTCCGACCGACGTCCCAACGCGCTGCATCCGATCTTCTCGTAAGCACTTCACCTAAATGCGCTCCAGTTACCGTTTGCGAGGCATATCTGCCCGGCTTGTTCACGCCGATGACAGGTTTACCGGCATGACTACGTATACGAAGTCGTCCCCCAGACGAATGACGCCGGGACGATTCGAGGCCTTAAACGCAAATGTCAGCTCCTCGGTGTGCGCCACCCGCAGCAGTTCGAGGATAAACACCGGGTTGAAGCCTATCTCCAGCGACTCTCCTGAGTATGCCACCGGCAAGGAAACCTCCGCCTCACCTTGTTCCGGGGCCCGGCTGGTCAAGACCAGGCTGCCGTCGGAAAAGGCAAAACGAACGCCCTTGGACTCCTCGTTTGTAAGCAGCGCCGCCTGTTTCAGAGCACTAAGGAACTCTATAGTGTTCAGGGCCACCACGCAGTCGCAATCAGTCGGGATCACATCCTGATACTTGGGGAACTGCCCCTCAACCAGCGCGGTACTCAGCATCGCCCGCCCCATATTGAGCAGCATCTGATTAGTTGTGATTTTCACTCCGACCAGCGCGTCAGGCTCTGCTGGTAACCGAGCAAACAACGACAAGGCCTTGGCCGGTACGACGGCACGCGGGGACTCCATCGAACCGCTCTTAACGAGCGGACCATGTGCCAGCGACAACCGCCGTCCGTCCGTGGCAGCCAGCGTCAGCTTCTCCCCCTCCACCTCCCACAAAACACCGTTAATGGCGTAGCGCGTGCTCTCTTTCGCCGCTGCAAATGCCGTGAGCTCGATAAGCCGGCGCAACAGCCCGTGGTCAATGCTGACGTCCGGCTCACCTTCCATACTCGGAATGGCAGGAAAATCAGCCAGATCCTGTGTAACGATCTGAAAATGACTACCCGCACCACGAATATGCAGCAGGTTCTCGGCTGTCTCCACAGTGAGAATCTCGTCGGTGCACTCATGGACGATTTTGGCGAGCGTGTCCGCTACCACCAGCACATCACCGGCCTCATCCACCTCAATCTGGGTCACAGCACATCGAAGGCTGAGTTCGAGATCCGTGGCCGACAACAAGACAACATCCGAATGAACCTCAACACGAACACACCGGAGGATCTCCTTGGGCGTACGCGTGGTGGCTACGCTGCACACTGCCGAGAGTCCTTCGGCCATTTCCTGCCGGTTGAATCTAAGCTTCATGGGAAGTCTATTCCTCTCAGATTACTCCCGTTACGGGTAAGTCTTATTACTCTCAGTATTGAACTTAGTACTCATAGTAACCAGGTGAGAAACGTGCATATGTCAGACCGCCGCGAACGTAAGTGCTTGCAGTTTCGTAGGCTACCCGCCGCTGCGGCCGCTCCGAACAGTGAAAAGGCTGTGAACAACTCTGTGATGCTTGGGCCTGAATGGCACGCTTCCACCGTCACGAACTCCGAAGTATCGAAAGTCCCACGCAGTCGACAGGGAACCTAACGGGATTCACACGCTCAATAAGCTCCATTCTTCACCTCTGATGCGATTTCGTCAAGCAGGGCGCGAAGTTGTGGATCCTCGTCGGCCTGTCGCTCGATGGTACGGCTAGCATGAAGTACCGTGCTGTGATCGCGGCCACCAAAGTATCCGCCGATCTCCTCTAAGCTCTGGGATGTCAGTTGCCGGGCCAGGAAGATGGACACATGCCGTGGGTGGGTAACGGCTTTCGATCGCTTCTTACCCTGCAAGTCTGATACTTTCATGTCGAACCGCTTGGAAACCGCCTCCAGGATGGACGGAATCTTGACAGCGCGCCCCGAATCGGCTCCCAGGGCTTCCTGGGCGATCTCAAGGGTGATTGCGCCGGAGTACATCTGGCTGAGGGCGTCGATCTTGACCAGGGTACCCTCGAGACTCCGGATGTTCGTGTCGATGCGGCTGGCGACGAAGCGGATGACTTCTTCCGGAACCTCGATACACCGAAGCTTTGCCTTTTTGTGGATGATAGCCATCCGAGTTTCCAGGCACGGCCGGTCTAAGAGGGCAACCAGGCCGGAGTTGAAGCGGCTGATTAGCCGCTCCTCCAGGCTAGGGATCTCCGAAGGCGAACAGTCCGCTGAGAGGATAATCTGACGCTGCGACTGGTACAGCGTGTTGAATGTGTGGAAAAACTCTTCCTGGCTGCGTTCTCGATCAGCAAGGAACTGGATGTCATCGATCACTAGCACGTCTACGTGGCGGTATCGGTAGCGGAAGCGGTGCAGCCCACCCAGCTCGACAGCCTCGATAAAGTCGTTGATGAACGTCTCGCATGAAATGTAGTGGCTAGTGGTATCTGATCGCTTCTTGCGGATCGCATGGCAAATCGCCTGGAGGAGATGTGTCTTTCCGAGTCCCACACGCCCGTGGATAAAGAATGGGTTGTACGCCCGGCCAGGTTCCTCTGCCACAGCCAGGGCTGCTGCATGGGCGAGCCGATTGCACGGGCCGGTGACGAAATTGTCGAATGTGTAGTCGGGATTGAGCAGGAGCTGATCGGAATGGCCACTAAGCGAGAGGACCGCTTCCGGGTGATCCTCCTGCACCGGTTCGACTTCAATTGTCACGGAGACGAGCCGCCCCGTGGCTGCTTGGGCGGCCTCCGTGAAGGCAGCGCGACAGTGCTGCTGGAGATAGTCCGATTGGGCATGATTGCGCGTGCCGATATGGAGAACTCCGTCCTCTAGCTTGGTGAGCTGTAGCTCGAAGAACCAGCCGCGAGCCAGTTGAGGATAATTCAGGCGGACCTGCCCGAGAATGTCGCTCCAAATAGTCGCTGGCGGTGTTGCCATGGGTTGTCGACGTTAAGCTGAGGACCTAATACGCCAGGCGAGGGTCACGGAACGCGGCCCCTTTGCTATCGTGCTTCGTAAGCTCATCACTGACAAGTAGTTGTATAAGGATCGCGCCCTCCACGCCAGGGCTCGCATTGTAGCACAACCTGCGCGGAAGACCAGCCTAAAAAGTAGACTTTGCGGCAGGTTACTGACCCACTGCTCGGCTAGGTTGAAGGGGCTGGGCCTGCCGCTTATGATGGCCGACAAACCGCGTTTGCGGTAGCGTAAGAGCGCCATTGATCGGAGAGCCACGGATGGCAACCAAGCCCTCTACTGAGCAGGTTCGTCCCCCAAGCGGTCAACTCACGCTACCGTTTCCTAGTGCTGCCGTGGGTACAACCGTACAAAGACCAGCTTCACCCAGCCGCCGTAGAGCCAGAGGTGCAGCCGCCGTTCGTAAGTCCGGGGCCAAGCGTGATGGCCCGGCTCGAAGGGGCCTGACCGCAGATGTGCTGGCCAAGCAGCAGCGCGAGATCTCTGTTTCGGAGTTCTTTGCAAAGAACCGTCACCTGCTTGGCTTTGACAATAAACGCAAGGCCTTACTTACGGCGGTAAAGGAGGCAGTGGACAACAGCCTGGATGCCTGTGAGGAGGGCGGCATCCTTCCCGACATCGAGATAGCCGTCAGACAAACCGATCAGGATCGATTCGCGGTCACGGCACGCGACAACGGCCCGGGAATTATCAAACAGCAGATCCCCAACGTCTTCGGCAAACTGCTCTACGGCTCCAAGTTTCATCGGCTGAAAATGGCTCGTGGGCAGCAGGGTATCGGCATAAGTGCGGCGGGCATGTATGGCCTGATTACCACCGGGAAGCCCATCCGTATCGTCAGCCGCACCAGTAGCCGGTCGCAGGCCCACATGTACAAGCTGGCCATCGACACCAAGAAGAACCGGCCCGACATCATCGCAGACGAGACCGTTGAGGTCGATTGGCCGCATGGCACCGAAGTGACCATCGAGCTGCAAGGTGCCTACAACAAGGGCCGGCAGAGTGTCGACGAATACCTCGAACTCACCGCTATCGCCAATCCGCATGCGCGTTTTGCGTATCACCCGCCGATCGGGCCCAGCGTTGAGTTCCCGCGCGGCACACAGACGCCGCCCGAGGAGACCAGGGAGATCAAGCCCCACCCTTACGGTATCGAGCTCGGCACGCTCATGAAGATGCTCAAGGATACCAGGGCCAAGAAGCTCGGGGCGTTTCTGACATCGGAGTTCTCGCGTGTGAGCGGCGCCGTTGCCAAGAGGGTATGCGCCCAGGCCGGTGTCACGACATCAACCTGGGTCAATGCCGTGACACCGCCGGCGGCAGAGAGGCTCTACAACATCCTGCAGAGCACCAAGCTCAAGGCTCCCTCTACTGATTGCCTGGCACCGATGGGAGCGGAGGCCATTCTCAGCGGCCTGCTCAAAGGCATTAAGGCCGAGTTCTACACCGCCAGCACCCGGCCGCCTGCTGTCTACCGCGGAAACCCCTTTCAGATCGAGGTCGGTTTGGCCTACGGCGGCGAACTGGGCTCCGATCACCGGTACAGCGAGGGCGACGGGAGAGAGGGTAAAGAGCCGGGGCAAACCCGCGTCATCCGTTTCGCGAATCGTGTTCCCTTGCTCTACCAGCAAAGCTCATGCTGCATGTACAAGGCTGTGGTCGAGACCAAGTGGAACAATTACGGCCTGTCGCAGTCCTCGGGAACTCTGCCACATGCGCCGATGGTTGCGTTGATCCACATGGCCAGCGTCTGGGTTCCCTTTATTTCCGAGGGTAAGGAGGCCATCGCCGACTACGATGAAATCCGCAAGGAGGTGAAGCTCGCAATCGCCGAGTGCGGCCGGCGACTGGGTACCCTCCTGAAACGCAAGCGAAAGAAGGCGACCTACACCAAGCGGCGCGACGTGTTCACCCGCTATATCGACGAGGTCGTCGACGCCACTCGCTCGATCACCAGGATCAACAAGGAGGAGTTCCGCAAGAACCTGGTGTCGCTCTCTACGGTCTACACCACTCAGGCAGATATAGAATTCGATGAGCACGGCAAGATCGTCCGCAAAGAACACCCCGGCAACGACCTGGGCCTGTCCGACACCATCGTCGTCGACCGGGAGCAGGACTCGCCGGATCCGGGAATGCTGTTTGACCTGAACGACAAGCCCACCGGGACGAAGAAGCGCAAAGCACGGAAAGCCAAAGCAACAAGGAAATCACGTAAAAAGAGGCGTAAACGCTAATCCCCGAGCCGTGGGCGGAATGGAATCCCGACTTGTCGGGAGCCCGCGCGGATACCGTCCGCGCATGCGAAATAGGGGCGAATCGCGTGTTGTCTCATCACGTGGTTGATGATAGTCGTTTCGCCACATCATCGAGCTCGATTTTGCCGATCCAAGGCTTTCGTCGCGCGGCGAACGAGGTTACGTCAGTAGCTGCGGTGGAAGTCTCGACCTTATGGAGGAAGACCTGGCAAATCGTCATTCCCGGTTTTATCTTAATTGGTACCCTGCCAACATTGGTGAGTTCAAGTGTTAAACAGCCGGTAAAACCTGGGTGTACGCCCGTAGCAGTCGCAATGATCAGACCACATCTACCCCACGAAGAGCGCCCGATGACGTACCCAGCGAGATCCTTTGGAAAACGAACCCACTCAAGTGTGATGGCGAGCACGAAGTAGCCAGGATGAAGCACATAATCGCGACCGAACGGCGTATAATATGTTTCAGTAGAAGGTGGCTTGCCCAGTTGTAATGCTTCAGTCCGTGAGTGACGTAACAGAGTAAACCATGTCCCCAAACGGAGATCGATTGAGGCGGACCCTGACTCCCTGACGGTTTTCAAATCCGGTTGCGGGGTTATCACGAAAGGGTCCTGTTCATCGGGATTCGATAACAGATCAGCAATCTTTTCTGCTTTGAGGATCATAAACCGGTTCCGCCTAGACGATGATCAATTTCCAAGACCTCTATATTCTTGAGCACAAGCTCTTGGAGCGCCCGATCCCGGTCATCAACATTATTGTCCTTCCACAGCTCGTCATCGTGGAACAGGTTCCAAGCCGCATTAATAATGCAAGCAAGGGATTTCGGTTTATTCGCAGGAACCATCCAGTCTCTGAACGTTTTCTCAATGCGCTTGATATCGTCGTCGGCTCCGTCTAGCGCACCATCACCAACTACCTCCCTCGCACTTTCGATTAGGTCGTCGACGACAGACCCCAACGCTTTATCGGCCACCGAGAGCAAGAATGTCTCGCGCTGTTCGCCATCCAACTCTAGGTCATCAAACTTGTCCCGATATTCGTCTGGGACGCCGAACAGATAATCCTTCGCGGCCTTCATCAGATTCTGAGCGCGCGCCTTCATACTCGGATAACCTGGAGGACGCGATCCCTCCTGGGAGGGAGCAAACAGGTACGCGAAGGAATGAAGGTACGCTTCTCCAAACAGACGCACTCCGACGAAGTCACAGAATGTTTCTTCGGTTTGCTGCGCCGCCCAAGTGGACGCTTGGCTCCAAGTCCATCTGGTTGTCCGGAAATCGTTGCTGATAGTATCCTTGTGAATGTTTGGGAAGAACTTAGCGCATTCATCCCAGCCGTCTTTAATAGTCGTCGCGACGTGGTCGTCTATCCTTGAGCTATACATACCCGCCAATCCTCTGTCGTGCCAAATGGAATGACCTAACTCGTGCCCTGCTAGAGGGATCAGGAGAGGGTTGGACGACTCCGGGGCGGGAAGCCCGATAAAGACGAAGTTGGGAAGCAAAGGGACTGCGAAGTAGGTGTAAGGAGAATAGTCCCACTCGGACGAAAGCACAAGCTTCGTATTGCTGCCGAGGAATCGCTGGGCAAGCCGAAGTAAAGGGGCGTATACCTCGAACGCGTTCCTCGACTCGGTCGATCGGACAATAAAGCCGACCAGCGGAAGATAAGTAAATAAACTCGTCAGTGTGCTGGTGCAGGCGGAGCGCACGGTATCCGGATCGTGGTCCGGAGTAAGACCGTTCATATAGCCCAGGTGCGTGTCAAACTTGGTGCGGATATGCTCAAGAGCCTCTCTTGAATGCGGATAGCCGAAGTCAAGCTCCTCCAGCGTTCCGAGTTCATTCAAGAAGGCAGCGACCCGTTTCCGAGAGTAGGTAAGGGGCACTTCCTATCTCCGAAACGGATGTGACGCCCGAACGCGGTTTGTAGACTGGTAGTATGATGCGCAACGAGAAAGCGCGACGCAGAATGCTCGTACACGTTCAATCTGAGTGGCGACCGGGGTTTTTAGGTTGTCCGCTACTTCGCACGCTTTTTGGAGAAGTTCATCCAGTGTCTTCGGGGCGGTCTGATAGGAATCGCTTAAAGCACGTTCGATAAGCGTTACGGTTGTCGAGTCGATTAAGGCCCGGTGTCCGGGTGCACTTGGATCGCTTTCGATCGAGTTCTCAAGGAGCCCCCTAAGGCGGTCCACCGCCGGGGTTTCGTCGCTCCTGCCAAGACGAATGTTATCCAGCTCTATGGCGGCCTGCGACGCCAGCATCGGGAGATCCGGATCTAGGGCGCGTAGCGCGGACCTTGTATGCGGTCGAGTTATAGTCGTCATATCTTCATCCTTGTTTTTTTGTAACGGATTGAGCTAGACCGTGCGTACGCCGCCCACCGACCGGATGGTAGTGAAGCACTCCCCACCACGTACGCACACCTCCTTGCCACGGCGAACAAAACCCTGACTATATTACGACAAAAGTCAAGTGAAAAGTCAAGTAAACCGTCGCTTTATTGTTTGATCCGTGCCAGTAAAGAACCTGACGATCCCTCGGCGCGTATGGCATCAGGTGCTCGGCTTGACGATCGGGTACGGCTATCGCCCCTGGCAGGCTCTCTTGTGGATTCTGGGGTTCATCGTGCTCGGTTGGTTCCTTTTCTGGATCGGCTCTCAGCAAGGCCTGTTGGCGGAGACAAAGGAAGGCATGGTCCCGACATTCAACGCCTTAGTCTATTCGCTGGATACGTTCGTCCCGCTGGTCGATCTCCATCAGGCGAAATACCGACTGCCGACTGGGCCGGGTCTGCGACTGTATCTCTGGATTCACATCAGCTCCGGCTGGCTTCTGACGACACTGCTGGTCGTCGGCCTGACGGGCTTGGTGCGAAAGTGATAGAATCCTAAGCATTCGCGGACGTGGGCAGGTGACGGTTCTCCGGCACGCTCCGTGCGCTCGATCACCAGGATCAACAAGGAGGAGTTCCGTAAGAACCTGGTGTCGCTCTCTACGGTCTACACCACCCAGGCAGATATGGAGTTCGACGAGCACGGCAAGATCATCCGCAAAGAACACCCCGGCAACGACCTGGGTCTGTCCGACACCATCGTCGTCGACCGGGAGCAGGACTCGCCGGATCCGGGAACCCTGTTTGACCTGAACGACAAACCCACCGGGACGAAGAAGCGCAAACCACGGAAAGCCAAAGCAACAAGGAAATCACGTAAGAAGAGGCGCAAACGCTGACCCCCGAGCCGCGGGCTCAAAGCCCGCGCGGACTTGCGGAGCAAAGAGTACCGTGGCGTTACTCGAGCTGGCCAGGCAAAGATTCCGCGACGATTGGACCGATGCGGACGAGACGCTGTTCCGCCAGACCGCCAAAGGTGAGATCGCCGCCTATGGCAAGGGCGACCCCGCCGACGCCGACAAGTGGGGTAAGGATCGCGTTCTCCGGGCGGACCGGATCGAATGGCTGTGCACCGATCGGGACGCGGTCAAGGAAGTTACGCGTAAGGGTGTTCGGATCAAAGGAGCGCGCATCGAGGGGCACGTTGATCTGAGTTATGTGAAGATCGAATTCCCTTTGTGGATCGTCAATAGCGCTGTCCGGCGCGGTTTTACTATGCAATGTTGCCATCTCCGCACGTTGTTACTGAACGGAACGCACACCGGCCCCATCGTTGCCGACGGACTCAGAGTCGAGCACGATGTCTTCATGCGGGATGGATTCCAGTCCACCGGCGAGGTGCGCCTGCTCGGCGCGAAGATCAGCGGGACGCTTGATTGCAGGAAAGGTCAGTTCAGCAACCCGGACGGGAAGGCTCTTAACGCCGACCGCGTCGATGTGAAGGGGACCGTTTGCTTGACCGACGGATTCCAGGCCATGGGCGAGGTGCGCCTCCTGGGCGCGACGATCGGCAAGAGTCTTGACTGCGTCAAAGGCCACTTCAGCAACCCGGACGGGAAGGCCCTCAGCGCCGATGGCGTCCAGGTGGATGGCAGCGTCTTCTTGAACGACGGGTTCCAGGCCACGGGCGAGGTGCGCCTGCTCGGCGCGATGATCGGCAGGAATCTTGAATGCGACAACGGGTGCTTCAGCAATCCCAACGGGAAGGCCCTTACCGCTGCCGGCGTCGAGGTGAAGGGGTCTGTCTTCCTGCGCCAGCAATTCCGGGCAGAAGGTAAAGTCGATTTCATAGGTGCAAGCGTCAACGGGTCTTTTCTATGGTTGATGCTTGAGTGCGCCGAACGGTGTACACTCCGTCTGGAATCCGCAAAGATCGGGACGCTGTGGGACGAAGAGGCGAGTTGGCCGGCGAAGCTCTATCTGGACGGCCTGGTCTATGACCGGCTGCACAATGACGCCCCGCTTAGCTCTGAAGCGCGATTGCGGTGGTTTCGGCGGCAAGGGTATGACAGGGACAGATTCGTCCCCCAGCCCTATGTACAACTGGCCAGAGTGCTGCAAGAGATGGGCCATGAGGCGGACGCCCGCAGGATCCTCATCGCCAAGCAAAAGGACCCCGCGCGGGTAAAAAGCTTGTCGATCCCCGGGCGCGTATGGCATCATCTGCTCGGTTCGACGTTCGGTTACGGATATCGCCCATGGCTGGCGCTCTTGGTGGCGTGGTTGCTGTATATCGCGCTGGGCACCGGTCTTTTTCAGATCGGGATTGACAAAGCCCTGTTTGCGGAGACGGAAGCGGGCACGGTGCCAGCGTTCAACGCGTTGGTTTATTCATTGGATGCGTTCGTTTCGCTGGTTGATTTTCATCAGGCGAAATACCGGTTGCCGACCGTCTGGTGGCTGCGAGGGTATCTCTGGCTCCACATCGGCTTCGGATGGTTTCTGACGACGCTGCTGGTCGTCGGGCTGGCAGGGTTGGTGCGAAAGTGATGGTACGCCGAACCGGAGACGCAGCAGGAGATGATTCTGGACAAACTGAACCTAAAGCTGCCGATACAGCCACCACCGCGGATTCGAAGCGGAGAGGTCCTCATGCCGAAAGCGTAGAAGTGTTCATGCCGCCGGATCCACCAATGTCATTTGGTAGTACAGACCTGGGGATCAAAGCCGCCTTGCCTTCCCCGCCAACGCAGTTCGACGCTCGAATCTGCGAAGGTTGGGCTATGAGTGATCTCTGTTTTTGAGTAGCGGTTTGTTCCGCCGCGCCAGGCTTGCACCCGTGCGACATACTACGGCCGGCACAGGGGCTGGCCGTTACACAAAAAACGAGGATGTTCTAAGGTCGCGCACAGGCTCCGGATTCCGTCGGAGGTATCAACGCGTCACGATCCGGTGTCGGACCACACGGAGCTTATTGCACGGGTCCCCCGCCCTTTGCTGTCACACCCAGCCGCGGATCTTACACGCCTCGGCTACCCGGGCGACTGCAATCATATATGCCACCAGACGGTTGTGTGCTTTGGCCTTCTTCGACATCTCGTGAACCACCCCAAAGGCCTCGGTCATCTTGCGGTCCAACTGCTGATATGCGTCCTGGAGCGTCCAGTAATAGTTGTAAGTATTCTGAACCTGCTCGAAGTAGGAAACGGTCACACCACCGGCGTTAGCCAAGAGGTCGGGTATGACATACACGCCCCTGTCGAACAGAATCCTGTCCGCCTCGGGCGTGGTGGGCCCGTTGGCCAGTTCGCACGAGATCTTGGCCTTGATGTTGCCGGCGTTCTTGGCGGTAATCACGCCTTCTAAGGCGGACGGGTACAGCACGTCGCACTCGATCTCGAGCAGCTCCTCATTGGAGATCGGCTTTGAGCCCGGGAAGTCCAGCACCGACCCGGTTTCCAGCTTGTGCCTGACCAGGGCGGCCGGGTCCATGCCGCCTTTGTTCATCACACCGCCGCGCGAGTCGCTGGCAGCGATTAGCGTCCCGGTGCCGAGAATCTCCGGATGTAGCGTGGCCGCGAACTGGCCGGCGTTGCCGAAGCCCTGAATCACATACGTCGTCTTGGCCAGATCGATGTTCAGAACCTTGCCCGCCTCGCGTACGCAGTACACGCCGCCTCGGGCGGTGGCATCCACACGACCCTGCGAGCCACCGACGGATAACGGTTTGCCCGTGATCATCCCGGGATGCGATTGGCCCACGAGCTTCTCATACTCGTCCATCATCCAGGCCATAATCTGAGGTGTGGTGTAGACGTCCGGGGCGGGGACATCGCGGTGTACCCCAAGCTCCCGGCCAACGGCACGAATGTAGGCTCTGGCCAGCCGCTCCTTCTCACCATCCGACATTTCCTTCGGATTGCAGGTGACGCCACCCTTGCCGCCACCCAGCGGGATGTCCACCATTGCTGTCTTCCAGGTCATCCAGGCTGCCAGCGCCCGGACGGTATCAATGGTCTCTTCGGGGTGCCAGCGCAGTCCGCCCTTGGTCGGTCCGCGGGCATCGTTATATTGCACGCGATAGCCCTGGAAGATTCGCGTCGTGCCACTGTCCATCCTCACGGGGATCGTGAAGCGGTACTCGCGCATCGGCCAGCGGAGCAACTCGTGCGTCGCGGCATCGAGCCCCAGCCTCTCAGCGGCTTCATCCAATTGTTGTTGTGCAATCGAAAAGGGGTTCAGTCTTGTCATCTCGGAGACTCCTTGACTAAAGCTCTCTCGTCACCAGAGGTCGACGAGGCTTGGCATCCCAGGTCGGCTCGAACATCTGCCCGCTATGATGTCAGCTCGCATTGTGCTGCCGGGTGTGCGTCTGCCCGGTTTCTGGCGAACCCCGCCATGCTCGTCTAAACACGTCCGGCCCGGCTAGTCAGATCGCAGGGATGCACGAAGATGCCACAGCATACCGTGCGGGCAAGCGGCGTGCCAAAGCCGCCTCTCTTACCCCCAATCCCCGCCACAAAACCCCCATTCTAGCAGAGAAACCATGCCTTGGCGAGATGTGCGCGTCCCGGTGCTGCTCCTGTCACGCAACCTGTGTGAGCGACTATGTCAATGAGCAGGTTATCAGCGGCGGCAGGACGGAATTGGCCAAGTGTGCTGTCTATTGGGGCGCCGCCGCCGTTGACTTGGCTGATTAAAGCGCAGCCAACGGGAAGTGGCACCATCGGCGTACCCGGCATTTGCGGATTCGCATACCATAAGGCCATGCCGGCCGTTCGAGATGATGCTGTTGTTCTCAGTCGGCTCGACTATTCCGAGACCTCGCAGGTGATCGTTCTGTTCACGCGGGACCACGGCAAGGTGCGGGCTATTGCCAAGGGCATCAGGCGGGGCACGAAGACGCGATTCGCCGCAGGCATCGATCTACTCGAGGTCGGGCAGGTCGTTCTCAGCAGCCGGCAGGAACGCACGGCCAACCTGGCGACCGTGATCGAGTGGAAGCAGACGCTCAGCGTGTCGGGCCTCCGCGAGAAGCTCTCAAGAATCCAGGGAGCCGAGTACCTGGCGGAGATCACGGGGCACCTGATCGAAGTCTGGGACCCACATGTGGAGCTGTACGACGCGCTTATCTCGACGCTGGTCTCCCTTTCGGAAGCGGCTGACCCGCTGGGGCCGGTTGTCGCCTATCAGCTTCGGCTGCTTGAATCGATCGGCTCGATCCCCAGGTTGGACACATGCGTACTCTGTGGCCGGGAGACCGACCTGACCCACTTCTCCTCGCTTGAAGGGGGTATGATCTGTCGGAATTGCGAACCGGGACAGGTTGAGAAGTGGGAGTTATCCCCGTCCACACTTCGGATTCTGCGCGCTCACAGAAGGGGCCGACCCGGATCCATCTCAGGATCGCTTGCCGGTGCCTTTGGCGTGCTCAATTACCACATCGCCCACCTTATGGGCCGCGAACCTCTGCTGGCTGCCAGACTCCTGCCCACCGCCCAGCGCCGAATCGTGGAGTGATGTGCCCGGTGAGTCTCGGCTCGCACCTTCCGCGTACATCAAGCGCCAGCGTCGTCGCTCTCGTTGGCTCCCGGACGAACAAGACAGTTGAACTCCGCTGGCCGACTCGTAACTCGGCGCGCGTGATGGCCTATGTTCAACCCCTGAGCACGATCGCCGACATAATGAAGGTGGCTGCCCATCCGATTTCAGGTGGTGCAGCGGCCGTTTGCATGTTTAGAGCGATCTTTGTTTTTGCGTAGCGGTTTGTTCCTCCGCACCAGGCTTGCTCACGTGCGACAGACTACGGCCGGCACAGGGGCCGGCCACTACACAAAAAATGAGGATGCTCTAGCTCGATGTGTTGTGGCCCACAGCGGGTTTGGTCTCACGCACAAGTAAAGCCAAACGCACTTTTTCGTCGGGGGAGCGCAATTCCCGGGAGCCACGGAGAACCCGAGCCTGCGGACAACAGGCGGACTGTCCTTCGGACCCGGGTTTGACGCAACGACGCGGCAAGTTACCATGCGCTGAGATACGACGGTTTGGCGTGGTCGTGTTTGAGAGGATGATGATGACACCAGCGAGGTGGCCGGTTGAGGACTCCGTTCGTGATTCGGTGTGTAGTGCCCGGAGGACTGCTCACCGCACGTGCCCGGAATCCGGCCTGTGCGATAGTCGAGATGCTGCCTCAGATCAGCTCGTGGTCGGCAGCATACCCAGTGGCCGCGTCAAGCCCCTGCGTGAAAAACAGGTCAATCCACGCTACCAGCGTGGCTCGCCTCGGGATTCGGCTCTTCAACCTCCCGAAGAACTCCCAGTCCACAGGCCAGGGGACCACGGTCTGCTCATGCGACACCGTATCGCGTCGGATCTCCTTTTCCCAAGCTTCCTGGATCCGCGACAGATCCCTTGCGGCCTCGGCGCTTCCGAAAGCCATCAGTTCCGAGAGGACCTCGGTTGCGGCGTTGGGGAAGGGTCTTCCGTCGACGTCCCAGACGCTCCCGTGGATGGCGATATCAACTGCGCGGGTTCGCAAGAGGTGGCTGACTGCAGCCTGATCGGGTGTGCAGGCAGTTTTGGCGACATCCAGGTGATAGTCCATCGGCCCCTCCTCCAAATGCCTGCGTCCCGTCACAAGGCACGTTGCCGGGTGGACGAGCTGGGCGAGCTGTAAGTTGTTAAGCGCGAGGTGCGTTTTTAGTTCTACATGAAACTGTTCTGGAAGCTCGGTTATGCTTACCTCCACGTTTGCGTCTCCTCAACTCTTCGGCGCGCCCCCTTGGTATCGGTGTTTTGGGTGGGCACTTGTATCATATCGGGAATCTAGTCCAGGACGTTAACGAAGTCAAGACGGTAGACGATTTTTTTGGAGACAAAGTGCAAGAAGTGCGGCTATTCGGACGCTAGGCTGATGCTCGGCTATAACGAGGTTCATAGCGATGCCAACTCCACGTAAATGGGCTTACTCTTTCGGTGACGGCAAGGCCGACGGGCGAGGCGACCAGAAAGAGCTTCTGGGCGGCAAGGGCGCCGGGCTCGCGGAGATGACACGTATTGGACTTCCCGTTCCCCCCGGATTCACGATCACGACTGATGCCTGCGCCCGGTGCCACAGCGCCGGGGGCAAGTGGCCGTCGGGGCTCGACAGAGAACTGCGCCAAGCGCTTTCCAAGCTTGAGCGGACGTGCAAGAAGGAGTATGGAGCCACGCACGACCCCCTACTTGTCTCCGTGCGTTCGGGGGCGGCGCGCTCCATGCCCGGAATGATGGAGACCATTCTGAACCTGGGTCTCAACGACCGGTCAGTTGAAGGCTTGGCGGAGGTGTCCGGCAGTCGGCGGTTCGCCCTCGACGCCTATCGCCGGCTCATAATGATGTACGGGTCAACCGCCAAAGGCATCCGCCGAGAGCACTTCGAGAACGCATTCGACCTTGTGAAACAGACGCGGACCCGTGACCGGTTGGAGCGAGCCTCCGACGAAAGAGTCCTTGATACCGACGTCAACGCCGAGGAACTCGAACAACTCGTCGACGACTTTAAGCGAATGTACCGCGAATACACTGGTGAACAATTCCCCCAGAATCCGCTCGACCAACTGAAAGGCGCCATTGTCGCGGTGTTCGATAGCTGGATGGCCGAGAAGGCCGTCACCTACCGCCGTGTTGAGAGAATATCCGGTCTGGCCGGGACCGCCGTCAACGTTTGCCGGATGGTCTTCGGCAACATGGACGAGGACAGTGGCACCGGTGTGTGCTTCTCGCGGGATCCCAGCACAGGTGAAGCCGTATTCTACGGGGACATGCTGATCAATGCCCAGGGTGAGGACGTCGTTTCCGGCATTCATACGCCGGAGAAGCTCGCAGAGCTCAAGACGCTAATGCCGGAGGTATATGAGCAACTCGAGGCGGCTCGCGCCATCCTGGAAGTCCACTACCGGGACATGCAGGATCTGGAGTTTACGATCGAGCGCGGCAAGCTCTACATGTTGCAGTGCCGCGTGGGCAAGCGATCGCCGGTGGCGGCGTTCAAGATCGCCGTGGACCAGGCGACGAAAGGACTGATGTCGCCCGCCGCGGCGAGACGCCTGGTTAAGAAAAAGTACCTGCCGAAAAAGTACGCCGTGGCTGCCGCTAAACCGGTTATCACGAAAGACGAGGCAATTCAGCGTATCGAGCCCGCCGATATCGAACGTCTCTTCTACCCGGTGCTTGATCCTGATGTGAAGGGCGATGAGCTTGAGCGTCGTTGGCTCGGGCAGGGAACCGGAGCCGTTCCGGGCGCCGCGTGCGGTGAGGTGGTCTTCACCGCCGAGGACGCCGAAACCCGCGCCACAACCGGTGCCGCAGCCATCCTGGTGCGCAAAGAGACGTCGCCTGAAGACGTCGGTGGCATGTATGCGTCTGCCGGAATCCTGACTGCAACCGGGGGCAAGACGTCTCATGCAGCCGTCGTCGCCCGGGGGTGGGGGAAGTGCTGCATTGTCGGCTGCGGCGCACTGGCCATCGACTACAACGACAAGACCATGATGCTCGGCGCAGAGGTGCTGAGAGAAGGCGACGCGATAACGCTCGACGGCAGTACGGGTCGCATCTTCAAGGGGCGTATTGATCTTGTCCGCCCGGACGCGCCTCCCGAGTACCGCACCCTGATGGGCTGGTGTGACAAGCGACGCCGGCTTAAGGTCTACGCCAACGTGGATACGCCGTCAGGCGCCGAGAAAGGCCTCGACCTGGGAGCCGAAGGTATAGGCCTGTGCCGCACCGAGCACATGTTCTTCGATACGTCTCAGCCGCAACGCATCCGGGCCATGCGCGAAATGATCCTCGCCGAAACGCCCGAGCACCGGCGCCGGGTCTTGGAGAAGCTGCTGCCATACCAGCGCGAGGACTTTGAAGGGATCTTGACGGTGATGCATGGTCGGCCGGTCACAATTCGTCTCCTCGATCCGCCGCTGCACGAGTTCCTGCCCCACCATGACAATCCCGCGGGCCAACAGGCAGTCCTGGACGAGCTCAACGAGTCGGCGCCGTCCCCTGTGCGACAACCACCGCCGGAAGATAGCGACACTCAACAGGCATTCGAGACCAAGCGCATGACGATCGAGGACATCCGCCGCCGTGTCGATCAGCTCCGCGAGGCGAACCCCATGCTGGGTCACCGTGGGTGCCGCCTGTGCATTAGCTATCCGGAAATCCTGGAGATGCAGGTCCGCGCGATCATCGAAGCCGCCGTCAACTGTGCTCGGAACCGCACTAAGGTTCTGCCCGAGATCATGATCCCGCTGAGCATCGACCCCAAGGAGCTGTCAATCCTGGTTGACCGGGTTCGAGTCGTGGCCGACGTTGTCTTCAAGGAACAAAACCACAAGGTGAAATACCTCGTCGGTACCATGATTGAGACCCCACGAGCCGCGCTAGTGGCCGATCGGATGGCTGAGGTGGCCGAGTTCTTCAGTTTCGGGACCAACGACCTGACGCAGTTGACGCTGGCCATCTCACGCGACGACGCCGGAAGGTTCCTGCCCGACTACGTCGATCCGACCAAGGCGGGTGTCTTCTCCGATCACCCCTTCCAGTCAATCGACATCGAGGGTGTGGGTGTGCTTCTGAAGATGGCTGTTGACCGCGGCAAGGCCGCCAGGCCCAAGCTCAAGCTCGGTATCTGTGGTGAGCACGGCGGCGACCCTGCGTCGATCAGGTTCTGCGAGGAGATTGGCCTGGACTATGTATCGTGCAGCCCCTTACGCGTGCCGATCGCCAGGCTTGCCGCCGCCCAGGCCGCCATCATGGTGAAGACAGCCGGCACACGGATCGTCAAGAGCAAAGCCAAACCGCGGTCAGTGGTTCGTCCAGGTAGAGCCAAGGGGCGCACCACCAGCTCCAGCAGGGTCGCTGCCAAAGAACGCGCGACCAAGAGGAAGATCAGGCGCGCCCGGGCATAACCTTAAGACGAGAGGTAAACACCTACCCCCAAGCGTGAGAATTAGCGGCGCCAATGGCGCCATTGCAATTCACTGTGCGTTTCGCTCGGTAGCGGGCAGCGCGAGGGTAAACGTCGTGCCCGTATTGGCTTCGCTGGTCACGGAGATTGTGCCGCCGTTCTCCTCGGTCAGGTCACGGCACAGGGCCAGCCCAAGCCCGGCGCAGCGGTTGCGGCCTCCACGTTCCGCCGCTTTGGAGCTGTGAAGCGGGTCGAAAACGTGGGGGAGCCGATCGGGTGGGATGGCTGCACCGGTATTCCGTACCGCTATAAGCACCCTCTGTCCCTCACCTTTCGCAGAGACGGTCAAACGCCCTGAGTGTACGGATGCCATCGCCTCTCGGGCGTTGAGAAACAGGTTGAAGAAAACCTGTTTGAGCTGGAGTGCATCGGCCCAGACGGTGATCGACTCCTCCACGTCGATCGAAAACCGGATTCCGTCCTTGGACAGGTCACGGCATAAGCTGGCGGTTGCATCCTGAGCCATGGCCCGCACGGAAACCAGCTCCCGTTTAGGCGGCCTGGCCGCACTGATCTCCAGCACACGCTCCGACATCGCGACTAAGACTTCCACGTTCCTTATTGTGACGGTGAGCGCCTTTCTGTGCAGTTCGACGTCGTTCGCCTCCAACGCGGCCTTGGCGTAGGAGAGAATCGGGGTTAGCCAGTTGTTGACTTCGTGGACCATCGTCGCCGCCGCCGTCCCGAGGCTGGCAAGTTGCTGAGCCTGTCGAACCTGAACCTTAAGCAGATCAAACTGCGCTTGCAGCTTGGCGAGCTGCGTTTCGATCGTCGGGCTTGAGTCGAGCGGTGGTATTAAACTGTCTGATGGACACGTGCGAATAGCAGGCCGTTTGCCCATTTGGGTAGCGCTCCTGATTATGCTATGGTTGATGACTTACAGACCGGGGATATCGGCAGCGACGGTCGCCACTCTTGAACAGGCGCAAGCCGGCATGGATACAACAGCCCAATTTGATACTGTTATTGACCTTCTTGGGCGTTTAGGTGTCGATGTACGACAGGAGCATCTGGGTGGGGCGTGTGGGGGTCTTTGCGAGGTGCACGGCCGCCGGGTGGTCTTTGTCGATCTTGACGCAGATGCGGCTACGCGATTGGAGTGGTGTGTCCGGGCCCTGGCATCGCTTCCCGAACTCGATTCGGTCTATGTGACACCGGCCCTGCGGGACTTGATCGAAGGTGTGCGAGATTCATGACCCTGGCATTGGCGGGCTGCCTTTTGTGGTGCGATTGGGGATGCGCATAAAAAAGCGGCTCCCCGCCGAACCCATTGGTCTGAGCAACGCTCATCTCCCCGAAAAGCGATCGTCAGACCCCTGACTTCGGCGGGTCGCCCGCGGAGGAAAAGTGTTCCCTGGGACCTGGGAACACGCCCTAGCGTCCCCCCCATGTTGCGGTGCGTTGCGTCTAGTAGCCTCCGTTGCGTCAGGTCGTTCAGTCATATCAATAGACCATAAGGGCACGTGCCATGCCACGCCCACGCGACGAAGGTGCTAGTCGAGGGAAGCGTTGTAACCCTATTATTTGCAAGAAGTTACGATAATCTTCTATGCCGAGCTGCGCCGCGTTTGGTGCAGCCGGTGGGTAAGAAACGAACTGGGTGGGGAGCCACTATGGGCACTATTGCCCAGCAGCGCCATCGGGCGCTGGGCGTTACGCGCGAATAGCGAGTCCGTCCAGTGGGGATGGCGTGCCCGAGGGACGGCCTTACAGGTGTGTCAGCGCGGGGAGTGCACCTCGTCCACAAGGGATGGCGCTACGTCCGGTCGGTAATACAACTGCGACTTTGGAATCACGTTCGCCCGATGGCCCGTGACTATATGTTCACAGGTAGATTGGAAGGCAGGCAAGTTATGTCAGGGTCGCATGTGGCTTGGGCAGTTGGTCGTTCGGCTCATTTTCATAGCAGTTGGTGCTCATCGCGGACCATCCGCTCACCAACAGCGACCCTATGTTGGTCCCATTATCGCATCGTGCAATTCAGAGAAGTCGGCTGAGTCGATCTCGTTAGTTGTATCCGTATCAAACTGAGTACACTCCACGGAAACCGGTTTCTCTCCGTAGCATCGTTGAAACAGGGAAATGTCGAATAGATCGACGTCACAGTCCCCATCGGAGTCAGCGCTGATCACTCCGTTCTTTAACTCCCAGGTATGGCGATCGACGGAGTACCCCCCAAATACTACTGTGGCTTCGCGGGCACTGTCATATGCCATTGAGTGCTCAGCCCTTGCTGACGGTCCTCGGGTCACCCGTTCCGTCCACATTATTCCGTCCCACTCCCACACGTCGTCCAACTCATCTGGGTAGCCAGCACCAGTAGTGCCACCAAAGAGCACGGTTACGCCACGGGCATCATCGTACACCATGGCGTGAGAACTGCGTTCACGAGGACCGCCAGCGGCCCGTTGTGTCCAGGCAGTTCCGTCCCACTCCCAAGTATCGTCCAGGTCGGAGTCACCACTCTGGCTGTCGCATCCATGTCCCCCAAAGAGCACCGTCACCGCCCGCGCGCTGTCATAAGCCACCGCGTGGTTGCCGCGCATGGTTGGGCCGGCAGCGTCCCGTTGTGTCCACGTGATGCTATCCCACTCCCAAGTGTCACTAAAACACTGCAGCTCGCCGTCCTGACGGCCATATCCACCGAAGAGCACGGTCACCTGGCGGACGCTGTCGTAAGCCATGGCATGAGCGTAGCGTGCGGAAGGTCCTGAAGCAGCTCGCTGCGTCCAACTCTCCCCCTCCCATTCCCAGGTATCGTCTCTGGGACAACAGTGGGCCACATGGCCAACGCCCAATCCCATGCCGCCAAACAGGACGACAACGCTTCGAGCGCCGTCATATGCCATCGCGTGACGCTCGCGTGGCGGCACACCGGTGACGCAACTAAGGGACCAGGTCGTCCCATCCCATTCCCACGTATCCCCAAGGTAGCCAGGCGCAGGCGATCGTCCACCAAACAAGACCGTTACCCCATGAGCGCTGTCGTAAGCCATCGCATGCCAATATCGCCACGTCGGGCCGGTGTTACCGCGCAGCATCCACGTTGTGCCATCCCATTCCCACGTCTGCCCATCGGAATAAAAGAATGTATCCCAGGCAGAAGGGCCGAACAGGACCGACACGCTTCGAGCGCTGTCGTAGGCCATCAAATAACCGAATTCTGACAAGGCCTGATCGTTGCTTCGGAGGGTCCAAGCCGTGCCGTCCCATTCCCAAGTCTCACCCCCGTCGTCGAGTCCCACGAAAAGCACCGTTACGTCACGTGCACTGTCATAAACCATCGCCTGAACCTGGCGCGGTAACGGTCCGAAGCTGGTTCGGAGCGTCCAGATTTGCCCATCCCACTCCCAGGTGTCGCTGCCGTAGCCCGCCTTCCCCTCGACCGAGCCCCCATGTAGGACCGTCACCCCACGCCCGCTGTCATACGCCATCGAATGCGATGAACGGGGCGATGGTCCGGCGACGCTGCGGAGTGTCCAACTCTGGCCATCCCACTCCCAAGTGTCGTCATACCTGTGGTAGCCAAGGTGATCGCGGTAGCCACCGCCAAACAGCACGACGACTCCGCGAGCGCCATCGTAAGCCATAGCGTGGCGATCTCGCGGCGACGGTCCGCTGGTCGCGCGCAGCGTCCAGGCGGATCCATCCCATTCCCAGGTATCGCCCACAGCGCTCCGGCCGCCAAACAGCACGGTCACGCCTCGGCGCGCATCGAAGGCCATGGCGTGACCATAGCGCCACGTGGGTCCCGCGGTGCGCCGCTGCAGCCACGCCGTCCCGTCCCATTCCCACGTCTCCTCCACGCTGAAGAACACCGTTACGCCGCGAACGCTGTCGTAAGCCATTGCGGCATCCCCGTTGCCCGGATCGGGGGCCACCAGGTGCTTCTCCCACGTGAGGCAGCCTTGCCCCCGAGCGAAGCCCGAATCCAGCAGACTCAACCCGGTAGTCATTATCACGATCGCAATATTGCGTTGGCCGGTTCTTGACATGTCATCCCTCGCGCGCAAATGCAGACCCACAGTCCATGACGCCGGTCCCGCCCTACCATATTAGTACGCTCAACTGGTCGAAGCGACGGAAAAACTCGATAAGTCTTGTGAAGCGCTGCAAGAATGGAGCAGGACGGCCGTGCTGTGGTAAACGAGAATTGGCAGGCGCCCTCACCTGCAGAGCGGCCAGCCAGGGTAGCGTTGCCTGGCGTTAGGCCCGCGGAAACTCATTACATTGGACGAGGGGCTACGGTGCCGGGATCCACGCTGGCCACGAGATGATGGCATACCACAAGATCGAGGGGACGGCGCTACACGGGGTGGTAAAGCGAACTTCGCTATTGGGTATCGCTCGACCCCCCTGTTTCCCCCCTTGGTAAGGGGGGACGGAAGGGGGATTCCGCTACGCGTGACGTCTAGGTCTTTCATAAGTCCTGCTACTACCTGAGCCGCGGGCTTTAGCCCGCGCGGTGCTCCGCGCAGGCTAAAGCCTGCGGCTCGGCGCGTGATCTATAGTCGTAGTATTTGTGAAACACGGTTAGTGCCGTAAGACAATCGATCTTCACAATGGTTCGATGCGCAGTCGAAGCTCGCAATCTTCGATCTCGATGGACTCGATTCTGAAAGGCCGGTCGCCGTTGGGCCACACGAAGCGATTATCGATCCTGACGCCTTCAAAAAGATCGTCGAGGGACTCAATCTCTCGAAGAGCCGAGGCGAGCGCGTCCCCTGCGTGCCTCGGCTCATCTTGACCGGCCCCGGCGCTGCGCGAGAGTTGATCGAAAACTTGGTCAAGGACACTTCGTGGTATGGGGAGCGATCCGCCGCGGGCGCTGTTCAGGGCGATCTCGACTGCGGTTCCATCTGCTGACACGCCCAGCGTCAGACCCATGCTGACAATGGTCCGCCACCCATCGGCAGCGTAGTGAGCCCCGACCTTGATACAACCATCTTCAAAGCGAACCACCGGTTCGGTGAGCTCCGGCGGCAGGGCGTCGCGGGCATCGGGCCAGACATGCGGCAGGGCGGCAAGCCACTCATTGACGGACCGGTCCTGGAGCACGACGCGAAACGGCCGCCCTTCGACCATCTGATCACCCACATCGTCGGCCACGGCCACCGCTTGACTCTGTGCCCGCTGAATACCCGCGTCGTCCAAGACCACCGGCCTATACCAGCCCGGTTTGTATTGAAACGCCAGCCAAAGCGCGATAAGCGCAATAAGCCCCAGAACGAGCGCCAACGATAGCGCCCGCCCTGAAACAAGCCGGACTTTGCGTTTCAGCCTTCTGGTACGCACCTGTATCCGCCGTTTCGCGAGCAAGCTGTCAGCTTCCCACGTTTGACCCTTCCGACGTTCCAACCGTACAATCATCAGTCGGCACGCGAAAGTGGCAAACCGCGGGATACAGGCCTGCTTGGCGGGGTAACAGCGTTGTTTACGCGTACGACCGGGTTTCTGATCGTGCCGCTGTGGCTGGCGGCGATGGGCTGGCTGGTGGCGCACGACGTGTGGCCGGTCTGGACGGCCCAGGATCCACCACGCCTCCACGGCACACATTGGCTCAAAGGAGAGGGCAAGAAAGCCCAGTTCACCATCTTCTGTGACAACATGCCAATCGGGACGATCTGGACGAACTATCTGATAGGCGGTGCCTCGGTCCAGCGGTACGATCTTATCTGGATTGAGCGGTTTCCCATCGCCATCGCTCCTCTCCGCGTCAATGTTGATTCCACATTCACCGGCCAAGGCCTTCTGGACGAGTTGAGCGTTCACCTGGTCAACCGCGATGCGAACGTCCGCCTGCACGGCGAGCGATTTCACGCTGATTTCTCATTTACAATCAAGAGCGGCACGATCGAAAGGGCTTTCAAGATCCCGCTGGCCCACGGTGAGGTGATCACCGGGGCCTTCAATCCTTTTGCCCAGCTCACCGATCTTCGCGTCGGGCAGACCTGGTGGATGCAGGTATTCAACCCCGTGGCCGCCCTTACCGGTGTAGGTGACCGGTTCATCTCCATGCTGGTGGAGGTCACCGGCGAAGAGACTATCGCCACACCCCAAGGCCCGCGGCGCTGTCTGGTTGTCCAGTCGCCCAATGCCAAAGCCTGGGTGGATGCCCGCGGTGCGGTGCTTGCACAAGAGATGACCTTGCCGCTTGCCGGCAAGATTCGTATTGTCCGCGAGGCCGATTACGACGAAGAGGCCATGAGCGCGGTCAGGAAGAGGACCTTGGGCCCCAAGATGCCCAGACGAAGACGGGGGTGATGAACAACACCGACCATGCCATCGCGTTAGTGGGCGTTACCAAGTCTTATGGCCGGACAATCGCGGTGCGCGATCTGTCGCTGGAGGTTCCCCGTGGTAAGCTCTTTGCATTTCTCGGCCCCAATGGTGCCGGCAAGACCACGACGATCAAGCTGATTGTCGGATTGCTGAGACCCGACACCGGTTGGATCCATGTCTGCGGCCATGAAGTAGGCTCCAACGGCCTGGCCGCCAAGGCGCAGCTTGCCTATGTGCCCGATCAGCCCTTCCTCTACGAAAAGCTCACCGGTCGGGAGTTCCTCTACTTTGTCGCGGAGTTGTATGGGATCTCCACCCGGCGGCGAGATAGCCTGCTGGAGTCGCTGATCCACCGGCTCGATGTCGGCGAGTTTCTCGACCAGCTCACCGAGAGCTACAGTCACGGAATGAAGCAGCGGGTGGTGCTTGCGGCTGCGTTGTTGCACGAGCCGGCCGTTCTCGTCATCGACGAACCTATGGTCGGTCTTGACCCGCGGGCCATTCGGGTGGTCAAGAACCTGTTCGTCGAGCACGCCCAAAACGGTGGGACGGTGTTCATGAGCACGCACACGCTCGATATCGCCGAAGCCGTGGCCGACCAGATCGGGATCATTCACCGCGGTGTACTCATCGCCGTCGGCACCCTCGACGAGCTGCGAGCCCTGGCACGTCGCCAACATTCACTCGAAGAGATCTTCCTTCAGCTTACGGAAGTCGGCGATGGCTGAGCCGCTCGCCATCCCACCGACTCGATCCCTGCTCGGTCTGCTCCTGCGTGTCAAGGTACGCTCGATGTGGAACCGGACCCGACAAGCGGTGGATGAGGCGCCGGTGCGGCTCAGTGCGGCGGTGATCCTCGTCGCCTTGATCTGGTTGGGACTCTACTGGCTGTTCTACCTGGTGTTCGGGCAGTTTCGGCGTACGCCGCTGGAAGCGACCGTGGCTATCCCGCTGGTGTTCAACTTCTTTTTCGTGGCCATGCTGGTGATGCTGACGTTTTCCAATGCCATCATCGCCTACGGAGCGCTGTTCGGAAAAACGGAATCCGCCTATTTGCTGACTGCTCCGCTCACCCCGCGCGACGTGGTCACGCTCAAGTATCTGGAGAGCACGGTCATGGCGAGTTGGTCGCTAATTCTGTTGGGTCTGCCGCTGATGATAGCCCTGGCGGACGCTGCGGAGCGTTCCGTGCTCTCAGTGGCACAGCGACCGGTGTTCTACGCGGTATTCATCGCCTTCTTTCTGGCGTTCATCCCTATCCCGGGAGCGTTGGGCATGTTGCTGGCCTGGGCGGCGGCGCGATTCTGCCCCCGGCGGACCATCCAGTCCGCTGCAGTTGCAGGCGGCATCCTTGTTGCCGGCTTCGTCGTTTGGGGCATGCGCTCTTTGCGGTTGGGCGAAACCGAGGCCGAGGTGTGGCTTCGATCCTTCCTCGCCAGGATGAGCTTCATCGAGTCTGCTTTACTCCCCAACAACTGGGTGGCCGCCGGCATCGACCACATGATCCATAACCAGTTGTCCCAATCCTTATTGTATCTGGGTGTCACTCTGGCCAATGCGTTTTTTATCAGTTGGTTGGCGGTGATGATCGTCTCGAGGTATTTCGACCGTGCTCACGATCGTGCCGCAGCCGGTCGCAGCGGGAGCAAGCGACCGGCCTCGCGAGCTTCGGGGGGCCTCGCCGGTCTGCTGTTCTTCTACCTCCCACCGCCGCTTCGGCTGATAGCAGCCAAGGACCTCCGAACATTTTCCCGGGACCCGTTGCAGTGGAGTCAACTGGTCATCCTGTTCGGGCTGATGGCCCTGTATCTGACGAATATGCCCACGTTGCGGGTGGAGTTCAGTGGATCGGGCTGGTTTCTGATTATCCCGTTTCTCAACCTGTGCGCAGTTAGCCTGATTCTGGCGACATTCACATGCCGATTCGTGTTTCCACTGGTCTCGCTGGAGGGACAGAAGCTGTGGTTGGTCGGCCTGGTGCCCACGCCGCGCGGGCACATCTTGCTGGCCAAGTTCGCGTTCGCCATGACCGTTACCGTGTTTGTGGCGGTTGCTACCATGGCACTAGCCACGGTCATGCTCGAACTGGATATCGTTTGGGCCGTCATTCACGTGGTTGTCACCGTTGGGATCTGCTTCGGCTTGTGCGGGTTTTCGGTGGGCATCGGCGCTCGACTGCCCATGTTCAACCAGACCAATACCGCCCGCATCGCCAACGGTCTGGGCGGTACCACGAACCTGCTGGCTTCCGTCGCACTTGTAGCCACGGTATTGATCGGCGTGGGCGTGGCAACGTGGCGCTCGCGAGATCTGACGAGCGGCAGGTTACCCGACGCGGCATCGCTTGCGATCTGTGGTGCGGCTGTGCTCGTCACCGTCGCAGCCGGCCTTGCAGCGCTGTGGATCGGCGCGAGACACTTCAACCGCGTTGAGGTCTAGCGCGATGCGCAATGACAGAGTCTGCTCCAATCCCACGAGGCCGATAAGATCCTCCTCGCATAGTCCGCGACAACAGATCATTGCATAGGCCGTATGTGCCGTGAAATCCACGCCGCGGCCACCTATGATCGAAGTGAAGGAAAGGAGAGGAGAGAATGCCCAGCAAGCCGGCTCCCGGTCCACAAGCTGCAAACTCGAAGCCACGGCACGACCTCCCTGCGTTTGTGCCGTCCATTGACACTAACGAGGTGTTCCGGCAGCTCATCGTGGACGAGATACGCAACGGCCGACTTACGCCGGCCCGACGTCGGCGTATCGTCCGCTACGCCGCCCAGCTCGGCCTGTCCGCCGTCCAGGCCGGACGGTTGATCGCCGCCTGCCGCGAGGAGGTGCTCAAAGGCCGCGACCCGACCGAGCGCTACCACGCGTTGCATCTGGTCGATTCGACACCGACCAGAGTGCCGACACACATCAAGATAGCGCTGGTCATAGCCGGTGCCATCGTATTGGATCTGCTGTTGCTCAACTGGCTTTGGTAGAGGGTGCTCGGAATTACGAATTACGAGTTGCGAATTACAAATTACGAGGTGAAGAGAGAGTTGCCGGTGGGTGCTCGGCGTTTGACAATCGGTGATTCGTAACTCCTTAGTTGACTTGATGCGGCTTCTTCTCTTCGAGGGCCAGGACTCGATGTACGAGTCGACGCTGGGCCCCTACAAGATCACGACAGATCAGCTCGATCCGGCGGTTCAGATCACGCCGTTCAGAAATGACTCGACGCACCAGTTCACGCATCCGGCGATACTTGGCCGCCCGCCGGCGATACAAGTCGTGCTCACGAAGCACCCGGCCGGCCGCATCGAGAAACTGCTCGACGCGGAAGGGCTTACGGAATAGATCACTCACACCGAGCCGCATCGCCTCGGTTATGTCATCGCACGTTGCCTCGTTTGCAAGCAGAATGACCGGCCGGTTGCTCAGGGCCATGAGTTTCTCAGAAAGCTCCAGCCCACCGGAATCTTCCAGCTCCAGTTCGGCGATCACCAGATCGTGCGGGTCGACGATCTCGATGTCCAAACATGACGTTGCATCGGCCACACAGGTGATGTGGGCATCGAATCGTCGAGACAGCGAGGCCACGAGGATCTCCAGAACCTCAGCGTCCGGCTCGACAAGCATAATCTTGTGTGACCGATCAGTCATGGAAACGTCAAAACTTCAGAACGTCAAAACGTTACCGTGTGCGTATTTCCACTTTTCGACGTTTGCTGCGGGATGTTGTCGAAGGAACGTGAAGGAACTGCTACGAGGTTGGCGGCCGGGCGGGTAGCTCGATCGTGACCCTCGTGCCGACGTCCGGCGTCGACTCGAGCCGCAATCGCCCACCGTTGATCCCCAGGAGTCGATGCGTTCGCGACAGCCCAAGACCCCGCCCACGACCGGCCGGGCGGCTCGAGAAAAACGGGTCGATAGCGTGCTCCAACACCTCGCGCGTCATACCCACGCCGTTATCCTCCACAACAATCCGGACTGTTTCATCGGAAGCGCGGGAGGGCGAGTTGATATGCAAACGGGCTGTTTCCCGCTTCGTGGCCTGAAGCGCGTTTGACACGACGGCGTCAAGAGCCTCGCGAAGCTGCTGCGGATCGGCGTACACCGCTGCCTCGCGATCGGCGAGGGAAACGATCAACTGGTCCTCACGCAGCGATGAGCTTGCACGCCAGTGTTGACAAAGCGGTTCGAGCAAATCGGGAAGCCGGCGGGTCACCGGTCTGGGCGGTGCCGGCTTCGCGAAGTGCATCAGGTCCGTCACGATCTGCGTCACCTGCCCTGTCCGCTCTATGATGATCTTTAACGCTCGGACGGACTCCTCGTCCGGGCACCTTCCCAGCTCCATTTGCGCCCGACCGGAGATGACCGCCAGGGGATTATTCAGTTCGTGGGCCGCCCCGGCCGCCATCGCTGCAATCATCGAAATCGAACGGGTCCGCACGAGCTCTCTCTGGACGACAGTCAGTCGGCGATTCAAATCCAACAGTTCCTCGTTGGTTCGCTCGGATTCAATCCGGGCTTTGGCCGACATCAAAGCCAGCCCCATCGCCGCCGACAGGGCCTCGCATTCAGCGGGGGCGGACACAAACCGGACGATTGCATTCTCCTCAGCAGGGACCAGTACGCCCCCAGCCGCCGCTTCTCCACCCATAAGCGGCAGCATCCAAAGCGGATCGCGCGGTTGCATTCCCGTGCACCGCTGCCAGATGATCCGGCAGCCGTCTGGGGCGGCAATAAACCCCTGAGCGGGCGGTATCGACCGTATCAGCTCGGCCCCCGCCGCATCCGGCGATTCGCCCAGGTCGATGATCGAATCGGCCCTACACTGCTCACGGGTTTGCGAACAGCCCACATGGATACAGCGGCTCGAGGCTTCGCCGAAAAACGCCGACGCCCGCTCAGCACCCAGCATGGCCCGTATACTCTCAGCCGCTGTCACACAGACGTCACTGATACGATCGCGCTCAGTAAGCCCCTTCGTGAAATTCTCCAGAGCCGCAAGACAAGCCGACCGGACCTCCAGTCGCCGGTTAGCCGCCGCCAGCTTCGCATTGATTTGAGCGAGCTGCCGGTTTGCTGTGACCAGCGAGGCCGCGTATTCGCGGCGACCGCGCCCGTCGTCAAGACCGACAAGCTCTCGGAACGGCTCCATCCGTTCCGGCAACCGCTGGAGGACGCCTCCCAGCCCGTCGCCACCGACACCCAGCTCACCCGCCAGCTCATCTACATCATCAACATATCCGTATCCCGAAAAACCGATCCCCTCTCGGCGAACCAGATTGTCGGCCAGGTGCACTATTCGAACCAGCCGGCTGAAGACCACGGATGAGGGCAGGGCGTCAAAACTCTGGTGATGGAGCCAAGTACATTCCCCGATCGCCTGGGGAAGCTGCCACCGTTCCGCCAGACGTTTACCGGCCACGGTGTGGTCCAACCCGAAGACCTCCCGTTCAGCGTCGCAGATGCAAGCGTACTGACGCTCCACACGTTCCGTGACACGGGCGTAGCTTTTCGGCAAACACGCGTCCAATGCGATCTTGCCGATATCATGCAGCAATCCGCAGACAAAGGCTTCACCTCCCATGCCCGGTCCGCCGACCAGCTCCCCGATCGCCTCAGCAGCGCAGGCCACCGCCAGGCTGTGTTGCCATACTCCCTTTCGAGTTGCCGCGGCCCGACGGTTCTCATCGGGTCTTGAAAACGCCTCATAAAGCTGAACCGACAGCACGGCATTGCGCACCGCGCTAAAGCCCAGCAGCGTCACTGCACGCGGGACGGTCATCGGTTCGCCGCGCGCTCCCAGGTCGGCACGCCGGACCAGTTTGAGAATAGCCGCGGTCAAGGCCGTGTCGGATTCAACGATCTCTACGACGTCCTGGGCGGAGGACTCGTCCGAGGAGGTAACAGCCAACAGGTGGGCTGCAACTGCCGGCAGCGTCGGTAGCTGGTCCAGTTGACCGAGAATCAGCTCTACGCGCTCGCGCTGTGGAATCTCACTAACGGATTGAGAACCGGCCCGTTGAGTCATAGTCGAGATGCTTTCTTACAAGCAGCGCACCGTGCAGCATGCACTTATGCGACGTTGAGCAGCTCCGTCATACGACCGATGACCATGTTGATGTCGAACGGCTTGCGGATAAACTCGTTGGCCCCGGCTGCAAGCAGCTCCTGCACCTCGTCCGGATCCGCAACTCCACTAATAGCAATGATCTTGATGTGCTCGTAGTTGGAGTTGGCGCGGATCGTGCGGCAGACCGCATTCCCGTTGATGTCCGGAAGCTTGAAGTCCAGGAGTAAGAGGTCGGGACGAAACTGCTCGGTCACGATTCCGGCGTCATATCCGGTCGAAGCCGTTCGGACCTCAAAGCGACCGTCCCTTTCGAGCAGCTCGGTGAACATTTCGACGATCGCCTCGTCATCATCCACAACCAGTACCCGCCTCTTTCCACTTTCCAGTTGATCCAGCGGAATCCGGTTATCCTTCATGAACGAGAGCAGCGACTCTCGCGGGATGCGCCGAAAGCGTGAGCCGGGAACCCGAAACCCCTTAAGCCGACCACTGTCGAAGCAGCGAATGACGGTCTGCTGGCTGACTTTGCAGACCTGGGCGACCTCGCCAGTGGTGAATACCTGTTTGGTACGGTTGTCCGCCATGGGTATCCCTCCGTCCTAGCGATTCTACCAAATCAGAACCTACGCACATTGTCCATGTTCCCTATGTTCCCTATACGATACATAGCGCACATTTTGTTGTCAACGAAAAAATCGCGTGAGGGCGGATTTCGCGGAGAAGAGGTGATTCAAGGCGTGAACAGCGGCTCCATGGCTGGTCCGGCGATTCTAAATGACCGTGCGCAATCTTGCAGCGCGCCCGAGCCGCGGGCTTCAGCCCGCGCGGTGAATCGAGCAGGACGGTGTCGCACAATTGCACACGGTCATATAGGACCTGCCGCCGACCCGGCGGTCTATCTCGCTCTGGGGACCAAGCGTCGGCCCGATAGGTATACCCACAGGATTGTGACATCAGCCGGGTTGATGCCGCTAACGCGGGCCGCCTGGCCCAGCGTGCGAGGAGCGACCCGGGCCAGCCGCTCCCGCGCCTCCAGCCGCAGTTCGGGCATTGCCGCGTAGTCAATGTGCTCGGGGATCGACAGGGACTCCAGCCGCCGAAAACGCTCGATCTGTTGCGCCTGACGCTCCACGTAGCCGCTGTACTTGGCATCCACAAGCACCTGCCACAACGCGTCGGCGCAAAAGGTCTGATCTGTGAGGCGGGCCAGGGCAGCGGCAAAATCCGCGACGTCCGCATTCGGCCGGCGAATCCACGTTCGCAGGGGCATTCCGTTAATCCGGCCGGGATCACACAGTGCTTCGATGGCGGCCATCGCCTGGCGCTTTCGCTGATAGCGTTCCCAGCGCCGGTTATCGACCGTTCCAAGTGCCCGTCCGATCGGGGTGAGGCGTTGATCGGCGTTGTCGGCCCGCAGCCGCAGCCGGTATTCCGCCCGCGAGGTAAACATCCGATACGGTTCGACCGGCGGCTTGGTGATCAGGTCATCGATCATCACGCCGATGTACGCTTCGTCCCGCCCCAGTACGAACGGCTCGTCACCGTTTAAGGACCGCACCGCGTTGATCCCCGCGACAACGCCCTGGCCGGCCGCTTCTTCGTAGCCGCTGGTGCCATTGATCTGACCCGCCAGAAACAGCCCCTCGACAAGCTTGCTCTCCAGCGAGGTTTTCGTCTGATGAGTTGGGACAAAGTCGTATTCAATGGCGTAGCCGTATTGAAGGATCTTTGCGTGCCTGAGTCCCGGCACTTCGTGAACCATCGCCTCCTGGACATCTTTGGGCAGCGACGTGCTGATGCCATTGCAGTAGACGCGCTCATTGTCGTACCCTTCCGGTTCCAAAAAGATCTGATGCCTGGGTTTGTCGGCGAAGCGAACGACCTTGTCTTCGATGCTCGGGCAATAGCGTGGGCCTGTTGACTCGATCTGGCCCGTGTACAGCGGGGCCCGGTCGAGGTTGGCAAGGATGTGCTGGTGGGCGCGGTCGTTTGTCCAAGTGATCCAGCAGTTGATCTGGCGCTGGGTGATCGCGTCGGTCATCGACGAAAACAGTGTCGGCACCTCGTCACCTGGTTGAATCTCACAAAGGTCGTAATCAATCGAATCCCGATGGACCCGCGGCGGCGTCCCGGTTTTGAGCCGTCCTAATTCCAAACCCAACCCTCGCAACGAGGCACTAAGACCCACCGCAGCCGGTTCTCCGAGCCGGCCACCTTCGGTCTTCTCCAAACCACAATGCATCAGCCCGGACAGGAATGTCCCGGTCGTCAAGATGATAGCCCGGGCCTTAAGGACCCGGCCGTCCTGCAGCGTGACCGAGCAAACGCGACGGCGCCCACCGCTATCAGAGCTTGCCTTCGTCGAGATCGCTTCCACCGTGCCTTCGATGATGTCCAGCGACCGGGCCTCAGCTAGCAGAGATTGCATGACCTTCGGATACTCATGACGGTCAGCCTGGGCACGTGGTGCCCAAACCGCCGGGCCCTTGCTGCGGTTGAGCATGCGGAATTGGATCCCCGCCCGATCGATGGCCATGCCCATAAGGCCGCCAAGGGCGTCGATCTCGCGGACAATCTGCCCCTTTCCCAGCCCGCCGATGGCCGGATTGCAGGACATCCGCCCGATGGCATGGTAACGCATGGTGATAAGCGCGGTATCCGCGCCCAGTTTGGAAGCCATCCAAGCCGCTTCAATCCCAGCGTGCCCACCGCCGATGACCACTACGTCGTAATGACCCGCCAGAGTCAAAACCCTCCTGCTCCAACACACCCACGGCAACGGATCGCAAGCCCCGACCCCACCCCAATCAGAAACAAGTAGTATACTCTGTATTCAACCTGGGCGAGATGGTACTGACCAAAGAGCCTCGGCCCCGTCCGGATCGGCTGACGACTGATGGCTGACGGCTGATCGCCGATGGCTGACCGCTGCGTGCCCGCTCCCTGACCGCCCAGCGGCTCAAACGGACCTGGGATACCTTCTGGAAAACCGACCCACAACGGGCCACCGCATGACGAATCCAGGTGTCAAAAGATATCTGTGCCCCTGTCCGATTAGGAGAGCATACGTTCGGTCGGTGGTCCGGACACGCCGCGAAGTGAGCGGGATCAATTGTCGAGGAGTTCGGATGAAAGCCAGGCGACGTGGTTGTGAGTTTTGTTTTGGCGCACTGCTGCCGGTCCTAACGATGGGGGCGTGTGTGCCCCTGGAGGATGCCGCGAACGTCACAGGGCCCGAAGGCCCAAGTGATCTCGCGGTAGTTGCCGACACGGATACGCCCGAAGTGTTCGAGGGAATGACCGTGGCGCTTAGCGCTGAAGCGACAGGTGGAACCGCGCCCTATCTGTACCGCTGGAACCAAAATGATGGGCCGGCGGAGTTGGCCCTGACCGACGTGATGTCCGACGTGGTCACAACTGAAGCATTTACCGCCCCGGGGCGGTACGTCTTCCGCATCGTGGCTACCGACAGCGAGGGCTTCCACGCGACGGACTTCGTAGCCGTTGAGGTCATCGAGGCGGTCACCGCGAGAGCACCCAAGCTTGCAGTGGTGGGTGAACCGGTCGAGCTGTCCGCCGAACTCGCACTGGAGGCTGCGGACGCGACATTGAAGTGGGAGGTTGCCCGTGGAACCGCCTTACTCGAGGACGAGACCTCCTCCAACCCGACCCTTACGACGACGGCCGGCGAGACCGTCGAGGTGCTGCTGACCGTGACGCTTCCGTCAGCCGGTGCGTCATCGGTAAACACGACCCGCTCTTTTGAGATCGTCTCCGTCTACGACCTGCACCCACAGGTGTTGATCGAGACGAGCGTCGGGGACATCACCGTGGACCTCGACGGCGAACTCGCACCGCTGCACACCGCCAACTTTCTGCTGTACGTTGACGAAGGGTTCTACGACGGCCTTCTGTTCCATCGCAACGTATGTCCGGACGACCCCGAAACGGGCGAATGCCAGCCTTACGTTCTGCAGGGTGGCGGGTACAAGCGGGTCGACGGGGAGCTCGAGCTGGTTGAGCCGACCCGCGATCCGGTTCCATCAGAGGCCGATAATGGTCTGAGCAACGGTGTTGTGTATTCGATTTCGCTGGCGTTAACCGGCGGCCAATCCGGCTCGGGCACGACGGAGTTTTTCATCAACCTGGCCGACAACGGTTTTCTCGATGAACAGGGATTCACCGTGTTCGGGATGGTGGTCGCTGGTACGGACGTTGTGGATGCCATCGCAGCGGCCGAAAGGACTGACAGTCCCATTATCCCCGGCGAGGTGTCGTTGCTGGTGGAAGACGTTATCATGCAGCGCGTAAGTCGGGTCAGTCCGTGAGTATCGTAGGAAGAGCTTGCCAGCCTGTCTCGCAACCGGCCTCTTGACCGATGGGAAAGTCGGTCCCACAATAAGTGAGAGAACGATGAGCTACGAAGACCCTATCGCAACGCTACAAGAGCTTTCTGCCCGGATCATTGCCATCCGGGACTCTCTTTGACTTCCCCAACAAACTCGAAGCCCTTGCGGCCATCGAGAAGAAGATGGCCGCCCACAACTTCTGGGACAATCCCGAGGCCGCCAGGCAAACGGTGAAGAAACTGAAGTCGCTCAGCGCGGTTGTGGAACCGGTGCGTGCCGCCCAGAGCAAAGTCGACGACCTGGGCGCGATGATCGAGCTTCTGGCTGATGGCGAGGACCCCGAAGTCCAGCTAGAGCTTGACGAGGGGCTTGGCAAGCTCCGTAGAGATGTTGACCACTTCGAGTTGCTTACGCTCCTTTCCGGTGCCAATGATGATCGCGATTGTTATTTCAACATTCAGGCGGGTACGGGTGGGGCCGACGCCTGTGATTGGGCGGAGATACTCCTTCGACTCTACCTGCGCTACTTCGAGCGAAACGACTACGAGGTGGAAGAGCTCTCGATGCGGCATGGCGAGGAGGCAGGCATCCAATCGTGCAGCCTGCTGGTGAGGGGACCATATGCCTACGGGTATCTTTCCTGCGAGACCGGCGTGCATCGGCTGGTGCGCATCTCGCCGTTCAGTGCCCAGGGCAAGCGGGAGACCAGCTTCGCTTCCGTGGATGTTCAGCCGGAGCTGGACGACATCGGCATCGAAATCGACTGGGAACAGGACGTTCGCGAGGACACCTATCGGGCCAGCGGCAAAGGTGGACAGCATGTCAACAAGACGTCATCAGCCGTTCGGCTGACGCATTTGCCGACGGGCTTGGCCGCCCAATGTCAGAACGAACGATCGCAGCACAAGAACCGGGCGACGGCCCGCAAAATGCTCATGGCCCGGCTGTACCAGGCTGAGCAGGCCAAGCGCGACACCGAGCTGGCCAAGATATACAGTGAAAAGGGCCAGATCGGCTGGGGCAACGCGATCCGCAGCTATTTCCTCTACCCTGAACAGCGGGTCAAAGACGCCCGAACCGGTGTAACCACGTCCAACACCCAGGGCGTGCTCGATGGTGACATCCAAATGTTCATAAACGCCGAGCTGCGCCACCGCGCCGCCGCCCGGCATAAGTAGACGGCGGTACCGCCGAGTGCCCGCTGCCTGTGTCCGTCGGCTCGCGGGATCATTAACCCGCGCCTGTGCTGTCTCTGTTCCCATGACCTGTGGCTTGCTGGGCATTCCCTTCCAGCAGGTGATGATAAATGTCCATGAGTCGATCGTTTAGCCGTTCGATATCGAAGTGTTCCACGGCAAATCTCCGCCCCGCCCGGCCCATTTCGGGCCACAGGGCGGGGTGCTCGATCAGGTAACCAAGCTTCGCTGACAGGGCGTCGACATCGCCCTGGTCTACCAGATAACCCGACTCGCCATCGAGGACTGACTCCGGGACGCCGCCGACGCGCGTTGCAAGGACCGGAAGGCCGGTGGCCTGGGCTTCGATGAGCACTAGGCCCTGCGCTTCCTGGGCTCCGTCCCGCGCGACCACTCCCGGAAGCATGAACAGATGGGCACCGGCATAGAGCCGGCGTACCTCATCATGGGTCTGCCCGCCGAGAAACTCCACCTGATCCGCTACACCAAGCTTCGTTGCCAGCTCCTTGAGCTCTGTGAGAAGGGGTCCTTGGCCGACGATCTGATAGCGAACGTTGGGATGGTCGGGCAGCACCCTGGCCACTGCTCGTATGCCGTACTCGATGCCCTTCACCTCAACCAGCCGACCAACCGTCAGAATTCGGATTGTACCTTCGGGATCTGGACTGCGTTCGGTAAACGAAAAGAGCCTGGTGTCCACGCCGGTGGGGAGCTTGACGATCTTGTCAGCGGGGCATCCCAACGCAACAGCTCGGCGGGTGGTGAACATCGAGTTGGCGGTGTACATGTCACCGCGCTGAAAGAGCCGCCGGTAAATACCCTTGCCATGCTTGCGCGCGTAAGTGTTAACGTCGTAGCCGTGGAATGTGGTCAGCAACTTCCCCTGCAGGATACCGGCATCCCGAGCCAACGCCGCGACCAGGGCGTTGGGGGCGAAATGACAGTGTATGATGTCGTACCTGCGCTCGGGAAGAAAAGTCGTGACCCTATGCAGCAAAGTGAGCCACGAGGCGCGATTGCCGTACTTGTAGAAGGAAGTGAGCACGCCCAGGCGCCCCGTCAGATTGGCGAACGGATGGTCAAGCAGCAATCTCGCTGCTCTTCCGACTCGGGCCAGGCGTCTGCGCGGCTGGGTGGGTGCATACGTTGTTCGATCGAGCAGCCCATAGGTTGTGACCGACCGGTGCACCTTGCCGGTTCCACCGGGCCTGTTGGCGTAGATATCAACCTGGTTTCCTCGATCGATCAGGCTGGTGATCTGGCTGATGATGAATGTTACGGACAGGTTCGGAAACTCGCCGACGACGAAAGCGATCCGCATGGGGTCGTACCCTCGACTGAGTGAACAAGGCGCAGCACGTTAATCCGGCTGCGACCTGAGGCCCGCACACCTCGAGTCATGCGCTGCGCCATAGCCGCTTCGTCCGACCGATCAGAAGGCCGGTCTTGGTTCGCAGTCTACAGGCGGAAACGCGACGTTCATAGGGACTCTTCCGGGCAAGCCGCATCCACAACAGGGCAGCCAGTCGGTAGAATACACTAATCAGACCCGACAATACTCTTGCCACCTGTGTCCCCATGCTGGCATCCGGCTCGGCGAGTGCAAATGATTCTCCCATCCCAAGAGTCATTCGCGTGAAGTAACTCCACTCCACGCGATCTGCACTGATAAGATGTCCGACCACTGCGTCCGGATCGTACACTACGACCCCGCCGGAACCGGCGATGCTCCGTACCAGTGTTGTCTCCTCCCCACCGAGTAATCCTGAACCTTTGCGGCCCAGGTTCTCGTCAAAGGGAGCATCTCCAACCAACGCGGAACGTCGGAACGAAAGGTTCAGACCGAGCAACCCACGTCCGTCGGAAACCACCTTGCGCCTTTCTCCCAGATCCACCTGCGACAAGAGCCTGCCGAAATAGGGTCCAAACCAGTCTGAGGGGTGTTTCTCGAAGATCAGATAGCTTCGACCGCCCACTACGTCCGCTGTCGTGGCGTCAAAACACTCCTGGAGCTTGACCAGCCACCCCTTGTCCACAATAGCGTCGTCGTCCAGGAAAGCCACGATCTCGCCGTTGGCTTCGGCGATTCCACGGTTGCGAGCGCACGAAAGGCCCTGGCGCTCCTCGACTACGTACCGCAGGCTCGGGAAGCGCCGGAATCCGTCCACGACTACAGGTGTATTATCCGACGAGTTGTTATCAACCACAATCAGCTCGTGATCCACGACAGCAAGGTCCCTTTGCGCGAAGAAGGCCTCTAACATCTGCCGCAACGTCCCTGCTCGGTTGTACGTGCAGACTACCACAGTGATCATGACGCCTTGCCTTGCCTGAATCTCGTTACTTCCTGAGCCGATTACTTCCGCAGAATGATTAACGGATATCTTCCCATTCTCCCCAACAAGTGAGGAAAAAGGTCTTCGCACCGGAATATTACAGCCAGTAGAAACCGCCCAAATGAATTGTCAGGTATCATCCGCTCAGTGAACAGTCGATCCACGCTTCGCCATGCCCGAATCTCCATGCTCACCTTCGCCCCAAAAGTCTGCCTGAACCAACGACGGTCGTGGGGCCTGAAGTACAGTGGTGGACGTTCATTCCCGGTCATACATTGGTCATTACCGGCTGCTTGCCGGTGTTTTCCGGTAATCATCCGGATCACGTTCCACGCGCCTCTTATGCCCGGCAGGTTCCCTAGCAGCATACACAGCCGCACACAGCGACGACGTAACCACGAATACCAGTAGTCCGGCCAACTGTATATAATAACTCCCACGCGTCCCCGGGCCAAAGTTCTGTACAGTTCCTGGACCCCCGCTTCTTGCTCGTCGTAGGGAACGTGATAAAGTACGTGGGCCGACACGGCTGCATCGAATGTGTCATCTGCAAGCGGAAGATTTGTGACATCCGCGACCACGTATAGGCCATGATCACCGAGCTTCGCTCGGGCCTCCTTGAGGGCCTTCTCAGACAGATCAACGCACACACGATGTCTGTAGCCCCGGGAGTATTCAAGGTATTCGCGGTGGGGAATCGCCCCGCAACCTGCATCAAGAAAATACTCGCCCTGAACGGGCAGATACTTGGAAACACGCCTGTGTGTTCTGTGCCGGTACCTATCAAGGACCGGGCGCCGGTCCACAAAGGCGCTAGTGTCCTTATAGACGCCGTCGACACTCTTTTCCCAACCATAAAGGTCATAGAAATCTCTGACGACTTGCTTTTCAGGCCTCATAGAGGAACATCCATGTCCTGGAATGGACGTAGACCAACTGGGGAATAAGAGTGACATTGGATTGTATGTGAGAAACCATAGGCTTCGCATTGGCTTCCTAGACCGTTGCTGTCTCATGCATTCTAGTCAGCAATATACTTGACCATGACCTGTCCGCGAGGATGATTCCAATCACCGATGTATTCCGGGATCCAAGCGTGAAGTCGGCCAAAGGCTTCCATTTGACCTCTCGTGTAGAAGAAAGCACAATGGTCGTGTGGCTTCCTCGGGTTCTTGCGTTGTTGCTGCGTTTCGAAAAACGTCGCGAAGAACAGCCCGCCCGGAACAATGACGGTCCGGAGGTTGCGTAGGCACTTTTCGATGTAGGCGGGGGGCAGGTGGGTGAACAGCGATTGCGCAAGGGCAAAATCGGGGCGAGCGTCAAAGCGCTCAAACTCGAATGCAGAAGACACGACTAGCTGGGGCTGCTTGGTATCGAGCAGTTCTCGGCCCAACTCTTGTTCCATACCGGCTTCGATAAGTCTTCGCTCCTTCTCGATCCCCAGATAGTGCCCCCGTTCGAGATACGGAATGAAGTGGACCCCGCCCCTGAGACTTCCACAGGCGATATCGAGGAAATAGTGGTGAGGTATGAGGCCTTGGGAGATCAGGAAATCGAACTGCAGGCGGCCTATTTCCTCCCACAGCCCGCCCACGTAGGTGCGATGCCCAACCTGCCGTATCCCAGCGTTACCGTGTCCCTTTTGCCGGAACAGGAACCAGCCAATCCAGTTACCACCGGGGAGGTGCCTTGCCAACTTTCTCAGTCGCACAAACACTCGAGGCTCCTCAGGTTCCACGAGGTCCTGGTGTCCTTATAGACACCATCGGCGCTCTTTTCCCAACCGTAAAGGTCATAGAAATCTCTGACAACCTGTTTTTCCTGCCTCATGGGAAGTCCGTTTATCGGTAGCCAAAGACTTCCATCATTCGTCGCGTCACCAGCCACACGCACAACTTTTCCAGCAGACCCAGATCCCGGCGCCAGGACCCCGGCACACCCGACCGGATAAAACCAGCGGGATCCCTGACGATATCGCCGTTCTGCTTCGCAAACCTTCCCCCCTTAGGAATTGGCGTGCCACGTCCACTCTTCACCGCAGCTATGCTGTTCTTCCGGACCGCCTCCGCGACGGCGTCCTCTTCCCATGATAGCTTCAGGAACGAGACCAGGTCTTGCAGAATCGATTCAGGCCGAGCAACCAGGTCCTCATATCGGACTTCATGGAACTGCTCTTCTGGAATAGTTTTCTGCCCCTCCTTTGCAGCCCGTACATGTCTGAGCCATATCAATGCCGCCCGGCGCGCAGAACGAGGAGCCCAGCCACCGCCCCAGGACCTCGATGCCGCCAGCATTGATGCCACCACGTCCCGGGGGTCTCTCACAATGTGAATAATGCGGCAGTCGGGCAGTAATTCGATGATCTCCGGTAGAAACACTGCATGCTGGGGGGTTTTCTCAACGAAGAGCATCCCCGGGCTGAGTTTGCCCATCATGGGTTCCAGCAGCTCATGTAGAAATTCCCTTAGGATCCGAAGAAACTCCTTTTCTTCAAAATAACACCCTAGTCCCACTCCGCCGCGTCCATCAGCCTGTCGGCCCTCGGCATGCCATCTTCGCAGTAATGGGCCTGCATACTGGAAAACGTTGGACTCCTGACCCGTCAAGACCATTTCATGGCTGGCCAACAGTCTCTGCAGGTAAGTAGTACCGCTCCGAGGACTCCCCACAATGAATACAAGACTGGAGCCTGTGTAGGTATCAGCCACACCCGCCGTCCCTTCGCCGATATATGGGAGTGTTGCAGGGGAACTGCGTGTTCAACACGATAACACTCTCCTAGTGGTAGCCCAATTCCTTATAGAGCGCCCCGGAACGATAACGAAAGAGTGCTTTGAGAAACACACCCAATTCCTTCTTGCCGGCGCCGATACGCGTGGCATAGATAGCAGACTGGCTGCTGCCGTCCGCGCGGCGGGACTCGACGAAAGCCCCGTAACGGTCTGCTATGTCGTGCTGCGCTGTGTCGTACTGCAACACAGCGAGGTCCCAGGGTTCGCCCAGGAACTCGAACAGGTCCCGCAGTACCGCCTCAGGGGTGTGCACGAGGTCTTCGTAGCGAAGCTCATGGTAACGGTCATTGGAGATCGTCTCGCCGAAGTCGCGGGCCAGTGTGACGTACCTCCGCCAAAATGCAGTTGCTCTTATGGCCGACTTGTATCCCCAGCGGTGACGATGCGAGGCCACCACATCGTAACCATCTCTAATAATGTGAATGAACTGACTGGTTGGGAATAGCTCGTTGATGAAATCGAGAATCGTCGTATAGTACGGCGTTTTGTCGGCCCACCGCTTCTTACCCCTCATCTCGGCATAGTCTTTCTGGAACGAGTCGAAGAACTCAGCCACTTTTCGGTACCAATACGCCTTTTCGAAGCCGTATCGTTCAATCAACTCCCACCGGCGACCGACGATCGTTGACAGCCCCATCAGAAAGTGGGTTTCCGGCCCGCAACTGATGTTGGGGTGCGAATCCAGTATCAGCCGAAGAAGGGTGGTCCCGGACCGGGGGCTCCCGACGACAAAGATCGGCCGATGTTGATCATCAGTCATTCCCGAATGCCTAACAATTGAGCAAGCCATGTCATACGAGGCTCCCGCTTGCTGCAGGTTCAGTCGTGGGACTGATAGAAGCGGCGCCATGTATATTGGCACATGGACAAGTGTCCTCAGGTTTAATACAGCATACGAACCCGTCGAACCGGCAAATGAATATTGCACCAATGTGACAGCCTGGTATTCTTGTCTTTGCCGACGTCCCGGAGAACAAAGGCAACTGGGGGTATTCCGCCGCGTGCCGCAGGCGGCCGAGTGTGATCACCCAAGTCGCAAACCTGTACACTAACACTCCAATCAGAACGGACATAACAAGCAATGAATGTAGTCTGAAGGTGTCTGCGGGCGTGCGCATGGTCGTATAAACACACACAATGTTCGATTCTAACACAAGTAGCCCAGAGTGCGGAGTAGGACCCCAGCTTCGTCGTCGATCTGCCTCAACGCGTCGGATGACAGCTCGCGCGCACCGGCCCCAATCGACTGTGGCTTGGCGCGGTCGGCCGCTTCGTGGAAAAGACGTCTTGAGAGGGAATCGCGGACCTCGAGATATTCCAGCAGACGATCGGCTTCCTCGCGTGGATGAGTCACCAAGGATTCGTAACGCAGCTCGTGATATTGCTTCTTTGGCAAACACCGCGCTTGGTCGAGGGCACTTTCCGTGAAACGCCGCCAGGTCCAAATACAACGATGAATGTCCGTTGTAGTTTCGAACTCCTGTCGACGTTCCGGTTCGATCCAAAACCGGGGGTAGGGACCAATGAGCTGGCCACTCATATCCCTTCGCCCCGAGCCGGCCAGAGCCACCCCCAACCACTCTTTCTTGCTGTGCGATAGGGCCGCGTCTCTTCCATTCCTGATGATATGAACGAATTGCGCATCCGGAAAAGCCTTGTGAAGGAAGCCGATGATCAAGCAGTTGGTCGGGGTCTTCTCCGCAAAGCGCAGCTCCCCGTCCATGTGGATGCGCATGAGCCAGGAATACACCTGCCGATAGAAAAACCTGGCCTTACGGTCACTCCAAGTGCCTTCGTACACGTACCGGGCCGCAGCTTTGGTGGCTGGGGGTTCGTAGTGATACGACACACTGGGGATTGCTTGGACACACTTGCCCAAGAACGTCGTCCCGGAACGCGGGGCACCCACAACAAAGATGGGCCGTCGCAGATTGGGTACCGCCGTACGCCAGATACGGCCCGCGGTGAGTGGCCGGGGGGTCTTTCGATACAACGATCTGTCGGCCCGAACCGTACGGCGCGCCCAAATGCGCAGATTGACCAGGGATATTGGGGTGTTAATCGGGTCACCGTCTCCCGTACCCTTGTGACTCACAGCTTTGCGCATCTCTCGCCAAACACCCAGCACGTGCCGAACACGAACGGGCTGGGAAGCGACCCTCCCCGCTTGCTATAGGTCTAACGCCACAACTCAGAAAGACGTCACCACATACACTCGGGCAACGACAAGTATACCGACGCCCACTGACACGTACAAGTACGACGAATCTGCAAACGACCGCCGCTACGAAGCTACTCTTCTGTACTCACTTACTTGCCGAACTCCCGGATGGCAGAGCCAATCGGACGTACTCGATGGCCTGCCGCAGGCGACCCGGCGCGATCAGATGGATTGCAAGCGTGTATACCAACACGCCGACCACAACGCACACCACGAGCAATGCGTGCAGGTTCAACGAGTCTGTGAGTACGTGCTTGGCCGCATACACGAACACGACCATCGTCAGCGATCCGGCCACCGGAGCGATCAACTGGCGAAGGTAGCGCCTGATGCTGAGCCCGATAAGCTTCCGAACCGCAAGCAGCGGCAGCGGCGCAAAGGCGTATCCGCGAATCACAAACGCCGCAGCCACGACGACGATGCCCCAGGGAAGCGCGATGGCGAGAATCACCACGTTGGCTACCGCGTTCACCAGCCCCAGGCCCAGGGCCCACGAAGGCTTGCCGCAGGCAATGAGTACAGGAGTGTTGAAGAAGGTGACCGATTGCATGATGCCGATGAAGGCCAGGATTTGCATGATGGGCACGCTCTGGTTCCACTTTTCGCCGATCAGGCCGACCACCAGCTCCGGAGCCAGGACGGCCATCCCCAAAAAGGCCGGGATGGCCAACAGACTGGTCATGCTCGTGGCGGTCAGCAAGGCCTGTCCCATCTGTGCGTAGTCGTGTTGCAGGCGCGAGAAAGTGGGCAGGGCCACTCCGGAAATACTCTGAGTGAACAACCGGCGCATGATGAGCAGCAACCGGAAACCGACTGTGTAGTAGCCCAGTAACGCCGTTCCGAGAAAAACGCCGATCAGCAGGTCGGGCATCCGACGGTTCAAGAAGCCAACCGTCTCGTTGCCCATCAGGTAGACCCCGAAGCTGAAGAGGTCACGGAAATGTCTGGCGGAGACGGCGATACCCGGCCACCAGCGACACACCATCCACACGGTGATTGTGCCCGCCAGAGCCGAGGTCAGGCGCTGGCCCACCAGACTCCAAACGCCGAAGCCGTTGAGCGCCATGGCGACTCCGACGATCCCACCTACAAGGGAGGAAGCCAGCGATCGCATCGCCAGACTCTTGAAGGCAAGGTTCCGCCGGAGAATGGCCTGCGGCGTATTGCCCAGCGCGGCGATGAGAAAGCTAAGCGAAAGCCATTGGATTACAGATGCGAGCAACGCCACATTGATCGGTTTCGGCTGCCATCTTGCCAAGACGAAGGCGACGGGATCGGCTGCGGCGACGCCGATAACCGTCAGGACGATGCCGCTTGCTACGCTGATCCAGAACGCCGCGTTGAGGTGGCCGGGTTTAAGGTCCGCGCGCTGCACCACCGCCTGAGCCAGACCCTGCCGTTGAAAGATCTGCAGGAATGCAATGAAAACGCTCGCTAACGCGACCAGCCCAAACGTCCTCACTCCCAGCAGGCGGGCCAATATCAGGAGGACGATCGTCGTGGCCAGATTGGAGCCCCAGTTCTGGACCCCGGTCCAAAACACTCCTTTAATGGCCTTTTCTCGAAGGTTCATCTGCGCAAGTGATCAGTTATGTTCCGTGTGTTGTCTTGTACTCTCTGTAGCGGGCCCCTGCGATACCCAGAAGCAGCCCTACCCCGTAGGCCAGCCACTGCACGCCTTTCACCAACACGTGGCGTCCAGCCACGACTCCACATAGTGTCCGTAACGTGCCCAGTAGTATCCACACAATACCCTTGGCGGCTTGGATCGGCCGTGTAGACCATCCGGGGCGCAAATCCAGTTTGATCATAGCCATCGAGTTGCCGGTACGGAACGCCCGTCGAACCAGCCAGCCGAACCGGGCGCGAGTGTCCGGAATCCACTCCCGGACAACGGCGTCGGCCGCCCAGACGATCTTGAACCCCGCGCGTGACACGCGTCGGAAAAAGTGTGCATCCCCACCGCCAGTCAACGCGAAACGCTCATCGAAGGGACAGTCCAATTTCTCGAGGACTTCGGAACGGAACAGCACGTTGTTGGTGTAGGCGTATCCCCGGCGTTGCCCGGTCTGGTAACGGGGAGAGTCGAAGAATGAGCCTTTGACGATCCAGCGAGGCACCGGTTCAACGAAGCGTGCAATCACCGGACCGCTCACGACGTCGGCGTCATACTGTCGCTGAACGAGCAGAAGCTCATCGAGCCACTGGGGATCGGGAACCTCGTCGTCGTCGATAAAGGCCAACCACTCCGCTTGGGGAGCCGCCTGACTCAAAGCCCGGTTCCGTGCCGGAGCGATGCCACGGCGCGGTTCGACGCAGTAGTCGAGCGGCCATTGCAGAGTACTGCTCATTTGCTCGCACAACTTGCGTGCGGGGCCGGCCGGATCGTTGTCTACCACGACGATCTTGAGCACCGGAGTCTCAGCCCTGAATGTCAGCTTGTTCACGCCCTCCAGTAGGCGCTTCAGCCCCTCGGGTCTATGGAAGGTGGTAATGCAAACCGTGATCCGCATGGTCCAAGCGGGTCTAGACTGATCGAGCTGCCTTTCGTTTGAAGTGGGTTGAAGGTGCATTCCGTGTCGTGTCCTCCCAACGTTGGACCCGTACTGGAGACTCAGGTCCCATGGATCTTGCGGTACTCCTCGTAGCGCCGGCCGGCAAGGCCGGTCAGCATCCCTGCAACCTGGCAGACACGCCGTAGGGTATGAACCGCGGCTCGCCGACCGACGATAAACCACAGTGGCAGGTATAGCATGCCTTCGGCGAATTTGGCGTAGGCGTTCAGAGCAAAGCGAACTCGTGATGACACCGATCTGTTAAGGTCCGCCTCAATCAGACCGGCAGAATTGCCGACCCGGTATGCTCGTTGAAGGACCCATCGCAGGCGGGTGCGACTTGACGGAATCCATTCGGAGACCACCGCCTCATTCGCCCGGACAATCGAGAAACCCGCCCGGTGCACCCGCCTGAAAAAATGCGTATCACTCCCACCCGTCAGGGCCATGCGCACGTCGAAGATCGTCTCCATGGCTTTGAATACACCGACCCGCACGAGCACGTTGTGCGTGTAGGCCTTGTCCAGACGGCGACCTGTCGGATAGCGGTCCAACTCGAAGACCCGTTCCTTGACCACCCAATCAGGCACGCCTTCCGGGAAATGAGGAACAACCGGCCCCGTCACAACGTCTGCATTGTACAAGTGCTGCACGGTCAGGAGTTCATCCAGCCAGGAAGGCTGCGGTACCTCGTCATCGTCGATGAAGGACACGAAATCAGCCGTGTCTGCGGCACAGGCGACGGCCCGGTTGCGGGCGAACGGAATGCCCCGCTGCGGCTCGACCTCGTAGCGCAGCGGCCACTTCAGTTCGCGGCGCAGCAAGTCGCAGACTGATACAGCCGAGGTGTCGGCGTCGTTGTCCACCACGATGACCTCTACGTCGGGCGGATCGCTGCGGAATGTCAACGCATTCAAGGCGCGTAGCAGCCGTTGCAGACCTTCGGGGCGTCGGCAGGTTATGATGCACACGGCCACCCGCATACCTATCCCCCCGTGCCAGACTGCAGCTTCGTGGGCGCCGTTGCCTCCTGCTCCGACGCCATTCGTGCGTGTCGCGGGTTAAGGCGGCGCTTCACCATTAGATACAGAGGGCCCAACGTCCGAATCACGAGCCATCGAACGTCAAGCACCAGGTTCCACACCGTCCACAGGAAGCGGGTGGAGCCCGACCGCTGCGGCTCATACCCAAACCGCTCCAGGTACCGGCCGGCGACCCAGTTGAACCGTTCGTGTCGAGCCCGGCTCCAGTGACGCCAACGAGACATCGGATCGAAATCTGACCTCTTTTCTACCGGTGCCCAATGTACCCCGTCTCCCTGATCCCGGATCGTGGAGGATCCGCGAACGGGAAGCTGACGCGCTTCTTCGAAATCGTACTTGCCGGGATCGAGATCCAGGAAGACAAGAATGTGACGGAGTGCCTCCTCAAGGTTGCTCCACAGATCCTCGTATCGCACGATCTGGTACTTAAAGGTCGAGTCCTCACTCTCACTGTCAAAATCAAGAATGGTTTGGGCTCCCTGGGCCCACTTCCGTATTGCCCATTCCCGGTGCCACCTGAACGTTTTGACTCCCGACTCGATCACCGACCGGCCGTCCCGCACCAAAATGAGCAAGTAGGCGTTCGGAAACAGTGTGAAGAAGTGATTCAGGTTATCCACCCGCGGCGTCTTGGTGACCACCCGCTTTGCCTCCGCCTGCTCGGTCAGAAACGAGACCAATCCCGATCCGAGACGTTCACAGAGCCGGTTTCGGAGTGCCTGTCCGGCGCCCCACCGCGGATCCCACTGAGCGAAGACCGTGTCCGCGTACCGAACGAGCAAGTCGGCGTGATATATAAAGAAATCCTCCCACACGGGTTCAGGCACGCCACAGTCGGGATGTGCTCGGAGCAGATCGGACAAGAAATTGGTGCCGCAACGTGGCAAGATTCCGAGCACAAAGATGGGCTCAGAGCGGATAGACGACCCACGGGAATCATCCGTTTCGTTGGCCATGCGAATAGTGTATGTAGCCGCAAGCATTACTCAACCCGGCGCGGGCGGCGAGGCTGGGCGGGTTCACAGGCGGTTGAACCCGTGGGGGTTCCACCCGCTGACGGCTGCTGGTATTCTCATAGTGCGGCACCGCCTGACGTGTTTGGGTGCCGGGATCTTGATTGACCGTGGTTCTGTTCGATGAGCTGGTGGGAGCTGAGAGTGCGGCTATGGCGCATGCGCCGCAGAGTCGGCGTATGGGGGTATCTTGTTGAGGCTCTTGTCTGGCTGCGCACCGTGTTTCTCCGACGGATGCCCGGCACGCGTTTTGTGATCTTCGCGCAGGGGCGCACTGGGAGCGAGTTGCTCTGCGACCTACTCCATTCACATTCGCTGATCCACTGCGATAAGGAGATCCTCAACCAGCCGGTGCTCTCTCAGTATGGTCATATTCGACGTTGCGCGCTGTTGTCGACGAAGAATACCTATGGTTTCAAGGCAAAGATCGACCAGCTCACGCAGAGACAGAAGGTTCGCGACGTGAAGGCGTTTCTCACGCGCCTGCACCAAGAAGGATGGAAGATCATCTACTTGAGCCGTAAAAACTTGTTGCGTCATGCTCTATCCGATGTGCTGCGCGTCCGATCAGGCAAAGCGCACCGCTATCGCTCCAGAGACGGTGCACAGCCGAAAGTGGAGGAGATTTCGGTCGATTGCGAGTCTCTACGCCGGGGGATGGAGGTCCGTAAGGCCAGGCTCGCCCATGAAGAACACGCCCTCTCGGATCTCCCGTGCCTGCGACTGGTCTACGATGATGATCTATACGCGAGTGAGCAACAGGAGCGAACGCTCAACCGAATTGTCTCCTGGCTAGGCCTGGAACACGAACCGCTTTGCTCGGAGCTTGTTCGCAACACGCCGGAACGCTTATGTGACCTGGTTGCGAACTACGGTGAGCTGGCAGATTCACTGGCTGGGACCGAGTACGCACAGTTTCTCGATGAGCCGACACACGAGTCGCCATGACCTCGCAAGTCCACACGCTATGAGTGATCCTCGACATGACTATTCGGACGGCGCGCCAGGCGTTTCAGTGGTGATTCCCACCCGGGACCGCCGACAGGGCCAAAGATTTTGTGGGCAAGAGTCAGGGCTAAAGCCCGCGGCTCAGATAGTCACGAAGGTAGACGGATTATGCTCGCTTGGCCGCAGATTCGCCATAACGCACGGCGAGCCTTTATAGATCACTGCGACGCCGTGGGGGTGAGGGAAGGTGCTCAGCCCAAACGCTGATCAGCGGCCGGGTTTGTATGGTTTGGTGGCCTCGGGGTGCTTGTACTCGCCCGGTTCCCCAAAGGTCCTGAAACCGGTGATTTGCGGCAGATCCTCAGGTTTTTCGTTGGGGTGCACGGCAAAGACCTCGACGCGGACGATCTCGTCGAAGGGAACCGTGACCACGAATGTTCCAACCTTGTAGTGCTCGTCGACGGGCACGCACTCGAAGGCCAGATGTGACTTGCTGCTCACGTTGGCGATTTGCCTGACCTCGTAGCTGAATCCGTCGCGCAGGTATATCAGCGTCCGCTCCTCCAGCCCGGAGTGGAACTTGGTGAATTCCTCGTCCTCCCGAGCATGTTTCGGGTTGAGATTCGGAAAATGCTGCAATGCGCAGCGCCACCTTGCCTCTGCCTTCTGCTGTTCAAAGGCCGGACCATGAAACCAGTCGTAATTAAACATATCTGCCCCGTTATTTGATCGGGTCGGGAGTCGGTGGCGGCCGGAGCGGCTTGCAGCCTCACGCATCCTGCCGGAAAAGCGGGCAGACTAGCCGTCCCCATCGGGACCGTCAATCACTGTTCGTATCGTTTATGTCGGCTGGCTGAGCCGGTACCATTGGATGCATGCAAGCCCACAGGCTAAGCCAACGCGTCAAGAATCTGGCTGCGAGCCTCGGTTTCGATCGTTGCGGGGTCGCCCGGGCGGAGCCTATCGGGCGTGCCGCGTACGTGCGAGCCTGGCTGGACAGCGGGCGCGCTGGCGCAATGGAATACATGCATCAACACTTTAAGCGCCGAGCTGATCCGCGCAGACTCCTACAAGGGGCCAAAAGCGTCATCGTGGTGGCGTTGCAGTATCACCAGCGGCGGCCCGCGATACCTGAGAGTGACCGGGACCCCAGGGGCCGGGTGGCCATGTATGCCTGGGGCGACGACTACCACGACATCATCAAGGCCAAGCTTATGAAGATTGCCGATCACATGCGGTCGGAGTTGGCTGGGCCGTTTGAAGTCAAAGCATGCGTCGACACGGCCCCACTGTTGGAGCGCGAGTTGGCGGCGGCTGCGGGGATCGGGTGGATCGGCAAGAATACAATGCTGCTCCACCATCAGCTTGGTAGCTACTTCTTCCTGGGGGCTTTGGTGACGACGCTCGAATTGGCTCCGGATCAGCCGGTGGTGGACCGCTGCGGGACGTGCACAGCCTGCCTGGAGGCTTGCCCGACCGAGGCCTTCCCGGCAGCGCACGAGATGGATGCGTCCCGTTGCATCAGCTACCTGACAATCGAACGCCGTCATGACATACCCGAGTCACTAAAGCCGAAGATGGGTGACTGGATCTTCGGATGTGATGTGTGTCAAGAGGTCTGCCCATATAATCGCCACGCCCCCACGGCGCGCGAGCCGCGGTTTAAGATTCGCCCACCCGGCCCGCAGCCTAAGCTCGATGATGTCCTCGGCTGGTCGATGGATGACTATCGCACACTATTGCGCGACAGCGCAATAAGGCGTGCCACATTGGATATGTTGAAGCGGAATGCCTTGATCGCCAGAGCGAACGCCGGTCGGGCATCGGCAGAACGCTAAGCGTTGGTGCCGCAGCGAGGGCACAGTCACATGGCCAACAGTCGCAGCGAGATTCGTTTCGAGGAACACCAATATCTCCGGCAGCCCTGGCTTTGGATACTGATCGGTGGGATTGGAGTATTCGAGGTCGCCTTGTTCGGCTACGGGCTTTATCAGCAGCTTTACCTCGGCGAGCCGTGGGGGAATAATCCCACTTCAGACCGAACGCTGGTGGTTGTCGCCGTGCTGGTGTTGACCTTCGCCGTGGGCACACCTGCTGTCCTTCTTGCATTGAGGTTGTCGGTCTTCGTTGACGCGACTCACCTGCACGTGCGTTTCTTACCGTTTCTGCGCAGGAGCATTCCGCTCGATCAGATCGCCCACTGTGAGGCTCGCACGTACCGTCCGCTGGGCGAGTACGGCGGATGGGGCATACGGTGGGGGTGGGGCGGGCGCGGCTGGGTCTACAGCGTCAGCGGCAACCGCGGGGTACAACTCGAGTTCGTCAGCGGCAAACGCCTCTTGATCGGGTCACAACGACCTGAACAGTTGGCTGACGCGATCGTAACGGCCAAGGACCGCTGACCGCCTTGCCCGTTCGTCAGTGTAACCTGCCGTCGGAAGACGAGAGAAGTCCGTTTGGCGTGTCGGTAGTCCATCCCCTACGAAGGTCCCAGCCGGCCAACGGGGCGATAAGGTCCTAATATCAGGCCAGTGGCCCTATGACGACTACTCTGCTAGAATCCGTGAAGCACTGAGTTTTTGCCGCGGCAGGTGTGCAGATCGGGGGGTGTGGGGGGGAAGCATGCCGTTGGGGATTGACCGTATTGGGCCGCCGAACTGGGCGGGCTACGGATGGCAGTGAACCCGGGGGATAAATCATGATGAGCGGGGAAAGAGTAGGCATATTGGGGTGTTGGCTAGTGAGTGCCATGACCTTGTCAGCGAGCGGGGCTGAGATCGCCTTGGTGCCGGTCAGGGCAAGCGGTGATTTCACGATTGTCGGCAATCAGATCATTCTCGAAAGCGCCGGTCAGCAGGTGTTCTTGGAAATCTACCTATCCGACTGGGATCCTGACCAGGTTGGGACGCCATTGCTTAAGAGCTGGCAGGCGGACATCGATGGGTCGGGATACACCGGCGGGCTGGAGGGAACGCTTACCCCCTGGGCACCTGCGTGCACGAATGATGCCGACTGCGAGGCTCTGATGGGCTCGCTCGGGGTCGGGGGTGGTAAGGGCGGCTGCGGTGTTCACGGCTTTCCGGATGGATTATGTGCCCCCGGTTTCATCAATGATACCCGGACCGACTACGTCTTCGCCAGCGTCTCTAACGTGTCCGTCGTGGATTTGAGGAGGCTCAGGTATCGGTTTGCCGCTGCGGTGACGAGCTCGCCGATCACTGACCCTGGCACTCAACCGTATGGGGGCACGCTCGTTCTCAGTGTCCCTCCCGATGCCCGGGGGACATTCAGCGTGGGCTTTATCGGGGGGGACCCCGGCACCAGCCTGATGGTGAACGAAAACTCGCCGCCAGAATTGATCACACCGCTTCATTTGACTCCGGCACAGATCACTGTTGCCTGTCAGACGGCTGCGGATTGCAACGACAACAACGCCTGTACACGCGACATTTGCCGGCCAAGCGGCACTTGCGCCACAATAGGGAATTACGACCCCATGCTCTACTGCTGCTATCCCGCTGATGGGACGCTATGCGACAAGCCAACCGGCTTGCCCGGTGATTTTGACGGTGACGGCAACGTGGACCTCGCGGACTATGCGCGTTTTCAGGTCTGTTTCGGCTCGGCTCCGCTTGGGGAGGCCTGCGCCGGAGTGGACATGGACTGCGACTGTGCCTTGGGCGATTCTGACGTGACGAAGTTCGCCTCAGTCCTAACGGGGCCTTCTTATTAGTCCCCACCCACCTCGACGTTTCGTCAGCGACGGAGCACTGCCCCCAACTCGCTGATCCGCAGTACGCGTGCAGCCAACGCATAGGTGACGACACCGGCGATCACGAGTGTCGCCAGGCGAGCCGGCGGATTGGCAGCCATCCAATCGCCTGCAAACGCCGGCCACACCAAGATAGTAAGCATCCCAGCCATAATCCCCGTCGCCAGGAGCATTCTGGCGACAGCGCGGCCGATTCGGCGCCAGTCGATCTCCGGTATATCGCGGGCAAGTTTGACTGACAGCCAACTAACCTGAATAACCGCGCAAACAGCCGTCGCCAACGCCAGACCGCGCTCTTGAAGCACGAAGACCAACGCGAGGTTCATCGTGAAGTTCACCGCTACCGTCGCCAGTGCCACCCGCGCCGGCGTCTGGCTGTTGTGCATCGCGTAAAACGCGCGAACGAGTATGTGCTGGGTGAAGTAGGCCGCGATACCGATGCTGTAGAACAACAGGGTTCCGGCAACCCGCTGCGTGTCCGCGGCATCGAAGGCACCACGCTGATACAGGGTGGCGACGAGCGGGCTGCCCACGAACATCAAACCAACCGATGCCGGCAGGGCGACGAACAGGCTGAGCCGGATCCCGCGGCCGAGAATCTCCGCCAGCCCGGCACGATCGCCTTCGGTTGCCTTTTGCGACAACACCGGAAAGATGGCTGTTGCCAGGGCGATGCCGAACACCCCCAGCGGCAACTGGTAAAGATATTGGGCGTACCCGAGCACCGCGGGGCCAATCCTCTCGCCATCCTGGGTGATGAACAAGTAGGCAATCAGATAGTCGACGAGTGAGTTGATTTGCACGGCTGACAGGCCCAGGATCATCGGGGCCATCAATGCCCCAACCGCCCGAATCCGCGGATCGCGCCACCTCACGCCGAAGATGGGGAAGAACGACACAGCCCGCAGTGCCACCGCCGTCGCCACAACTTGGATCACGCCGGCAATCAGCACTCCGGCACACACCGCGATCATCAACCGGGTGCCGGTCAGACCGGCCCAGAGCGCACCCGCAAGGATGCTGGCGATGATCCCGATGTTTAGAAGCATTGGAGCGGCGGCGGGGGCTGCGAAATGCCGGCGGACGTTCAGGACCGCGCTGCCCACCGCGACAGTGCAGATCAATCCCATATAGGGGATCAATACCGCGGCGAGTTCCAAGGCCAGGTCGTCCTTGATCGCCCGCCACGCGGCGATTACCGCCTCCGCTGCGAGGATAATCACCACGAGCACGACCGCCAAGATGGTGAAAAGTGATCCGACAAAGCGTCGGGAAGACTCTTCCCCACGCTCATGTAGGGTATCGGTGAGCACCGGAATCATTGCAGAGGATAAAGCTCCCTCACCGAAGAGCCGCCGGGCTAGGTTGGGGACCATAAAGGCAATGCGAAAAGCTGAAAGAAGCTCGCTGGTACTGAAGAAGTAGCTGAACAGGCATTCCCGGATCAGCCCGAGGACCCGCGAGCCAAGCGTCAGCGCGGCGATCAGCCAGGCTGTGGGGACGAATCGGCTGGATGCTCCCATCGAGGGCACCATAAGATGAGTGCGCGAGCGCGGCAAGAAATCGTGGCCGAGTTCACCGGCCCGGACGCTGGCAACACGGCCCACTATGTGCTAAAGTGTCTCAGTCCCGACGTATGTCGGGACGGCAAAGCGGTCCCGTGGAGCGAGACGGCCAGCGCGACGATTGGGGCGCAGAAGCTGTCAGCCTTCAGCCGTCAGCGATCAGCGGGATGGTTGGCCGGACGGCTTCGGCGCTGAGACAACGGAATCGAGACCCCAAGTCTGAAGACTTGGGCCACCCGTCGATCGGATGGAGAGTGGTTTGATCGTGTTGTGTGTGATTCTCCGAGCAAGAGCATAGGAATGCTAAAGCGGCAGAAGATCATCTTGGCCCTTTTGGAGAGCGCGGCGAAACCGCTTTCCCGAACGATGTTTGTCAAGTTGTCGTTCCTGCTCCGAGCGGAAACCGAGATTGGGACAGACGCTACGTTCTACGATTTCGTACCGTACCAATTCGGTCCGTTCTCGTTTGTGCTATACCGCGAGATCGAGGCATTGAAACATCAATCGTACCTCGTCCAGGACGATGACAGGCTCAGTCTCGCACAGCCAATTAGCCTCGAAACTCGTGCGCTAGTCGAAGAGCTACCGGGTTCCGTTCGATCTTCCGTCAGGCACGTAACGTCCCGCTACGCGTCAAGAACTCAAAAGGCGCTCATTCGAGACGTTTATGCCCGTTATCCGTGGTACGCAACCAAGAGTGAGTTGACGGACTTACTCCCGGCGACAATGCCGAAGCTGCCCAGCGCTCCGCCCGCTGTCTATACCGTTGGGTACGAACGCGTCTCCGTGGATGCCTTCTTTGATCGCCTCCTGCATTCCGGAATCCGCGGAATAGCCGACGTTCGCGCAAATCCGGTTTCGCGGAAGTATGGCTTTGCGCGTACATCGCTCAGTGGGATCTCGGTCAAGCTAGGGCTCGCCTATCGGCACTTTCCGCAGCTTGGAATTCCTAGCCACAAACGGTCAGGCCTCTCTGGATTCTCGACGTATCAGAGGCTTCTTGATCGTTATGAAAAGGGACTCCTCTCCAAGCAAGTCGCGGGCGTCATCGAACTGTCAGAAGTTGTTCGGGCGGAGCCGACCGCACTGTTGTGCGTAGAGGCCGACGTGCGCTACTGTCACCGGTCCCGCTTAGCGGAGGCAGTAGCACGGGAAACGGGCCTGAAGGTAGAGCACCTTTCGTAAGTGACGGCGGAACATGGAACGCATGAAGGTCCTCATCACCGTGAAAACATACCCGATACCGTCGGCCAAGTACGACGAACTGGTGTGTACCGCCGGTGTCCGTGAGGACGGTGGCTTCGTCCGCCTCTACCCGGTCAACTTCCGCGATCTACCGTTCAGTCAGCAATACAAGAAATACCAGTGGATTGAGGTACAGGCAGCCAAGCACCGGGGGCAGGATGCACGAAAGGAAAGTTATCGACCGAACTTCGACACGATCAAGCTGCTCGGCGAACCGATTCCCGCCACACGGAACTGGGCCGAACGGGCAAAGTACGTTCTGCGTGGGAAGTCGGATTCCATCGAGCACCTTAAGGAACAACAGGCCCACGACCGAACGTCACTCGGAATCTTCAAGCCAAAGAAGGTTCACGATCTGGTCTACAAGCAGGCCTCGTCCGATTGGAAGGCGTCGTTCAAGGCAGCTCTTGCCCAGGCTCGGCTCTGGGAGGACCGAAAGGTGTCGAAGAAGCCGCCTCGCAAGGTGCCTTTCAAATTCCAATACGTCTTCGAGTGCGACGATCCCCGCTGCAAGAAAAACCACCGCATGATGATTGAGGACTGGGAGGTGGGTGCGCTCTATTGGAAGCTTGTGGATCGCGGGGCTTCTCCTGACGATGCAGCCAAGTCCGTTCGCGAGAAGTTCCTTCGCGAGCTTTGTGCGGACGATCGTGATACGCACTTCTACGTCGGCACAATTCTCGCCCACCCCAAGACGTGGGTCGTGATCGGTGTGTTTTGGCCGAAGATTGCCAAAGCGAAGATGCCCCGATCGGATGAGCCGTTGTTGTTTAACTGACTGAGGACCCAAGACGCCCGGTAATCACGGTTCGTTGGCCGCCGCCGGGTGCCCCATGTCCTTTGTAGGAATGCGCACGAAGCTTCATGCTGCCTTCCTCCTGAGGACCAGGCGCGCATGGTAAAGAATGAGCTTGGCCGTCACCCATCGGTGCACGCGCTCCCATCGTC
>JAUWWQ010000084.1 GCA_030616775.1 Planctomycetota bacterium
CACCCGGCGGGCCGTTCTTCTGTACGTCCGACTGTGATCCAGACTGCAATAATAACGGCATCCCCGACGAATGCGACATCGCCAATGGAACAAGCCGGGACTGCCAGCCGAATGGTGTACCCGACGAATGCGACATCGCCAATGGAACAAGCCGGGACTGCAACGGCGATACTATCCCGGATGAGTGCACTCCCCCCATCGATCCTCCACAAGAGGACCCGAACGCGGTCGCCAAGAATCGGTACATCTCGTTTGGCTCCAGCAACCCCGGTAAGCAAACCGCAATTCGGCTGACGTTCGCCGACCTGCCGGAACCGTTCAACGTGTCGAACGGGAAAACGATGTGGGTCGGCAAACCTCGGGAATATTGCGAGAATGCAGGACAGGATGTGCCGCCCAGCGGTGGCTGTGGGCGTGCACCCGGCCTGCCGAGTCTCACGATCTGGGCGGCAAGGCTCCAGTGCGACCCATACTACACGGATTGGAGCACCTATGACGCCGTCCACGTCTACCATCAAAACGTCGTACCGGGCGGCGTGTATGATCTCCAGGCAATTGACCAAGCCTGTGACACTGCAGCCGAGAGCAGTTACTCGGTACCGTTGGAGCTGACCACAAGTGTGTGGGGTGACGTAGTCGGGAATTACACGACGACACCGAGTGGCCCGCCGGATGGAAGAGTCGATATACCGGCCGATTGTACTGCCATACTCGACAAGTTCAAGAACCTTGACGGTGTACTGACGAAGGTAAAATGCGATCTGGAGCCGAGCCGGCCGGATCAAATGATCAACATCATCGACGTTACGTATTGCCTCGACGCCTTCCGCGGATTCGAGTATCCGTTTGAACCTGGGCCGGACCCGTGTGACAGGGAGCTATCGGCCACCCCCGCAGCCTCCAACTCGACGGGGACAGCCCGCTGACTGTTGACATAGGCGCTATGATTCTCGACTTCGGCTCGACCCCACCGTTTCCGAATGGGGCTTGGTCGTCATGGCGGTGGTCGTGGCGGGCAAATACCGCTCCTTGACATGTGGGCACCTATTGTTAGCCTCACGCGGGCGTTCACTCTGTTGTTCATTCCGATTCCGTGGAAATGATGAACAAGCGTCGGTGCAATGCGATCTTCGCTCGCTGGAAGGATGTCATCGCGTACGGTGCGATCGCCGGTCTGGTCTGGTACGCCTTCGCCCCGGCGATTGAATCCCTGTCGGCTCCGCTCGTCAATCTTATTGCATCAGTTCCGCTGTGGCCGAGGCTGGCATTTGGGGTTTCCATAGGCTGTGTTCTCCTCTGCTTGGTCGACAGGCGTCGATGGAAGGGGCTCTTGGGGTTTCGCCATCTTCTCTCGTTTCCCCCACTTTGGTTGGGCATCTTATTCGCTGCCGTGACGGCGGTATCCATAAACACCTTGTGGCTGCGCGATCCGGCCCTCAAGAACTTCACACTTGATGTCATTCGCGCTACGTCACACTTTTCCGCGGACCATGCCGCCTGGCTGGGAGCGGTTGGCATCGCACTGTTGGCATTCCCTGCGATCAGTCGCGGCTGGCCCCCACACGTTGGCGAAGCGACATCCGACTCGGCTACCGGTCCGGATCGACGATCCGATTGGAAAGAACAACTCCAAACCCTCGAAGGCTTGAAGAAGTGGGCCCTGACCGACAGGGAAGTCACCCACCCGCGTCACGACTTGTTCGATCACGATTCAATCGCCCAAAGGATCGCCCGGCGCCTTGCGGATAACTCGCCTGAAGCACCGCCGACAATGGCCGTCGTCGGTGAACGTGGATCGGGCAAGAGCACGATTGGAAGGCTCGTTGAACACCATTTACACTCGAATCAACGGATGCTATTCGTCAAACTCAGCCTCTGGGTCTTTGATTCAACGGAAGCGGCAGTTCGCGGCATTCTTAACGAAGTAGTCCGAGCCTTGGGAACGCGGGTCAACACGCTGTCGCTTATCGGCCTACCGGAACAATACGCCGCCACCGTCGAAAAACTGGGCCCGTGGGCGTTCGTCCTGGCTTTGTTCCGGAAATCGCCCAATCCGAAGGAGATCATCGAACAGGTAGACGAAATAGCCCTCGCAATCGACGCGCGTCTCGTTCTGTGGATTGAGGACTTGGAACGGTTCTCCGGTATCCGAGCTATGGAAGACGAGGGTGGCGCGCTTCGTGAAGAGGAACGGCTCGGACCGATCCGTTCGCTGCTATGGTTATTGAATGAATGCGAGCGCATCGGCGTTGTCGTGGCCGACACCAGCCTTCGCTCACGGTTTGACGTTGAAAAAATAGCTCGGTTCGTCGAGCGCGTTCCACCGCTCGACCTGGACCAGGCCGGAAAGGTAATCCAGTTCTTCCGCAACAAATGTCTGAATGGTTATCCGAAAGCGATTATTGATCCGGTTCATCCGGATGAGCGCGACAAATTCAAACCATCAGAACCGCTGGTTCGCTCCATACGCTACTATTTGTCGAGCAAGCGAGAACCCGAACCGTTCGACGCCCTGATCGATGTCGTTCGAACGCCGCGTTCATTGAAGAACGTGCTCAGATGGACCTTGGAGACTTGGGAGCAGCTTCCGGGTGAAATCGATTTGGATCACGTGCTCGCCGCTTCCGCGATTCGGTCAGGTTATCCCGAAGCATTCGAGTTCATCGATGCCAACGTCGAATGGTTTCGCCGGGGGTTCCAAACGGCCGGCGTCAACAAGAACGATCCGATGCAACACGAGGCGTATCTTGCTTTTGAGAAACTCCTCGCCCGGCCCGCGTTCCAAGCAGCCTCGGCCGACATCCGGTCGCTCGTGCGCTTTATCTTTTCAGAGTTCCCACAACCTCAGGTCAATGCGGACATCGATCGGCAATACCTAACGCGCCCACAAGGCCTCAACATCGATGACCCTGTGGATTACTGGAATCGGTACCTGAGATGCGCGCCGGTTCCCGACGATCACTCGGATCAGCGTGTGCTGCGACAGATTCAAGCGTGGAAAGAAGAGAAGGAGAACGATCTTGTTGCCTACTTGATTGATAAAAGCCGTAATAGGCAGGTCGAAGCGTTCTTGAACCAATTCAAGTTTTTCGATCTCCTGAGATTGCTTACCGAGGTTGTGGAACGAGAGCGGCGCGAAGGTATCGCTACCTGGGAAATGCAATCCCCGACAGGTGGGGTGTCCGTCTGGCGAATGTTGCTTCATTACCACGTGCGAGATGGCGGGAAAGTGGCTTCGAAGCTCGAAGAACTCCTCCAAGACTTGATTCCGTCTCATTTACCCTATACCAGCTTCCTCCTTGGGCACTTCTGCGTACTAAGTCAAGGATCGAATGTGTTTCCGTTGACGGATGATAACGATACGAAGCGGTTATCGGAGTTGGTACGTAATCGCCTTCTCAAATCGTTCGCGCCGGGCAATGCTGGCGTGCTCCGTGACGCGCTGCATTGCGCCCATCCGTACTTACTCCGGTACTTCATTCGGGACATCAAAAGCGGATCCGGTTTCGTGGGCGACCTGCCCATCGAAGGGTGGGAACAGTTTGCCAAGACCTTGCTCGAACTCGCCGAGCTCGACCCGACAAGCGGTATTCCGATCATCCTCACTTTTGTCACCTTGACGAAAGAGCGAATAGAAGAACGATGGGATGACGAGACGGGAGAACCTCTGGGGCGTACGCGTGTTGACGAATATCAGTTCCAAGAAGAGAGAGCCAGGAAGTTATTCGATTGGAGCCGATTGCGCACCATGCTTGCTGAACAGTGCATCCCAAACGACATCGACGAATGGATCCGTGAGCTTTGGAGGGCAGCGAGGCAAGCAGTCAGTCCTTGATCGCCCAAAGCACTCCTGCCCACCAGTCACTTCCCGTGTTGTATAATCGCGAGGACTGCCGCGCCCAATCACCGACCACGCAGGTCAAAGCGGCCTCGAAGAGCCGTGTTCGCAGGCCAGATCGGAACCCTTCGCCGCCCCGACCGGCGCAACCGCAGCCGGGGCAGGACCCCAAGCCCGCCGCCGGGCCACCTCCTGATCCACGTACCCAAATGCCGAGAACCACGGCCGAGGTGCCCTTGTAGGGCGGTCTTCGTAGGCCAAAGCGTAGCCAGTCGCCGCCCGACCTTCCCGTTTACCTTGCACTAAACCTTGCACGTACGCGCGTCCACGGCCGTCAATTCTGGTCACTTGCTGGCAAAACGAACGGTGTTTCGGGGGTTGTGGGACCGCGCGGCCCGATCGTCGTAACTCGCGCCCACGTCAAAGGTAAGACGCCGTTGTCGCTCGTAGACCACGGCGGTCAAGAACAGCGGGTGATCGGACTTGAACCGACGACATTCACGTTGGCAACGTGCGGGCGGTGGGTTCTAACCTACGAGATACCAAAGAGTTACGGCGCGGGCTAAGTCACCTTGCACTTTTCCTTTCCCGGGGCTCGCCCAGGTCGGCATAACGAAAGCAAGAGGGCGTCGCCAGACCCGATCTCTCCGTATCGATGGTCGTAAGTCCGGGGCTGACGCCGGTCTCGTGCACCGGGAATCGGGGCGCGGCGAATCGGAGAAAGTGGACACCGTTTGCTTCGGTAGCATAACCCAGCCGCTGTGCTGGCGCGCGGGTAGGGCTGTCTGACGCCACACGCCAGCTCGCCGGGATCCCGACGGCACCGGTGGGGGGCACCCGACAGGCCGGTGGGGGGAGGGTGGCACCACCGTTATAGGACAGATCCGGTCGCTTGCTGATTCTCCGGTCTGGTGGGCAAAATGGTTGCGTCCCGGTATCAGGCTAATGTTGCATTCCGGGCGGAGCGTAGATGCTCAAGAAGCCATCGATCCGTGCGTTGGGATGGCTGGCGAGGCCGCGGCTGGCGCCATCCCCATTTTGACTTGCGCGTGTGCAGGCGATACAATGCCGCCACTGCGCCGATATGGCAACCTCAGCAGGTAAGATGGGCAGAGAACGCTTGACAACAGCGACCTGATTAGGCGGCGGAGCACGGCGTAGGCAAGCGGGGCTTATGGGTTGACGAGAGAGAGCCGTATTCTGCCCACACGGCCTTTCGCCATATCGACCCTACGTCCGCCGCTCAACGTTCGCAATTGTCGGGCGAAACTGAGGAGGGAGCGTGCACAAGCGGCTCTGCCCCACAACAAGACCGGCAAGCAGACTCTCGACTGACGTTTATGCCAAGATGGGCTGGCTTCCCCATTGCCTTGGGGTTCGCCATTCTGGAGGGCCTAACATGTTGAGGAAAGTGATTTTGAGCGTGGTTCCGATCGCAATTGGCTTAGGTTTTTTTGTCGCTCGTGCTGACTTGGACGACGGGCTCATCGCTCATTGGAGTTTTGATGAAGGTACCGGGAATGTCCTTCACGACGCCTCCGGCGGTGGTCACGATGGTACGATACACGGCGCGACCTGGAGCACAGGCATATCCGGATCTGCCCTCACGTTCGACGGCCTAGATGATTACGTCGACTGCGGAAACGACGCAAGTTTGAACATCGGTACAAGTGATTTTAGCGTTGCATTCTGGGTCCTTGTTAGCGATTCTAGTTGGAATAGTATCGTCTACAAATACTCAGATGGAACGGCGTCCACCAACAACCATTACCGTATCCACGCCTCCACAACCTGGGAGGAATTCGACCCCGAGGACCCTTTCGACGACAGGTTGGTCGACGAACTCGCCGTAACCGTCGGTGATGGTGGATCCTGGTACATAAACTGGCAGTGGGCGGAAATAACATTTGGTGCGTGGCAACACATAGCGTGGGTCCTGGACCGAGATTCCAACTCCAAAATCTATGTTAATGGAGTACTTGCCAGTACCCTGGATGTCACCAGCACTGTGGATATATCCAATACTGGACCCCTTGTGCTCGGCACGGGCCACGACCTACTAAACGGGCTTCTCGATGAAATACGGATCTACAACCGCACGCTGACCCCGGAGGAGGTCGCGGCGCTTGCCGGCACCGGTGTCCCTGACAATCAATCACCCGTTGCGGACGCGGGCGGGCCGTACTACACAGAGCCTGGACTAGAAGTCCGCTTTGATGGCTCGAACAGCTATGATCCTGACGGGACGGTCGTCGGCTACCGCTGGGACTGGACTAACGACGGCACGTGGGACACAGACTGGCTGGGTAATCCGTTCTCTTTCCACAGCTATAGCTTCGCATTCGATGGTGAGGTCCACCTTCAGGTGATCGACAACGAGGGCGCTACAGACGTCGAGACGGCGCAAGTCAACGTTGCCGTCAACCGGCTACCCATCAACGGGGACTTTGAGGAGCCCTTTGAGCAGGGGTGGGGCATCGACGGTGTTGACGGGCTCTTTGCCACCGTGACCCGCGTAACCGACTGCGACGATGACGACGATTATGAGGCGCGGGTCCACCGTTACGCAAGGGAGGGGACAACGAGGCTGTACCAGGTCATCCCCATCACCGACGTAAATGCGACACTTAGCTTCAAGGCGCGGCTGTACGTGTGGGCAGCGCCTATGTGGAGTGCGGCAGTCGCAGATGTGGTCATAGGGTACTTCGATGAATCGGACGCTCTCTTGGGCAGGACTGATCATCTGAAGACTACTTATGGAACCTGGCCAAGCACGCCGACAGAGCACTACGTATGGGTGTCCGATGATGCTTGGCACGACTATTCATTCGTGCTCGCGGATGAATTTGCTACACACCTACCGGGCGTCGACGCCCAACGGGTCACGAAGATCAAGATCGTCGTGGCTGCGATCTCCACAGGACTACTTGCCGGCACTGCCGAAGCTTGCGTTGATGATTTTCATCTGGACGGGATGCCGGGCGCGACTGTTTTCAATGTGCATGCGGCAGAAGACCCGCCTGCCTCCGGCAAGGTCGCGATTTCGTATGATCTGGAACTATCTGAACAAGAGACCGCCACCGTGTCGCTTCAGATAGATGACGGAAACGGAACCTGGGACGTGCCGGTCGATAGCGTGAGCGGCGATATCGGCCCTAGCATTCCTCCGGGCACGGGTAAAGAGATCATCTGGAACGCGGGCGCCGACATACCGTGCCAATTCGGTTCCCAGTTCGTCGCCCGCGTGGTGGCCGACGGTTCATCGGGCGACTCGGATGCATTCACGATCTGGGCCGGCACGCTAGTACTCGATGTTCCTAAGCTGCCTGTACCCCGTCGGGCCTCAGCGCTGCTCACAGCGACCCTCCGATTGCAGTGTGGCGCAGACCCGAGTAATTATGTGGTCAGTGCAACTGTGCTAACGCCCGCTGGCCCAGTCGTCACACCGCAGTGGGCCGAGGTGCCCGGTGATCGCTTTGCCCGGCGACATGAGTTGCATATCGATGACGATGATCCCGTGGGCACATATTGGGTCGAGGCCAGAGCAGCTGGTCCCAAGCCCTTGACCCACGGCGCTGACTCGTTCGTTGCGGTAGAGAATGCGCTTGAAGTACGCATCGGAACGTACGAAGACGACGGCTTCCACCCCCTCGGTCGGACAACTACGGAGCGTGAGGTGCCTGACAGCGCGCTCATGTGTGTCCGTGTAACCAACAACCGTGATACTGTTGCACGGGTGTCGGTGGTCCAGAAGGCCGTGGTGGATTACGACCCATTTGGGAGCCAATCATTGCGCGAATATGAGGCACAAGGGGTTATAGGGTCGCACGGAGGGGTGGTGGACTTTAAGATTCCGGCCCTCTTTGTGCACGATGGAGGTCCTGACCTGTTACGCTCTGTACACTACGTGGATGTCTGGGAGGGCCAAAGCCTGCTCAGCCCAGCCAGTTACGAGCACGAACGTACGGACTACATTGTCACCAAGGCTGCAGATCCCGACATGCTAATCCTGACGGACCCTGTGGCACTTCGAACCCAGTTTCTCGAGCGGCACTGGCTAGCTGCGGAGGGTTGTCTATGGTTGCTCCAGCAGGCATCTCTCGACGGTGGTTGCCTAGTGTACTCCACGAATTATCATGACGGCCTTCGAGAGGCACTCGAGCGTGCGGCGGCGAGATTCGACGCTGCGTACTTGCTGATCGTCGGAGGGCATGAAGTCGTTCCCTTCGCGAAGCACCACCGAGATGACTGTGACGACACGTCATGTTGGGGTAGCACGGATATGAACTACTGGTCACCCGAGGAGCCGTCCAGCTACCCCACGCTTGCCTATGGACGGATTCCGACCCTTCCCAAAGTTGGCAGCACGACGAACCTTCGGATCATCAACCGCTGCATTGGCAATGGTGTTTCGCAGCAGCCAAAAGAACTTTTGAATACCGTGTACTTTGCTGGAGCTAATGAATGCGAATCCGTGCCCTGCGGCTTTCCTGATGGGATGTGGCATTTCCTACATATGGTACACAATGAGTTCTCGGCGTTGCCACCAGCAGCTACTTACCTTGAACACGGCGTGTTCGGGCGCTGCGATCCCCTGGCTCGTGACGACCTCGACACAGCGGACCTGGTGCTGTTTTCGGGGCACGGTGGGGGCAACGAGCATTCCGGAGATGGACTCCTCGGAGTGAACCTCGGGGCCGGCGCAAAAGCGTCGGTGTACCGTGATCCAGAATCCTACGGTAGCATCCTCGCTTTCCATGCGGACCCGGATCCGGCGGGCTCTTCGTACCTGCTCTATAATCCTTCCGCTCGGCCTGGCGGAACGCCCGATGAACTGGAGGGCGCGCCTATTGTGTTCTCTACTGGGTGCCTGTCGAACTCCATCTATTGGGTTGCAGATCGCCAACAGGCTGAAGAGAATCGGTGGTACTCACTGGGTGAGTCCTTCATGGAGCATGGTGCTCTGGCATTCGGCGGATTTGCAAACCTCTCGCTAGCGTTGAGCGGTGCGGGTGTAGAGGGATATCGCACGTTGGGCTGGTACTGGGTCGAGTCCGTTGGAAACTCACCTACCCTGGGTGAGGTCTTCCAGGAAGCGATGACAAATGTATCCGATTGGCTGGTCGATCACGGCCAGAATGTATCTGTCAATACCTTTTTTGTCCAGTTTGGTTACCCAAAACAAGTGCTTACACTTCCCCGCAGGATTGCTTCAAATGGCGATCGAGCTGCCCCGTACTTCGGTGCTACAAATGATTCGGTGGATTTCGAGCTCGCGAATTACTGGTTTACCACCGCGATGGGTGGCGAACAAATCGAGTTCACCGGTCTCTTGAACGGCGAACCCGTTGAATCGGAGCAGTGGCGTTTGCCGGGTAACCCAGTCGTACCCCACGTCCTAGCGACATACGAATTGCCGGTTGGCACAACGCTGGCTTCGGCCGAATGGTCGGCGAGTGCGCCTGAGTTCGAAGGGATGCACAACATTACTCTTCAGCCGTGTGTGGAGTATGACGTTGCAGACCTTTGCCTGGAGTGGGCGTTGCATCACGCTACATATATGCCTAATCCTGTTGTGGTTCGCGTCAGGAAAACGCGCGAGGGCACAATGGCCATGGTCGTGGATCTCTTTCCCTTTGCGTACACGCCGGAGGACCCACATGCACCTCAAACCGGTGAGGTCTTTAGGCGCAACAACATCACGGTAGACCTAGCGTATACGGATATCGTTGCGTCATTGGTGTCGGCAACGTTCTCAAGCGTCCAGGTTCTGATGGGTACGTCTGCGGAGCTACTGGTGCAGGGTTCAGGCCCGTGTGAGATTGCCGTGACGATTGACAACGATCTCGCCACTCTGCAGACCCAGCCATGCGCGGACGCGAATGTGTTCCTGATTCCGACTGGCGAATTGACGGTCGGAACTCATACGGCCGACATCGAGTGCTCGGTCAACGGGGCCCTGAATGATGAGACAACCCGGTCATTTACGGTGGCTGATAAGGTACTGAGTTTTGTTGGCCCTGCTGCGCGCGATTCGGTTATGCCGGGCGTACCACTGCGCGTTGCGTGGGAAATCACAAACGACGGCATTGGCCAGGAGGATGTGTCCCAGGTGCTCGAGGTCTGTAGCGGTGATCAGACAACGTACATAGGCCGGGGCACTGTGAGCCTCGACGTTGGGGTTCCGCGTGCAATGGCTTTCGACCTGGCCACCAGCGACCTTAAGCCGGGCGTAGCTGCTCTGCGAGTCAAAGCGACGGTGCGAGGAGAATCCTTCTACTCGCCGTTCCACCATGTTGTGGTCGTCCCACGCCCCAGACCCGAGGACGCCGACTGGGACGGCGATGTTGACCTGGAGGATTTCAGCCACCTGCAAGAGTGCTTCACTGGGGCAGATGCCGCTTCGGCCCTCGAGATCTGTAAGAACGCAGACTACGATAGCGACGGCGCTGTCGACCTCAGCGATTACGAAGCCCTCTTTGGCGATTTCGGGGGACCGGGGCCACTAGACTTAGTCGCACGCGTCCGGCCATATCGCGATGCCTACGAGGGCAACCTAGTTTGTCCCGACGGCCGACGCAGCACGTGCGAACCGAGCAGAGAAATTGTTGCGTACGAATGGCAACAAATCGTCGGCCCCGTGGTGAACCTTATCGATGCTGATAGTCCGACACCATCCTTTACGGCACCGGAAATTCATCCTGCCTGCAGCGCGACGCTCAAGTTTGCGCTTCGGGTCTCCGACGGCTATGAATGGTCCGACTGGTCACCGTCAGAAATCGTCACCGTTCGGATGGCATGCGACGCTAACCACGATGGTGTCTGCGACCAGGGCGACATAGACTTTATTCTGGAACACTGGGCCAGGAATTGTCACAACGAGGCCTGCCTGTGCGATCTGGCAGGTGATCTCGACGGCAATGGGAACGTCGGGCTGTCGGACACGATACGAGTCACAGCGGAGTGGGGAAGATCGTGCGCTGAGTGACTACGAAGCACTGGCCTGTCGACCGATTCTATTTCAAGTTACGCAACCGCGTTGCGAACCAGGGCTCTGTGACGTAGTCCCACACCTTGGTTGACCACGCCACCCTTTTGTCTTACATAAAGGATGTTGCGTAAGGCCATCCGGAGGCTCGCCGAATGTCTCGAACGCCTTGCACGGCGCCCCCTCCTTGTCGTATATGAAGGACGCTATTCATCGCTATTTCGTGTCTGACGTGTTTTCCGGAGGAAGCTCGGACCATGTTCGACGCTCCGGATTCCAAGACAGTGGGAAAGGAAGCGACGGTTCCCTGAAGGTCTTTTGGATGCATCCGTCACTTCAGTCCATGCGTGTCACTTCCTGACAACCATCACAGAGTAAACCTACTCGGCCAACCTGATTTGCCGTTGCCTTTTGTGCAGCGACCTGTATACGCTTGAGATGTGCGGTGAAGATCGGCCTGCCTCGAGTGCAGCACGTCAGCGTGCGTGCATCTCGCCAGCACGGGTTTTCTGGCGAACCTGCTTCAGACGTACTGCCAAAACCGACAGAAGGTCTTTCATGGACTTTCCAGCACGAGAACGCCCGCTCCCGCCCACGGGAATAACCGCGGAGCCGGACAACGTCTCTTACGGTAGCCCGAACGCCGGACGGGCGGCCACACGGCGCGCCCCGTTGGGCCGTGGGCTAGCGGGCGCCACCAGGGCGTATCAGCGTACGTTTCCGTCGCCCCGTTCGCCCCAGGCGGCGTTTCTGTGCGTTTGGGGGCAAGGGGCGCGGCGCGGTGGCTCGGCCGTTTGTGTGGATGGGCCGGCCCGTCTGCGTCACAGATGCATGAGGATCGCCAATCGAACTGTACGCAACGAAACAGCCTGTGAATTCGACGAAGGCAGGAGACCAGAAGATCAGGCATGGACATCGAACTTCGGCCGTTGGCTGATATCAAACCTTACGAGAAGAACCCGCGCATCAACGACTCGGCGGTCGATGCCGTTGCGGCCAGCCTCAAAGAGTTCGGCTTTCGCCAGCCGATCGTCGTTGACGCCGACGGCGTCATCGTCGTGGGGCATACACGGTGGAAGGCGGCAGCGAAGCTCGGGCTCGAGCGGGTGCCCGTCCACGTGGCACACGAGCTAACCCCAGAGCAGGCCAAGGCGTATCGGATCGCCGACAACGCAACTGGTGACCTGGCGACATGGGACCTGGAGCTGCTGCCGGGAGAGTTGAGTGAACTCCAGTCGTTGGACGTCGATCTCTCACTACTCGGCTTTGGTGAGGATGAACTGGCCGAACTGCTCGACCCGGGCGTCAAGCAGGGACTGACCGATCCCGACACCGTTCCCGATCCGCCCGACGAGGCGGTCACTCAGCGCGGCGACGTATGGGCACTGGGTGATCACCGATTGTTGTGCGGTGACAGCGGTAGCGCCACTGACGTGGATCGGCTGCTCGACGGTGCGCCAGTCCACCTGGTCAACACTGATCCGCCGTACAACGTCAAGGTCGAGCCGCGATCGAACAACGCCATCGCCGCCGGACTGTCATCGTTCGGCAAGCACGGTCTGATGCATCACCAGTCCTTCGACCTGCACCGCATGGTGAAGCGCAGTCGCTCCCGCTACCACGCAACGGACGTAGCGACGGGCGCGCAGAGCGGCAAGCCCACGCACACGAAGCTCCGTCCCAAGGACCGGCCGCTGACCAACGACTTCGTTTCCGGCGAAGAGTTCGATCAAATGCTTCGCGCATGGTTCGGCAACATCGCCCGGGTGCTCGCGCCCGGGCGGACGTTCTACATCTGGGGTGGCTACGCCAACTGCGGCAACTATCCGCCGGTCCTGAAGGCCTGCGAGCTGTACTTCTCGCAGGCCATCATCTGGGACAAGCAGCATCCGGTGCTGACCCGCAAGGACTTCATGGGCGCGCATGAGTGGTGTTTCTATGGATGGCGCGAGGGGGCGGCGCACGTGTTCCTGGGGCCGAACAACGCCACTGACGTCTGGGCCGTCAAAAAGATCAACCCGAACGCGATGATCCACCTGACCGAAAAGCCCGTGGAACTGGCCGTGCGGGCGATCCAGTACTCATCTCGCGCGGGCGAGAACGTGCTCGATCTTTTCGGTGGCAGCGGCTCGACACTGATCGCAGCCAAGCAGACCGGGCGTCGTGCGTTCCTCATGGAGCTCGATCCGCTTTATTGCGATGTCATCGTGCAGCGGTGGGAACAGTTTGCGGGGCGGAAGGCGGAACACAGGACTTCGGCACGATGATGCTGTGTAACCTAGCGACGCCGGCGAATGCACTCAGGGCAGGTGTACCCTCTGCCATCCGGCGTTCGAAACGTGCCTGGTCCGTGCTCAATGCCAGGCTGCCAACCTGGGCCCATCAACGTGACAAGTTTGCCATCGGAGTCGAGGCATCTCGTGCAAAAAGGACCTTGCGAGTAGCCGCTGATTGGCTCAGTCAAGTAGTACATGCCGTCTTTGATCTCTATCTTCGAACGGATGTCTGCCTGCCTGCGCAACTGCTCGACCTCCTCGCGGAGCCTCGTGTTCTCCTCCCGCACGGTGGCCGTGTCGACTTTGAGTTGAGCCGAATCAAGGGTGAGGTCAGCGAGGGCGCTCAACAATTCCGCGTCATGCATCCGTTGAGCCACGTCGCGCACCGTCTTCAGTCCTGTGATCAAGCGATCAAGCGCTTCGAACATTGTGATGATCTCCCGTGGCGCCTCCATCGCAGAGCAATCTTTCGGTGCGCCGGAGAGGTGATTGTACTTCAGAACTCAGCGGCGTACACAGGATCGCAGCGGAACGTGCAAGCCGCTCTCACGCCGGAGCAACGCCCCGGCGGTTGAGACTGTCGAAATACTCCGGTCCGGATTTGTTCGGGGCAATGAATGAGGCGAGCTTTGTCCGTTTCATCGAATCAAACTCTGATTGGCCGCATGATCAGTCGAC
>JAUWWQ010000048.1 GCA_030616775.1 Planctomycetota bacterium
GCATAAGATTGCAAAGTCCATATCCATCAAGGGTCCGGGCTGTAAATCCGGCAGGCGTGCGGTCAAGGCGGTCGAACTTACCTCGGGAGGTCTGTCGTGTGTCACGGACTGGTGACTGGGTGAATCGTGAGGTTCGCCGATCGCACGGCAGAAGTCAGCAGAGGGCCTACTAATCTATTATTGTGACCAGGTCTCGTCCTGGAGCAAGACGAAGGGTGTCGTACACAACCATGGTCAGGCGTGGCCTATGAGACTCGGGATTCTGACGAGTACTGAGACGCGGCACTGCTATTTCGCTAATCGACTGCGAGCTGAGCTACCGGTGGTCGCGATCGCGTATGAACAGACTGGATACACACCGGTCGCGATAAGCACGGCTGATCTAACGCCGGAAGAAGTGCGGATCGTTGCGCACCATTTCGAGGAGCGTACCCGACAGGAGGAGATCTTCTTCGGGGCACACAGCGATTTCGTGGTCGGCAGTGATTCCTGCGCGGTTCGCCGCCTTGAGCCGGGTGAGCTGAACGCCGAGTCCACGCTGCCGTTTCTCGAATCTGTAAGTGTGGACACCGTGGCAGTCTTCGGCACCAATCTGATCAAACCTCCGCTGCTTGGCCGCTGGCCGGGGCGTATGATCAATATGCACCTGGGCCTGGCCCCGTATTACCGCGGAACGGCCACCAATTTCTATCCGCTTCTTAACGAGGAGCCGGAATACGTCGGAGCGACCATCCACTTGCTCGATAGTGGGATCGACAGCGGGCCGATTCTGGGGCACGCCCGGCCGAGAATCGTGGCCGACGATATGCCCCACACCATCGGCTGCAAGGCCATCATCGCGGGCACCGAAAAGATGATCGCCGTAATTCGCGACCTGGACCGCGGACCCCTTACGCCCGTCCCCCAATGGGAAGTGCCAGACGCGCGGCTCTACCTGCGCAAAGACTACCACCCCCGCCAGGTCGTCGAGCTATACCGAAAGCTCGAAGCCGGCATGATTCCGCGCTACGTCGAGCGTGCCGCCAAGGCCCCGCACCAGTTACGGTTAGTGCCAAAGACGATGTGATAGTGTAGCGCTGTGTATGTGTGCCCGATCGTATCGCTCCTGCGATCTGTCGCCCCCCCGGGGCTGGGGCCTTTGTGTGGCGCCCCTATCCCACGGGCTCGCGCCCGTGGCTACATGCCTTCGCCCCTATCGGGGCTAGCCGGCTTCGATGTCATTGCCTTGTCGCTTCCTCGACGATCTTGATCTCGTCGTCGGTCAGGCCGTAGAACTCGTAGACGAGCTGATCGATCTGCCGATCCGTCGCGTCGATCTGCCGCCCAATGGCCGTCTTGTCCGTGAGCGTCTCCCGGGGGCTCCTGCATGATGTGCGCGCCTCGCCTGCCACACGTCCTTTCGTCCGTGACCGGGCTCCCAGGCGATACTATTTCGATGAGATCTGGGGTTTGGGAGGCTCGACGGCCGTGCCCCCCTTCGGCGGTTGGAGGTCCTGCGCGTTTAGCGGTGTCGGATTCTGGGCTGTATATCCCCTTTGTTCCCCGGACTCCACGTTACTCTCGCGCCCAGGAGCCGTGTGACCGGCTTCTTGGCCGGGCGAGGGAGGAACGGAATCAGACCTCTCAGTCATGGGCCACCTCAATTGAGCCGTTTTTGCCTTGCTCCCGTCCGGATCATGGCGTATACTATGGGTGCCCGACAGCAGGTGAACGTTGGCTCCATGCCATGTGTTCCGGTGCTCCAGCACCGGAGCCTAGCCTGCTGGGGGCTTTATTTTTTCCAGCGTCAACGGGTTCGAGTCGCTGTACCACTCCCCATACTCTTTGCTCGTGGTGTCATCCAGATCCATGATTAAACGATAGGCGGGACGAAGGACGTTGAAGAAGCGGTCCTCGCCGCGCTCATACATGCGCTGCAACGCCCAAAGATAATAGTCGGCGACCTGGAGGCCGCCGTAGCAGGCCGGCTGGCCCGACCGAATCTCGGTCGGCTTGTCGGAGGCGATACCGTACTTGACCTCAAAGTTCACCTTAGCCTTTCTAATCGCCAGCGCCATGGCCTCACGTCGAACCCACTTGGCGTGCTTGGCAAAGACGATCACGTTTCGGTCCGCTTTGTGGAGAATGTTCCGAAACAGCCGCGTCACGAGGTTTTCGTACAGGCTACGGAGAGGCAGCTTACGTCCAGATGACTGACGCAGCGCATCTGCCTCGAGCACGAGTTGAGCTTTGTGTCGGATCCCGACGAACACTTTCGCCTTGCATGACCTCATCCGCGCGATGACATCTCGCCGGACTTCGGGCGCATCCTTGCACGCATGAAAGCACAGTGCTGTCTTGGCTGCCTCGGGCTGCATCGAGGGCACACCCTTGAAATACGGATCGGCGAGCAGCTCCGCCCGAAGTTCTCCCAGTACCGCGTGGGCGAGGTCGGGATTTGGAAGTTGGACGACCCCAACCATAAAGACTGTGGATACACCTTGTTGTCCGACGATGACGCGTCCATGCTTGTCAAACAAGGTGAGGTCTCCGGCTTCATCCACGAAATAGTAATTGATCTCCGGCTTCGATGTCATTGCCTTGTCGCTTCTTCGACGATCTTGATCTCGTCGTCAGTCAGGCCGTAGAGTTCGTAGACGAGCTGATCGATCTGCCGATCCGTCGCGTCGATCTGCCGCCCAATGGCCGTCTTGTCCGTCGGAGTCTGGACCCTCGTGTCTTTGGTCCTCGCCTTACGGAGGTCGCTTCCGTTCGATCATGAGCGACGACTTGCGTGCAGGATCGTCAGTCCGACGATCTCATCACCCTCGTAACGGACTATTATGTCGTCGTCCGTGAGTTCGCTGTCGTCGGCGTGGGCAGGTCGCTTGAAGTTGATGTACAGGACGTCCGCCTCCGCGTCGTAGGAGGACCACAAACATTGGTGCGGAGAGGCCAGCACGGCCGTGACGATTGGAAGAAACTGAGCTAACTCTTGCGGGGCCATACCTGTTCCCTTCGCTCCAGACTTGCCAAACGCGTGGTAACGAACGCGGTAATGACAAAGCCGTCGTCTTGTGACACCTCACGATATACTACCACAAGCACCCGCCGCTGGTCCAGCGGGCGCACGGCCAATAACTCCGCGGCACTCCCCGCCAGGACCCCTTCAGGGGCGGCAATGGCCTCGAGGACATCGTCGCGAAGGCCGGCCAACTCGCAGTGCTCCTCAACAATGTGCGCCCAGCGTTCGTCGGTCAAACGAATCGGGACTCCGCGGCAAGATTGTACGGTCCTGGTCATCGTTGCGTTGCCTCCTCCACGATGCGGATTTCGTCGTCGGTCAGGGCGTAGAGCTCGTATACAAGCTGGTCGATCTGCCGATCTGTGACCTCGATCTGCCGCCCAATGGCCGTCTTGTCCGTCGGCGTCCGGGCTGCATCAAGCTCCTTGTGAAGCGACAACATGCGCTCCACAAGCTCAACCATCCGATCGTGCCGGGACTTGTCCCCGCGGTCATTAAAGTTCACTCGACGAATGGGAAGCTGCTCGACATACTGAGTAAAGTAGCGGAAGTAGTCGCCTCGTAGCGTCGTGCTGACCCTCTTCAGGAAAAAATCGAGCGTCTTACTGTTAAGCAAACCAAGAATGTACTTCGGAGATTCGCCGGTGCTCGCTTTGAGCGTGATCCCGTAGCCACTGGTAAACGCATATACACCCGACCCATCAAGGGCAAAGGATGCTCGATTAGCTATGTCTGGGACGAGAATCTTGCTTGACTCCATTATGTCAATGTTCTTCGGGTAGACGTATCCGTACCAGTTCGGACCCCGCATTCGCCCACGTTCGCGCGACTCCAAGAAACTCCTGTTTTGGCGTAGATAAGCGTATGTGTGTGGAAATTGCGCTTGGTACTCCTCTTCGGGAGTCAACCGGACCCGCTGCCCGGAGACTTCATAAGGAATAATCACTACTAAACCTGACGGCATGATTCGGAACGGTTTAATCTCGCGCCCCTTCAAGAAGAGCTTGACTGCCAAGCGCTCAAGTTCGACCGTCCGTTCGAGGCATACCGATCGTGCGGTTACAATGTCGGTTGATTCCGACACTACTTCCAGTACGTAAACATCGTTCGCGCTCGTGCGTATTCCCTGCGCGATGCGCTCCGCTACATCCTCCAACCTCGTCGCTATCGTGCGCATTCTGGCGAAGAGTTCCGATCCCCGACCGACATTGAAGTTCCACTCGCTCGACGTGACTTGTGCGGACCGGATCGTACCCGTGTCTGCATGGAAATCCGTGCGCCATCTCGTCAAGTCCGTTACTCGGGCAACTTGGAAGTCATCCGTTGTTTTCTTGTCCAAGAACATAAGACATGTGTACGTTGTGGCGCCGACGAAGACCTGTTGGTCGGTGAAGTGAACCACGTGGTAGATGTGGCTTCCTTGTGCGATCGACTTCCGCAGGGGCTGGCCGTACTTCGCGTTGAAGAACTTGTGTGGGAGGATCAATCCGAGTCGCCCGGTCCCATTGAGCAGTTGTAACCCACGTTCGACGAACAATACGTAAATGTCGAAGTTCCCCTTACGGGCCGCTTTGTAGCGGTGTTTGTAGTACTCAACCTCCTGTGAATACCACTCTCTTAGGGCTTGCACGCGGATATACGGTGGATTTCCGATAACGGCGTCGAAGCCGCCGGCTTTGACGGCCTCGGGGAACTCGGCCTCCCAGTCGAAGGCGTTTATCCGGTAACGCTCCTCCTCGTCGAGCAGTGAGAGCTGCTGGTTGTCGTAAAAGTCCGGGCCGATCAGGCTGTTGCCGCACTTGATGTTGCTGCCCAGGTCGGGCAGGGCCCGCTCGTGGAAGAGGCGGAGCTGGTTCTCCAGTGTTTGCTGGTTCTCGCCTTCGAGCACCTTGAGCAGCAGTGACAGCTTAGTGACCTCGACGGCCTGGGGGTCGATGTCCACGCCGTAGATGTTGTTGAGCAGAATCCGCTTGCGCTCGGCCACCGTGAGCCGCCAGGTGGCGCCACGCAGATATGGTGCGCCCTGATCAGATCCGCGACCGTGAGGGAGCGGTTTGCCAATAGCGCCACCGGACTGCGGAACCGCTCCATCACTGTCGCGGTACTGACTGGAACTGCCCACCTGGTAGATCGGGGGGTTCTTCTTGCGGGCCCACTTCTCGGAGTCGTTCTCGGTATACCACTTGAGGTGCCAATCGAGCAGGTATTGATAGGCCCCGAGCAGAAACGACCCGCTGCCACAGGCCGGGTCCAGAATGCGTAGGGTTTTGTCCGCTCCCTTACGGTCGCGGCTCTGATCTTGGGCACGGGTCGGATGACGGGCGCCGGTGCCTTTGCGCTGTTCGAGCATGGGGCCGACATCGGCTGGGGTCTTGCTCTCCAGCAGCTTGCCCACGGTGTGTTTGACGATGTAGTCCACGATGTAGGACGGCGTGTAGTAGACGCCGCCCGCTTTCTTGACCTCGGGTTTTTCTTCGATGACTGCCCGGTGCCCTTCGGTCAATCGGATGACCTTGCCGAGAAACTGCTCGTAGACATGCCCGAGAATCTCAGCCGGCAGAACGGAGAATTCGTAGGGGCACTCCGGGTAATACAGCCGTTTGATGATGTCCTTCAGGACTCTGTCGTCGATCACAAGGTCAGGGGTCAGCTCGTCGGGCTCTTCCGCCCGCCCCTTTTCAGGCTGAAAGTGGAACAACCCGGAGTTGTAACGCTCGTCGGCCCGGTAAAACAGCTCCACAAGGCGGCGGTAGATGTTGGGGCCGTTGGGCAGGACCCGTAGCTGCTCGTAGGTCTCGACACCCCGATCCTCGCACATCCGCAGAAAGATGATCCGGTCGATCGTCCTGGTGACTGCAAAGTTCAGATCGCGCACGGACAGACCGCGATTGCGAAGGGCGATGTTGCGGGCCAGCAGCTCCCGCCACTCTTCGATCTCCTTCAAGAATTCGGCGTCGACCTCGGCCGTGCCGCGCTTGCGGCGGGTGGACTCGGCATACTTGTCGAACGAGCCTTTGAGGATGGACTCTTTCTCGAAGATCGCGGCGATCTGGCCCCACCGCTCCGGGTACTGGTCATACGTCACGTACATGACCCGGGCTGTTGACGGTCTGTCGGTCAGCTTCGGTTTGATCCGGCAATCGTAGACCGCCAGCTCCTCGAAATCGGTCACTATCGACAAGGGCAGCTTGTTGCTCCAGGCGTAGCGGCGGAGCTGGTAGGCTGGGCCGGGTTCGTCCTTGACCCCTACCACCGGTTTCTTAGCCTCGACGAAGAACTTGCGCACCCCGCCGATTCGGAAGCAGTAGTCCGGGGCCTTGGTGGATCCACCGACCTTGATGGCGTCCTCGTGAATGACGTCCTTGTAGGCCTCTGCGTGGCCAGCCTTGTTGGCCACATCCCAACCCAGGGCGGTGAAGAAGGGATCGATGAACTCACGGCGCACCTGGGTTTCCTTGTAGGCCTGTTGTTTATAGGCGTCCGCGTGCTCGTGGAACCGCTCGACGAGCTTCAGAACAGCAGGCGGACAGGGCGCTCGTTCATTTGTTGCAGATGCGGACATGTACGTAAAGATACGGTAGGAGGACGCCACTCGTCAACATGTAACAGGGTGTGTTCGTGACCCTGCCGGATGCGTGCGGGCCGATAAAGAGATTTTTCTTGACCGCGCTTAGAGGGATGGGTATACGTGCATCCAGTCCGAGGTTGCTCGGGCGGCTTTGACAAGTGAATAGCTCGCGGTTGCCGGTGTCCGCTTGGGCGGACGTAAAAGGGAAGGTGGTGCAAATCCACCGTGGACCCGCCGCTGTAATCGGGGACGAACGCCACTTTATGGCCATTCGCAGATTGGCTGCGTTGGGCATGACCGCGCGGGCTAAAGCCCGCAGCCCGGTTGGGTTTTGAGTCGTGCCGCACAACGCAGCGGACTGTGGAGAAGGCGTGGTTAGTAGGATGATCCGTAAGCCAGAAAACCTGCCGGTGATCGTCGCTTGTTGATGTGGTGCCTTCGGTGATGGGGTGCCTCGATCAGCGGCTGTCGTCGGCGTGCAGGACCGCACATGTGGCGGTGCTGACAAAGTGTTGCCCGACTGCTATGACGCCTGATCCCGGTTCTCCCCAGCATCGGAGCACCGGGATTTTTTTGTGTCTACCGGTCGCGAGGTGACGTGGTTTTGCCCCGGCCGGTAAAAGGAGCGTCTCACATGGCCGGAAAACTATTACGGAAACAGCGCGTTTTACAATGTCACACTTATGTCATCGTCGGTCTTTGCCTGATTAGTGGTATTACCCCGACGTCAGCCTCCGTCGTGGTCGACCTCGAGGATCTCTCACTGGAGCCCAATTCGTTCTACAACGGTTCGGACGGTGCCGGCGGTTTCACCAGCCGCGGGGCGTTTTTCAACAACACCTTCACCGACTTCGGCGGAGGCTTCGTCGTATGGTCCGGCTGGTCATACTCCAACATGACCGACACCACGACGCCGGGTTTTGGGAACCAGTACAGCGCCATTGCCGGCGGCGGAGCTGACGGGTCAGGCAACTACGCTGTTGCGTTTGCAACGGCCCCGGGCGATGCGACCATCACGCTGCCCACCGCAATGTATGCCCAGTCGGTCTACGTGATCAACACCACCTATGCCTACTTTTCGATGCTCGATGGCGACGCGTTTGGCAAGCGGTTCGGTGGCCCGACCGGCGACTATCCGGACTATTTTCTCCTCACAATCTCGGGTGTCGATCCGATCGGCAATCCGGTCGGATTCGTGGACTTCTACCTGGCCGACTACCGCTTCGAGACTAATTCGCAGGATTACATGATCGACAGTTGGACTGAGGTCGATTTGTCGGCTCTGGAGGGTGCCAATGTCTTGTCATTCGAGCTTACGTCTACGGATGTGGGCCCTTACGGAATGAACACACCGGCTTACTTCGCCATCGACAATCTTCATCTGGTACCTCAGCCGGCAACGCTGGTATTGGTGGCCGTCGGTACTGTGGCGGTCTGTCGGCGTACTCTGCGTCGTCACCCACGGAGTTAGAACCGGTGCAACAGGCTCGTGCGTTACGAATAGGTGTACTTGTCGTACTCGTTGGTTTGCGGGGTCAGCTTCCGGCTGAGACGCCCTTCGCCACGAGAGTGATTGACTATTCACCGGCACCGGGGCAATGGGTAAACGATCCTGACTTCAACGATCCGACGGCTGCGCTGGGGCGACCGCACGCCGGCGGGTTCGCCAGACCGGATCATTCGTCCCTGGTGAGCCTCGGCGGTTTCGGGGGTTCCGTCACCCTGGCCTTCGATCACACTGTTCTCGATGATCCGCTCAACCGGTTCGGTATGGATGCCATCGTGTTCAGCAATGCGTTCTGGGTCGGCGGAAATCCCAACCGGCACTGGGCGGAATGTGCCACAATCGAGATCAGTCTGGATATCAATGAGAACGGTCTAGCCGACGATCCGTGGTATCTGATCCCCGGCTCACACATCGCCGATCCAGTTGCTCAGTTCGCGGTCGTAACATGGGATGACGATGTCGGCGACGCGACATATCCACCCGACTTGGCGGTGTGGATCCCACCGGACTACGCAGGTACATGGACCACACAGGCCTATGAGCTGCCCTATGATCTGTTCGGATCACAGGTGGTGGTCGTCAACCCGAGCGGAGACCCGGATCGCGAAGGCATCTTCGGCTATGCGGAGTATTCCCCGACCCTTGTGTTGGGCGACCTGGACGGCGACAACGTTTCCGACAATCCGGACATCGCGCCGGAGGATTTCTACACGATTCCCGACAACCCACTGACTGTCGGCATCGCACCGGGCTCGGGAGGTGGAGACGCGTTCGACATCGCCTGGGCAACTGATCCAAGCACGGGTGAATCCGCCGACCTTCCCGGGTTCGACTTCATTCGGCTCACCACAGCCGTGAACGCCGTGGATGCAGGCAGCGAAATGGGCGAGAAGTCGGCTGAGATCGACGCCGTCGCCGACGCCGCGCCCGATCCGTTCGGGGATTGCGACAGCGACGATGACATCGACCTGGTCGACATAGCCGGTCTGCAAAAGTGCTTTGCCGCGAGCGAGACGGCCGGCGTGGAGTGTGATCGTTTCGATTGCGAGCCGGACGGGTACGTTGATCTCCAAGACGCCGCCGCCCTGGTCGATCGGCTTACCGGCCCAAGATGAGATGTTGGAGTATGACGGCAATGTCCGAACAGGCGCTGCCCCAGACAACACTGGAAAATGACGGTCGCCAGGGACGGGCATTCACGCTCGTCGAGCTGCTCGTCGTACTGTCAATCCTGATGTTTCTGCTTGCCGTCTTGTTACCCGGATTGGCGCGGACTCGTCAGCAGGCTCGTTCTGCGGTATGCCGGTCCAACATCCGTCAGATCGCCCTGGCTGATGACCTTTATGCCCAGGAATCCGGCGGTGTGTATTGCCCCGGTGCGGCCGATTTTAGGGAGAACCTGCGTCGCTGGCACGGACGGCGCGATTCGGGCAACGAACCGTTCAACTCGGCAGACGGCCCGCTGGTTGCATATCTCGGCCTCGACGGCGCCATCCGGGCTTGTCCCTCCTTTGAACCCGAGTTCGTCGGTTTCGAGGCGGGCAACGGCGGCTACGGCTACAACAACGCCTATATCGGTGTGCAAACGGTCGGTTGCGATGTGGATGATGTGATCGTCACCAGTGATCTGGCCGGTGCATATGCCGATCGCGTGAAACGACCCGGCGAAACCGTCATGTTCACCGACGCGGCCTTTGTAGACGGGCATCTCATCGAGTACAGCTTCGCCGAGCCGCGCTTTCATCCACAGTTCGGCTCACGTGCCGATCCGAGTATCCACTTCCGCCACCACAAAAGTGCCAACGTCTCCTGGTGCGACGGACACGTTTCACCCCAAACGCGTACCTTCACGTGGTCGAGCGGTGTCTATGAGGGCGACCCCGATCGCTGTGACATCGGCTGGTTCGGTCAGGCGGACGACAATAGCCTCTTTGACCTATGGTGACACCGCTTGAACCCCGGGCCAAAGGCGCAAACCAGGGCGAAGCGAACCGGCGCCTGCCATCCCAAGCTCGCGGATGCTCACCAAGGCCGCGGGTCTTCGCAATCTCAAGTTCGCCCGGGGGGATCGACTGCCACCTTTGTGTCACCTTGCGACCGCAGGGACTCGGGTCGTCTGGGGGCAGTTCGCGGTGGCCGCTCCATCAGGAAGGTAAGGCGCTGAGCATCGTCGGGGCTGACGGTTTGCTCGAGGATGTGTTTCGCGTGGCGCAGGTCGGTCCGCCGGGTCAGATGGGTCAGCAAGATCTGCGATTCGGGCAGGGCGGCCAGAACCTCGGGCAGCTCGTTAACGTGGATATGTCGCCCGGCCCGGGCTCGTGTCACGTGCTCGCGGTCGAAGAAGGTGCATTCCAGAACCACGACCCGGCTTTGCTGAACGAAATCGAGCTTCAGCCACCGGCCAAGAGCGGTGTCGCCGATATATGTCAACAGCGGCACCTCCAGACGCTCCTCGATCTCGATGCCCTCGCGCTTCAGGGCCACCAGTTGCGGGCCCGACTTGCCGTGGAACTCCGCCTTGAGCTTGTGACGTACCTCGATCAGCGTAAAGCCCAGCGATTTACCCGGGTGGGCAACGTCAAAGGGACGGATCAGCAGGTCGCGCCGGATGGGCACATCCTCGAAGGGCATGACGCCGCGGATGTCTCCCGGTGAGGGGTGTCCCTCGATGTCCGCCCAGACGTCCATCAACTTCTGAATCGACGGTGCCAAAGCCCGATGCACGATGACCCGCCCCGGCGAATTGCCGACGAACGTCCGCTGGGAGAGGTAGTACGCAATCCCGGCGGCGTGGTCCATGTGCCCGTGGGTCAGGCAGAGGTTATCGATCGAGATAATCTCGCGCGGTGCCCGGCCAACGTCGAAGCAAACGTTATACTCCGGTGCGGCGAGAACCGTTTCCTCACCGGCCAACGAGAAGCCCAGAAGGCGAATCCCACCCAGCGTTTTGTCCAGCAATCTGGCCATGATCTGTTGTTCTTATAAGCAGCCGTCCAGCACGCCCGGGGGCAATTACGGCCCCGGCCGGCTGAATCGCAGCCTTTGGGGCGGCCGAGCTTCGCCCGGGCCGCGTGGTCCCAGCGGGCGGGCCGCTCGACCCGCGAGTCTACCGTGCTAAGGTAGGCGATTTGACACCCAACATCTAGGGGTGTTAGGCTTTGTTTTGGCCCAGATGTCGACGCGATGGTCGGCATAGCCGGCGCGACGCTCAAGTAGCAATGTTCGGTCTAAAAGCGCGGGTACGCCGAGATGCTCTGTCCGGCCTGCAAGGCAAACAATAACAAAGTCATCGATTCGCGCCTCACCGAGGGCGGAATGGCCATCCGCCGCCGCAGGGTTTGCCAGTCCTGCGGCCGGCGGTTCACAACCAAGGAGCGGGTCGAGGAGGAGCTGCGCCTAACGGTCATCAAGGCGAGCGCCCAGCGCGTTCGCTACAACCGCGATAAGATCCTCAGCGGCGTCGAACGGGCCTGCACCAAGTTGGACATCACCGAGGCCGACCTGCAACAACTGGTCGATCACGTCGAGGAGGACCTGTTCAACAACCACGATCGCGAGGTCACCACGGAGCAGATCGGGTACTACGTCAGCCGGCAGTTGCGACAGCTACACCCGGTTGCCTACGTTCGCTTCATGAGCGTCTATCGCAAGTACGGTACGGTCGACGAGTTTATCGAAGAGATCACCGACGTCCGCGAGCGCGTCGCCCATGAGAGCCCGGCCCAGCAGTCCCTGTTCGACTCCTGACTGGGCGGCATGGCGCCGTGCCGGGGTCTGCTGATCTTGACCCTGAACCTACCGACTGCCTATACTGAGATCGTGGCACAACTAACGAGACATCACACTGTGTGGGGCCGGCTACTGATCTTGCTCGTCGTCGGATCGCTGCTGGGGGGGTGCGGCAGTCTGTTTCCCCGGCTGGGGCTTAGCGACCCGGCCCACACAACCCGCGAGGATGTCGACGCACTGACAGGCGCCGATACGGCCTCATCAATACTGCGGGAAGGACCTGCTGCTTCGGGCCGGGTTCGGGTGATCGAGCTGGTGTTCGATGTGGCACGGATTGATCTGCCGATCGACGGCGTACGGCATTCACGGAAGATTTGGAACCATGTCGACGAGCTGCGCGTCGATTCCGAGCTGGCAACGCGGCTGGGGCGCAATGGGTTGCGGGTCGGCGCCGGCTCACCGGATGCCTGGCCGGCGATTCGGGCGATTCTCGAGGCGACCGATGCCCAGGTCCGCCGGGATAAGCTGGTGGCCCAGCGAGGTTTACCGCTGAGAATCAAGCTGGCGTCAATCGACGAAGCGGAGTCGATCTTCAGCTATGGCCGCGACGGGCGCCTGGTGGGCAAAACGTTCCCTGAGGGCGACAAGCTTTTCGACATCGACTACGCGTTTCACCCCCAGCTCGGCGGCTGTACTGATCTTAGGATCAGCTTCGAGATACGACAGGACCATGGCGTGATGACCTGGGAGAAGCGGAATGGCATCATCCGGCAGGTGCCGGCCTATGACCAGTACGTGTTCTCCGATCTGAGCGTCCCGCTGACATTGAACATGGGCGAGTTTCTCGTCGTCGGGTTGGGCGATCAGTCGGACAACCGATATCTAATCGGCAGCCGCTTCCTGACTTTTGAGCGCTCGGGGAAGCGATACGAAACGTTGCTTTGTGTGACGCCGCGGCCCTACCAGACGCGCGGCGTGAAACGTCGGCCGTCATGAAGGCCACACCGACGACAGATATGCCCCCGATAGGCACCGATGCCTACTACCGCCAGCTCTGCGAGCACCTCGGTGTGGCGCTGATTGCGACCGATCTAGACCTGAATATCCGCGTTTGGAATGCCGCCGCCGCTCGTACGTTCGGGGCGGCTGCGGAACGAATGATCGGAACACCCGTCACCCAGATTCTCCCGCAGGAGCGCCGGGAAACGGTTGAACGGACGCTGCGCCGCGCGATCGAAACCGGTGAGACGATCCAGTTCGAATTCCAACACCGTGATGCCCAGGGCGAGCGGCGTGAGCTTGCCGGTACGATCGCTCCGGTGGTGTCCGAATCGGGCGTACGGACCGGTGCATCAGTCTGTATTCGGGATATCACCCGTCGCATTTCGCTACAGAGCGATCTGAGTGAGAGTCGCAAGATGGTGGCCCTCGGGGAGATGGCCGGTGCCGTTGCCCATCACTTCAACAACATTCTCGGCGGCATGGTCACGAGTATCGACTATGCCAACGCCAGCGATAACCCTGCGGTCAAGGGCCGCGTACTTGGTCAGGTGGGAAGAGCACTCCAGCGCGCCACCACGCTGGTAAATGGCCTGCTGGCGTTTGCCGAGGGCGATCGCCGTGCCGATGACCTGAGCGGTCTGGCGGAAGTCGTCAACAAACTTGCAGAAGAGATCGAAGAGACCATAGAAGGTCGCAACATTGAGTTTACAGTCAATATGCCCGAGCTGCCCGCCGTACCCGTCGCGCGGGTCCAGGTAACCACGATCCTTCGAAACATCACTCAGAACGCGATAGAGGCCATGCCCGACGGCGGGTCCCTGTGGATCGACATTTCGGTCGACAGCCAGTCGGTGATCATCCTTATCGGGGACACCGGTTGCGGCCTTGACGAGACCGCCAAATCGCGCATCTTTGAACCCTTCTGGACTACCAAGGGTCCACTGGCAGCCGGGACCGGTGGGGGCACGGGACTCGGGCTGGCGATCACGCACGGCCTTGTGAACATGATCGGCGGCACGATTTCCGTTACTTCCGAGGTCGGCAAGGGCTCGTGTTTTCGGGTCACCCTGCCGCGACCGGACACACCCTGAACGCCCCAGCCCGCTTCACCATGAAGATTCGGACCGTGTCCTTCAAAGCTCGCCATTTGGTGCGGGTTGCACCCGTGTTCGGCATCGTAGCCGTAACTGTGCTACGGCAGGCTTCGTTTTTACCTAGCCAGGATATTGCATCGGTTCTGGGTGCTTTTGGCACGGGAATGGCCTCCCGGTCTTGCATGATAGGGCTTTCGACGAATCCATCATCCAAGGCAAGGAGGCCTGAACGTGACAGAGTGTATCTCAACTAAGCTCAGCTTTTCCAGTCTTAAGCGGCAAGAAATCGTTGCCAATTTCGCCGGCGGGCGGCTGACCTCCGACGGTGGGGCGCTGCTTCTGCGGGAGGTCGACCACCGCCAACCTGGTGACTCGATTGGAAGAGGCCCGGAAGCACTAGAGCGATTCTCGAAATCATATGCCGAGCCGCGGGCTTCAGCCCGCGCGGAATCGTATAGCGACAGGACGCTCGCCGTCCCTGACGTACGGTATACGAAAACGGGATCTGCTCTATCAGCTCGATCGGTTCTTGGCCCAGTTGAACAAGGCCGACCTGCTGATCTGCGACGAACTGGGATACCTGTCCTTCAGCAGCACCGGGGCCGAGGTGCGACAATCTGTGTTCATGCCCAATCGCGTGCGATGGCCCGAGTCCGATAGATTGCGTCAAGGAACCTGAGATCTACTCGCGTGGCCTTGCACAGCGCCGAATTCGACCCTTGACTCGGCGGCGCCCGGTCGTACAGTGCTAATGGTGAAGGCAGGTGTCGAAGACCTGACCTATGATTGGCCACGCTGGGCCGTGGATATCCCATGTGGCGGCTTGCGCTAGCATGTCTTGTAATCTTGGCACACGTCTTTGTGTGTGTGCTGGTCGGGCTCTTGCTCTTTCGTCGGGGCTTGCGGGGCCGATACGTCGGGGAGGAGCCGCGCTGCAGGACGTGTACATACCAGCTAACCGGTAGGCTGGATGCGGAGCGTTGCCCGGAATGCGGAACTGAGCTTAGCCCGGACACCATTGTGCGCGGTCTGCGAAAACCCCGGTGGGGGTTTGTGATCGCGGGGCTCCTGGTTGCCCCCACTCTTTGGTGGTCAACCAAAGACTCCATGCAGGCCGTCGTTGATGCTGTGGTCTATGCTAAGTGGTACCGGTACTACCCGACAAGGTTGGTCTTGTGTGATGCGCAAGCGGATCAACTCGACGCGATTACAGAACTGGAGCGGCGTATTCACACGGGATCGCTGTCCCGAGGTGAGTGTAACCGCATTGCCGAGCTCGCGCTCACAAGGATTGATCAGGGAACTGCAGCCAAACATACCCCAGCCTACGTACGGATTCTCGCGCGGCTGAACGATCGTCGTTTGCTCTCTGGGCAGCAGCGCGACCAGCTCTTTTCGAGCTTAGCCCGGACATCACTTACCGTCCGCCCGGTAGTCCGACAAGGCGATCCTGTCGCGTTGAGACTTGACTATCATTCCTTGCGTTCGGAGATGAGTGGGTATTGTTTCTGGCACGAGCCAATTCGCGTCCGTGTGGCTGGGCGGGAGGTGTTCACGGCCTCGGGTGAGGATTGGCGGAATCGCAGTGCTGATTGGCACTGGTATGGCTCCGCCCTCCCCACAACTTTGACCATTCTTGGCGAAAATGCTCTTCCGGTCGGAATGGCATCCGTCGAGTATGCTGAGCAACACGTATTCAAGGATTCCTGCGGGACCTATTGGGGTACAGAAGACCCTTCTTGGTTGGGAGAGATCAGCTTGGCCGCAACCATGGAGATTCTCCCGTCGTATGCCACTGATCCCGTTTCCTGGGTCGTCGATCCCGATATGGAGAACCGGCTTCGAGAAGCGATGCGTGTGTGCATGGGTGATTTCTGTATTCTGGGAAAGCCAACAGCCGACCCGCCGGCATCTCCGGGTGATGTGTACCCTGCGTATGTGGAGACCCATCAAGATCATGGAATCCTGCATGTCCGGGTCGGTTTCTCCGAGCCGGCTCCGGTGCCAGTGGCGTTTGACCTTGTCATACAGGCCGGTGGGCTGGAGCTTCCTACGGAGGCCTTCATCTGGATCTGGACCCGGGCCAGAGAATCCGCAGAACCCGTGCGACCGGATTTGACCTGGAACCTCGGCGAAGTGGGAGAGAGAGACGTCGAAGTCGAGGTCCAGCCGTTTACCGCAAACGAAGTGTATGTCATCCTTCGGGGTAGCCGGGACGTGGCCCGGCGGACAGTCGACTTATATGAAGTCTGTCAGGGCGAGCTTCGCTTCGGTCCGTTTCCGGTGGAACATGCCGCGCCGTAGGGGCGTCGACGTGCCCCTCTCACAGTCACGCGTCCACATAGCGACGGGCAGGTCGATGACCTGTCCTACGACGCTACGTGCGTGGTTTGAAAGCCAGGGCTTGTTCCTGTGACCAGACGCCTGGGATGTTGGTGCCACAGTTCGGGCACTTCCCATCGGTGATGCGGTTGAACCTGACCCGGAAACCCAGACGCCGGATCAACTCGTGTTGACAGTTGTGACAGTAGGTGTTCTCGCTGGGATGCATGGCTACGTTGCCCGCGTAGACATAGTGTACGCCGGCATCGAGGGCAATCTGGCGACATCGTTCGAGTGTCGAGACGGGCGTCCGCGGCAAGTTGGTAACCCGATACGTGGGATGGAAACGGGTGAAGTGCATGGGCACATCGGGTCCAAGATGCTCAATCACCCATTCACCCATCCGTCTGATCTCGTCAGGTGAGTCGTTCAGCGTGGGGACTATGAGAACTACCAGCTCCAGCCAAATGCCGATGTCTTTGAGCACCTCGAGGGTTTTGAGGACCGGCTTCAGTTCGCCGGCGCACGATTCGGCATAGAATCTCTCAGTGAATGCCTTGAAATCAATCTTGACGCCGGTGAGGTGCCGGCATAGCCGGCGCAATGGCTCTTCTTGAATGTAGCCGTTGGAGATCATCACACTGCCGATGCCGTGCTCTCTCGCCAGTGCCGCGGTATCGTGCATGTATTCATAGAAGATCACCGGCTCGGAATAGGTATAGGCAATAGTGGGAGACTGCCGGGCCTTGCAGGCGGCTATCAGTCTTTCAGGATCGACAGGGATACTCTCGACCTGCTCCGGGCGGAACTGACTGATCTGCCAGTTCTGGCAGAACTTGCATTCGATGTTGCAGCCGGCTGTGGCTATGGAAAACGCCGTAGTCCCCGGCTGGTAGTGGAACAGTGGTTTCTTTTCAATCGGGTCGACGTTGGCCGAGCAAAGGGCCCCGTATACAAGTGTCTGATACTCACCGACCTGATTCTCGCGCACACCGCAGTAGCCGCGCTCCACATCGGCGACTTGGCACTCCCGCGGACATAGAACGCACTTGACCCGGTTCTCGTCGAGCTTTTCCCAGAACATGGCCGGGTGCCGGACCACGCCCTTGAGCCTCGGGCCGGCCAAGTCCAAACCACCCGCGACATCCTGTGGAAAGGCATGCTGAATATCGATATGGCACAGCGCCCCGGCAGCTCCACACGCAACTCCCCATCGCATAAGATCACGGCGAGTCGGTTGGCAGAACAAATTGCTGAGGTCATCCATCTTACACCTCGATTCGATCGATCTTGCCCAGATCCGCTTCGCCGAGCCCGCGTGCGGCTGCGGTGGAAATGTGCTTGGCCGGTCGCCCATCATCTGCCAGCGCTTTGAGCCCTTTCACCTTCCGCTGGGTGTCAAGCAAATCGGCGGCCACGGCATCGGCGGCGACGTAATCCGTGCCGACGATGAGCCCGCCGAAGGACCAGGCGAAGCCCGGATGGCGCCCCGGCCCAGCGTTGTACTGAGCACGCGTAGCGTCACAGACGGTCAGCCGCCATTTATCGCGAATGTAGCGATGCGACACGACGTCCACGATATAGGGATCGCAGTTGTGATCGTGATATTTGTTGGGATTGTGGATGGCGCCGTAGAAGTTCTTCATCCCCAATGAGGCACCAGCCAGATTGTGGTCCTTGAGCACCGGCACCGAAATCAGGACATCGATCTGGCGGGTGGCGATGCGAGAGAAACATGACCCGATCCGACCGCTGCTTTCGATCTGGCGCTCGTAGCCGCTGCCGACCTGCTCGGCGTCAGTGCCACGGCACTGCACTCCCTGACTGGATTTATTGAGCTTAAAGCCCGCCCGAGCCAGTTCCACGTCGAACCGGTCCCAGATGATGATCTTCTCGGCCGGTACGCCCGCCTGCTTCAGGCCGTTGACGATCGCGTCCACAACCGCCGGTTGCGTGTAGAGACCGAGCGTATTGACTTTGATGCCGACGCGATCGCCCGGATCGAACAGCTGTCGCCACGCGCCGACCGCATCGGGTGCATTGGTAAGCCGCTGCATGGCCGCGTCCAGCAGCTTGGTTATCAGGTCACGATGCTCGCTCAACCGGCCTTTCGTGAGCGCTTCGTCGCGGGCAACAACCACACGCGACTTCGACTTGGTCGCCTCACCAAACGCCGCGACCAGGCGGGAAGTCGGAAGCATAGTGCCAGCACCGGCCGCACCGACCTGCGCAAGAAACTGTCGCCGACTATTCTGTCTCGGCATGTTGAACCCTCCGGGCCATCCTACAGTCTAGCGAGGTGAGCCGCAGGTTATAACCGCGTGGGTCCACTCCAGGGCGGATGCGTCCTGAAGACCCTGGTACCCCCACCGTCTACTCGTGTTCGCCGAACACCTCAGCCTCAAATGAGTATATCTCGGCTTCGGATCGTTTCCAGGCGTCGGGAGGCAGGCCGGCCTTGCGGCAGGTTTGGGCAAGAAACTCCTGTCGGGTCCAACCGCGCTCGTAAGCGACCTGCGGAAGCAGCACGCCCCGTCGCGGGCCCACCGCCATCAGCAGACCATGCCGCCCTATGATGATCTCATCGGTACTCTGGATCCGCTTCATCGGCGTCAAGTAGCTGATCTCGATGTCGAGTTGGTCCAGCTCGGCGGCTGTCACGGGATTGTTGACGAAACGGTTATCCAGACAGGCCGACACGGCGTTGCCAATGACGGCGTTGTAGAGCGGCCTGTCGGCGCGCATGTTTCCGATGCAGCCCCGCAAACGCCCGTGATTCTGCAAGGTGACGAAGCACGCCCCGTCCGCCCGCAACAATGGCGAAAGTGTGCCGGGATCGACCTCGGGCAGCTTCTTGCCGTTCAGGTAGGCCGTCACGGTTTGCCGCGCAAGTGTCAGCAACCGGTTGCGCTGGGGCATGTCCATCGTTCCTTGCGGAGGTGTAAACACAATCGACTGATAGGTCACGCTGTTGTTCCACTTGTTGGTCATCCGGCCGGAGGTGTCAAACGCAGTCCGCACGCCCGTCGCCCCACCTCGTAGCGAGAGGGTGCGCAAAAGCAAGGTGACCGGACCGCGACCGCAGATCGTGTCCCCTGTCTTGTCTAGATGACCCACAAAGCCGTCGTAGTCGCATTTCAGCAACGGGGCGGCAGCCTGGTCGCCGAGCTCTTGGAGCCTCTTGGGCAACTCATCGGTAAACGGCGTATAGCCGAATTGCGAGCCGAAGTGGGTGAAATCAGTGCTGGCAACCAATAACGTATCCCGGTCAAGCAAAGGGCCGATCGACTTGGCCGCCTGTGCATAATCCTCCGTTGACATCCGCCCGACGAGCAATGGAACCAATTGGAAGTCCTTAACGACCCGCTGCAGGAGTGGCAATTGTAACTCCAGCGAGTGCTCGCCTTGATCGATTCCAGGATTCGATGTGAACAGGGAATTCTTCAAAAGCTGATCACAGACCTCCCGGTCGATCGGTACCTCTCCAAGCGGAGTTTTGTAGGCCGTCAGGTCACTGGGCACGTCCACACCGTGATAGCGGGCTGCGTTGCGGTGGCTAAACGCCAGCACGATGACACGCTTATAGGTGTGACCCTGCAAACAGCGATAGCCGGCTGCTGCAACCGGTGCGCTGTATCGATAACCTGCGTGCGGCGAGATTAAGGCGATCGGCTTACCGGAAATACTCGGCGGCGACGCTCTGGCGAGCAGATCGTCGACCTGCTTTGCCAGTGTCGTGGGATTGCCGGGATACCAGCTTCCTGCGCAATGAGCCGGGCGTACCTTAGTATCGTTTCCCATAGCAGCAACCTGACTGAGTGCCAACGGGATGACGGCAGCAGCCGCCACCGCGCGCATCGAACAAAGGGTGCACATGACTTGCTCCTAACTCTCTGGCCACTCCATGACCCGGCGCAGTTCGCAACCACCTGGGCAATCACATCACCGCGCAGCCTTCAAGCCTGCGGCTCGGCCATCATACAAGACCGCGCACGGTCATACGTTCAATAGTGTGTCCTGCCTGCCCTGCACTGTCCATAGGGGATCAAGCGCCTTTTCTGGGCGGCTGAGGCCACGTGGACCTCAGGAATCGCCCATTTTTGGAGATGACCTTGCCATCCACCTCGATGCGCCCGCCGCGGCGCAGATCACACACCATGTCCCAGTGTAGCGCACTTTCGTTCTTAGCTCGGGACTCGGGTAGCGAAGCCCCCAAAGCCATGTGCACGGTCCCGCCGATCTTCTCGTCGAACAGCGTGTTACGCGTGAACTTCTTGATCGCGTAGTTGGTGCCGATGGCCAGCTCGCCGAGAATTCGTGCCCCCTTGTCCTGGTCCATCATTTGGAACAGAAAGTCCTTGCCTTTTGAAGCGCTGGCGTCCACGACCTTGCCGGCCTTGAAACGCAGCCGGACATCGGTGACTTCCCGACCCTGGTAAACCGCAGGATAGCTAAAGCGAACCTCGCCTTCGGTCGCAGATTCGACGGGTCCGGTAAAGACCTCGCCGTCGGGGAAGTTGTACTTCCCATCGCAGTTTATCCAGCGTCGGTTCTTGACGCCGAAGCGGATGTCCGTACCGCCGGGCACGAAATATCGCACCTCACTGGCCTTGTTCAAGAAATCGACCACTCGCTGCTGGGTGGTGTGAACTTTCTTCCAGGCTGCGATGGGATTGGGCAAGTGCAACATTCCGGCTTTGAACACGAAATCCGCATACTCGGCCAGCGACATCTCGGCGTCCTGCGCCGATGCCTGGCAGGGGTATTGCGTTCCCACCCAGCGGAGCCTGGCCTTGCCCTTCTTTGCGATCCGTTCCAGCGCCGTCTGGAGGAGGGGACGCCGGGCCTTGTTCATCGTGGCCTGCTTTTTCGGATCGGCGTTGCTCATGGCCCGGGTGTTACGGTGCGCCCAGGCGCTTATATCAACGTTGACCGTTTTCATTTCCTCCAGATCGAACGGGGAGAGGTAATCGAGCTGGGCCGGGCTGCCGTATCGAGCCATCAATTCCTGGCACTCCTCGGGCACCAGACGCACTACCGGATGCCCACCGGCGCGAAGCACTTCCTTATAGACAGCCAGGGCCAGCGGCTCCGCCACGGCCGGCATCCGCACGCGGACCGTGTCGCCCTTCTTGACCTCGGTTGAGTACCGAACGAGAACCCGCGCAAGCTGATCTAACCTGGGATCATACATAGTGCTTCACCTTTATCTCTTCGCCGCCGTCCCCAGACAACTGCCTATTCATGAGTCGGCCCTGAACCGCTTTCGCCGTCGGAAATCCTCCAAACGGAAACCGCACTAACCACCGAGCACGAAAAGTTCAAGGGCCATCACTCCCACACCGATCAGAGCCGCACCGGCGATGACACCGGCACAAATCGACTCCTGGTTCTGCACAAAGACCTCGTTCATTCGCTGCTTCGGCTTGGGCCACAGCTTGTCAATCACCCAGAACACGAATGACCCGAAGAACATCGCCAGGCAAATCTGGAAGGGGATGACGAACGCGAGTCCGATTCCCACAGCCGAGAGCGGAAACCGCCCCTTGGCCGCCATCCGAATCCCTTCGAGCACGATGCCGACGACGGCCCCAATCACTGTGGCCCAAAGCGCCGTAGTCGGCAGTTCGCTGAGGCCTTTGGTCAGAAGCTCCGCAACCGCCTTCCACACCGTTGCCGCGGGGTAGGGATACTGCTCGCTGATTAAACCGGCCGGGTTGTTCCTGAGAAAGAGCAAATAAAACACGATCACGGAGAAAATGGCCCCGGAAAAGGCCCCGATGACGTGCCCCATGGCCTGCAATCGCGGTTTCCCACCCAGCATGTAACCGGGTTTGATGTTCTGGATAAGGTTTGAGGCGTTGCCCGCGACTTCCGCGCTGATGCCGGCCGTCGCGATGTTGGTCGTGATGTTGCCCGGCGCGATGCCTCCGTAGACGAGCTGCGTTATCTTACCCAACGGCCCTGTTGGAGTGATCGAGGTCAGAGCCGTCGAGTTGACACCGATCAGTGCGAACACGAACACCATGGGGACGGCAATGATCCCCATCCAGATCGCCACGCCGAAAAACCAATGGGCGATCCAGACCACGTAAGCCCCTACGATAGGCACGCCGATCACCGAGACCCACAGCGGCAGTTCAATGTGCTTGACGCAATCCACCGCCGCCTTCTTCTTGCCTCCAAACAGCCCCTTAAAAGCGCTAACGAACATTTGCGGCTTGGCGAAAAAGGCGAATAACGAGGCGGTGGTCATCATGGCCACACCGCACCATAACGACCACGTAGTAACCGCACGGAATCCGACATGGACTACCCCCGCTGCGTCGGTGGTGGTGGCGATGTCGCCTATGTGGACCATCCAGGGAGCAAGGATGCAATAGTTGATAATCGCCCCGACGAGGAGGGACGCTCCGGTGCGAATGCCCATGAGCCCGCCGGCGCCGATCATGGCAATGTCCAGCTCCGGCCGGATGGTCAGCTCCTTTAGCGGCGTCCCGGCGATGTTGGGCATCCACCATTCGAACCTCTCGGCCAGGCGGTAGTACCATTCATCGAGGAACTCCGGTACGGTCAGGAAGCCGAGTCTGATCTTCTCCATGAGGGAGTGGGATTGCCCGAGTTTCAGCACCCCCGCGATCACGCTGAAGATCACCAGCAGCTTGGCGGGGAGGATGGATCCATCCTTATCCCCACTGTGCAGCGTGTCCATGACCACACCGCAGGCCCGGCCCTCGGGGAAAGGCATCTGTTCCTCGTTGATGAAACGCCGTTTGAGTGGAAACGCGAACAGCACCCCCAACAGCATCAGCCCGATCAGCCACATGATCATCTGCCACCACGGGATCACCCTATCGGTGATGATCATGTAAGCGGCCATGCTGGCGATCAGCGGCCCGTTCATGTACCCGGCCGAGCAGGCGATCGACTGCAGTATGTTATTTTCCAGAACATTGTAGTTTCGTCCCAGGCCGATCTTGCTCAGGACCTTGAACATTACAAACGCCAGGATGACCGCCGTAATGGCCACCCCTAGCGACCAGCCCGCTTTCGCCCCCACGTAGAGATTGGTGATCGACAACAACCCACCGAGCAAAAAGCCGGAGATCACCACGCGCACGGTCATCTGCGGGACGTCGCCCTTATAGACGTTCTCCAGCCACCAGCGGTCCTTTTCGGAGACCGACATGGTGCGAACCTGTTCCTCGGTTAACTGTGTGATGGCCATTCGATTGTCACCTACTCGGGTTACCGCCGGTCACTGGACAATTCGACATCGCCAGCCCGGTATGAACGGGTCGGTCCACGCCTCTGTGATGTTGACCCGCCCATTTTGCGTCGCGGTAATGTGATCAACACCTCGAGCAAGTCGACCGGCGTTTCTAAAGCCTCAATCAGTCGGGTGCGGTTCACCGCCCACAACCAGCCCGACACCGCGCCAATGAGCCGCATGGTGTCCGGTTCTTCGGAAATTGTCAAAGGCTATTTGCAGGCGACAGTGATGTTGCTCTTGGCATGCGACAGGACGCGGAGTGTTCAAGAACGGAAAGCATCTCCGCACGTCAACCGCGGTTGTTGTGCACCGTTTCGCTGGAGCATTCTCGTTTTATGTGTAGCGACCGGTCCCCGTGCCGACCGTAGTCTGTCAGCCCCGAGCAACCTCGGCGCAGCGGAGCAAACCACTACGCGAAAACGGAGATCGGTCTGCCCGGATCGCCCAACAAACAAAAAGGCACAGAAAACGCGCCAAACACACCGACAAACCGGCAAGCTACGCCTTGACGATCTGTAGGCATCGATAGGTTTCGTTCCCTCCTTTGACCGTGGCGATGCGAGCGAACATAGGTGCTGACTCCGTGCTTTGGCTGGGCCGGGTGTATTGTTAGTACCTCCGGACACCCGATTGTGCCATATCGCAGAGATGGCGTCAGTAGAAAATCACAATAGCCCAAGAGAATGTTGTTACTACTTCTGGCTGTTCCGGCCTCCAAAACCCGCCTCAAAGGCCACAACCGCCGCTTCAATCCGAAACCTACCTCCCAACTGACGAACACGGGCAAGTGCAGGCAACACGCGCGGGGAGCCCCGTGATGGGTTGGGTGCAAAACGTGACGACCTCAACCTTGTCGCGGGTCGCGTCGCGTCGTACCATCGCGCGAATGGAACGCACGATCTACCTGCTTGTCGCCTTTGACGGGACCGACTTTCACGGATGGCAGTTCCAGCCGGAGCTGCGCACGGTCCAGGATGTAATCGAGCAGGCTGTTCGGCGCGTAGTCAGGCATCAGGTCAGCCTGGTCGGCAGCGGCAGAACCGATGCCGGCGTGCACGCCGCCGGTCATGTCAGCCACTTCGTTACAACCTGCGAACTGGAACCCGGCAAGATGAGACACGCCATCGGTGCCCGATTGCCGAAGGATGTGACAATTGTAGCACTTCGCGCAGTCCACCCGCAGTTTGACGCCCGGCGAAGTGCGATCAGCAAGCTCTATCGCTACCGCATACACAACGCTCCCGGACGGCCTGTCGAGCACAGGCTCCAGCGTTACACTTACCATTACTGGCAACCGCTGGACCTGGAGCGCATGCGGGTAGGAGCACGGCACTTTATCGGTGAGAAGGACTTTTCGGCAATGAGCGCGACGGGTAACGTTCGCGAATCGATGGTTCGGACGGTCTTGAGATGCGATATCGAACGACACCTCGATGAAATCCGTATTGACGTTGAAGGGACCGGATTTCTTTATAAGCAAGTGCGTAACATGACTGGGACGCTGACTAACGTCGGGCGGGGGCTCTGGGAACCCGATCGGGTGGCGGAGATACTGGAGAGTCGCCAGCGGGCCAATGCCGGTCCGACGGCGCCGGCTCGGGGACTGTGCATGCAGTGGGTCCGCTATCCGCCGCACTTGCTTGCCCCGCCGGAGCGAACTGAAGTCGCCGAGCCGGTCAATAACGCCAAGTGACATGAGCGCGACGTAGAATTGTCCATGCACATCTGCCATGTCATAACCCGATTGATCATCGGCGGCGCCCAGGAAAACACCGTGTTGACGTGCCGCGGTCTGGTTGAGCGGAGCCACCGGGTGACACTTATTGCCGGACCCGAGATAGGTCCTGAGGGGTCCCTGTGGGATCAGGCTTCCGAGGCCGGTTGTGAGCTGGTCACCGTAAAGTCGCTTCGTCGCGCGGTTCAGCCGCTGAGCGACTGGCGGGCTCGTCGTGAGCTTCAACATATCTTTGAGCGTGTCCGGCCGGATGTCGTGCACACACACAGCAGCAAGGCGGGCATCGTGGGGCGATCGGCTGCGGCACGCGTCGGCGTACCCGTCATCATCCATACCATCCACGGAATGAGCTTCAACCGCACGCAGGCAAAAGCGGTGCAAGTATTTTATCGCTTCTTGGAACGACAGGCTGCCCGGCATACGAGCGTGTTCGTTAGCGTCGCTGACGCCATGACCGATCAGGCGGTGGCGGCGGGCCTGGCCCCAGGCGATCGCTTCGTGACCATCCGCTCGGGTATGGAGATCGATCGCTTCGCCCCACGAGCGGACCTGCGCGATCGGTTCCGCCGGGAATGGGGCGTGGCTGACGATCAAGTCGTCGTAGGCACCATCGCGCGGCTCTTCGAGAATAAAGGATACGAGGATATCATTGCAGCCATGCCCTCGGCTGTCGCCCGCCAGCCGAAGCTCAAGTTCGTCTGGATCGGCGATGGGGCTCGTCGCGTTCGGTACCAGAGGCAACTCGAGGCCATGGGTTTTAGCGATCACGTACACATGGTCGGTCTGATCAGTCCGGACGAGGTAGCGTCACATCTCAACGGTTTTGACATAGTGCTGCATGCGTCGCGGTGGGAGGGTCTGCCGCGTGCGGTGGTGCAGGGCCTGCTTACCGAGGTCCCGGCGATCAGCTTCGACAACGACGGGGCCCCGGAGGTGGTCATACCCGAGGAGACGGGCATCCTCGTACCGTATGGCGATACCCGACTGTTGGCTGACGCGATTGTGACACTTTCCGCTGACGCCGAACTGCGCCGCACTTTGGGCCGACGCGGCCGGACTCGCTGTGCCACTATGTTTGACTGGCGCATGATGGTCGCGGACCTGGAGGCCCTTTATCAGAAGCTGGCTGATCACCGTTCGCACGAAGCGCCAGGCGAACACCTGTAAATACCTTTCCGCTGCGCGGCTGACAGCTGCCACGATCGGGGCATCGTCGGAGAGTTCAACACGTTTCCGACGTCTCAGTTTGTCCTCGGGTTCGCGCTGAGGAACACGGGACAGCGCGCTGTCACCACATGCTGGCCCAGACATCGGAGGTGTCGGCGAGTGTGATGGTCTCCCCAGCGGGCAATGCGGCCAGGTCGATCGGGCGGAAGGTCTGGCCGTCCCATTGCATGAAAAGGACGCCCGGGTCGTCAAGAGGACGGTCCATGTCGAAGCGCACGGCGAGCACGTCGCGGCCGTCCGGGGTCATCTCGACTAGCGTTACGGTAAGCAGGCCTTTCTCATAAACCCTCCCCGGCTCAGGCGGTTTTGCTGAGCGTAGCAGTCCGGCAAACATGTTGGTGAGCCAGCCTTTCCTGTCGGTTCGCAGGACAAAGCTGCGCTCGTTGAGGCGCTCCACGCTCACAACGCCGTTCATGGACGAGAGCACGCGCACGTCGATCGGCCGACCGACGTGGTGCATGACCAGCGGCGTGAGGTAGAAGGTGTGCACTGGTCCCACCGTGTTGAGCACCACGACATGGTCGAGGTCGCGGCTATCCACATGGGGAAACATGGTGGCAGTCTGCCGGTTCGGCTTCTGGAAGGCACGTGCGTACATGAGGGGCGTTGCGGCGGACAAAACGACCCCGGGCACCAGAATGCAAACAAGCGCGGCCCAGCCGACAATCCGCGTGATGACTGGCGGCGGAAGTGAACCGAGAGCGACCCTGCGGGCAATGGGGCCTATCTGCACGAGGAGCAAGGCTAGTAGAATGCTCGATCCGATCACCGGGAAGTACAGGCCCCGCTCGCTGGCGTCCGAGGCCATCTGCGGAAGCAGGGCGAGGATGTAGAGACCCATTGCCCACACCACGAGGGCGCTTCTGCGCATCCACCAAAGGCCTGCTACCCAAACGATAAATGCGATTACGCCGGCGACGGCGAGAAGCGTGGTCATCGCCGGCAAGAACATGGTGACGTAGGGTGGCACGGGCGAGAGCGTGCCGAGCCACATGACCGGCAGGTGCACGACGAGGTGGGTCACGTACCGGACCGGATCGGCGAAAGGATCGACGTACAGGCCGCTGCTTACGCCACCAAAGCCGAGGAGTTTGTAGGCCGCCAGGTACACGGCGAGGAGGGCGATGGCCGGGGCCCATGAGAGCCAGTCACGCAGGAAGCCCACAATACGCGTCGAAAGCGCAGACAAGCTCGCAGTGGTCAGCTCCAGCTCGCGCCCCTGGGGTATGATCAGCGTCATAAAAACAATAATCAGTGGAGCGGTGGCGGCGCTTTCCTTCGAGAGCAGTGCCGGCACGAGGGCTGCAAGCGCGGCGGCGAGAGCCCACGGCCTCCTCTTGTCGAGCCAGGCCGCGTGCGCGATCAGCGCAAGGTTGACGAAGAGCACGCAGATCAGGTCGGTCCCCATGGCGAGCCAGCCGACCCCCATGGTGTGATCCTCGCAAGAGAGGAAGAAGAGCCCGGCGAGGAGCGCAACGAGAGGGCGGCCGGTGATCCGGCGCACCAGGAGGAACAGAGTACCGCCCACGAGTCCGTGCACGACGGTGTACAGCAGGTGGAGTGGGAAGGCATACTCACCGAATATGCGGACCGATCCCTCGAACAGCAGGGAAGGCACGGTTCGCCAGAACCCACCTACGTTTCCGCCTCCGCCCTCGTACCACCAGATGCTCGTGAGCGAGGGAACGTCCCACTGAGACCAGAGCCCCTTTAACCGTGAATAAGGCAGGGGTTCCTGCCCAAGCATGTTGAGAAAGATGTAATCTTCGCCCTGAAACCCACTCGTGAGGTAGGGCCAGTTGAAGGCGAGGGAAACGAGAACGAGCAACACAAGGGCCGGACCGGTGCGCAGGAGCAAGTGCGGCCGCACCGGCGATCGCGCCTCCACACCGGCTGTGTCCGAGCCTCCCATATCGGCGCATTTTGACCCTACGCACCACGGGACGCAACCGACTTTCTGTCGCATTCATACACCGTTGCCCGAAGGCTCTGTCGGAGCGGTTTTGACAGTGGCGACGACGGCTTTTGTAGCCAACAACACCCGATCTAGGCCGGGGCAGCCGTGACACGCGCCTGGTTGGCACTAGCCGCTTCGGCGCCCATTATAAATGAACGGGTCTCGTCGAACTGCATTGGCCCGCACAGAGGACGCTATTCTTGGCGCCAGACGGTGCCGTCGGGGCGGTCTTCGAGGGTGATATTATGCCCAGCCAGCAGGTCGCGGATCATGTCGGATGACTCGAAGTCCTTTTTCTTGCGCAGATGCTGGCGAACTTTGATGAGGACTTCCATGGCCTTTTCGCCGAGGCCGTCACCCGCGACAGCTTTCTTCTTGGGCGGGTCTATGAACAGCCCGATTAACCGCGCCACAGCGATCAGGTGGACAGTGGCGGTGAGGGCGTCCCGAACCGAAGTTGGGGGGCGGGAGTCCGCGCGGGCTCCCGATAAATCGGGATTCCATTCCGCACGCGGCTCAGCGCTGTCTAGTTTTTCCTGCTCGATGAAGCGGTTGACCGTACCGGCAAAATCAAAGAGCGCGGCAATGGCGCCGGCTGTGTTGAAGTCGTCGTCCATGGCCTGCTTGAATCGGGCGAGGAGACCTTCGCAAGCCACGGCGAGGGATTCGGATTGGATCTCCGCGCGGGCTAAAGCCCGCGGCTCGGTGAGACTCTCTGATTTCATGGCATCGCGGGCTAAAGCCCGCGGTTCGGTGAGCGTGGACGCTTTCTCATACGGCGAAGTACCGCAGATGCGCTCGACGCGCTCGAAAAGGCGATAGAAGGTGTCAAGACCCTTGCGCTTGCTCTCGATCTCCTCCTCGGAATACTCGATTGGCCGGCGGTAGTGGGTACTGAGCACGAAGAAGCGGATCAGCTCGCCGGTGTATTCATCGAGTAGGTTGTGCAGCGTCATCTTGGCAAGGGCTGCCTGCATCTCCGCGCTGGCGTCGGACTTCGAGATCTTCTTGGTGTTGAGGCGTGTCAGCCCGTTGTGCATCCAGACCTTGGCGAAGGGTTTCCCGGTGGCGGCTTCGGACTGGGCAATCTCGTTTTCGTGGTGAGGAAAGACCAGATCCATCCCTCCGCCGTGGATATCGAAGGTTTCCCCCAGGTACCGCATAGCCATGACGGAGCATTCGATATGCCAGCCGGGTCGGCCCTTGCCCCAGGGTGAGTCAAACTTAACCTCGTCGGGTTCATCCGGCTTGCTGGCTTTCCACACTGCAAAGTCGCCGGGATTTCGCTTTCCCCCGCTCTGAAGATCGCGCTGACCGGCTTGCTCCTCCGGGCGGCGGTTGGAGAGCTTGCCGTAACCAGGGTGTTTAGCGACGTCAAAGTAGACATCGCCATTGGATTGGTAAGCAACGCCGTGCTCGATCAAGCGCTCGACGATCGAAATGATGTCACCGATGTGCTCCGAGGCCTTGGGCAAGATGTCAATGCTATCGACGTGGAGCTTGGCCATGGCGTCGAGGTAATCCTTCGTGACCCGGTGGGCCAGCTCGGAGGTGGTGGTGTTCTGTCTGGCGGCTTCGTCGATGAGCTTGTCGTCCACGTCGGTGATGTTGACGACCCAGGTCACGTCGAAGCCGCTGTAAACCAGATAGCGTTTAATGGCGTCGAAGATAATCGGGCCGACGGCGTGGCCGATGTGGCTGGGCTTGTAGACGGTCGGCCCGCACACATAGATCCCGACCTTGCCGGGCGTTAATGGTTGAAAGGGTTCCTTCTCGCGTGTCAGAGTGTTGTAGACGACCAGGCCCATCACTAATGATCCTCGAAAACACAATAGTAGCAGGTAAGCCGCAGGTTCTACCCTGCGTGGCGCCGTGATTCCCTGCCTTTTGGCACACCCTCCTATTCCCTTGGGATCAAGGATGCGATCGCAGTGCAGGCGATCGCATCAGCGTAGCCGAGGGGACCCATCCCTTCGTTGGTCTTGGCCTTCACACTGACCCGCTGGGGTGAAAGCCCGGTAAGCGATGCGATCGACTCGGCGATCCGCCGCTTGTAGGGCGACATCTTCGGCGCCTCCGCATGTATGATTACGTCAAGGTTGCCAGCCTCAAACCCCGTTGCCTGGACCCGCTCCATGGCATCCTTCAACATGGCGCGGCTGTCGGCGTCCTTGTAAGCGGGGTCGGTGTCGGGGAAGAGATCCCCAATGTCGGGCAGACCGGCTGCACCAAGCAACGCATCAGTTATCGCGTGAAGGACGACGTCCGCATCGCTATGCCCAAGCAGCCCTTTGGCATGCTCAATCTCGATGCCGCCGACCACCAGACGCCGTCCCTCAACGAGGCGGTGTATGTCGTAGCCGATCCCGACACGGAATGTATCGGTCACTGACGAAGTCCTCCGTGGGTTGTGGCGAGCACGGTCGGCCATGCTTCGGGAAATCGCTAAGTTACGTGGATTGCGGGTCTGTTTCAAGCCCGGGTGGCCCGGCCTACCATCCGATAAGCGTCACTGAATAGCTGAACCCCTTGCTTTGTACCTTGGTCCGGGCATACAGTTCCAGCGGAGTGAGATTCTCACGACTCACTCTATGCGCGCAGAGATACTGGGGATTCCGAGGTCGGCAGGCCTTCGAAGGAGGCATATGATGCAGCTTAAGGCTTTTTGGTGGCGCCCCACGCGGGCGAGCTTTCTCGTGGTGATCCCAGCACTGCTGGCTCTGGTGGTGGGATGTCCAACCCCTCCGCCGGTAGACGGCCCCGGAAACGCCAACGACAACACCAACACGAACGACAACGGCAACGGCGAACCATCGCCCGAGGCACCGGTGAGGATCGAGGTGATCGGCGCGGGAACGGTCGAGCAGGAGCCGGACGGGGTGCTGGTCACCATAACAGCCGTTCCTGACGAGGGATGGGAGTTCGGCGGCTGGACCGGGGCCGATGTGCCCGATGAGAACCCTCTGACCGTCGATGTTGAACAGGTGCCCGCCATCACCGCTACCTTTGTGATCATCCCTACCGAATGCACCGGGGATGCCGAGTGCGACGACGGCTTGTTCTGCAACGGCGTTGAGATCTGTGATGCTGGGATTTGTGTCGGAGGCACAGCGCCCTGCGCCACCGACCAAGCCTGCGACGAGAGCAACGATACATGTGGTTCGGACCGGGATGGCGACGGTATCCTAGACAACCTGGACAACTGCCCGGATGACGCCAATGACGCTCAGGCGGACACGGACGCCGACGGCTTTGGCGACGTGTGTGACAACTGTCCGGCTGATGCAAATCCGGATCAGTTGGATTCCGACGAAGACGGCGTCGGCGATGAATGCCAGGGTGATCGAGACGGTGACGATGTACCCGACGAGGATGACAACTGCGTTTCGGTGAGCAACGCCGACCAGGCCGATACCGACGAGGACGGTCTTGGCGACGCGTGCGACAATTGCCCGGGAGATGCCAACATCGATCAGGCCGATGCCGATGGTGACAATATCGGTGACATCTGCGATGTTTGCCCTGCCGACGCCCAAAACGACGCCGATCGGGACGGAGTTTGCGGGGACGTGGACCAATGTCCGGATACCCCGCTGCACAGCGAGGTGGACGCGAATGGGTGCCCGGTCGACGAACCGCCTCCGCCACCTCCGCCACCCCCGACCTGCGACAATGGGACCATCGACGCTGGTGAGGAATGTGATGATGGTGGGGAGTCGGCCACCTGCGACGCTGATTGTACGTTCGTAGAGTGCGGTGATGGGACGCCGAACGTAACAGCCGGGGAAGAGTGCGATGACGGCAACACCGCAGCCGGCGATGGGTGCGACGAGAACTGCCAGGCCGAGGCCGGGCTGGAAAATGACACCTGCGCGAATCCCACGCCGATTGGCGACGGTGAGACAGATTTTAGCAACGTGGGCGCGACGACCGACGGGCCTGAGGAAGGCGGCGTGTGCAGGTTCTTCGAGTACTCTCACATCGAGTCGGACATCTGGTACTGCTACGAAGCCACCTGCGCCGGCGAGCTAATCGTGAGCCTGTGCGGGAGCGACTACGACACCAAGATGGCCCTCTACGCAGGCTGCGACTGTCCAAGCGCAGCGCCCATTGCGTGCAGTGATGACGACTGTGGTTTCGGGTTCGAGTCGCGGATCACGCTCCAGGCTCAGGCCGGGCAGTCCTATCTGGTCCGAATCGGCGGCTTCGAAGGCGAACAGGGCGGTGGCATCATCAACATCCTGTGCGGGATTGACACGTGCGAACCGGGTGTTGGCGACTGCTTCGCCGCTCACGAGGATCGCGGCTGCGAGGATCCGGACTGCTGCCGAACGACCTGTGAAGCGGATCCATTCTGCTGCGATGCCGAATGGGACGACTTCTGTGCGGGCGAGGCTGCCGGTCTTTGCACGGGCAGCTTCCCGGCCTGCGCAGCAGGCGCGGGTAGCTGCGCCTCAGCGAACGGTACGCCGGGATGTGACGAGGTGGAGTGCTGCAACATGGTGTGCATGGTCGATCCGTTCTGCTGCGTCGATACGTGGGACGGCATATGCACGGAGGAGGCATTCGAGGCTTGCTTCCTTCCCTGCGGAGGCCAAAGCGGCGGTTGCTTCACTCCCAACAGCTCGCCAGGTTGTAGCGACGTGGATTGCTGCGAGGCGGTGTGCACCCTGGATTCGATGTGTTGCGCAAAAGACGGAACATGGGACCAACCGTGTGCCGACCTGGCCGCTACTACGTGTCGATGACGGCTGGGTCTGATAAACCTCCCGCGCACTATGAGGATCGGCTGCATGGCGGCAGGTCCGTTGCCTGATCGGCTCAGGCGCGGGATAATGCGTTTCCCGTATTGAGTGGCTTCCAAACGGTGGCGCCAGCCGCCTATGAACTACGCGACCCGGAGGCATTAGAATGGTGAGCCCGAAGTTACCCCGAGTACTTCGATACGTGTTGATCGGCCTGGTTCCGGCAGCGGCGGCCCTTGTGATCGGCTGCCCCTTCGGCGACCAGACGGGATCGAATGGCGACCCACCCGGCCCCCAGCCTACGCCCCCGGACGATATCGAACTCGAGGTGATGATTGAAGGGCAGGGCACGGTCGAACAGGAGGCAGACGGCAGTTATGTAACATTGACCGCCGTACCCGATGCCGCGTGGTACTTCCAGCAGTGGTTCGGGACGACAGCGTCAAAGCACAACCCGCTGACTGTTCAAGCAACCGAGGATACGTCGATAGGCGCCCTTTTTCTCGAGAGCGAATCGCAGGTTGACACGGACAGCGACGGAGTGACGGATGGTCTCGACCAATGCCCCGATACACCCTCGGGAGCCGAGGTGGATGAAAACGGTTGCGCAGCCAGCCAACAGGACAGCGACGGAGACGGCGTTACCGATGACGCCGATCAGTGCCCCGGCACGGCGACCGGCTCGGTTATCGACGGGCAGGGCTGCGCCGCCAACCAGCGGGACAGCGACGGTGACGGTGTTAAGGATAACGTCGACCGGTGCTCCAACACATCTGCCGGAGCAAACGTGGATGCACTTGGCTGCGCGGAAGGGCAGCGCGACAACGACGGAGACGGGGTTGCAAATGATCTGGACCAGTGTTCGGATACCGCCTCCGGGACGTCTGTCGACAACGTCGGTTGTCCGCTCTGCGGTAACGGGGTGGTCGACGCCGGCGAGGAATGCGACAACGGGAGCGACAACTCCGACACGGTGCCGAATGCCTGCCGGACCGACTGCACGTCGCCAAGCTGCGGAGACGACGTGGTTGACACCGGTGAGGATTGCGATCCACCCGGCACCAGCACGTGTAACAGTGCCTGTCAGTTCATCGGCCCCGCCAATGACGATTGCGACGATCCCATCTCTGTCGGTGATGGCAGTGAGTCCTTCAGCAACGAAAGGGCCAGCACCGATGGACCGGATGAAGGCGGCGAATGCGCGGGTCTGGAAGGGGACGTCTGGTTCTGCTACACGGCTTCGTGCAATGGAACTGCGAAGGTAAGCCTGTGCAACAGTAACTTTGATACAGTCGTGGCCGTGTATGCCGGGTGCGCGTGCCCCACGACGAATCCGGTTATGTGCGATGACGATGGCTGCGGCACCCAGGGTGGCGGTTCCGAGGTGACTTTCACCGTTTCAGACGATGCATTGTACCTGATCC
>JAUWWQ010000067.1 GCA_030616775.1 Planctomycetota bacterium
CATCAGTTCCGCCGCCTCCGCGTCCGGTACGAACGCCGCGCCGACATCCACGAAGCGTTCATGACACTCGGCTGCGTCATCATCTGTTGGAGAACCCTACGGAACTCGTTTTGTTAGACGGTCTTAGATGCGATTGCCCTGCCCAATACAATGACCGAAGCCAGCGCCGCTTTTCCCAGCCTGCACCTCAAGTATAATAGCAGTGACCGTCAACCCAGGCAAAAGCCGACCGCACTGCGTGTCGAGGTTGATTGACGGCTGGCGCTTCTGTGAGATAGAGCCATCACCAACACGAAGAAGACTCCACTTCGCCAATATCAAAGCCATCCACGTGATTGGCGACAGAATCTCTACGTCTATCCGGTGATCTCGCGGCGCAGCGGCGGCCTGAGCATCGGCGTAAACCTGAATCCGGACACTGCCTGCAATTTCGATTGCGTCTATTGCCAGGTTGATCGCTCTATGTCCCCACGCGTTCGTAAGGTCGATTTGGATCGCCTGGGCGAGGAACTCTCGCAAATGATCGCCATTGCCCAGAGCGGTACTCTGTTTACGGATCCAGCCTTTGCCGACCTGCCCGCCGACCTGCGGCCGGTCAGGGACATCGCGTTCTCCGGCGACGGTGAGCCGACTACCTGCAAGCGCTTCCGTAAATGCGTGGAGCTGGTCGCGAAGCTAAAGCGCGATGCCGGGCTTGGCGAGACCAAGATCGTTCTGATAACCGACGCATGCTATCTGACCAGGCCCGATGTGGTCGCCGGCCTGGCCATTATGGATGAAAACAACGGCAAGATCTGGGCGAAGCTGGACGCCGGGACGGAAGCGTACTACCAGAAGGTTAATCGGCCCAACTATCCGCTTAAGCACGTGATCGAGAACATCATCTCGGCGGCCCGGGCGCGACCGGTTGTCATACAATCGCTGTTCATGCGACTTGATGGCCAGCCGCCGGATGATCCTGAGCTTGCTGCCTATGTTGATCGGCTCAACCAGATCGTGCAGGCGGGCGGCAGGATCGATTACGTCCAGGTTTACACGGTCGCCCGCCGACCGGCTGAAGACTATGTAACGCCTCTTGCAGACCACGAGGTGGACCATATCGTTCAGCTCGTGCGTGAAGGCACCAGCCTGCGCCCAGAGGCGTTTTACGGTGTAGGGTAGGCGCCGGGCGATAAGCACTCATCCGTCACTAGAAGCCGCTTCGGGCTGACGGCTGACTGCTGACCACTACCCCCGCACAAGCGGAGACACGGCTATGAATGATCAACAACGTATGGAACAACTGATTCGCAGTCGACATACGTGCATTGCCATAGTCACACACGAAGAGACCTACGCCCTGGGGTTGGCACGGGAGACGGCGATGGCGGTCGGTTGCGACCTCCGCCTGTGGTCGATCATTGGTGGCGCTCGCGACGGCCTTGTGGCGGACACGCCGCCGATTCCCGAGACCGAGCACCCGGCCGCGGCGTTGTATCACTTCACCAACCAGCTAAAGGAGCCAAGCATCTGCGTCACGTTGGACCTGGCCGACCATCTTAAGGACCAGCGAACGCAGCGTCTGCTCCGGGATCTGATTCAGCGTTTTCGCGGCACGGGAGGGACATTACTGATGATCGATCACAGCGCCGCGCTGCCGGACGTGATCGCCGCGGAGGCCACAGCGTTCGAGATTTCACTGCCCGATGAGAAAGAGCTCGAGGGAATCGTGCGCGGCACGCTGCGGCGTATGCACCATGAAAGTCGGATCGAGGTCGACATCACCCGCCGCGGGCTCAAGACTGTCGTACGCAACCTTCGAGGTCTGACCCGGAGGCAGGCGGAGCAGATCATCGTGGACTGCGTGGCCGAAGACCGGCGTTTCGATGCGGAGGACATCAACACCGTACTGGCCCGCAAGCGGCAGGCGCTGGAAGGCAGCGGGCTGTTGGAATACATCGAAACCCCCGTCGATCTTGGTGAGATCGGCGGCCTGCGGAATCTCAAACACTGGTTGAAGCAGCGTCGGGATGCGGTCACCGATGCGGCGGTAGACTATGGCCTCGAGGCGCCGCGCGGAGTGCTGATGCTCGGGGTTCAGGGAGCGGGAAAAAGCCTTTGCGCCAAGGCGATCGCCACGGCCTGGCAACGGCCTTTGCTGCGGATGGATGTTGGCGCTCTTTATGACCGATATGTGGGCGAGTCGGAGCGGCGTCTGCGCGATACCCTCAAGCAGGCAGAAATGGCCGCTCCGATCGTCTTGTGGATCGACGAAATCGAGAAGGCCTTTGCCTCGGCTGCCAGCCGAAGCACGGACGGCGGCCTCTCACAACGGATGTTCGGAACGCTGCTCACCTGGATGCAGGAACACCAGGCCCCGGTCTTCCTCGTCGCAACGGCCAATGATATCGAAGCCCTTCCACCCGAGCTGCTTCGCAAGGGCCGATTCGATGAAATATTCTTTATCGATTTGCCTGTTAAGGGGACGCGCAAGCAGATCTTCGCGATCCATCTGCGAAAACGTCGGCGCGACCCGGGAGCTTTCGACCTGGCCGCTCTGGCGGAGGCATCCAAGGGTTTCAGCGGGGCCGAGATCGAACAGGTCGTTATATCGGCCATGCACGATGCCTTCGCCGATCGTGCCGAGCTGGACACGGACCGGGTTCTACAAGCGGTCGTAAGCTCGCCGCCTCTGTCGGTGACCATGGCCGAGCGGGTTGATACCTTGCAACAGTGGGCCAAGGGCCGTTGCGTACCGGCCGATTGACGTGAACTCGACGGCTAAGAGCCTGTTGAAAAAGGGTACAGGCACCTCGCCGGGGGCGCTTTTCGGTGGCGTGATCGGCCATGAGCTCGGAGCCGGTCCCCTTTTTCAACAGGCTGCTAACGCCACTGAGTCGTTACCCCTTGGAACCGCGCAGGCGTTTTTCGAGGCGTTTGGCTACGTCAAGGGGGACCAGGCGGGCCAGGTGGCACGTATCGTAATCGCCGATCTCGACGATCTGTCTGATCAACGTGCTGGAGGTGAGGATGTGTTGGCCGCTGGTCATCAGGAAGACCGTTTCGATGCCGCCGATGATACGGTTGGTCGTAGCGATCTCTAACTCGGCATGCAGATCCACGGTATCGCGTATGCCGCGCAGGATGACGCGAGCCCCGACGTTACGTGCAAATTCCACGGTCAATCCCGAGTATGTTCGCACCTCCACGCTGGGAAGGTCGGACGTATGCTCGATAAGCATCTCCTTGCGTTCTTCCAGGGTGAACACCTCGGTTTTGAGGGGATTATGGCCCACGGCGATGATCAGCCTCTCATAAAGCGCTGCCGCCCGGCGGATGATGTCCAGATGCCCGTGGGTCACCGGATCAAACATTCCAGGAAAGACCGCAAGAATCGATGTAGCTCGAGGCATCAATCGCTCCCTGTTGGCGAGCCGACCATTGTACGGACCAGCGGCCGGCCGTCTATGCCCGGCTGTGGTGCCCGCACTTTAAGTTGACACGGTTCGCGACTGTCACCATGCGGGTCTTCTCGCTGGACCGAGAATCCCTTCTCGGTCCTCTGGCAGGTGCCGAGAAAGGATTCTCGGCACAGCATAAGGCTTTCCCGGCGCGCCGGGACGCGGGCGTCCGCGCGGGCTAATGCTCGCGGCTCGGGGCGGGATCGTCGTCGCACTACTTGTGAAGCACGGTAACAGGTTGACACGGTTCGTACCTACCCCGATGCTGGTCTCCATGAAGCAAACAGCCGCGAAAGACCGGTCTGTGGATCTATCCATCGATCTGGCTGGAATCCCCATGACCAACCCGATCATGACCGCATCCGGCACGAGCGGGTACGGGCCCGAGTATGGCGAGCTTGTCGATCTTACGCGCCTCGGGGCGTTCGTCACCAAGGCCATATCGCCCGAGGTCCGTAGGGGCAACCCACCGGAGCGCGTCGTGGAGACCACCGGGGGCATGCTCAACGCGATCGGTCTGGCCAATATCGGGCTGGATCGTTTCATCGAAGAAAAGATACCGTATTTGCGCGAGGTGGGGATTCCCGTCATTGTCAACGTCATCGGCCACAGCGTGGAGGATTACCAAACGGTCTGTCGCCGCCTGGACCCGATCGACTGTGTGGCCGGTCTGGAGATTAATGTCTCGTGTCCCAACGTCGCTGACGGGTTGGAGTTCGGCACGGACCCACAGCGGCTGCGGCAGCTCATCGCAGCACTTCGACCCGAAGTGAACCAGGCGAAGCTGATCGTCAAACTGTCGCCGAATATCACTGATGTTACGCAGACGGCGGCGGCCGCGATCGAGGCCGGTGCCGACGCCCTGTCGATGATCAACACCCTATGCGGGATGGCCATCAACGTGGACACCTTAAAGCCCATGCTCGCCAATCGCACCGGCGGGCTTTCCGGCCCGGCCATCAAACCGGTAGCACTCTACATGGTGCATCGTGTGTACACGCAGGTCGCGCGCCAGGCAGGAATCCCGATTATCGGGATGGGCGGAATCTCGAATTGGCGTGATGCCGTGGAGTTCTTCCTTGCAGGTGCCACGGCAGTGGCGGTTGGAACGGCCCTTTTCGTCGACCCGCGCACGCCCATCCACATTTGCGAGGGTCTGACCGAATACTTGAGACAACGGGGGTTGACTTCCGTCCGCGAACTGGTTGGCCAACTCAAATAGCCAAGACGGCGGCCCTCGCTTCGTTCGGCGACACCCTGCACACTGCTTATTGCACCGAACATCGACTACTCGTCGCGCGCCGCCGCCTTTCGCTCCGTTATTCGTGCAACCAGCATGCCGACCTCGAACAGCAGGTACATCGGGCCGGCGAGCAGCAACTGGCTGATCACATCCGGTGGTGTCAGCATGGCGCAGGCAATCACCGTCGCCAGCAGGACATACCGCCGCCCGCGGGCCATCGCCGCCCGGGTTACGATCCGACTCCAGGCCAGGAAGAACACCACGACCGGCGTCTCGAAGGCGATTCCAAATGCCAACGCCAGCATCAACACGAAGGAAATGTAGAAATCGATCGCGAACTGGCTGTGCATTGTCATCGCCGACGCCCCGGGCTCCAGGGGCATGGACAACACCTCGGAATCCGTCTTGACAACCAACCGGCGTGTGGTTGCGTTGATCCAGACCTGCCCGCTGTGTGCATCAGCCGGATCATCTTGAACGATGGGTATTTCGACGCCGTTGACGAGTTCCGTGGGGGGCAGCGCCGATTCACGATCGGGTAACAGCAACCGTTGAAACGCAGTCGGCGTGAGGTCGGGAATCCCGAAGGTCTTGTTGAACGTGATGAAAAAGTGGAGCACAATCGGAAGAACGATGAAATATAGGAACAGCACCCCTACCACAAACAAGCCGAGCGACGTCGGCACCAGCAACCTCATGAAGCGACGTTCGTGGGCGTATAGACCGGCTGCAACGAAAGCCCAGATTTGATAGAGCACCCACGGCATTGTGATGATCAGCCCGGATAGAAACCCGATCTTCAGGTAAGCCAGAAAGGCGGCCGTCGGGGCCAGGACCTGCAAACGGGGAGGCAAGCCGTTGGCGTGCTGGACAATAAGCAACGGGCGACAGATGATCTCGAGGATCTCTTTCCCGAAGATCAGCGAGACGATGACCCCGATCACCACCCCGATAATGGCCTTGACCAAGCAGCCGCGCAGGTCCTCCAGATGATCTCCAAAAGACATGCGTGATGCTTCGACTGCATCGCCACGCGCCGGATGGCTTGTTGTGTCGGAACCTCTTGCCGGGTCGTTCGGCATCGCTGGTCACTTATCAGGGGCGGAAATTGTGGGAGACCGCGCTGGGTTGGGCATGTCGGCTGTCAATCCATGGTCGGTGCCATAAGTCGATTGCTAGTATGTCCCGTCGACAGGATACGTCGCGGGAGGGGCACTTGAAAGATTGCCGGCGCCTGGGAGTTGCCAAGCAGTGCCGATCCCTGCCGCACCTGCCACTGACGGTTGCACAGATTCACGTAGCGGAAGTGCACCGTCCATCGCCGGCTGTCGAGCCTGGCGTCTGCGTCGCTCAGCGCGTGGCGCAGCTCGTTGAGGTGAATCCGGGCAAGTTCAGCGGATTGGCCGGGCCTCACTTCGACAAGCAGTGCCGCCTTGAAGTCATGCCACGACGCCGCCGACTCGGCGATCACGGGCACTTCGTGCCTCGTTCCGTCAAGCTCATAGACCCATCGACCGTCGGCGAACGGGGGTAATCGTCCGAAGTTCTTGTTGGCCAGCATGGTCTGATCGGTGCGATTCGTCAGCCGGGCCGCGATGAACGCCCCGTCACGTTCGATCGCCAGCGACGCCTCGGTACCGCCGCGCGAGACGGTCGCCGGGGCGCCCGTCGAAATCGTAATCGTCGCCGGATTGCTGACCACCCTCCCGACGCGCTGGGCCGCCAACACATCGTCTTCCCATTCCGGTGTGTAGTCCATCACCGCTGTGTACATACCGGTATCAAGAAGAGGATATCGCGCCCAACCACGATTGAACCTGGAAACCGTGATCGTCACCTGCTGACCTGGATCAAGTGTTGAAACCGGACCCTCGTTGAGACGCCTCTGGACGGCAGCAACCACCTGAGGGTCTGCGGAGATGTCGTCAACGGCCAGATCGACTCCCCGTCCATCGGGGCCCCGTACGTGCATAAGATCCGCGATGTCGAGCATGCTCCCCACCTGCTGGGCGTTATCGGCTGCCGCGGTGCGCTTCGCCGGATCGATTTCGAATGGGACACGGGCCGGGTACTCGGCACGATTGATCAACGTAAGGTTCAAATCGACCAGCTGCTCCCACGCGATCTTGCTTTTGGAGAACGAGAGTCGCACCTCAACGCCGGAAAACATCAGATCATCCAGCACGGAAAGCACTGCCTTGGCCCGCAGGGCGGTCTCGGCGTCGTCTCCAGCAGCAGCGGCCCGCAACTTCGCGGTCGCCGGCATGCCGATGGCGCACAGGCGTCGAGTCGCATAGGTTCGCTTCTCGTATGAAGGATCGCTGAGGTCACGAACTAGCGCGGCGATTTCCGCATCCCCGGCCGGTGCGGTCAGGGATTTCTCGCCGCCGGTCTCTGCGACAGCCGAGGCCTGGACCGTCGTGCCGGCAACCACAGCCAGGACGAAATGTGTCATCCCGACGTATGCCATGTACAGAATCTCCAGGAGACCCAGCTAATGCAATGTGCCAAGTCATCCTGGCACTTGCCGCGCCGCCGGGAGTATAGACATTGGCCACCCACACCTCAACCTGTGACGTACAAGTTCGTGGATATGCTATGGAGTCCAGGGTCCAAGCGCTACCAGCCGGTTGACGACCGGGCGCGGGATGCAGATCGGCGGCACACGACCCGGTCCGGCTAGACGCATGTCGTTTACCTTCTAGAATACGCTAGTGGGTTCCCGGAATTCCATGCCAAGTAACACCACCGGCCAAACCGCTCAGCCTGCCTTGTCCCAGACCTTAGAGGCCGACCCTTGCCCTGATGCGGCTCGAACCGCCGCGCCGACTGTGTGGCGATTCATCGTACCGGTCGCTCTGGTAGTATTGGTTGCCATCGTATTCATGCCGGCCTTGGACGCCGGCTTCGTCGACTGGGACGACGACGACCTTCTTTTCTATAATACCCGCTACCGAACGTTTAGCGCGGATAGCCTGCGCTGGATGTTCACGACGTCGTTTGCCGGCCACTTCCAACCGCTCACCTGGTTGAGTTACTCGCTGGACTGGGCGTTGTGGAAGCGCGAGTTGTTCGGCTATCACCTCACCAGTGTCGTCCTTCATGCGCTTACGGCGGTGGGATTCTATTTTCTCTCCCGACGGCTGTTGGCCGCAGGCAGCCGTAACAACAGTGACATCAGCTCGGCACCAATCGTTTTATCCGCCGGGTTTGCCGCGGCCCTGTTTGCGATTCACCCGCTGCGAGCTGAGTCGGTTGCCTGGCTGGCAGAACGTCGGGATGTGCTCGGCGGACTTTTCTACGTGCTCGCCGTGGGGTGCTACCTGCGGTATGCCGGCGCTGTAAGGGGCCGCCGGGCGTTTGAATCCGTCTCATCGGGCCGGCGCTGGTACGTGGCCGCAGTTGCGTCGTGCACACTTTCACTGCTCGCCAAGGCCTCGGCGGTCACGCTACCGCTGGTGTTGGTGATCCTCGACTTCTATCCACTTCGTCGATGGGATCGCGGGCGAAATACGCGAAGCGGGCCCGGCCGCGGAACCATCATTGACAAATTGCCGTTCTTGGTGCTTGCGGTGGCAGCGGGTTGGCGGGCCATCATCGCTCAGGAAGAGGGTGGTGCGCTTTACGGTCTTGCTCAGCACGACATATGGACTCGACTTGCCCAGGCATGTTATGGGCTGGTGTTCTACGTGTGGAAGACGATCTGGCCGACGAACCTCGGCCCGCTTTACGAGATCCCGCCACGGGAGGTTCTGTTCGGGCCGATGCTGTGGATAAGCCTTGCGGTTCTTGCGGTCATTGGGTTTACGGCCGCGCGCGCAAGACGCCGCTTTCCAGCCATCCCGGCTGCCCTGACGGTATATGTCGTGGTGCTGTTTCCGGTGCTTGGCTTTGCACAAAGCGGCCCGCAGCTTGTGGCCGACCGGTACAGTTACCTGCCTTGCATGGGATTGGCAGTGCTCGCCGGCGCGGGATTATTGCGGTTTATTCAAACTGATGCGTGGGTGCGCAATCCCAACCACCGTGCGATGGTCGCTTTGCTGTCAGTCTTCTTGGTGACGTCACTTGCCTGGGCGACGTTTTTCCACCAAGCAAATATATGGCTCTCTGCTCAAACGCTCTGGGCTCATGGCGTGCGGGTAAGTCCCAATAGCGCTGTCGCGCATACCAACTATGCCGACGCCCTCGTCCGCACGGATACGCTCTTCACCGATGCCGCTCGCCATTACCATCGCGCTTTGGAGCTGAACCCCTTTGACCCTGTGGCACTGCATCACCTGGCGGATCTCTTCAGGCGAGTCGGAGAGATAGACGATGCGATCCGTTACTATCTACGTACCTTGCAGGTCGACCCGAATCGCAAGGAGGCGTGTTTATCGCTGGCCCGACTGTTCGCTAACACGGGCCGGCCCCAACAGGCCGTCGAGGTGCTCCGTGACGGCGCAACCCGACATCCCGAGGCTCTGGATCTGATCGATTACCTGGCACAGTTGCTTTCCACTCATCCGGACGAGAATGTCCGCAACGGTGAGGAAGCGGTGAAGTGGGCCACGCATCTCAGCCGGGCGCATAGTAATGCCAATCCTCGGTCACTCATGACCCTGGCCACCGCCTATGCCGAGGCCGGGCGGTTCGACGAGGCCGTCGCCACAGCCCAGCGGGCCCTGGAGCTGGCGGAGCGCAACGGTGACGACCGTCTGTCATCCGAGCTTCTACGCCGCCTGACACTGTTCCGCCAGGGCAGGCCTTACCACTTCACTGGGTAACATCCTTTGACATAGACTGACCGATCTCTCGCTCCCGAGCCGCAGACTTGAAGTCTGCGCGGACTGCCGATTGTCGTTGAGGCTGACTCTGGGAACGCAACGCCGCGCGGGTTTTGAGACAGGTGGCGTGTGTGTCCCCGCTGTTGAATCGCTTCTTCAGCGGAGAGACGTCGGAGCAGAACGCCCGCCCGCAAGACCCGGCACATCGGACCTACTTCAAGCACCCCACCAGGCAGGACGTAGCGGAGCTAACGCGTCGAGGGTTCGGGTTTTACGATGGTGGGGACTTGGCAAACGTCGCCTCCCGGCTCGACGAGCTCGCCAGGCTGGGATCAACAGTCCGCTCGCCGGGGGCCCAATCGGCCGAGTAGGCTCAGCCGCCACAACTGACAGGCACAGCACGCCCTCCGGGACCGGATGGCCGAGGAGTCGTTTGTTATGCGGGTGCGCCTCGGGCTTCATACGTACGGTTGGGTGCCTGCCTGTGCGGCCTTGGACACCTCCGCGGAGCCATCGCCTTTCTGCGGATGACGGGGAGTCTTGCCCGTAGGTGCGCGCTATCGGCCGTGTAAAGAGAGATGACGTCAGGTCATATCCGGGTGCTTGTCAGACAGCCACTGGTTGATTGCACTCTGGAGTTTTTGAGCTGAGGCCAGCAAGTTCTCGGCGTCTTTTCGCTGAACTACATCCGTATTGTCGTACATTAGCTTGTGCCGCGTGCGACGACAGTGATCATAGTAGACTGCCTCATCCGCCCATTGGTCACCAAGCGTAAACTTCAGCGACTCGATTACTCGCAGATGTTGATCCATCCCCTTGGGAACTGCAAATCCGGCGGCATGAAGAGCTACTTGGCAGAGCGTACGCACCGCATTGTAGGCATGGACAAACACATTATCAGCGCTCATGCCGTGAAGTATCGCATCAGCGATTTCCCTTTCCGCCACACGCGTCAGATTCGCCACTTCCTGCTTGGACGTTGTGATTTGCCGGATCCAGCTATCTTCGAGCCACTGCTGCAAGGTCATCTCGTTCTCCAATGACAAAGACCTGCTCGGCGTTCAAGACTCCCTCGATGAAGGGAGTCTTCTCCTGGACCCGGCGCTCCCATTCATCCTGCGTGTATACGACGGCGCTTACCTGCCGCCCGAGCTCCACCTCCGCCTGCTTCAGACCCGGCGTCAGCTCTCTGAGGGACACATCACCAATTACCATTAGATCGATGTCACTATCCGGCCCCTGCTCCCTGCGTGCGGCCGACCCGAAGACGAACATCACATGAATGCGATCCTCGTACGCTGAGAGTGCCCGCTTGATCCGTGCCTCGCGAGGAATACCGAGTCTGCGAACCTCCCGGGCATCAACAAGCGCCCGCAGAGCATCCAGTGCGTGTTGGCAAGGCGCCTTGAGCGAAACCAGGACCTGCTCAATCCGCTCGATCGGCAGTCTGCCCCATTCAGCCCTGCCAGTGGCCGCATACCCGGCAAGAACCTGGGCGGCAACACCGGCCAAGCGAGTATCTGGTCCCCCGGTCAGCAGTCCAGCAACGATGCTGACTCCGTCGGACACCGATGGGATAAGGTCCTCAAGCGCATGCAAGGACGCAATGCGAACGCTTGCGTCTTCGTCTTCTTTCTTAACGAGCGCCCATAGAGTGTCTCGTACATCTGTATCTAATCGTGCACAGCCCGCAAGACCCTCGACTGCACCGACCCGGATCTCAACGGCGCTATCTCCTGCCAGATAGCCCATGAGTTTAGCGCGCACGCCCTCGTCCCGACGTGTGAGCGAGCGAAGTGAACGCGCGCAGGCTCCGCGGACGGCGTTGTCTTCTCGATCGTCTTCGAGGTGTGTTAGGAGCACACGTTGCACATCGCGAACTCCACACGCAAACCTCAAAGCGTAAGCGATAGCTCGGCGCACGGAGGGCGTACTTTCCTTGCTCATCGCATCCAGAAGACCCTTGCGCGCTTTTTTGTTAGCCTTGGCGAACTGCCCAAGTTCCTCTGCACAGCGTGCGCGAGTGGCTGGGGAGCAATCCGATCTGAGTTGTTGTAGCACGCGGTTGGCCCAGTCGACGTCGAACGCGTCCGGGCGCAGTGAAATGGATAAAGCCAAGCCTGTGTGCGCGATCTCTATCGCAAACACCGGCTCGGGGGACGAGCGTTGGACTTCATCACGTTCGTGGCGTTCCTCAGTGGACTCCATTACGAATCCGCCGAGAAATGCCTCCGTGCAAATCATAAAGTAACAAATTGGGGCCGGGTTCTCACGTGCACGTTGAATGATCTTGTCAATCGTATTTCTGGCAAAGCCTTCGAGGCGCGTGCCGTTCAGTTCGCCCAAAAGGCCGATGGTGTCCGTCGTGATGTGGAACCACTCCGTTCCCGCGGTTTGCACCGCGGCGCGCTCCACCTGCCCTAGGACATCGGAATCGTGCACAGGCGTGCCATCTGAAAGACACCCGAGTGCCGTCAGAAGACCACGTCGCAGAAGTCGCCCTGTCGGGTCAGGATCATCCAGGATGAGTCTCAGCAGTTGCGGGGCGCGTCGACGATCCAGTTGGGCCGACACCAAGCGGACCACCTCGCGCCAGCGTGGATGATAAAGGTACGGTCGCAGAGACTGGATGGGGTCGTCTTCGGCCAGGATTGCCCGCGCGGCGAAGTACTCCTGAAAGGCCAAGTGGCGGAAACCGTAGAGTTCAGGGCTGCGCTCGGCGAGCACACCTGCGCGCTCCTGGAGACTCCAGAGCAGTGTGTCGGACATTTGGTGGGCCTTGTCGCCCCCAAGGCCCAACTCATCGCGCAAAAATGACGTGCTTTTCTCCGACAGCCACCACCTTGGAGCAAGCGTCATGTCCTTCCGCTGCATGTCCAGGGCGAGCGATTCAAGAAGCCACTTGATTTCCCGTTCCTCAAGCGTGACGCACCGGTCGGGAGCGCCGGACATGGCCGCGCGTTTCTTCTGCTCCCACGAGAAGAGGAACGCTTCGACAATCTTCTCGTACAGTTGGCAGCGCCGTTGCGGCAGGCTGGCCCCGGACTCATGAAGAAGGCATAGGACGGTAAGCATCATCGGATTGGCGGCCAGTGCCCTGATCCTGGGGTGATCGATGATGACGTCTCCAAGCTGCTGCACCCCATTAGCGCAGATCACGTACTTGCGCCCGGTGTCGTGACCATCACCAGTGGAGGGCCACTCGGCCACAAAGGTGCGGATTGCCTCCTCGCTCAGTGGTTGCACCCACAGGGCATCGAAAGTTGCCCCCAGATTCGGCCTTTGGAAGCCGACCGGTCGCGACGTAATCACAACGTGAGCCTCACGGTGCTCACGAACAAACTCGCGTATTCTCTCGATTAGTGCGGCTTGAAGTCCTGGCTCGGCCACTTCATCAAGCCCGTCGAGGAGCAACAACACATCGCCGCGGCAAGCTCGCTCTTTCAGCCACTCCGCCGTCGCGGCGGGGTTCGGCACGGACAGTTGAGCCAGCGCGGCGTGAATAACGTCAACCGTTTCGTCCTCATGCAACTGTTGGGACCATTCGGCCAGTCGCACAAGGATGGGCAGCCACTGCCGGTCGACATCCGGCGGGTGAGATTTGGCGGGCATGGCGTGCTTCCGCGCGAGATACCGTAAGGAGGTTGTCTTGCCTGCACCGGGTTCACCGAGAAGAAAGAACCGCCGAGACCGCAAAAGGGCTGTCTCAAGCAAGAAACTGGGTAAGCGGTTCCTGGGCAGTGTGGCCGGACGGCCACACGTCTCCACGGATTTCCGCTCCGCTAAATGTTTATCCCGCTCACGAACTGTTATGGGGACATACCCACGATCGAGCAGCATTGGCTCGCCAGCACTTACGACCCCCATTCCGGTGAAGTCGAGGTATTGATGCTGTTCGGCCAGCTTGCTCAGATACGAGGTCTCGATTCCGTTAGCATCCAGGGCGTGTTCAGGGAGACCAAGCGCTGAGGCGATCCTCTGTCCGGTCCGCGAGTGCACCCGCGTGGCCTTGCCGTTGAGCAGCTTGGCGAGCGTTGCCCGGGAAACGCTGGAACGTCGGGCAAGCTCGGCCTGCGTAAGGCCACGCTCAGCCAGCGCCTCGCGGAGTCTTGAAATATCAATGGTCATGGACATAATGTTGATAATCCTGATCCAAGAATCCTAGACTATCATAGCAGGCGGCGCCTATGATGTCAAGATATTCCTCCGACGCTTCAGGAATGATATGCGCATAGGACGGATACGTCCTATAACTACGCCCTTCTGTTAACGATCCTGGCTCGCGACGCAAAGACCGGGTCAATCTGTGCATCCTCGGAAAGCCACGTTACCCGTGGCGGGGGGCGTGCTCGTAAACGGCGCTAGTGTTTTGGCAGGGTGTCGATGAGTTGGTCGATTTCGCGTTCACTGTTGTAGCAGTGGGGGCTGGCCCGGAGGCGGCCGCAGCGCACCGCAATCACGATGCGGTGTTCCGTTTGCAGATGCCGTTGGATCTGATCGTGGTCGTGGACGTCGGAGAAAAAGGCAAGGATACCGCTGGCTTCGCTGGGAGCACGTGAACTGAGGATGCGGTAGCCCTTGTCGCGGAGTCCCTCGGTGAGGCGGTCGGTCAAGTGGATCAGCCGCTTGGCGACGTTCTCGATGCCGATCTCCAGCAAGAGTTCGACCGCAGCCCCGAGGCCGTAAATACCCGCCAGGTTATAGCTGCCGCTGTCGTAGCGCCTGGCGGAATCAGCGAATTCAAACTGATATTTCCCGAAGTTGAACGGGTCTTTCATCGACAGCCAGCCGACGGTCGTTGGCCGCAGGTGACCCTGGAGCTCTTTGCGGACGTAAAAGATGCCTGCCCCTTCCGGGGCGCAAAGCCATTTGTGCCCGTCGGCGGCCAGGAAGTCGATGTTCATGGCCTGGACATCGATGGGAAACACACCCAGTGACTGAATGGCGTCGACGCAAAGCAGCACGCCCTTGCTCTGGCAGTACTCTCCAAGCGTTGCGAGGTCCGTACGGAATCCGCTGGCGTACTGAACGGAAGAGATGGCTACAACCCGTGTGCGGCTATCAATCAACTCAGTCAGGCGTTCCAACGGCACTCGACCATCTTCTTCCAGGGCCATGCGCACTTGCACGCCGCGGTCCCGCAAGGCCTGCCACGGATACACGTTGGCGGGAAACTCCACGTTACTGATTACTACGTTATCACCACTTTGCCAGCTCAACCCGTTGGCCACCAGGCTAAGGCCTTCGCTGGTGTTCTTGGTAAAGGTGACCTCGTCGGGGTTGGCGTTCATCAGCGTCGCCACTTGGGCGCGGACGTGCTGGGCGTGCTTATAGAAACCACCACGGAGATAAGAGTTTTCCTCGGAGTGGTTGAGGTAGTAGCGAACGGCCTCGGCCGCACGATGACTAAGCGGCGCAACCGCAGCGTGGTTTTGAAAGTTGTAGTTCCGAGTGATCGGAAACTCTTGTCGAACAGCATCCCAATCCATGATTCACCAAGATATTATAGTCGACGCGGACTACAAGCCGCTACGAGCGTTTCGAACCCCGGCTACATACCGACGCAGCCTGCGATACACATCGCTTCCGCAGGTGGGGCATAGACATTGAACGGTCGAACGGCGTACGCCGTCGGCTCTTCCGCCAACCAGGCGTATTCACCAATGCCCCTAATTGATGTTAGCGGCTGAACCATGCACTTTCTAGAATTGTGCCGACAGCACTTCCTTTGCCGTGATTTCACTGGGGACAACCGCGTGGAAGGGGGTCAACACATGACCGGTGTCGATCCGATAATTCGCCATGTGAGGCTTGGGTCAGGATCGTCGCAGCCCATTGAAGCGTCTATGATGCGTGGCGCTCGAATCACCGGTTCCGGGGCGCCCGGCACAGTGTGCCGTCTGGAAACGGTGCGGCTCCGTCGTATGACCGTAAGCGATCAGAATATGCTATCGAAGGATTCACCGGGATCGACCGTCCCCGACTACCTCACCGATCCCGTACTGGCGACGCCGTCATGAATCTGCAAGCGCTTGTCAATAGGCTCGTGCCGACGCTTTACGAGGATGACTGCCTGCTCGCCGTAGTAAAACCCGCCGGCGTGGATGTGGGCGGTGGACGGAGTCAATCGGCCCCCGGCTTGTTGGACACGCTGGCTGAGGTGCGCAACCGCGGAGAGAAGCTGGAACCGGCCAGCAGGCTCAGTCGCTACGAATCCGGCGTGCTGCTGGTCGGCAAAGAGCCCGGTATCGTAAATCACATCCGCGCCGAGCTAAGAACGACGCAGATCATGCACGAATACGTAGCCGTAGTACTGGGGTCGATGCGCGAACCGGGCCTTACGATTGGCGGTGGTCGCGGGGCGTCACGCGGGAAGGGGAAACAACGGGCGCCGACCGCCAGGCGCCCGTCAGGGGTCAGCGCAGCGATTCCGAAGACTACAGTTAGCCTCATTCGACAGGGCGAGGGCCGTGCCCTGGTCCGTTGTCGGACAACAGCAAAGAACACCCATGTACTACGCGCCCAGCTTCGATCCGCACGGCTACGTCTGCTGGGCGATAGCCTTCACGACCCGTCAGCGTGGCGCAGGGGAGCTGAACTGACCTGTCTGCACCTGTCGCGCATCGCCTTTCGCCACCCAGCGTCAAAGTCGAAGATCTCTTTGACATCCAGGGCGCCGGAAGCGTTCAAGGCGGTCGTGGAGGGCCGGGGCGACTTTGAACGGGTGCTGCATGCGGCCCTGGTTCGTCGCCTAACGTGCATGGTCGAGCCCGATACGGACTCCTATCGCCTGTTGACCGGTGATACGGAGGGCATCAAAGGACTCATCGCGGAGAAGTACGGTCAAGTCGTCGTCATGCAGGTCTTGGGGGAGCGGGATGGGCTTGTGGAATTGCTGCGGTCGATCGCACATTGGTATCGTGACATGTTGGAAGCAGACGCGGTGTACGTCAAACGCTTTGTGAAGGACCGTCCGGCCATCCGTGAGGAGACCGCCGAGACGCTGCGTTCGCCGAAGCCGCTGGTTGGCAGACCTGTACCGGAGCAGATTGCGATAAGGGAACGCGGCCTGAAGTTTGCCATCAGACCGTACGACGGCTTCGCGGTCGGACTGTTTCTCGATCACCGCGATAATCGAAGCCGGGTTCGCTCACTGGCTGAGGGCAAGGATGTGCTGAACCTGTTCGCCTACACTTGTGGATTTTCGGTAGCGGCGGCAGCCGGCGGAGCCTCCAGCACCGTCAGCGTCGATATCTCGCCCGGACATTTGGACTGGGGTCGGACGAACTTCAAGCTGAACGGTCTGGATTTGGCGAAACACCTGTTCATCCGTTCAGGTACGGTCGAGTATCTCAAGCGAGCTAAGCGGCAAGATGAATCGTTCGATCTGATCATATTGGACCCGCCGACCTTTGCCCATGGCCGCAAGCGAAAGCAGGATTTCTCGATTGCGAGGGACCTTACCGACCTTGTCGCTGCATCGGCGGAGTTACTCAGGCCGGGCGGCGTGATGATGGTCTCAACGAGTTACCGGCGGATCTCGCTGCGCGACCTGCGCGAGCGTCTCAAACGCGGCGCCGGCCGACGGAGAGTGAAGGTGATCGAAACCCCGCCGCTTCCGGTCGACTTCAGTAGCGATCCTGATCATGCAAAAACGATCTTCGCACGATTCGAATGACCAGCCCCATCCATGCTGAGAGTTGCACGCGCAAGGGGGATCATCGAACAGCGCTTTTGGCGTTGACACCGAATTAGCGTGATCTCTTCCCGAGGTTTGAGATCTTCTCGCTCAGAATTCCGATATAATACGGCAGTCATGAAACTCGTGCGCGGAATCAGAAAACGGAAGTGGGGACTTCTGGTCGGAGGTGCGATCACGGTTGCCGGCTGCGCGGCGTTTGCCATTGGCCTGCTGGAACGGCTCGACGACTATGAGCTCGATCTGCACTTCCAGCATTTTGGGACCATCGACGCCGATGAGCGCATCGTCCTGATCGACATCAACGACCACGCCCTCTACACGGTGGGTGACTGGCCCTGGCCACGGAGGCGCTACGCTCAGATCGTTCAGACCCTCAACGAGTTAGGCGCTGAGGCCATTGTCTTGGACCTGATCCTGTCAGAGCCGGGCAACCCGCGTCCGGAGCACGCGGGCCTTGGGCCGCACTACGACATCGATTCAGAACTGGCTGAGCTGGGCGACCCATCCGAGGATCCAATCATCTACGACGATGATGAGCTCCGTGACGCGATCACCGATGCGGGGAATGTATATCTGGCGATGTTCTTCCGGTTGAGCCCACCCAGTGTCGATCCGGAAGTAGTGCTCGGAAGCGCGCTTGACCTGCTGCGGGGCGAGCCGGATATCAGCCCGGAACGCTTCAACTCCGCACTTCGTGCTGTGTTTCCGGCTATAGGCAACACCTTCGTCGACGAAGGGTTTTATCACCAGGTCCGAATCATCGCACTGCTGCGAGACGATTTCGCCCTCGATGCGCCATCTCTGGCACGCAAGCTTGGCGATCGCGAGTCGGTCAATCTCCGCAAGATCGAGGAGCAATTGCCGTCGGCGAAACGCCTGGTCGCGCAACGAGCAGCCGGGCGTTTTTTTCAAGAGCATCCGGACGGCAGTTGGCCTGCGTTCTTTGAGTCGGTGTTACCCGAAGCCCCCTTCGACATGCAGACCCCAGACCGGAATGATCTCATCTTGGCATATCGGTGGCAGGATGCCTTCCGAGCGGTCGCCAAGTCGAGTCCGCCGGTTGCCCAGGGGCTTGAAGGCCGCATCCCGCACGCATACGACCTTACTCTGCCAGTCGAGAAGTTTGCCAAGGCGGCTAAGGGCATCGGGTTCGTGTCGTTCGAGCGGGAAAGAGGTGGAGGCGTTGTCCGGGAGATTCCGCTGATCGCCGACGCGAACGGTGTGCTGGTGCTCCAACTCGGCCTGCTCGTAGCGTTGGACACACTCGGGATAGACCGCTCGTCGATAACGTACGAAGGAGGTCACCTGAGTATCGGGACAGGATCGGAGACACGTCGTCTGCCATTGGTGCGGGACGGTCTCACGCTTTTGAACTGGCACGTCCCGCTACTGTCCCGCAGTTGGGTGGACAGCTTCAGCCACATACCGGTAACACGCGTCCTGGAGATCGCATTGAATGCTGAAGCGACGGCCCACAACGAAAGGCTCTTGGGGCTCGCAATGGCCGAGCTGGTCAGACTGCGGCACGCCGATACGCTCGTTGTCTATAGCGACTACGTTCGGCTGGTCAACAGGCGTGTTGCACTGCGCGAACGGGCCACGGGCGCCTCTGATCCGGAGGCCGGTGCGCTCGTCAACCGGGAGATCGCAGATCTCGAGGCCAAAATCAAGCGTATCGAGGACGAAGCGGCCATATGGTTACGGCGTGCTTACAGATTGTGGGAGAAGGAAGAGCCGCTGGACGACAAAGAGCGTCTCCAGCGCGACAGAATTCGTGAACTGTACGCCAAGTTCGGTGAGGGACAGCTCACCGGCCGGTTGGAGAATCTTAATGACAAGGTTACGGCACGCACGCACACGTTACTCGAAGAGCTGAGACCGCAGATTGAAGGTAAGACGTGTCTGGTGGGGTACACGGCATCCGGGGTTGCCGATCTGGTCACGTCACCGGTATACAGCAGCATGCCCGGCGTGATGGCCCACGCCAACATCCTGAACATGATGCTTCAAGACCGGCCGGCTGTTCGGGCGCCCGGTTGGGTCAGCCTGCTCATCATATTGGCTGGTGGAATCACAATCACAGTCGTCACGTGTGGGCGCGGCCCCTTGTTCAGTCTGGCGTCGTTGGTCGTGCTCGCGGCCGTGATTCTCGGTATCGGCGGACTTGTATTCCGAATCTCGACGTATCACATTGCCTCGACAGTGGCGGCGACCCAGGTGTGCGTCGTATGGGCATGCGTGACGGCATATCGACAGTTCACAGAGGAACGTGTACGACGGCATTTTCAGCGAGCGCTTGCCCAATACACTTCGCCCGCGGTGGCCGCCCGCATCGCCGCAAGCGCCAGCCCTGTTGATCTTGCTCCGCAGCCGGCCCAGGTTACCTGCTTCTTCAGCGATCTGCATGGTTTTACGCGGTTGAGCGAACGGCTGGGTGCCGAACGCACCAGGCTGGTGCTGAACCCCTACCTTCGCACCATGAGCCGGGTGCTGGTCGAACACGGTGCGATCATCAACAAGTTTATGGGTGACGGGATCTTCGCCTTCTTCAATGCCCCGATCTGGCAGTGCGCCAACCACAGCGAAGCGGCCTGCGCCTGCGCCCTCGCTTCTCTGGCGGCCTTGCGCGACTTGAACCGGCAAGAGATGAGCGCGAGTGACCATGAGCCACTGGTGATGCGAATCGGGATCTCAACCGGCGAGGCGTTCGCAGGTGACTACGGCAGCGACACGAAGCTCGACTATACATGCATCGGTGATACCGTGAATCTTGGCGCTCGTCTGGAGGAGGCCAACAAGACTTTCGGCACGTCCGTGCTCGTGGACGACGCAACCCGGGAAGGTGCGGGGGATCGGTTCGCGTTTCGTTCGCTTGGCCGGATCGACGTGCCCGGCAAGACTGTCGCCGTCGAGGTACATGAGCTTACGGGGTGGGCGAGCGGGGCAAATAGATGAGGCCATCCCCCGACCGGGAATACACTTCCCTATGAGGCAATCCTATGTCCCTGTCCGGCGTCGGCCCAAGTATCTCTTGCTGTACAGCAGCAACAGCAAACCCAGGATTACCAGGCCCCACCGGGTGAATGCCGGGATCGGTTCCGTGCCCGGGCGGGTAATGTCAGGTCTGGTTTGCAAACGCCGATTCCCCACTGCCGAGCCGCGGGCTTCAGCCCGCGCGGCGCTGAGCAGCGCAGAAGACGTACCCCGGCACGCGGATCAATCGGCAGACTCAAACTAGGACTTGGTATAATGGGTTTGGCACGGATATGGGGCGATCAGCCTGACAAATTCTTGGATTTGCTCGCTGGCGACCGGGCCCATAGGATGAGACGCTCCGTAGGCTTGGAGTTTTCCGCGATATCTGGTAGAATGAGGCGATGCAACCGCTTGGTGGGATGAGAAGTCCTTGGCGGGATTAGAAGTGGGCCCCGGCCCGTCTCCCAGGAGGAATGAGAGATGATGACGAGAAACATTCATTGGACTCTTGCCGCTGCCGTGACAGCATTCATTTTCGGCGCTGTGTCCGGGATATCGTCCGCAGATCCACCCAGCTCATTCGACTTGCGGGACTTCGCCGGTGAAGACTACGTGACTTCGGTTAAAAGCCAGAGTGGCGGCACTTGCTGGACTCACGGCGCCATGGCCGCCATGGAAGGCAACCTCCTTATGACCGGCGCCTGGGCCTCGGCCGGAGAGGCTGGCGAGCCCAACCTGGCGGAGTACCACCTCGACTGGTGGAACGGGTTCAACACCTACAACAACGACGACGACCCGGGCGGCGGCGGGCTTGTTCCCCATAATGGCGGTGATTACCGGGTAACAGCGGCGTATCTTACGCGGGGCGAGGGCGCGGTGCGCGATATCGACGGACAATCTTACAGTGATCCTCCCGCTAGATACGATCCAAGCTATCACTACTATTATGCTCGGGACATCGAATGGTATGTAGCCAAGTCGGACCTGAGTAACATCGACACGATCAAGAACAAGATCATGACTGAAGGGGTGATCGGCACGTGCCTGCTTTCCAGTAGTTCATTTATGGATTACGACAACTATACGCACTACCAACCACCCGAAAATGATTGGGATCCCAACCACGCCGTCGCCATCGTGGGTTGGGATGACAACAAGGTGACGCAGGCCCCGGAGCCCGGCGCCTGGCTCACCAAGAACAGTTGGGGCTCAGGGTGGGGTCTGGGCGGCTACTTCTGGATTTCCTACTACGACAAGCACGCTTGTCAGGAACCTCAGATGGGTGCGGTGTCTTTCCAAGATGTCGAGCCAATGACCTACGAGCACGTTTACTACCACGATTACCACGGCTGGCGCGATACGATGGAGGACTGTACCGAAGCGTTCAACGCCTTCACTGCCGCGGAGGGAGACCTGTCTGCGGTGAGCTTCTACACGGCTGTGGACAACGTTGCCTACACGATGAGGATCTATGACCGTTTCGAGGGCGGTGAATTGCTGGATGAACTTGCGTCAAAATCCGGGACCATCGAGCATACCGGATTCCACACCCTGGATCTGGATACTCCGCTGACTCTGACGCAGGGTGACGATTTCTACATTTACCTGCATCTATCGCTTGGTGGTCACCCGTATGACCGTACCTCGGACATACCGGTATTACTGGGCGCAAGATATCGCACTATCGTCGAGTCATCGTCCAGTCCGGGTCAGAGCTATTACCGCGACGGATCCACTTGGGTCGATCTGTACGACTACGAATTTTCCAACCCAACGTGGGATCACACGGCCAACTTCTGCATCAAGGGCCTGGCCACCGGAGAGTATGTGATGCCGCCGGACCCCGAAAACCACCCGATTGTGAAGAACCGCTACATCTCGTTCGTGCCGAAGAATCCTGGTCAGCAGTCGGCGTTACTGGTGACTTTTGCCAACCTACCAGCGGGCTTTGAAGCGCTCGAGGGCGAGACCAGGTGGGTGGGGCAGCCGCAAGAGGTCTGCGAGAACTCGGGACAAGGTCCGGACACTCCACCTGAAGAATGCGCCTCCGTACCTGGACTGCCGAACCCTACCTTTGTGACCGCTTCTCTGGTGTGCGATCCACAGAACGCGCACTACATGGATTGGACCACGCTGGGGACTATCCATGTGCACCACGAGGGTATAATCCCAGGAGGCACCTACAAGATTGGTGCGGTTGGTCAAACCCGCAGCGTAGCAGTTGGGACCCGCTCCATCCCTCTGCTTCCCGTAGAGACTGTGTCCCTGTGGGGCGACGTGTGCGGTCGTATCGAGCAGGGTGTATGGGCCGCGCCCGATGGGAGCGTTGACGTCGTCAAGGACGTCTCCGCGGTGCTTGACAAGTTCAGGAACCTGGAAGGGGCCCCCACCAAGGCCAGGTGCGACCTTGAGCCGGGTCGGCCAGACCTGGTTATAAACATCAGCGACTTGACGTATGTCCTTGACGGTTTCCGTGGTTTTGAGTACCCGTTTCCCGCTCCGGACCCCTGCCCGTAGTGCAGGGGTGCTAAAGTGATCTGAAGCTGATTATAAAGCGGCAAAACCGCGGATCAGTCTACTTCATGAACAGGTCGCGTAGCCACTGAACCGTGGTTTGACGCCCCAGTCTGGCGATGGCATCGGTCAGCGGGATGTCCTTGGGACACACCTGTATGCAGTTCTGAGCGTTGCCGCAGTCGGTAATGCCGCCGTCACCCATGATCGCGTGCAGTCTGTCTCCTTTGACGTATTTACCGGTGGGATGCGAATTGTGCAGGTCCACCTGCCCGAGCGGCGCCGGGCCGATGAACTTCGAGTTCTTGTTGAACTGCGGGCAGGCCTCCATGCAGCATCCACAGGTCATGCAACGCGAGAAGAGATAGCGGATGGACTGCTCACCCGGCGAGATCAGGGGTGCGTGCCGGTGGATATCCCACGAACCGTCCATCTGCACCCAGGCCTTGATTTTAAGAAGAGCGTCGAACATCGCCTGCCGATCGACCAGCAGGTCGCGGATCACCGGAAACTTGGTCAGTGGTTCGAGGACAATGGGCTGTTCGAGGTCGTCGACCAGCGCGGCGCAGGCCTGTCGCGGTACCTCGTTGATCAGCATCGAGCAGGCGCCGCACACCTCCTCCATGCAGTTGCTCTCCCAAACCACCGGTTTGACTTTCTCGCCATGTATGTTGATGGGGTGCTCCCGCAGGTACATCAGAGCCGACACCACGTTGTGCCCGGGAGAGTAAGGCATGTTGAACTCTTCCCAGTAGGCCGCGGCGTTGGGATTGTCCTGCCGCTTTATCTTGAAATGGATTTCTTTGTTCATTGTGCGTTTCCTTCACTCCCTAACCTAGTACCGTGTTTCACAGGTCGTGCGACTATCTGAGCCGCTGTACGCTGTGCCGAGAATCCTTTCTCGGCACCTGCCAGAGGACCGAGAAGGGATTCTCGGTCCAGCGACACGTCCGCGCGGGCTAAAGCCTTGCTATTACCCACATCTCGCGGTGGTGGCTGGCGGTGGAAGGCTTGCGCCCAACATAATCCATTGGAACGCTTGCCACCCGCGCCAGGCGCGTAACCATCCAAGC
>JAUWWQ010000100.1 GCA_030616775.1 Planctomycetota bacterium
ATCAGTTCCGCCGCCTCCGCGTCCGGTACGAACGCCGCGCCGACATCCACGAAGCGTTCATGACACTCGGCTGCGTCATCATCTGTTGGAGAACCCTACGGAACTCGTTTTGTTAGACGGTCTTAGTTAAGATCCGCGGCTCGTTGGGCTTTGATGGTGCAGGCAGGTCAGGCCAGGGCATCGGCCAGGTATTCCACGACGTGCCTGGCGACTACACCGGTGTGGTGCTGGATTTGTTGGCGGCAGCTGAAGCCGGAGACGGCGATCTGGGCATCGCCGCGATTGCGGATAGCAGGGAATAGGCGTTGCTCGCCGATCGCTCGGGAGACCTCGTAGTGCTCCACCTCATGGCCGAATGCACCAGCCATCCCGCAGCAGCCGCTGTTGATCTCCGAGGTAGCGCCGGCCGATGCATGATGCAGCAGCTCGAGCGCGTCCGCCGAGCCTACTATGGCTTTTTGATGGCAGTGGGCGTGGTACAGCAATGGGATCTTTCGGCGGGTGAAGTGAAGAGCGTCCGGATCGTCGGCCAATACTTGTTGCAGGAAGCTCTCCAAGGTCATCGTTTGGGAGGCGATCTTGCGGGCTGCACTTGTGCGGACAAGCTGCGGGTATTCGTCCACCAGGGTCAAGGTACAGCTCGGTTCGGTGCCGACGATGGGCACGCCGGCTGCGGCAAAGCGAGCCAGTCTACGTACGTTCAACTCGGCGAGCTGTTTGGCGTCGGTGAGCAGGCCCTGGCTGATGGCCGGCCGGCCGCAACACAGCGTCCGCGGGCAGGCCACCACGAATCCGGCCCGTTCGAGCAGCTTCACTGCGGCAACGCCCACCTGTGGTGTGAAGTAGTTGGTCCAGGTGTCTACGAAATAGACCACGGTTCCGCGGGGCGACCGGCTGCCTCGCGACGCCTTGCGATGACGGTCAAACCACGAGCGAAAGGTCTGCCGGGCCAGTCGCGGAGGTGGTACGCGGCGGTCCAGGTCATAGATTCGCTCGGCCACAGCGCGCAGTGGTTTGGACTGTGTGATAAGGTTGACGAGTCTCGGAAAGCGGCCGGCCAGGGCAAGTCGGTGCGGCATGTCGGCGATCAACCGTGCCCTGCGGCTGACACCGTGAACAAGGTGACGCCTGGACAGGTATTCCGCCTTCAACCGGGCCATGTCCACACCCGTCGGACACTCCGTTTTGCAGGCTTTGCAGCTTATGCAAAGGTCCATGACCTCTGAGAGGTGCGGGTCATCCAGTCCGTCGAGCAGGCCGCGGTTCGACAAGGCCACGCGAAGGGCGTTGGCCCGTGCCCGAGTCGTATGTGTTTCGTCGTTGGTGGCCATGTACGACGGGCACATTCCATCAACGAGCCGTTGGCGACATTGCCCCACACCGCTGCACATTTGCGCGAGGCCGGCCATGCCGCCGTGCGACGAGAAGTCCAGATGCGTCTTGACGGATTGTGACGCAAACGACGGGCCGTAGCGCAGATGCTCCGTCATTGGGTAGGGGTCAACGATCTTGTGTGGATTTAACAGGTTGTCGGGGTCGAACAGCCGCTTGATATCCTTGAACGCCGCAGTGATCTTGGGTCCGTACAACTTCTCCAACCAGCAGGATCGGCTTATGCCGTCCCCGTGCTCGCCGGTGATGGTACCACCGAACTCGAGCACGAGATCGTTGACCGCTTTAGCAATGCGGTGCATCCGTTCGATATCGTCGGCCTTTTTAAGATTGATGACCGGGCGAACGTGGATGCAACCCACGCCGGCATGGGCGTAGCAACCCGTTTCAACGCCCTCGCGGTCCAGGATGGCGGAGAAACGCTCAATGTAATCGCGCAAGCGCGACGGATCGACGGCCGTATCCTCGACGAAGGTGTTAGGTTGGGCGTCGCCCGGCTTTGACATCAACAGCCCGAGTCCGGCCTTGCGCAGATTCCAAACGTCCGCCTGTTCCTGGCTGTCAAGGACCTTCGTGACTGCAAAGGCGGATTTGGCCGCGTCGCTGTCAGCCGCCAGGTCATCTATAGCTGATGCCAAAGCGGTGGCATTGTCGCTATGAAACTCGACGATCAGAATCGCCGAGGGGTCCCCGCTTAGAAAACCACATCGGGTGCGCAGGGTCGGATGGGCCCGGCCGGCCTCGAGAATCGGACGATCGACCAGTTCGACGGCGGCTGGCTTGTGGCGCAAAACCGCCGGCGTCACGCCAAGGGCATCGAGAAGGTGATCGAAATGAAGAACGACGAGCCCGGTATGCTTAGGGACCGAAATCAGCTTCAGCTTGGCGCCGACGACGATGCCGAGCGTTCCTTCGCTGCCGCAGATAATCTTGATGGCGTCAGCTCGGTCGCCCGGCGGTCCCAGACGATCAAGCCCGTAACCGCCGTTGCTCCGGAGGATCTTGGGGAAGCGACGTTGAATCTCGCTGTAACATTCATCGCGAATCCGGGCGAGACCGCGCTCGATCCGTTCCACCCGGGTCATAGCACTTTCGTCATTGGAATCGGATGGCCCGGGCGGCTCACCCAACGTCACCACTTCACCGTCCGGGAGGACGAGGGTCAGCTCGATAACATGATCTACTGTTCGACCGTGAACGACCGAGCGGGCTCCACAGGAATTGTTGGCAATCATGCCGCCGATCGTCGCCCGGCTGCTGGTGGCCACGTCGGGCGCGAACTGCAGGCCATGCGGGGCGAGGTGGGCGTTGAGTTCATCGAGGACCACACCGGGCTCAACGGCGACAGTGCGGGCGCTAATGTCCAGAGCACCGATTCGGTTCATATAGCGCGACAGGTCGAGCTGCAGACCGGGGCCGACCGTCCCACCAGTCAAACCCGTCGCCGCCCCGCGCGGGATAACCGAAATGCCGAGCTTGCGACACTCTTTGACGGCAGACACCACGTCGTCCACGTCCTTGGGCAGCACCACACCGAGCGGGGTGATTTCATATATGCCGGCATCGGTCGCGTAGATCGTGCGGGACAAGGCGTCGAAGCGTACCTCCCCCTTGATCCTCCCGCGCAGTGTTTCCGCCAGAATGGGTCCCGGTTCGGTTTGGATTCCTGAGTAGGCCGGATCACGATTCAACGTGAACTACTCCTTGAGCGCGAAGGTGGACCGGGCCAGTGCGAGTGTGCGATAGCCTTCGGCGGTGCGTTCCGCCATACGGCTTACGGGGTGATGTGCCCGAACGTACTCCACGGCAGTCGTCGCCAGGCGCCGGGCACCCGCCTTGTCGGACAGAAGTTGCCCGATGGCGCCGGCCAGCAGTTCCGCTTTCGGTTTCTCACAGACTACCGCCGTTTCGCCATTGCGGAAATGGTCACAGATCGAGTTTGGGGAGGTTACAACGGCCATTCCGGCGGCCATTGCCAGCAAGCCGTCGTCGTTAAAGGCGCTGTCCACCGAGGGGCGCACGAAGATGTCGGCACTGTGAAAGGCCTGGGCGACGCCGCCCGCGGGGTGAGCCAGGGTCACACACGGAAAGAGCTTACGTCCGCGGATCATACGTCGTAAGGCAGGTTCCTGGGACCCTGTTCCCAGCAGAAACAGCATGAAAGTATGGTCGCGTTTTCGCAGGAGGTCCACGGCTTTAATCAGCTCGTCCACACCGCTGCCGCGCTCCAATGGTGACAGGCACAGGATGCTGGGAACTCGCTGTGGATCGGCGAAACAAGCGATCCGCTGCGACGCCAGTACGCCCGGGCGGACCAGGTCGATCCGCTCCGCGGGGATTTTCAGCTGCTCTTCAAGCACTGTCACCAATGGTTGACTGAACGCAATGAATCGCCCGACGCGCGGCCCCGCGAAGTTCCCGATTGCGTCGCAATCCTTCAGTGACGTCACCTGAAAGACAAGGTCGGTGTCGAAGGCCTCCGCGAGGGCGCCGGCCACACGGTAGGTTGCGCTCGACACGGCATGCATGACGGTGGGCGGTTTCTGTGAAAGAGGGTCCAGGAGTTGCTCGATCCGTCGCCTCGCGACAGGCCATACGATGCGTTTGTGGACCAGCGTTTGGACAGGGCCCAATGTGAGCGTCTCGACATGTGGGTCGCAGCTTAGCAGCCGAACACTGACGGCCTGATCCACCAGCCCCACGAGCAGCCGTCTGAGCACCCGGCCGAACCGGCCAAAGGCTTCGCCGTCAATACACAGCCCGGCGCGTATCACCAGGGTACTCTGGCTTTCTTTCGTGTCCGACACGGACGCCATGACAACCCTGCTTCGGCGGCATGTCAACCGGGCGGCCCGGATTTGTCGCCGCTGAATTGCCAGTATTGCCGACGTGCGCTATGCTGCGCACGAGCTGGACATCAATTGTATTATGTTAGCGGAACACCATAGTGAAAGTCTTGCACGGTCTTGAAGCGCTGGACCCGCCCCTGGCCCAGTCGGTGTTGACGGTTGGGAACTTCGACGGGGTACATCGTGCCCACCAGCAGATACTTGCCCAGACCGGTCTGACTGCTGCCAATACTGGAGGGCCGGTTGTCGTGCTGACCTTCGAGCCGCACCCGTTGACGGTGGTGGCTCCGTCAAAAGCCCCACGGCTGTTGACGTTGCCTGATGAGAAACTGCGACATCTGGCCGAGGCCGGCGCGGACATCACCGTGGTCGCCAAGAGTGAGCCGGCTCTGCTGGGTCTCACGGCTGAGCAATTCGTTGAACAAGTCATTGTCCGGCGGTTTCATCCCACGCACATTGTCGAGGGTCCCTCGTTCGGATTCGGCCGGGGTAGAAAGGGAACGCCCGAACTGCTGAAACGCGTCGCCGCCGGGTTCAACTGTGAGGTCCACATTGTCGAACCGGTCACACTGCAGATCGAGGAAGGCGAGACGCTGATGATCTCAAGCTCACTGATCCGGCGACTCTTGACCGAGGGGAAAGTCCGGCGGGCGGGCCTGTGCCTGGGCCGCGCCTATACGCTGATCGGTCAGGTGGTCGAGGGTGTTCGCCGCGGCCGCACCATCGGCTTTCCCACGGTGAACATCGCCGTCTCGGAGCAACTGGTGCCCGGAGAGGGGGTGTACGCCGGCCGAGTCGCTCTGCATAGTGACACTTATTTGGCAGCAATCAGTATCGGGACGGCCCCTACGTTCGGCGGCACCAGGCAGCAGATCGAAGCCCATCTGCTGGACTTTGACGGTGATCTCTACGGCGAGAGGATTCAAATCGGGTTTGAACGACGCCTCCGCGAGCAGCGGGCCTTCGATTCGGCCGAGGCCCTGGCTGAGCAGTTGCATCGCGACGTCGAGGCGGTCCGCCGTGGCCCCGACCAGTCGCAATCCCAGGGCGATGCTGGAAAGGCGCAGACTCAATGAGTGCCCTGGGTGCAAAGAGTCTCACAGAAGCAGCCGCACGGATCGCGTCGTGGAAGCGCCCACTGCTGATCTCCCATGACAAACCTGACGGCGACGCCCTGGGTTCGCTGGTGGCCATGCGGTCGTTGCTTCGATCCCGTGGTGTCGAGGCTGTAGCCCTTTTGTATGATGTGCTGCCTGACCGATATGAGATTTTTCGTCGGTACGGACCGATGCGCGTGTTAGGTCTTGACATCCAGACAACCGACCTGGCCGACATCGACAGTGTACTCGTGCTGGACACCTGCACTTACGGTCAGGTCGATCCGATCGCCGACTGGCTGCGATCTTCCGATGTGCCGAAGCTTGCGGTCGACCATCACGTCACGCGCGATGACCTGGCCGATTATTACTTGATCGACGAATCCGCTGCTGCTGCGTGCCTGATCCTTTATGACTGGGCAAAGGCGGTGAACTGGCCTATCGCTGCTGACACCCGTGACGCCCTGTTTGTCGGAATGGCCATGGATACCGGCTGGTTTCGACACTCCAGCACGGACCAGCGCGTGTTGGTGGCCGCGGCGGATCTGGTGACTCGCGGCGTAAACCCGCACGAGCTGTATCAGGAGTTATACCAGTGTGAGACACCCGGGCGCGTGCGTCTGCTCGGAACAGCGCTGGGTACGCTGGAGCTGCTATTTGAGGATCATGTGGCCGTCATGATCCTCTCAGCAGATGCCATCACCGACGCCGGCGCGACACCGTCTGACACAGAGGATATCGTTAACGAACCGCTGCGTATCGGCTCGGTCGTTGTCTCCGTTCTGCTCGTGGAAGCAGCCGACGGCGTCATTCGGGCCAGCTTCCGCAGCAAACCGCCCGCCGAGCCGCGGGCGGAATGGAATCCCGATCTATCGGGAGCCCGCGCGGATGCACCGGTGCCCCATCCTTTGCGCGGCGAGGGGTGGAGTACGGATGTCGATGTAGCCACGGTTGCCCAAGCCTTCGGCGGCGGCGGCCACACCCGGGCAGCCGGAGCTCGCATCAGCGGCACCCTACCCGAGGTCCGCCGGAACATCATTGACTATCTTGAGCGTACGTTTCCCGACTTATCCCGTCCCGGCGCTTGAACATGCGGATACCGCTAATCACATCGGGTTCGCGCCGCCCCCTCCACCCAGGCTCGTGAAGCGGACGGTTATGAACCATATCGTAGCTTTCATAGAAGGGTGGGTCGTAGGACCCACCCGCCAGTTGTCTTGAAGCCTTCAACAAGACCTGTGTGGCACAAGCCGTCTCCCGGCACGCCGGTATCTCCTGGCCGACTGGAAAGTCGGTCCCACAGGTTTTGTTCGGCGGTTTAAGACCGTCTAACAAAACGTCATGTTCGATGAGCAGGTGAACCGATGAGTGCGCAGCGATTTCGATTCCTTGGTTGTCATGGAGGACGAACCAATGGCCAAGCCGCTGCTCACGGACGAGCTCTGG
>JAUWWQ010000046.1 GCA_030616775.1 Planctomycetota bacterium
CCAGAGCTCGTCCGTGAGCAGTGGCTTGGCCATTGGTTCGTCCTCCATGACAACCAAGGAATCGAAATCGCTGCGCACTCATCGGTTCACCTGCTCATCGAACATGACGTTTTGTTAGACGGTCTAAGTCTCAGCCTCCGCAGCGCCATGTGAGCTGAAGGCTTGCAGCGCGCTCGAAGCGAAGCGGGGCGACATGTCGGGTGACCTCCGCTATTGTACGTTGTATGGATCGCGGAGAGATATGCAGCCGGTTTCTGGACGCCGTCGAGTACGAACTCTATCCGTTCCAGGAGGAGGCCCTGCTGGCCTGGTTCGAGTCGGAGGCCGGTCTTTTGGTCACGGTTCCGACGGGGATGGGCAAGACCCTCATCGCCGAGGCGGCCATCTTCGAGGCCCTCCACGCAGGTCAGCGCCTCTATTACACCACACCGCTGATCGCCCTGACCGACCAGAAATTCCGCGAATTCCAGGATCGGGCGGAGGCATGGGGCTTTCCTCGCCAGGAAATCGGGCTGATCACCGGCAACCGCCGGGTCAATCCCGACGCTCGAATCCGCATCGTGGTGGCCGAGATTCTGCTCAACCACATCCTGGCCGGCCAGGAGCAGCTCGACGACGTGAGCAGCGTGGTCATGGATGAGTTCCACTACTTCAACGACTGGGAACGCGGCGTAGTATGGGAGCTGTCGCTGGTGCTGTTGCCGGCACCCATACGGCTCATGCTGCTGTCCGCCACGGTGGGCAACCCGGTGGAGTTCATCGGTTGGATCAGTAAGGAACACGGCCGCAAGCTCCGACTTATCCAAAGCGATCAGCGGCAGGTCCCGTTGGAGTTCCTCTGGGTCGGTGACAAGCTGTTGACCGAGCACCTGGTGACCATGCTGGACGACGATGACGCCGAGAATCGCGCCCCGGCGCTGGTCTTTTGCTTCAACCGCGACGAGTGCTGGGAGGTGGCCGAGCGTCTCAAGGGTCTCAAGCTTATAGGCCAGGCCACCCGGGCCGAGGTGGAAAGACATCTCGACAATGACGCTTTCGCTCGAGGTGCCGGCCCCAAGCTCAAACAGATGCTGATTCGCGGCGTGGGCGTCCACCACGCCGGGGTGCTGCCCAAGTACAAGCAAGTCGTCGAGGATCTGTTCCTCAAGAAGCTGATCCCCTTCGTGGTGTGCACCGAGACACTGGCCGCCGGTGTCAACCTGCCGGCGCGATCCGTCGTGGTAAGCACGCTTCTTAAAGGCAAGCGCGGCGAGAAGAAGCTCGTGCCGCCCTCGTCCGGGCATCAGATGTTCGGTCGAGCAGGCCGACCACAGTTCGACACCAAAGGCTTCGTTTACGCTCTGGCCCACGAAGACGACGTCAAGATCCACAAGTGGCGCCGGAAGTACGACCAGATCGATCCGACCTCGAAAGACCCGGGTCTTATGAGGGCCCGCAAGAACCTCGAACGCAAGAGACCCACGCGTCGAAAGACCGAGCAGTATTGGTCCGAAGGGCAGTTCAAGACGCTCATCCAGGCCGGCCCGGCGAGACTGGCCAGTCGATCCATGATTCCGTATCAGGTGTTGATCTACCTGCTCACCAGGAAGGGGACGCTGCATACCGCCCGCGAGTTTCTGTCCAGGCGTTTCAACAAACCCGAAACACTAAAGAAGTTTCAGGATCAACTGGAGCACATGATCGGCAACCTGGAGACCTTCAGCTTCTTGACCAGAACCGACGACGAGGACGAGGACGCCGTAATCCTCAATGACAACATCTATGCGCTGCTGAACTTCCGAAGCGTCGACCCGCTGTACGGCTCGTTTCTGATCGGGAAGTTGTCACGGAGCAGCTTCGAGGAAAAAATGCTTGCTCTGGAATCCGTGCTTCCACTGCCGCCGGTGGTCGAGCGGAAGGTGTGCATCCCCGAAATGGACCCCGGCCCGCTGCAAACCCAGGTGCTGGAGCCGCTGCTCATACAGATGGGACTTGCCACGGTGCGCCCCGAAGGCGGTATCGCCGCGGTGTTCGAGACCGAGGGCGCGGATTACTGGCAAAGGGAGGACGACACCAAGCCCGCTCTTACCCTGCCGGAAATGCTGAAGATCCTTTTTGACGCCAAGCTCAAAACGCCGGAGGCTGTTTTTGTTCAGCCCAAATGGGTCGCCGGGGGGATCTTCGAATTCGACTGCGATTTTCACAAGTTCGTACGTGCCCGCGACATGGTCAAGAATGAGGGCCTGGTCCTTCGACACCTGCTGCGACTTGTCATCCTCACAGGGGAGTTTTTCGCGCAGAGTGATGGCGACCCCGACTACGAACGGATCGGTGAACTGGCCACACAGGTCTGCGAACAGGTCGACCCGAGATACACGGATCGTTTCCTGGCCGGCGAGAAAGAGGCGATCAAGCTGGCCGAGCTGTGATTTCCTGCTCGTCCGACAGCCCTGAATTAATCGCTGATTTTCGCGGCTGCGGCTTGACGCTCAAGACTAACTTGGTAGCCCCGGCTTAACCTGAGCTTACTTATCCTGCCCTTGTTTGACTGGGTTGAGCAACCGCTTCTTCATGATTTGGGCAATCGGGACCCACTCGCCGGGGTTGTTGGCGGCGAACTCGTCCATGTCCCGGCCGTCAACGGCGATAAGCGCATCGGCAAGCTTGGAGCAGAATTTCCGGTCACACAGATGAAACGGATCTTTCTGCGCTAAACGGATATGGTCTCGCATTCGCTGTAGCTCACGAGAACAACCCGGGTTTGTATCCACGAACGCCGCAATCTGTTCGAATACTGTGCTGTGCTCTTCGAAGAACGTATGAACTGTACATTGGACGTTATCGCGTTTGCATTGGTGAATGACAACATCGAGGGAACCGTTCGGTCTCTCGCGCGGCGGCTCAGACGCTCGTATACATCCCGTTCCATTGAACTCGCCGGTGATCATGTCGCTCAGCGCCGCAAACGTGTCGAGTACAGCCCTCTTGCAGTGCGCACGCAACCGTACAATCATAGCACGTTCCGTTATACCCGCTTTCTCGTCATGCAAGAAGCGGCTCAGGGCTTGGAGACACGTGCGGGCAGGGCGTAGCTGTTTTGGATTAACCAGCCGCCTTTCTATCTTGTCGTAGACATCGACAATACCCGCAGTGTCACGCTGCTGGCAAAGACTGTAGATGTATGCCAAAGGCTGAACCCAGGCATTTTTAATCTCAAGTCGTGAGTACGTGGACGCTCCTCTGAATCTGTACGTCGACAGAGCGTGTTTGACAGGAGCAGCATGACGCGGGCCCTTTTGCTGTTCGATCAAAAGGGTCGTGTCAACAAGAACCGTTCGAGAAGCAGGGCTTGGCTCAGCAGGTCTACTGATCCTACGTCCCCTGTTCATGGTTGCTACCGAGTCTCGTCCATGTCTTCGATAAACGCAAGTGCTGTGAATCCTTGTCGGAGGAACTCGGCGCGCACGACCTCGGCATTCTCTCGCACCAACCGCGACTGCCCAAGATCGTTCAACGCCTCGCGAAACGCCGCAAGTTGCCCTTGTTTCACCGAACCGGTCTGACCAGCGATCCGCACACCATTCTCAAGTACTGCGAGGATCTCCTGGTGCGATTCGCTACAGTCACATGCGCTTTCCCACATCCCCGCTACCACGCCTCTCAAGCCTTCAAGGCCCAGCTGCGCCTCGAAGTTGTCCACGGGGTCAATGCTGTCAACTAGCTCCCGCGCTTCCTTCAACAAATCCATGTCCAACATCTTGTCGGTACGACGCTGAGGTGCCCAACCGCCGTGGCGAACCGGCAAGTCTCTACTGCGCTGGGTGAGTCCGGAATCCCGCGTCTCCTGAGCTGGAGTCTCCCACTCCTGACTTACACCCGTGGTCCCTGGGCCGGAGGGCATGCTGGACGATTCTCGGCTCTTCACTACCTCAATCTCAGATGCGCTTGCTGTTTCCAAGATGATTACCTCCGAGTACTAAGAACTGCTGCCTGGAATCGACTTGCTTCCTGCTTCGCTTCCCGCAAGAAATCTTTGACCTTCGCTTCCTGCGGCGGCCAAACCCAATAGTAGTCAACATCGATCACGAACCCCGCTTCGGGCGATTGTTCTCGCTGCTTGGCACGCTTGAGCTGATCGAGAAGCGCTTCCCGTTGCCCCTTGGGAAGCAGGTGCGGAGGCGACTTCAGTCGTTCGTCCAGTTGGGCTGGCGCCCACATGCGATGGAACGGTCCCGTTCGAACACTGGCGCCTTTCGAGCGATCCGGCAACTCAAAGATGTATGTTGAGCTATACTGGCGAGCCGTAAAACCCGACTCATCGGATCCCGGGACTCGCCAATCGCTTGAGGGTGCGTATTTGAGAGACAACGCTTCTGCCTCATCGATCGAATCGGTCCCGAGCACGTCGACGTGTCTACTCCCAAATCGACGCCAATCACGAAGGTCGAATCGCCCCGTGATTGTAGCTAACGTCGTCACCGCAATCGCGTCAAAGTCGCAAAAACGATCTCCGATAGGATTACAATCGACGACCAGCCGTTCCGAGTGGAATGCAATCGCCAAGTTCAACTCTGGGCAAATGATCCTAGCTCCTGCAGGGGCAGTCTCTTGCGGCATCCAAGGATGATTCGTCTCTTCGGCAAGGATCTTCTCAAGAATCAGCATCACCTCACCGCAACGATCAAGATAACGATAACCACGTTCGTATCGGGCTTCGAAGATCCGCTGCCGAGGAATAGGGTCTCGTGAAGAAGTCATTCTCGTTCAGCCAATCCGCAGATTCGTCGGCCTAAGGCGATCTGTCGCCCAGGCGATGATCGCTCCGATCTCTAAGTATACTCCCGTTGAACAGACAGCTCCAGCACGGAGCCTCTCTATCTTATAGGACGCCCGGGGCGCCTACAAGAACTTCAACAACGACCGCTCGTTGATCAGCTGCGAGCGATCGCCGCTCCTGGGGCAAGAACGCACTCTTCTCGTTGCAATACACACTCGTCTCAAGCGACCGTTCGGCAAGGATCGTCACCCCTTGGGCCTGCACCGGAATAGATACTACATCCAGGATGCCGCCACCAGCGAGGAAACGCTGCTCCGTCGACTTCGCCGCGCGGCAGGGAGCACCGCAAGCCGTGGGGCGCCTGTCAGGGCGTAACGTGGGTGTAACATGGGAGCTGCTGCAACAACGTCGCCGCTCTCGCCCCTCTCAGCGGTCAGAGTCGAAGGCGCATTGCCCTGCGCATGACAAGACAAGCAGCGCCGCTACTTGCCCTTGGTGCAGCCAGCGTGTTCCTTATTCTCATGACCGGCGTGGCCGGCATGGCCCTTGCTTTTTTGATGGCCGCACCCCTCATGCCCGTCATTCTTGTCGTGGGCGAATCCACCGTGTTCTTTGTCTCCGAGACCGGCGCAGCCGACATGCTCATGACCAGCGCCGCCCCCGCACCCCAAAGCGCCATGATGTTCATCCACGAAGACGCGCATCTCATCTTCACTCAGCGTTCCGTCGCCATCGGTGTCGGCCTCAGGATTGTGCTCCAGCATTCTTGCACGGTGCTCCGCCATCTGTTGCGCCCTGAAGGTCTCGAACTCGGCCAGGGACAGCACGCCGTCCTGATCGGTGTCGGCCTCGAGATGATGCTCCATAACCATCGCACGGCGTTCCTCCATCCGTTGTGCTCGGAAGGCTTCAAACTCAGCCTCGGAGAACACGTCGTCGCTGTCGCTGTCGGTGTCGGCGGCGGGGTGATGCTCGAGCATCTTCGCACGCTGCTCGTCGGTCATCTTTCCGTATTCCATGCGTCCCATCATTCCGTGGTGCTTGCCTTCCATACATCCGGGTTTTCGGGCTTCGCCGTGACCGTGCTTCGCGGCGAAGAACGCCTTGATCTCCTCGCGGGTTAGAACACCGTCGCTATCGGCATCGATACCCTGATCGCCGAAGCTCTCCAGCAGCTTGGCATGCCCAGATGCAGGGATTGGCTCAGTTGGCTCACCGGCGACGAAGACAACACCCACAGACACCACGGAAATGGCGGCTGTCGCGACCACCAACTTGTACACTCGCATCCTCATCGTTCGTTCTCCTTGTCATGTTGAAGCAACCGGGACTCCGCGCTGTTGCGTGCCCCTCCTTGGCGAACCTCTCATTATACTCATTCGGCGTTCTGTCATCCAGCATCCAACTCGGCTATCGAAGGTGGCCCACCTGTGTGAACCATTGGCCCTTGAGACGTGGATGGGGTAGCTGAGGCTGCCATGAACGGCCGTCCCCGGGGCCCGCGCGGCGAAGCCGCTGGGGCTCGGTACGGACTCCGAGATCGAATGGCCAAGCAATATCGTATCCTGCGGCAGGTGTTGGTGCAGCCGGCGGAGAACTTAGATGAAAAAAACAGGCGCCGACCCCCAAGGGCCGGCGCCCTGACACGTAGAGAATTCCTGCTATTGCAGAAACTCACGTCACACAAGGCTGCAAGGCCCGGCTTCGGAACGCGGGTTCGCCAAACCGCACACGACCAGCGAGCGCGTTGCGACCCGGATTACGCAGTAAGATCTACCTCAGCGCCCACCTCGAACACGTAGATCCACGACGTTCCGTTCCCCGCAGGATCGCTGCGCGCAACGGCATAGCCGTCCGCCTCGGCCTGGTCGGCCAATGCCTGGATGTTCTCGAGCGTGTCAAACTGCAGGGCCCCGGTCGGGCACGTGTCGACGCAAGCCGGCGCCCGGCCGTCTCTCGTTCGTCCGTAGCAAAACACGCACTTGAGAACCTTGTTCTCGTCGGTGCTAAACTTCGGTACACCGAACGGACAATTGTTGACGCACATCTGGCAGCGTATGCAGTTATCGTGATCCAGCACGACCGGACCATCGGCGAGTTTCTGCATGGCTGGCGTGTCCGTCCCGTTTTGCGGGCAAACGTTCACGCAAGTCGGATCCTCGCAGTGCATGCACTGCCGTTTGGTGAATACGACGTTCGCGTCGCCTGCGTCATAACTGCCCGACTCATGTTCCCCGACATAGCACCACGTTTGCGGTGTGAAGTCGGTTTTGAACGTTGTGGGGTCCGTCTCGTTGTCCCACCAGCTCTTGCAAGCGATGTGGCAGGACTTGCAGTTGACACAGCGTCGCGTGTCGACAAGGACGCCGTACACCGTGGCGGTTGTTTCCTGGGCGTTGGCTGCGGTCTTGGACAGTGCAGCCGGGGCGGCCACAGCGGCGCCCGCGCCAATCCCTACCGTCTTGATGAAGGTTCTTCTTTGCATATCTGTATTCATGGAGCCAACTCCTAGGCTTTGTAGACTCTTACGCACACATCCGACATCCGGGCGCCCGCAGACCAGTCGCCATTGTCGATACAGCTCTGTTCAGGCCGGTCCACGATGAGGACTCCGTCACCTTGGTCCGCGAAGGTGTTTGTGAGCCCGTCCATTGTGTGGCCGTAGTTGTGATTGGTAAGGACACAATCGGGCCTGATCCGTTCGGTGAGGACCGCCTGCACCTTCATCTTGCCGTTGGCGGATTCGATCCACACGGTGTCGCCGTCCGCGATGCCCAGATCGGCGGCGGTGTCCGGATGAATCTTGGCTACCGGCCCCGGGAAGGCGTCCAGAGAATACCGGTTGTCGGACGTAAGCGGTGCGCTGTGTTTCAGGCCAGCCCACCGCATTAGCAGCAGGTAAAGCGGGTATTCAGCATCTAAAGCTGTGGCCCGCGCGATCCACGCGGGAAGCGGCCCGTAGCCCGCTGCCTCCATCTTCTCGCTGTAGATCTCGATCTTGCCGGAGGGCGTGCTGTAGTCGGACTTGGCGGTGTACGGGGCGTCTTCGGCCCACACGCCGTTTTCCACCGCGAGAACGTCATCCAGCGTCCAACCCTCCACGATGTCGCTCGCCATGGAGTTCTTCTCATCGGAGCTGGTGACCCAATCACCACCGGCGAGCTTGAAGTAGTTCGTTCCACGCAGCTCATCGAGCTTCTTACCGAGAGTCATGGCGATGCCGGTCCAACCCTTGGTGTCACCCAACGGCTGGACGGCACGGTTCCCGGCCATAACAAGCTTCTGCCCTGGTGTGCAGAACTTGCGGTACGAGATGTAGTTGTTCTCGAGGAACATCGGCTGCGGCAGGACGAGATCGGCAAACCACATCGCCTCCTTGGGCATCGTGTCGGCGAAGACAACATAGTCGAGGGTGGACAGAGCCTCGGCAATCCTCGTTGGATTCGGGAATGAGAGGAGTCCGTACCTGTAGAGGATCGCCATTTTCAGCCGGTAGGGATCCTGGTCCAGAATCCTCTGCGCTAAGTTCGCGAAAATGCCCCTATCCGTTGTGAGGTCCCTGACCAACGGGAAGTTGTGCTTGCCATCGATCGCCCCCTTCTCATCGATCAGCGTCTTGAGATCCTTGGGTGGATTCTCCTCAAAAGTCAGATGCGCTTTGGGTTTCCAGCCGAACGCCAGGCATGCGTCACCACCATCCCGATCGATGGCACCGACGAATGCGTTGAGGATCAGAGACGCGTGGGCGGTTTGGAAGCTATTAGCATAGTTCGGTCCGCCAGCGCCATCGCGTTTGTGGATCGGAATGATCGCGGGCTGGTTGGCCGGGTCCGTAAACTCCTCCGCCAGTCGTATAATCGTTGCGGCGGGCACCCCACATTGGCTTTCAGCCCACTCCGGTGTGTAGGCGGCAAAGTTGGCGCGGATGTCCGCCTCATGGTCGGCGAAGTTCGTTCTGGCCACGGCCGTCGCGTCATAGAGATCGTTCGTCAGTATGTGGTTTATCATGCCCAGCATCACGGCCAGGTCGGTGCCCGGCATGATGGGGATCCACTCGTTAGCTTTCGCGCCGACGACCCCTTGCCACGGGTTCAGACACACGACTCTTGCGCCATTCATCCGCGCGTTGCTGAACTGGCCAGTGGGCTGGTTCTTGGACCGCTCGGGTTGATCCCAGCCAAAGCTGAGGATGTACTTGGCCCCGGCTAGGTTGGTCCACGGAAGGCTTCCGGTTAGCGCCTTTCTTGCTACGAATGACGTCGAGAAACATGTATCGTAGTGTGTTATGAGGTTGGGCGACCCGATGGCAGTCAAGAGTTTGGCACCCCAGTCGTACGCACCGTGCGTGATCAATGCAAACGCTTCGCCGTTGGCGAAGTCAGCAGCGCCTGGCGCCGACTCGGTCGCCGCGGTGATTTGCTCGATCATGGCGTCATACGCCTCGTCCCAAGTGATCTCCTCCCACTGCGGGTCCACACCGATGCCCTTTTCGGGATTGGTGCGGCGGAGCGGAACCATTAGTCGGTCCGGATTGTACAGAAACCCGAGAGCCGCTTTGCCTTTGGGGCAAAGATGGCCGTTGTTGAACGGATCGGCTGGGTTCCCCTCGACGTAGACGGCCTCGCCGTCCTTGACGTAGACCTGCATGCCGCAACGGATCATACAAATCCCGCAAGCGTTGTAGACCATGTCGTCATAAGCCAGCTTGGCGTTCAACGGCGGCTCGTAGCCGTCGGGTCCGGGCCCAGGTTGCGGACCGGGTCCAGGCCCGGGGTCTGGGGGTTGGAATCCGCAGCCCCCGACGGCGCCAAGCGTGAACGCGGCCGCCCCTGCGGTTTTAAGAAAATGTCTCCGGGTTTCGTCATCCATATTCTTTCTCCGTGTCTCCTTGTGACAATAGGGCCCACGCATGCCAAGCTACGGCGTATCCCATCCTCGCCGAGGGTGCTCAGATTTCGCCGTGCCTACCGGTTCTTGTCCGGCGATGTTGGCCGCGCGCTTATGGCAATAGTGCCATTAGCGAATTAGACCATTAGACCAAAAAGCGATTGATGTCAAGATGACGGGTAGGAATAGCGTTATGCTTTTGAAAACATATTGCCTTGGCTCCGTGACACCGGTTTGTACCCGCTCGACCGGTGACCAAGTCGGCAAGTCGTAGCGTACCCGCCGCGGCGACGAAGGACCGGGCAAAGCGTCGAGCCAGGCGCGCCCGGGGAAGGTCACGCTCTTGTAACACCGCGGTCCACGGCACCTCGTCCATCTGGCCGGCTGTGGCGAGGCGTGAAAGGAAGTGTCTCCCCAGCTCACCGAGTCCCGGGGAGCAGGAAGAAGACGTATAACTTGTTTATTCGCAATGGCTTACGCGAATCAGCAATCTCGGTCGAGGTCACAATCTTGTGGCTCCACCGCCGTCGGCGCATGGCCATATCGCCCCTGGCGGCGGGCGTGGAGGGGAAAGAGTTCGGGACAGACCGAAGAAATGAAGTGAGCTGCGAGCTTGACGGCGTCTGAACTCATGGTAATATTGCCATAGACGTATGAAACGCAAGCCGATCCAACACTACGAGGCGCGAGCGGCGGTTGCCAAGGCCCTTGCCCACCCCAGCCGGCTATTGATGCTCGACGCGCTGGCAAAAAAGGAGATGTGCGTTTGCGACCTGACTGAGCTAGTCGGGGCCGATCAGTCGACCGTGTCGAAGCATCTCGCTGTGCTTAAACACGCAGGGATTGTCGATGTTCGAAGAGACGGAGTCATGACGTATTACAGGATGAAGATCCATTGCCTTGAAGGCTTTTGGAAGTGTGTTGAGTCCGTGCTCAGGCAGAACCTGAAGGATCAGAGCGCGGCGCTGGGCGTGTAAGGATTCTCTCTTTTTCGTCAATGTATGGTACAATGCCCATAAAGCAATGAATGGCGGGGTCTCAGTCTCGATGAAACAGTGGAAGATATTTGCCGCGTTCGTAAGCATTTTCCTGATCGCTTACTACCTCCCGCTCGCCAACCTCAAGGTGACCGCGGCAATCCTCGAAGCGTTTAAGATGCTCCAATGGTACGCCAGGAACCATACCTTGGCGTGTGTCGTTCCGGCGCTGTTCATTGCCGGAGGCATCATCACTTTCCTGTCAAAGGAGGCCGTCCTCCGGCACCTTGGCCCCAAGGCCAACAAGGTCGAGGCGTACTCGGTCGCCTCGGTATCCGGGACCGTTCTGGCGGTTTGCTCGTGCAGCGTGCTGCCGATGTTTGCGGGCATCTACCGGATTGGTGCGGGACTCGGTCCCGCGTCCGCCTTCCTCTACTCCGGGCCGGCGCTCAACATACTGGCGATCTTCCTCACTGCGCGCGTGCTGGGCTTTCAGATCGGCGTGGCCCGGGCGGTAGGTGCGATCGTCTTCGGCATCATCATTGGGCTCATCATGGCCGTCGTGTTCCGGAAGGATGAGGAGGTTCGCATGGAAGCAGCGGCCGCCACGCCCGAGCCGCCCCCCGCCCGGCGGTCCCTCTGGCAGACCGTCTTGTACTTCGCGTGCATGATGGCCTTTCTGATCTTCAGTGACTGGTACAACCCGGGCAACGTGGTCGTACACAGGACCGACGGCTCGGAGATTCCGGCTGTGCTGTTGCAGGAGACGAAGGACGAAGTGCTTGTGCAGGTGGATCGTCCCATCGCCGGTATGAAAGTCGGCGAGAAGATCGCGCTTGCCAAGATCGACATTGTCCGCATGGAGGAAGCGCAAAGCTGGGTAATGACGATCTATCACGCCAAGTGGTACCTGGCCGGTGCGATGGGCCTGGCGGTGCTCTTGATGGTGTGGCGGTGGTTCGATCGTGAGGAAGTTGCCGAATGGATGCACAACACCTGGGACTTCGCCAAGCTGCTGGTGCCCCTGCTGTTCGGCGGTGTGTTCATCGTGGGATTTCTTGGCGCCCTTCTGCCGGATAAGCAAGTGGCCGCACTTGTCGGTGACAACAGTCTCCAGTCAAACGTGATCGCCTCGGTTATCGGATGCCTGTTTTACTTTGCCACATTGACGGAGATTCCGATTCTGCAAGCACTTTTTGAGCACGGGATGCATCAGGGACCGGCCTTGGCGCTGCTGCTGGCCGGTCCGGCCTTGTCATTACCCAGCCTGCTGGTAATTCGTTCGGTCATAGGTAACAAGAAGACAGCCGTGTTTACCGGTTTGGTCGTGGTGATGGCCACGATTGTCGGGATGATCTACGGTACAATTGCTTAGGGAGGTGCACGATGAAGATCGAAGTTCTGGGACCAGGGTGCCCGAAGTGCCGGGCACTGGCGGCCGGCGTCAAGGCCGCAGCCGACCGGCTCGGTCTGGAGTACGAACTGAACAAGGTCACGAACATCATGGAGATCACCAAACACGGTGTCATGGTCACTCCGGCCCTGGTGATCGACGGCGAGGTCAAGCTATCCGGCAAGGTAGCCAGCGAGGCGGAGCTGACAACGATACTGACCGCCGCCCAGTCAAAGGAAGGCGGTAGCCAATAGTCGTCGTCTTGACCCCGGAGGTGTCGCCGCCTTGGGCTGTTGAACTGCGTCTGGCAGGCGCCCGAATTAGCAGAGATTCCGGACTTCGTGCCCTTGCACGTGACAGGCCCGGGCACGCCAAAGGGAGAGACGACTATGGTGACTGAGGTCTTGACACGGCCGACAGAGGGAGCCGGGGCGCTCCCGAATGTAAACGGGAAAGGAGACAAGAACCCATGAAAGCCAAAACGATCGTATCAACGGTTCTGCTGCTCTTCGTTGCAGCGAGCGTGGCATACCTGGTGGTGAACGAGTCCCGGTCCCAGCCGGAGGCTGACCAGGGCGTTCAGAATGCCGGGGCAACGCAAACGACATCGCAGCAAGCTGTAGCGGAGTCGGCCGTCATTGCTGATGAGGCCAACGATACGGGACACAAACTGATAGCCTACTACTTCCACCGAACCCAGCGCTGCCGAACCTGCCTGGCGATGGAGGCATACGCTGAGGCAGGCCTGAGAGATGGGCTCCCCGATGCGTTCGAGTCGGGCGAGCTGGAATGGCGCGCAGTTAACGTCGAGGAGCCGGAGAATGAGCATTTCGTGGAGGAGTACGGGCTTACTGCGAGTGCGCTCGTGATGGTGTTGCTCGAGAACGGCGAGCAGAAGCAATCGAAGAACCTGGAGCGCGTCTGGGAACTCGCCCGCGACGAGTGGGGATTCAAGGATTATGTCCGCGACGAAGCGTTGACTTACTTGGAGGACGGTTCTTGACAGGCGAGATGGTTCTCGGGATGTCGTCCGCGGCCTGGCTCGGAATTCTGACTTCCATCAGCCCGTGTCCGCTGGCCACAAACATCGCCGCGATCTCGTTTATCGGCAGGCGGGTCGGGAATCCGAAGGCCGTAGTCGCCACCGGGCTTCTGTATACCGCCGGGAGATCGCTGTCCTATGTTGTCCTGGCGATGATCCTTGTCACCAGCCTGCTGTCCGCGCCAACCGTATCCCATGTCCTGCAGAAGTACATGAACAAGCTTCTCGGGCCGATCCTCATCCTTGTGGGTATGCTTCTGCTGGAACTCATTCAGTTCAGAGTCCCGGGGATCGGTGTTAGCGAGAAGATGAGCAAACGGGTCGAAGGGTGGGGCATATGGGGAGGTCTGGTTCTCGGCGTGATATTTGCTCTGTCCTTCTGTCCCGCCTCGGCGGGTCTGTACTTCGGCAGCCTGATCCCGTTATCCGTCAAGTGCGAATCCAGCGTGCTGCTGCCTTTGCTGTTTGGGATCGGTACTGCACTCCCAGTGTTCGTTTTTGCAATTCTCATTGCGGTCGGAACTCAAGCGGTTGGCCGGGCATTTGAGAGGATAACTCAGTTCGAGTGGTGGGCCCGTCGGATCACCGGGACGATTTTCATCGTAATCGGCGTCTACTTCTGTCTGATGTTCATCTTCCGTGTGTTGTAATGATGGCGACACGCGCCCCCTGGCTGATCTCGGTTCCCTAACGGTTACTCGCAACACGTCGCGTCTGCGGAACAGTCACAGGTCGGCTCGCTGCCGCGCAACATCCCATTGAGCACTGCGGTCGCGCAGCCTACGCCGGACCGTACGGAAATGGCCTCGGTTATGCAGTTTAGAGCACAAGCCCCACATTCCATGCACGCGTCTCGGTCGGCAATCCGGGCCTTTTGGCTCTCAATGACCAGTACACCATGCGGACATACTTCCGTGCACACTCCGCAGCCGGTGCATTTTTCACTATCCAAGATCAGTGTCACGACATTGGGGAGATAACGTAACCGTGTCATTTGTGCCTCCCGGGTTGCAGGCCCTCATGCGCCGGGCGCCGTCGATCGTCTCTCTCACGTCGCTGCCGTGGGCGTTGCCTGCTCCGCATAACCGCTGTCCGTCGTCGCTGCTTAGAAGAACCGCCCGGCCAGCCACAGACCGGTGCCTATCACCGCGCAGGCCGCCTGAACGGGCACTGCCACACGCATTTCCCGGCGAACGCCGGACAGCGACGTGTAGGTTGAGGCCCCGGTAAAGTTCATAGCCACGTAACTCACCACCGCAGGTATAAGCAGCAGCCAAGCGCCTGTGCTTGCCGGATTCTCAAAAGTGCCCGGATGCGCCCACGCAAACGCACTCAAAGACAAAACAAGGATCAGCCCGAGCCAGGCCCCTTTTGCGGAAAACGCCCTTCCGGGCAGCCAGGGCAGCAGCACGGGCGTTAGTACGGCACCAACCGCAAACGCAGCAAGCAACAGTGCTGCGCTTTGCACGCCTTCGGTTCCCGCTCGGTGGAGCGAATAAATCCCCGGACCCAGCCCTGCCAACACGAGAAAACAGGCCGCCAGGAATAGCGCGTGTTTCGCCCCTGTAACCAGTTCGAGCGGGATGAGGACCACACGCTCGCGGAAAGGAAACTGCACGCGACGCATCTGCGGTGTCGCCTTCATGCCGGCGCTTACAAACGCGGGAATATCCTCCGCACGCACCGGCCCGAAGACCACGCTAAAACCGGATCGTCGTGCCACCTCGTGGGCACTGACACCGGGAGCGCCCAACTGCGGAACCACAAGCCGTCGATGGGAAACGACCTCGCCCAGGCCCACGACATCCACCCGTTTGGCGATCTCCTCAGTGCCGAAGGTCCCCTTGCCCGCTGCGCACCAGACGTTGACCCCCTTGGTATCCAGCACCAGGATCCAGGCGTCCAGGCCACCCAGTTGCGAGCGAAGCCGGTCGAAGCTCATCTTGTAGTTGGCTGACACCAGCACCGGAGACTCTTGTGTTGGAGACCCCGCGGCGTACAACCCCGGCTCCACCCGAAAGCGCATCCGACCGATTCCCCATCGCACCTTCCAACAGCCCACACGATCTGCCCTGGTCAAGGTTGTGGATGTTCGGGGAACGTCGCCGACCGGAGTGCCAACCGTCCCCTCAATCCAAGGTTCGACGATCGAGGGAGGCTTTCGATCAACTCTCGCAGGACCGCTTGCCTGGCAGCAGGTCGACTCCGGCGGGTCATCTGTCGGTACGTCACAACTAGAGGACGTTGTCGCCCGCAGCTCGTCCACCCAATGACTCCCTTAAAGGCTCAACAATAGCCAGAAGCCAACCCCGATCAACACCACGCCGGCCTGGTTGCGAATCGCCCCCGCCAGGACGCCGGCAAAACGTGACAGCCTGCCGAGACTCACTCCCAACATGGCAACTGTCAAGGGCGCGGCGTACCCGGCAGCGAACTCAAAGCATCGCCGCCTTGACGACCCAGACCGTCCAGCCTAACATATACGCCTGAGTGTATATGACGAACTCCCTGGTGTCAACCAACACGGTCTTCCGAGCGTTCGCCGACGAAACGCGCCTGCGATTGCTTAACCTTCTGCTGGAGCGTGAGCTGTGCGTGTGTAATCTGTGTGCGATCCTCCGGGAGATTCAGCCTAAAATATCGCGGCATCTTGCATACCTTCGGCGGGCCGGCCTGGTCACGGTGCGGGAGCAGGGCAAGTGGAAATACTACGCGGTGCCGAAGAATCCCTCGGGGCTCGAGCGAACGCTCCTTCGTTGCGTGAAATCGTGTCTTAGAGAGATTGATGTTCTCCAGGACGACCTGGACCGCCTGCAAAACATGCAGGCGGACATCAAATGCACCAAGACGGTCAAACGTTTGGGAGGCCAAGCAACAACGGAGATTTGAATGGTGAGCGGTGAGCGCCTGAAACGGCTTTCGTTCTTGGACAGGTATTTGACCCTGTGGATCTTTCTGGCAATGGCCGTGGGCGTGGGCGGCGGCTACTTCTTCCCCGGCGTCGAAGGCTTCATCAATCGGTTTCAGGTCGGGACCACGAACATTCCCATTGCCATCGGCTTGATCCTGATGATGTACCCGCCGCTGGCCAAAGTGAAGTATGAAGAACTCGGCGATGTGTTCCGCAACGTGAAGATTCTCGGCCTGTCCCTGGTCCAGAACTGGATCATTGGGCCGATCCTGATGTTCCTGCTGGCGGTCTTGTTTCTCCGTGGATACCCGGAGTACATGGTCGGACTGATCATCATCGGCTTGGCCCGTTGCATCGCCATGGTGATTGTCTGGAACGACCTGGCCAAGGGTGATTCGGAGTACGCTGCCGGACTGGTGGCGTTCAACTCGATATTTCAGGTCCTGTTCTTCTCGGTGTATGCCTGGGTGTTTATTACGAAACTGCCCCCCCTGCTGGGCCTGACCGGAGCAGAGGTTGACGTGACCATCGGTCAGATTGCCGAGAGCGTCTTCATCTACCTCGGCATCCCGTTCCTGGCCGGAATGATCACGCGATTCGTGATGCTCAAGACAAAGGGCCGTGAGTGGTACGAAGCGAAGTTCATCCCGAAGATTTCACCGATAACGCTTATCGCTCTCCTGTTCACCATCGTCGTCATGTTCTCCCTGAAGGGCGAACACATCGTCCGGTTGCCGCTCGACGTCGTCCGCATCGCGATCCCGCTGTGCATCTATTTTGTCGTGATGTTTCTCGTGTCGTTTTGGATGGGTAAGAAGCTGGGGGCGAATTACGCGAAGACGACGACGATTGCCTTCACGGCCGCGAGCAACAACTTCGAACTTGCCATTGCCGTCGCGGTGGCGGTATTCGGGATCGGTTCCGGCGTAGCCTTTGCGGCGGTAATCGGCCCGCTGGTCGAGGTACCTGTTCTGATCAGCCTGGTAAATGTGGCTCTATGGTTCCAGCGCCGCTACTTCGCGGACCATGCCGCAGTGGCCGTCAAGGTCACGTAGACACGGTGCAAAGTCGATCTTCGTCGAGTTGAACGCAGCGCAGCAGCGGCCACTCTACGGGGCACAGCGAATCCGTCGACTCAGCCTATCGTAGAACTGCAAGGCGACGGCCTGCTCGGCCTTGATTACGTCGTCGGCGCCTAGCTGTGCGGCCTTCATGCCCTTGGACGAGTAGTTCGTGCGGGCGATGATGTAAATCTCGGGTCGCAGACGACGTGCCAGTGACGTGGCCTTCAAAACCGCATCTTCATCCGGAATGGTCAGGGCTACAATGACAGCGGTGTTCAAGCCGGCTTCCACCAGCGTACCGGCGTCCGTGGCATCACCTTCCATGATGTCGCGGCCCAAGGCACGCTGTGTCTCCACAGTGACAGGGTTTCTCTCGATGATCGTGTAGGGTAGCTTGGCCCGATCAAGCAAATCGGCCACACACCGGCCCGCTAAGCCAAACCCGACAATAATGACGTGGCCGTCAATGTCAGCCTTCGCTTCCGGCGGCAAAGGGGTCACGACCAGCCGGGTCCCTTCCGCCCAATCAGGGTAACCCTCCACCTGGACCCGCCCGTCCTGATATGTACCCGTGTAGGACTGCTCGGAGGTCAGGTTCAATGGGGGTCTCCCGGCCATAGGTTCGTTCCCATTCACGGGCGTAAACCGCACCCCAACCTCGCCTATCCCCTCCATTCATATCGACGCGATTGGTTCAGGATGTTACAAGGGCTGGGCGGAGAACTTTCGCATGGCCTCCGCGATGAGGTAGAACGAGCCGGTGATGCAGATCACGTCTTCCCGAGTGATCGCACTCACTGCGATCCTCATGGCCTCCTCGAGCGTTTCGGCCACCTGGGCCATTTTGCCCGAACTCTCCGTGTATAGGGCAGCGAGCTCGGCTGGATCGGCCGATCGTGGCGATCCCGTGCTGACGAAGATCATCTTGTCGGCCCCGAGCTGCAGCCGGCGGAGCATGCCCGGGATGTCCTTGTCCTTTTGGCAGCCGAAAATCACGATCATCGAGTCGTACGGAATATGCTGCCCCGTCGCCCTCATCAACGCGTTGATGCTCGCAGCATTGTGGGCACCATCGACAAGAATTCGCGGCTCCTCACAGATGATCTGCATCCGTCCCGGCAAGCGGACGTTCGCCAACCCGGATATCGCTTGCTGGTCGTCGATCGAGAAGCCACGGGACTTGAGCATGTCCAAAATGTTCAGCGCGACGCTGCAGTTGGTTGCCTGATGCTCCCCGAACAGCGGCACTAGCACGTGCTCAAACCGGCTCGTCGCGGTAGTCATGCAGATCCGGGCGTGGCGACCCGCAGAGCGCGAAAACTCGAAGCGGTAGCTGAAGTCAACTTCTTCGTTCGAGAACCGCAACGGCGCGTCTACCGCTGCGGCGGCCTCGCGGATCAGCTCCTTCACACTCGCCACCTGCGGTGCGCTTACCACCGGGACCCGTTTTTTGATGATTGCCGCCTTCTCCTTGGCGATCGAGGACAGATCTTCGCCAAGCTGCAGAGTGTGGTCACGGCTGATGCTGGTCAGCCCAATGACCTCCGGCGAGAGGACGTTGGTCGCGTCCAGTCGGCCGCCCAGACCAGTCTCGACAACCGCAACATCCACCTCCGCGGTCGCGAAATAGTGAAACCCTGCGGCTGTCAGAACCTCGAAGTAGGTCGGGTTGGGTACACGAGCTTTGGCCGTAATGTTCACAACGGCCCCAACAGCTTTGGCAAAGGCGCTCTCCGAGATCATCTTGCCGTCGACAATGATCCGCTCACGGATGCTCAGCAAGTGCGGCGAGGTGTACAGACCCACCTTGAATCCGGAGGCCCGAAGCATCTCAGCCAGCATCGTAGCCGTGCTGCCCTTCCCCTTGGTCCCCGCAATGTGGATTGACTTGAACGACCGGTGCGGATTGCCAAGGGCGCTCAGCAATCGGTTCATTCTTGCAAGATTGAAATTATTCGGCGTGTACTGCATGCGGGGTGCCCGCTCATAGTTGACGAGCGAGTCCAGATAATTAACCGCCGAACGAAAGGTTCTAATCTGTCGAGGGGTCGGCGTAATCTTGGACGGACTTTTTGGTCTGGCGATCGTAGCTCTAGTCATATGCGGGGGGATTCTACTACGCTTTTACGATTTCGTCAACACGGAATAACCGATAAACTCCGCATTGTTCACCCTGGTTATCACAGTCCGATCGCGCCGTAACCTATTTCATGGCAATGCCTTAGGGACTTTTTCGCGCCTCACCGGCTTCTCCGGCATGGGGCCTTAGGGCAACTGAAGGCCAATATCTTGTACGTTCAACCGTCAGCCAGGTGCAATCTCTGTCCCTGGAGTGACAATCTTGACAAGATTTTACGTTGTTTTATAGGACTATATAGCGGATCCGGGTAAACTAATGCCCCGATCAATTCCCATTCGTACCGCGACCGTGCCTTGAGAACTGGTACAATGGATCCGATGTTCGATCTACAAATCCAATTCGAGGACCAGGCGACCAGAGTTGCAGTCCGGCTTGATGTCCTTCATCAACTTGGGTCGCTATTGGCCCAGTTGACTCCCAGATCGCCGCGGCCGGATGTGCTTCTGATCACCGACCGGCACGTCGGCCGGTTGTACCGCCCCTCTGTGGCAGAATCCCTCCACGAGGCGGGGTTTAAGACGCTCGATTTCCAGATCGAACCGGGCGAGGCCTCAAAGTGCTTCGAAGTGGTGAGTGAGGTTTACCGATACCTGGCCGGTCACAGTGTCGCCCGCGACGCGGTCATCATCGCGCTCGGTGGGGGAGTCGTGAGTGACCTGGCCGGGTTCGTCGCAGCCACTTGGATGCGCGGCATCCGGTTTGTCGTCTGCCCCACAACATTGGAAGCGGACGTCGATGCGTCCATAGGCGGCAAGACCGCGATCAACGTGCCGGGCGGGAAGAACCTGGTCGGCGCGTTTCATCATCCTATTCTCGTTGCTGTGGACCCGGCGTGCCTCAAGACCCTGGAGGACCGCGATGTAAGGGCCGGGCTGGCCGAATCCGTCAAACACGCCCTGATCTCATCCGACCAATTCCTCACCTGGCATGAAGCCAACGTGGACGCCATCCTCGCCCTCGATGACCCCACAACCGTCGAGCTGATCCTGGAGAACCTTCGGATCAAGGCCAACATCGTCGAGAAAGACGCCCATGAGCGGACCGGTTTGCGCATGCTTCTGAACTTCGGCCATACCATTGGCCACGCGATCGAAGAATGCTGCCAATTCACATTGCGGCACGGGGAATGCGTGTCATTGGGTATGGTGGCTGCGTGCCGACTCTCCCACGCTATGGGTCTACTGGACGAATCGGTTGTCCATCGCGCCGAGACGATCCTTGCACGTTTTGGACTGCCAACGGAGCTGACGGATCCCATCGACGCCGACCGGATCGTGGCCACTATTCGCAAGGACAAGAAGATCCATGGTGGCGCCGAACACTTCGTCCTTTTGGAGGATATAGGCCGCCCCATCGTTCGCGATGACATCCCTGAGCAAGCAGTGCGCGACGCCTATGAGTCGCTACTGCCATAGCGTGGCACCACCTCAGATAGGTTGAATAGCCTGCGTGACAGGCTGGAAAGCCTGTCCCACATGTGTTCTGAGCCTGATCCTATGGGTCGGTTCTACGTGCGGTCGGGCCGGCGGGGTCTTCGCCGGCCTGAATCCCCCATTGGCCCAGCATGCGGGCCACCAGCTCCATAGGAAACCCGACCACGTTGGCAAAGCTGCCCTCGATCCGTTCGACGAAGGCGTCGCCGTGGTCCTGGATACCGTAGGCGCCTGCCTTGCCGGCCCACGCCCCGGTATCGAGATAGGCTTCAAGCTGGGTCTCGGACATCGGCTTCATGGTCACGGCTGTTAGGTCATGCTGTATCAGTCGCGCTTCGGTTGAGGCGTCGAGCAACGTCACACCGGTTATTACGTCGTGCGTTGTACCGGAAAGCGCGGACAGAATGATTCGGGCGTCGTTGCGGTCCACGGGTTTCCCGAATACCCGGCCGCTTAACGACACGACTGTGTCACCCGCCAGGATTACACCATCCGTAATGAGTGTTGCCACGCTTCGCGCCTTGAAGTAGCTAAGTGCCTCGGCTCGTTGCGCCGGTGTCAGTCCCTCGCCCAAGGACGCCGGCTCCGGTATGTGTGGCTCGATAACCTCGAATTTATAGCCGTAGTCGCGCATCAAGGCTGTGCGGCGCGGGCTGTTCGAGGCGAGGATAAGCCGCGAAGCCCGCAACGTCCTGTCGGCAACGTCATCTGACATGAGCATGCACCCGATCGCTGAATACCCGTACTCACGCGCTAGAACGTACCATACCTCGCTGCCCCTAAGCTGTGCCGAGTCCCGATGTACATCGGGATTCTCAGCACCTGCCAGAGGACCGAGAAGGGATTCTCGGTCCAGCGAGAGCATGCACCCGATCGCTGAATACCCCTACTCACGCGCCCAGAGCGTACCACACCTCGCCAGCCTAAGTCCACGCGAGCCGGGACGCTACAGCAGGCTTCGTTTTTACGTAGCGGCCGCCGAGGTTGGGAATTTATACCCCGCGGGGTCTCGGAGACGGCTGTCAAGAATCAATACCATACATTTGGTTCCGTACCAGGCCTTTCCGAGAACCCATTATCGATTTTTTCTCAACCTCGCCCCCCGTGGCGGCCATAGCCAGTTGCTACATTTCCGTGATTCTACGGCCGGCAGAGGCGCCGGCCGCTACAACTTCATGTGTGGCTGTCTGCGGGGTCGCTACACAATAACCGAGAATGCTGTAGATCAACCCCCGGCCCGTCGCAAGATTGTGATCGTGGGGCTGATCTTGCCGGGGACCGGGGCGCCCCAACCGGCGAGGCTCAACCAGGAAGAGCCTGTACCGAGATAATGACCCTTGAATGTCGCGACAGGCTGGTAGCCAAACCGACCCGCAAGCAGATCTTTCATGCAGGTCCTTTGCTGGCTGTTGAAGTCGTCGTAGTTATAGCTCGTCAAGATCAGATAGTCGGGCTGAGGTCTCTCAAAGGCATCGCGGGTCATGGCTACTGAATACGTCGGGCAGCCAAGGTCACCGAGCCGCGGCAGGTATTGCGGCTTGGAAAACGCGCCCACGCTCGAGGACGGCTCGACATTATCTGCGAGCCAGGCCTCCGCCGCGTATCGGGAATCTCTGAGCATCTCTGCATCGATTGCCGCCGCATAGCCGATCGTAAGCAAGAAGATCATGCATGGGACGCCCCAGCGGACCTCCGTGGCCACGTCCTTCCACCGAAGCCACGCCGCTGTGGTCACGCCCACTAAAACGCAGACCAAGGCCATCGGCGGAAACAAGAAACGCGCGTAGACAAAGTTGATCTGGGCGATGACGGCCACATAGTAAATTGCAGCCGGAAGCAGCATCACTAATGTCAGCCGGACGTGTCTGCGCACGGCGTACACGACGGCGACGATCATGACCGCCAGCATCGGCCAACCCACCCCGCCGGCGGCAAAGTGCAGCGTTCCCAGCAGAAGCCCAAGCTGATTGGGATACCGGTATTCCCCGGCAAGCACGGAATCAGAGGCGGGAGCAACCCAGTATCTGATCCGTGCGAGGTAACCATCCGGGTTGTCAAGAACGCCGTTGATGACCAGGTACGGCAAGGCAAATGCAGCCAGCCCCACAACCCATCGCGGCTGCAACAGGACCGAGGTCAGGGCGCGCCACCATGGTCGGGTTATCCGCCGTCGGTGCGTCTCGGCTATGAGCAGGACAATCGCCATACCGGGAAAGACGGCGGCCGCGGCATCTTTCGTACACGCCGCCAACGAGGCAAACAAGCCAAGCCACAGGCAGCTCACCCACGAAGACGACTGGACCGCTTTGGCGTAGAAGTACACGCTCCACGCAAACCAGCACATAGACGGGATGTCCACGTTTCCCAGATGCGCGAAATAGGTAAACGCGGCGCCGCTGATCAGCGCTACCGCGGCTGCCAGCGCAGCGGTGTCATCGCAAGTAAGCTGCCGCGTCGCCGCCCACAGGCCCAGCCCGGTCGCGATCGCCATTGCCACTGTAATGGCCCGGGCAATCAGAATCAGCAAGCCCACCTTCGGGGCGTGGGGCGGTTTGAGCACCACCCGACCGGTCTGAGGATCAACGACCCGTTGTCCGGTGTGCTCCCAATACTCAAGGACCGGTTCGTAGGCGGCTCGCAGTATCAAATAGTGCAGTGGGGGATAGCGACCCTTCCATTGATCCGGCCAGCCCTCCACCGCACCGATTGCACGATAGGCTGCGATCGTATCCTGGCTCCACGAGCTGGTACCCGGCAGGCCCCAGGTTATGCCAGGCAAGTAAAGAGCCAGTCCGAGAATCACAATCGCCAAAGGGGCGGCAAACCGGCGTAGGTTTACGGTGTCAGCCAAACGGCTCGAAGCGCCTTTTGAAGAGCCGTTGTTCGACGATTGTCGTGTCCGGACCTCGTCACTCATACGGTGCGCATCGGTCAACCGCTTCATATAGAAGGGTGCGTACCTTGCAGTCTCTGGGCGCATTTCTGACAGGAATCCATCACCCGCAGCACGTTTTCGCCGAGCATCTTCCCCAGGTCCACTTCGCCATATCCACGGCGAAGCAGCTCGGCCGTCAGATTCGCCAGCTTGGAGCAATCCTCCATGCCCGCCGGTAAGGCCGGCACCCCGTCGAAATCCGACCCGATGCCTACATGGTCCGGACCGATCAGTTGCATCGCATGGTCGAAATGATCGGCGAGCACGGACAAAGGAGTGACATGCCCTGACACCGGATTGCGTGAGAGACCACCGCTGGCATGCCATTGTCGAACCACGTCCGGGTCAATCGGTGGACACTTCGGATCGACAAAGGGCACCGAGAAGTTGATCTGAACGACACCGCCGGATTCGGCGATCGCCCGCATCATCTCGTCGGTCAGGTTACGGCGATGCGGCGACACCGCACGGCAGGACGAATGGGTCGCCACGATAGGAGCGGCCGACGTTTTGACAACATCCCGGAACGTATCATCGCTGACGTGTGACACGTCCACCATCATGCCCAGCCGGTTGAGCTCCCGCACCACACTCCGCCCGAACGAGGTGAGGCCGTCGTGCAGCGGCGCGAGTGGCTCATGCACACCGGATGAATCCGCCCAACTGGTATGAACCGCGTGGGTCAGCGTCAGATAGGCAGCACCCAGACTATGATACTCGCGCAAGATATCCAACGAGTCCTCGATGAGATGGCCACCCTCTATGGCGACAATAATGGCGATGCGCCCATCATCCCCGGCCTTTCGTACCTCCGCCGCGGTTCGCGCAGAGGAGAGGTGAGCATTGTGACGACGAATGGTGTCGTGGATCCGCTCGATCTGGGCCTGGGCGGTGGTATACCCCATGCCGGGTTCGAGGGGTGCGGGTGCAAAGACCGCAAGGAACACGGCGTCAATGCCTCCCGCCTGTAAGCGCGAGATGTCGACGTGGCCGGCCTGGTGGCGCTCGGCGAAGTCAAAGCCGTCATCCATGAGTCGCTGCGTGGTGTCGCAGTGGGTGTCCACAACGACCACGCTTTCATGCAGGCGCCGCGCACGGATGAGATATTCGTCCATCGTGCTGTCCATGAAGGCGGATTGTAGCACCTTTGCACATGGCCGTATCGATACTGGGAAGACGGTCCGGGGGTTTGCAGACATAGCGTACCTGTGCTGGCGAGGCCACCCTTATTGGACCTTTATAGCCTTCGGTCGCCAAACCACACAGCCCCGCGGCGACCGATAAATTTGCGAAGGTTAGCGGTCATTCTGCTCGATATGTAGAGCGGTAATAGGACCAAGAGGAGCCCGGCTCGGTTCTATCCGTCCGGGAAGAGTCCCCGATTTGCCGACTGACACCAAGGAGCTTACAGATGTTGGGAACGTACCGTCTTCTAATTGTGGTAGCGACACTGCCGGCAGCGGCCGCCGCCTGTAACAAGCTGCACACGACCACAGACTTGCAGACCTCGCGCATGGATGACTCGCGTCAGGCTTACGGAGCGCATCTTACCTACATGGTCGACAACGCCATGCTGCATGACATGTCGGTGGCGGATATCCACTTTATCCCGCACACCGGCGAAATCAGCGGTGTCGGCGAAGTCAGACTCAACCGGCTGGCGAAACTCCTCAACACTTACGGAGGTACGCTCCGTTACGAAACGCTGCTGGATGATGAAGCACTGGTCAAGCAGCGACTTGAACACACCCGCGAATACCTGGCCCTGACCGGGTGCGACATGGAGCGCGTCCAGGTAGTCGTAATGATGTCGGGCGGACGGGGCATGCCCGGTGACGAGGCCGTCGAGAAATTCGAGAAAGGCACCGAACAAGAGACCGACAGCGGCTCATCCCCCCTGACGCTAGTCCCAGGTTCATCAGGCAACCAGTAAGGAAGAAGGTGACGCCGAACATGCTACGAGACCGAAGAGCGATCGTTCCAGTGATGGTGACGCTAATCGCAGCCGGATGTGCCGGCTCTGACTATAGGGTATCTCGCTATGGAAAGGAGACCTGGCGGCCTGTCTCCGATGCTGCCGTCGCCAAGGCGCGGGAAGCTCGGGTCCCGAAGATTCTTCCCGAGACCCACTTCGCCGCAGCCCGGTTGTTCGAATCGCAGGGCGACTTCCGCAGGGCAGTCACTCAGTATCGCAAGGCCATCGCGGTGAACCACAGCTACGTTGAGGCTTATCACCGTCTTGGTCTGCTGCTGAGCATGACCGGCCAGCGCCAAGAGGCCGTCAACACTCTTCGTCGCGCCGTTGCACTCAGACCCGACAGCGCAATCCTGCACAACAACCTGGGTTTTGAGCTGGTGCTTGGCAGACGTTGGAGGGAGGCACAGCGCGAGTTCTTGCGGGCGATCGAACTGCAGCCCGACTTCGCTCGCGCATATATCAATCTGGGGATCGTCCAGAGCAAACTGGGGCGGTTTGACGATGGTGTAGCAAGTTTTCAGGCCGTTCTTCCCCAGGCCGACGCGTATTATAACCTGGGCCTGATGTACCGCGGCCAACGGCGCTACAGCGAGGCAACAAAGGCGTTCCAGTGGGTTCTGTCGCTCAATCCCGACTTTATCGCAGCCCAAAGACAGTTGGATCAGATCGCATCGCACACCGGGCCCGAAGGGCTGCCTGAGGGTGAGACCCGCGTGGCTGAACTTCCGTTCGATGCGGTAAGCGCTGCCCCGCCGACCCAAGCAGCACCCCAAAGACAACTGACCACGGCGGAGGCCTTCGATGAAACGGTCGAAACAGAAGGTGCTCGAGCACCAACACCAACAACGGTAGCGCACCGCGCACCAGACGCATCGTCGTGGAACCGGGTTCTCGCCCGGCTGGAAGAGACCCTTCCGCCCTCCGACGGCGCTAGTACGGTGCGGCCGTCGTCCCATACTGACAGAACAAAGAGGAACCAGACCGTCAGACCTTGGACAGTCGATCAGCCGAGGTCCCCTTCACCGGTCAATAAGGGCAGATCGGCGGGACCCCGTGTCGATTCTGAGCAAACGTGGGCCGACTTCGAAGCCTTGGCCTTCGCCAGCGAGGCCGAAGACGCGGTCTCTCAAGAAGTATGTTGGGGGGAACCGGCCACGCCCGCCTGCGACGCGACAGCGGTGGATGAGTATACGTCAAGGGACTTCTTCAGCAATAGACCTCTGAGCATTACCGAGCCGAGGGAAGCGGACGTGGTGGGAGACTGGCCCGAGGCTGCCGCCTGGGCGACGGAACCTTGGATGGATGAGGAACCGTGTGAGGAAGATGTTCTCCTGGTCGACGCGGACGCGGCGATGTTCCTGGCCCTGCGGCCAAGTTCCGAGGGAGCACCAGCGATCCCCGGCATTCACGAAACCGTAACCCCGGTCGAGACATTCGAGCCGTTTGAAGCGGACCAACCCGCGCCGGACTTCTATGCCGCAGAGCGTACCTCGACGACTAATGACCAAGTGTCGTACGCTGAGACGGAGTTTGGGATGAGCACCGCTGATGCCGGCGAGGCAGGCGTGTGTCTCCTGGAGCCTGCCGATGAGCAGCCCGCCGCGCCGACCAGTTGCACAGACTCGTGGGCCCTTTTTCGGGAACTTGAGGACCAGTTGACGATCGTGCGCAACGAGATCGCCTGCTTGGATCAGTCCGGTGCGATGGTTGAAGCGATCACCTCGGCAGAGTCGACGGAGGTCCCAGCCACCGCTGCGTTTCCACCGATCTTGGGTACGGAGGACGATCAGTTCATAGGTCCGCCGGCGGAACTGGCTCGCACACCCGAACTCACCCGGCGGAAGGCACGGCCGGCCCGGCTCGTCTCCGACGTGGCCAACGACGAAGCACGCAAGCAAAGCGATAGAGCCAAGCAGACCCGTAAACCGACCACCGACCTCAAGCGCAGGAGTCCGGTGGATAGGCAACATCCCGAACAGGCCGACAGGCCGGCAGAAGACAAGCCCGCAAAAAGAAGAACTCCTACTGCGCGTTCAATGAGCCGGCGTGGGACGTTCCAGAATCTGGAACATGGATTCACGACCTTCCGCCACGAGTCAAGCGACTGGAATGCGACCGGTGCTTACGGATTCCCCACGGCAGCGCCTTTCGCCATTCTTGACATCGACGCCGATTTGCACCCGGAGCGAACCCCCAGAAGGATGTTCGGCTGGACCTGCCAACTACCGAAACCGTCTGATAACGCCGAGGAGTCCACGGTCCCGACGATGGATTTGTACTACGACATTCGCGGGACCTGTGGCCACCACATCGGCCCATTGCCGGATTAGCGGACCGGTGTAAACCGAGAATCACGCGTAGGAACGGTCAAAGCGGGCACGCCTCAACATGGGTGTGCCCGCTCTCATTTGCGCACATAGGACGCTCGACTACGAGCTGACCTCGCAGCGTTCCAAGACAGCCCGCATGGTCTCCCCGATCGGCTCGCGGATTATCAGATCAGCCAGGTAGTCAAGTGGGGTTTCGGTATTGTTGATGATGGCCAGCGTGGCCCCGTGTTCCTTGCCCAGCCGCGGCAGAGACGCAGCCGGCTCGACAACCAGTGAGGATCCGATCGCCAGGTATACGTCGGCCTCCATCGACAGCCGGGTCGCCTCCTCCATCTCGCGCTCGGGCATGGGCTGGCCAAAAGAGACGGTCTTCGATTTGAGCGGTGCTCCGCACTCGTCACAGTCTGGTGCTTCGTCGCCGGCCTCGACCCGGACCAGCACCTCGGCAGGCGGCCATTCCTTACCACACCCGATGCACTCGACCATGCGGGCGGTGCCGTGAAGCTCGATAACTCGCCGGCTGCCGGCCTGCTGGTGCAGACCGTCGATGTTCTGCGTGATGACGGCGACGATCTTGCCGAGTTCTTCCAACCGGGCGATGGCCCGATGACCGTCGTTGGGCTCGGCCTGGCCGAACTCGCGGTGGAGCTGGACACGCATTTTCCAATAGCGCACCCGGGCCTCACGTGAGGCCAGAAACTCGTGATACATCACCGGCTTGTGCTTCGACCACACCCCGCCCGGACTGCGAAAATCCGGTATCCCACTCTCCGTACTGATCCCCGCACCGGTAAAGGCAATACCCACCTGTGCGTTCTTGACAAGTCGGGCTAGGGTCTGAACCGTGGACATACGACATGCATGATAGCAGGTCCCTGCCGTAACCGCAGCGCCCATCCATAACCGGATCAAAATGGTTGGGTGCGGTCCTGAAGTCTCCTGCTCGCGTGTGAGGCCCCAAAGCGCCCGATGTGGCGGAGCCTAACGTATCAGTGATAGGTCTTTTGCGAACTGTCGCGCTTCTGGAAAACGAGCCTTGAGCTGCGGCTTCGTCTCAGCGAACTCCTCTGCGAGCGTCTTGCCCGTCGCTCCACGTGAATGCAGAAACACCAGGGTGGTTCGGCACTCACTGTGGCGGGAGGCGGGGTCGGTCTGCTAAGATGGGCGGCGATGGTCGAGCACGCAAGAGCCGTTGGACAGTCGGAGAGTAGTGGCAGTCGTGGAGCTGGAGTGCCACGCACTGGCATTGGGCGCGGCGACCGACGGAGGGCGTGGGCGGTGCTGGCCGTAGTGGCCGTGGCAGTGACTGTGCGACTGAGCTTCGAGATCGAAACGCATGATGTGCCAACAGTGCGTCACTTGGTCGGTGACGCGGCCGGATACTACCAGTGGGCGACGAAGATAGCGAGCGGCGAGTGGCTGGGGGATGAGTCGTTTTATCAGGCGCCATTGTATCCGTATGTGCTGGGATTGTGGCTAAGGCATGCTGGGTGGGAGATAGGCGGGATTCGGCTATTGCAAGCGCTGTGGGGAGCGTTGGGAGTATGGTGTCTGTGTTGTGGCACGGCGCGGATATTGGGGTGGAGGACGGGGATTGTTGCGGGGGCGATGTTGGCAGTGTACGCCCCGGCAGTATTTTTTGACGGCATCGTGCAGAAGACCTCTTTGGGGTGTTTGCTGGTGTGTGTGCTGCTGGTGGTGATGGGATGGGCAGAGCACGCGAAAAGAGGCTACGTGGCGGCGGTGGTGATGGGCGCTGTGGCCGGATTGCTGGTGCTGACGCGCGAGAACGCGATCGTGTGGCTTCCGCTGGTCGGGATCTGGCTGTTAATGAGGGGAGGAAAGGTTACTGGCACCGTGTCCAGTCGGAGGTTTTCGGGCAAGGGAGTGCTTCGGACTCTCCACGGCCGGCACGGGGACCGGCGGCTACACCGGGCATCGGACTCGTCAACGGGAAGCGGCACTGGGCGGAAGAGACTGGTGCTAATTGGAGGGTACACTCTTGGCTTAGCGGTGGTTCTTACACCTGTGGGCATACGAAACAAGGTGGTCGGTGGTGAGTGGTCGTTGTCCACGTTTCAGGCGGGGCCTAACTTCTACATTGGCAACCATCGCGGTGCAGACGGGCGGTATCAGCCGCTGGTTCGGGGGCATGAAACGCCGGCGTTTGAGCGACAGGACGCCACGGTCTTGGCAGAGCGTGACTTGGGACGGACGCTTTCGCCACGGGAGGTTTCGCGCTACTGGATGGGGCGGGCGATGGGGGATATCCGGGATAATCCGCTACGGTGGCTGGGGTTGACGATTCGGAAGATGTTGATGGTCTGGAATCGTTATGAGGTTTCGGATGCGGAGAGCCTGGAGGTCTACAGAGACGACTCCGTGACACTGCGTGTGCTGGGCTCGGTATGGCACTTCGGGATTTTGTGTCCCCTGGCGGCGGTCGGGGTGGTGGCCACACGAAGTCAATGGCGGCGTCTGTGGATTTATTACGCGCTGATAGTGTCGATGGCATTGGCAGTTGCGCTGTTTTACGTGATGGCCCGCTACCGGTTTCCACTGGTGCCGCTGTTGATTCCCTTTGCAGCAGCCGGGTGCGTGGAGCTTTGGGATCGAATGCGTATACGGGCGTTTCAGCGGCTACTGGGGCCAGTCACTGTCGGACTGGTGGTAGCCGCTGTTGTGAACTGGCCGGTGCACGATGAGAAACGGCTCAATGCCATGGCCTGGATGAACGTGGGTGTAGCCTTGGCTCAGCAGGGTGAGGTGGAGGATGCGACGCATTATTTCCGCAAGGCGGTCAACGATCATCCTGAATCCGCGGAAGCCAACAACAATCTTGCTCAGGCACTGGCCCTTGGTGGAGACTACGCCGGGGCGATTCCACACTATCAGGCTGCACTCGCGGCAGAGCCGACGTTGATGGGCGTGGACTACAACCTGGCCGTGGCTTTGGAGCGGGTCGGTCGGTTGGACGAGGCACTGGTGCACTATCAGCGAGCTGTCGAGCTTGATCCGTCAGACAATGATGCCCGGGCGGGAATTGGGCGCCTGCGAGCGGATCGGCGCTAGCCTGGATTTTCGCCCGAGGGGATTCGCTCCCAATCCATTTGACCGCGCGGGCTCGTTGTTCGCACGGTATCCCGCTTTTTCGCCGGCGTAGGCAGATCCGTGGGCCTGTTCAGGAAGTGGGCGAGTATCGCTTCGCGTGATACCTGTGACCGGTCGTGCCCGTCTGCGTCTTGGTTCTTCATCTCGGCTACTGAGTATTCTATCTGGATTTCTACGCGTAGCGCCAGCTCGGTGTGGCCCCACGGGCGGTCAGCAACCCGAGTCCCCTTACTCCTTCAGCGCATACTTGTCGGTATCCGCAAGGAACTGTTCACGCCGTCTCCAGCTGGAGAACCAGTACCGGCGACCGAGATAGTCAACAGTAAACTTATCTTTGCCCTTCATGTCCATACCCCTTTCTGCCTTGAAAACAGGGCAGTGCCCGTTGAGCGCGATATCTGCGCTGCTGTACTTGGACGGGTCAGACATGAACAGTCTCTTATGCTCCGCTGATGAGAACACGTACATGCGATGTCCGTGCCACAGATGATAGTCAGGGATGCCAGGTACATCTTTGTGCTCTTCGACCTTACAGACAACGCAGTTCCCCCAAAGTACCGGAGAGAATGCGGCAGGACTCGCGCCGAAAACGGCTTTTTCACCAGTGGACGGAAAGAAATAGCGATGGGCGTCATAGATGCTCACTATATCCGGTTTGCCGGGCAGCACTCTGTCGTGGCTGCGCATGCTGACGGGACAGTTGCCACCGAGCGCAAGGTCGGCGTCAGCATACTTCTCCGGTTCAGCCTGGAACATCTTCTGCTCTCTAGCCGATGGGAAGAGGTAGAGACGAGCGTCATGAACAACATGAAACGCGGCCTTGCCCGGAACGATGCGTCCTTCTTCTACCTTGCACACAACACAGTTTCCGCCTAAGGCTGGAACGTATGCGGTCTGGTTTGCATCAAACATCTTCTTCTTCTCGGCCGACGGGAACAGGTAGATGCGGCTGTCATAGGTTGACGAGAACTCTGTGTTACCTTCAACCAGGATGCCCGTTGTGATGAGGGACACCGGACAGTAACCCTCAAGTGCGGGTGTGCCATCAGCAGTCCAAGCGGGTGTCACAATCAGAACCATAGTACAGATGCCAAAGCTTGGTCGTCCTCGCATCATTGCATCTCTCCAAACTCTAAGGTTTCTTGGCGATACACTCTATCTAAGATCGACTTCGTCCAGCATGCTGAACAGGACGGCGAATCACGACATTTGAGGGTGTCCCAGCGCCAGTTGAAAGTCGGGTGACGACTCGGTGATTCCTGTGCTATCCGGCCTTCCTTTCTTGGGAGACGGCTTCGTTTTCTGGCGGACTATCCAGGTAGGCGTAGCATACACAATGGCCGGCATCCATTCATCCGCCGGGACGTCTTCTCCATCGTAACCAACGCGGTGCCCACCGCACCGCCATCGGTCCACCCTTCCGGCGGTTCAGACTTCCCGTGCGCCTCCGCACGCCGGAGTGCGCCCACTCGACCACAGGAACGCAGGCGTTCATGTTCGGACTGACACGCGAAGACCGCCCGCCGCACATCCCACTCTCCTCCGGCGCGCGAACGACTATTGGCGGCGGGTCTTCTACGCCGCGCCCTGGAGGGACCACGTCCGTTGCGCTTGCCTGCGGCACAAGATGGCCGCCGCGGTGCCCTCCACAACTCCAACGGTGGCGACGGTCCGGCGGCGCCGGATGCAACACCATCACACTCCTGAAGCAAGCGAGATACGACTTCCCGCTTGGTTCTCCGCGCAACGTGAGGGGCTCGGCAGGCACCGGTCGACCAGGAAACAGTCTCTTCCCTGATCCGTTTCTAATATCGTGGACTTCGGGAATCTAAGCTATGGCGTATTCTAGCCATTTTGATGTGGGCAGCTGGTTACGCTATCAAGGTCATTATCGACCATGGGAGCTCGGTATCGACGGTCGGGGTGGGGATGGGCGGAGCACGCACTGTCAGCCACGGGAAGCGACAAGCCAGGCGACCGCCATGGTCCTTGCAGCGCCAGAGAGCACGTACACCGCCCCACTTTACGCCTCGGCAAGTCCCTCGCGAATGGCGTACCGGGCCAGTTCAACGCGGTCATGGATGTCAAGCTTGGCCATCAGGCTGGTCGTGTGCCGGTTGACCGTGTTCGCGCTGATGTGCATGGTGTGTGCGATTTCTTTCTTTGCCATTCCACGGGCAAGGTACCGCAAGACCTCCATCTCACGCTTAGTGAGGGTTGATACACGCGATCTTCCCTGATAGGCGAGCCTCGCCCCCTGGGAGTCAACCACGATTCGGGCCTTCACTTCGGGTGAGAAGTAGGCAACGCCAGCAGACACCTTGCGAATTGCTTCAAGGACCGAACCCTCCGGCTCGTTCTTTGTAATGTAGCCCCACGCTTGGACGGCCATGGCCTGCTCGATGTATCGATCGTGAAAGAAGGCGCTGAGGAAGATGATGCGCGTATCGGGAAGCTGCCGGCGAATCGTCCCGGCAGCTTCGAAGCAGCTTGGCCCGGGCATGTCGATGTCCATCAGAATGATGTCCGGTTGTAGCCGGATAGCCTCGGCAATTGCCTCGTCGGCGTTGCCCACGGAGGCTAAGACCGTCATATCCGGTTCGGCCTCCAACCGTCCGCCGAGCAACCGACGCACCATTTCGTGGTCGTCGGCGAGCAGAATGGAAATCAGAGCTGTCAGGATCGCATCTCCTGCCCGGCGTCCGTTCCGAGTGCCACGGACACGGTGCTGGCGAGTTCAGGCATTCCAAACGGTTTGCGGAGCAACACCGTCTCGTCGTCTAACTCACTGGATTCAAAGTCGACGTTCCCGGTAATCACAATCGCAGGCGTCTTCACGCCCTTGTCACGAAGCTCCCGAAGACAGTCAGGCCCACTCCGCGCGGGGAGATCTGCGTCCAGAATGAGTAACCGGATCTCCTTATCGTGCTGCGCGAATATTCCAAGAGCTGTTATCCCGTCCTCGGCAAGGGTCACGTTGTAGCCGAGACTCTCCAAGGTTGATGCGATAATACCACGCACGTGCTGATTGTCCTCGGCCAACAGTATCAACTCTCCCCTTCCCTTGGGTGTAATGGTCGCGGACCTGACCGGTTCAGCGACGGCGCCGGATCGAATACAGGGCAACACAACAGTGAATGTTGTTCCCTTGCCGACCTCAGCTCGGACTTCAATGTGCCCTCCGTGGTCCTTAACGATACCGTGGACGATCGACAGCCCCAACCCTGTGCCCTGGCCACGGGTTTTCGTCGTGTAAAACGGTTCAAAGATACGAGTCTGGACTTCCGGCGACATCCCCACACCGGTGTCAGCGACCACCAAACGGGCGGCCGATCCGCCCGAATCTGGAGCTTCCGGAAGATCGCCGATGTCTGATTCGACCATCGACGACAGAGCGACACGCAGGGTTCCGCCGTCCGGCATGGCGTCGCGGGCGTTAATCGCCAGGTTCAGGACGACCTGGTGCACCTGGGTCTGGTCGGCATTGACCCAAAGAGGCGACTCACATGCTGCATCCACCTCAAGTTGGACAGCGGCCGGAAGCACACGGCGAAGTAGCCGCTCCGATTCCTGGACAACGGCGCACAGATCGATTGGCTTCTTCTCGGCCGGCAGCTTCCGACTAAACGTTAGCAGAGCCCGCGTGAGATCTGCAGCTTGGTGAGTCGCTTCTTGAATTTGCTCGAGTTCCTTGCGGGCTCGGTTCTCGCCAGCCAGCATCGTGCCCGCACGATCCGCATGGCCACGGATAACAGTGAGCAGATTCGAGAAATCATGCGCCACTCCGGCGGCCAACTGCCCGACGGCTTCCATCTTGTGGGCCTGGTGCAGTTGTTCCTGTAGAGCCTCGCGGTCCTCTTCGGCCCACACGCGCTCAATGGTTCTTCCCAATCTTCCGGCGATGGCGTTAATCAGATGCCGTTGTTCCTTCAGGAACACTCCTTCGTCATTTTCCGACCTCTTCTCTCGGTAGCAGACCTCCAGGGCACCTACCCGCAGGCCACGAACCACAATGTCACGGTCCAGCTTCCAGGGGGTCTCTTCGAAGTTGGCTGTGGCGAAGACTTGCCCTTCCAGGATGATCCGCGCGCAAGTAATCTCGGGATACCGCCACGCCGGGGGGATCAGGTCTACGGTGCCCTGAACAACCTGCTCGAGGGAGATGTCCGGCTGCTCGATGAGGCTAGCTATCTCGTATAGGCAGTTCAACTCCTTGACCCGCTCCCCGAGGTCGTAGGAACGTTTCCGTAGCTCCTCCTTCGACTTTAGAACTGACAGGAAAAAGGGGCCGATCCGGGCCACGCCCATCAGCATGAGCACGGATATGGCCAGGGCCACACACTCCGCAGCCAGGTCGGCCGGATGAACCACATCATGTGATAAGGAGCGATACAGGACTATGCTCCGGCGGACAGCCATGAGGAAAGCCACCGTGGCGATCAGCATCCATGCAGGGTCTTTGCCCGTGATGCGGAGCACCCGCAGGGCCAGAACGGCAGCCGCGTATTGGAACAGCGCCGCCACACCGACGATGAAGTTCACGGCCATAGTGCGGTCACCTCTCGACTCGGCTTACCAACCTCCTCCGCTGTTGTATCGTCAATAGTCTACTCTTTCGACCCCTCAGCGGTCCAGGCGCTTACCGACGTCGATTGGACGCAGGACGCACGGACGACTATCCTTCCGAAAGAAAGGGCTAATGAGCAAAGAGAACTGCGAGCACTGGGACCAAACCGCCCACACCTATGATGCCGAGCATCGCAGCATGGTGGGGGAGGCGTTTGAAAATGAAATCCGCTCGTGGCTAGCGCGGCAATTCACGGATGCCGATAAGGTGCTCGAACTGGGCTGTGGGACCGGCATCTTCTCTGCGATGATCGCCGAGCGAGTCAAGCACCTGACGGCAACGGACTTCAGCCCGGGAATGCTGGAGCAGGCGACTCAGCGGCTGAGCGGCTACGGGAACGTTGAAATACGTAGGGAAGATGCCTGCCACATGTCGTTCGGCGATGACACGTTTAGCGCCGTGCTTATGGTGAACCTCATGCATCACGCGGACGCGCCGGCCA
>JAUWWQ010000059.1 GCA_030616775.1 Planctomycetota bacterium
AGCTGCAATGCGTCTGGGGGCTGCGTTTCCCGGTTCAAACCGGGAGACTACGTGTGCCGCGCCGACGCAGGGGAGTGCGACGTAGAGGAAACCTGTACCGGTTCGTCGGCGACTTGTCCGCCCGACGCTTTCGAGCCGCCGACTACGTCCTGCGACGACGGTCTGTACTGCAACGGGACGGACACTTGCGACGGAGCCGGGACCTGTATTCACACGGGCGACCCATGTCCCGCCGGTGAGATTTGCGACGACAGCATCGATTTCTGCATCCAGTCCCCGACTGTAGCAGGTGTTGGACCGAGGTACCTGAGGATCGATGTAAACAGTGCTAATCCGAGTGTTGTGCATGCGATTCGCGTTAGAAACACGGCCGCCGGGTTGGACAAGTTTGTTCAACCTGCGGGCGTCAGTGATGACGATCTTCACGATCCGAATGCCCAGCACGGAGAGTTGGTTGACGATCCGGTTTGCCACTCCGACGGGGATTGGGACGTTGTTTACGTCAGCGACGCATTCATTTGCCCGGATACCGAGTACGAGGTCACTGTCGCTACAGGGGTTTCATGTACAACGGGTGCCCTGACGGACAGTAATGTGGCAACGGGCACGACGTACAAATGGGGAGACCTGGACAACGACAGCCTCAATCGGATTGTCGATGTCCTGTACGCGATCGATGGATTCCTTCACAGGTCAAACGCTCCGACGTACGTATCTGATGTGGGCACTGACGGAGAGCCCGGTCTTCCAAACGCTCCTGATCGAGACACCACGATGCACGACATCATGAACGTGATGGATGCTCTTCTGGGCGAGTCGTACCCCTACTCGTGTGAGCCAACGATGCTCGCGCAAGCAGTGACACCGCAATCTACGATTGACGGAACGTTGCTGGTTCAGCCACGGCAGCATCGCATCCGCGCTGGTGATACGGTTGTGGTGGATCTGTTCCTGTCGAATGTGTCGAACCTTCGAGGTTATGAGCTAGCGCTCGACATAACGCCTAAGCACCCCCGCTCGCTGACCAGCTCGCTGATTGTGGAGGGTGTCGAAGTTGACGAGTCCCATACCAGGTTTGCCTTCCGTGATCTGGATTATGAGGCCATTGCCGATCCGACACGGGTCCGATTGGGCTCTGCGTTGTACTCCGGTTCGATCTCCGTTGGTGATGAACCGGTTTACCTGGGTTCCTTTACGTTGCGGGCCTCCGAGAATGCGCGAGGCAAGTTTATCGTCACTGTGTGGCCCGGGGGTCCAGCGATGCTTCTTAATCCTGTTGGGGTGGAGATCGTCCCGGCCGAGATCAACGCAGGGATCATTCACGTGCTCAAGAAGCCACAACGGCCAAGGGGAGGAAGATAGGATTCACGGGCGGGGTCTAACGAATAGTGGTAGTCGCGCCTTCCTACAAAGAGCGCGTGTCGGATGTGCATCAGCTTATTGGCTGCACGGATTCTTTCGGTGCACCACAGTTGAAGGATTCAGTTCACAACGGGTGAACGGAGCTTGTTTCTAAGAACTACCAAAGGAGAACTGTCATGAGAAAGCACGTTGGATGTCTTTGGAGTGCTTTTGTGCGCGTGGTTGCGTACGACGAGATGAAAGGAGTGATGGCGATGAACATGAAGAAGTTGCGAGTGTTGAGTTTGATGTGTTGCGTTGTGAGTATGCTGGCATTAACGCCGGTTGTCCAGGGCGCCCCCGAGGCGATCTGCGTGCCGTGGCAGCCCTCCAATCTGACCAAGCCTCACTTTACCTATAGTGGAGCCCAGATCACGTTGAAGGGCATCGCCCGCGGCGATGCCACGGAATATCGCTGGGATTTCGGCGACGGCGGCAGCACTTCGTGGGCCCCGGTAACGGATCCGTATAACCTTGGGGTGACACACACCTATACGGGAATCGTCACCCAGCCGTTTAGCGCCACCTTGTATGTCAAGGATGGGCTCGGAGAGGAAGATCAGTGTACCTATAAGACGAGGATCCATCTGAGCAGCGACCTGAGCGATCCCGCGCAGATGGATGTGCGGATCAACATGGCCATAGACGAGGGTCTGTGGTGGCTGCATAGGACTATGATTCGCGGCACGTACGGTGCGGGCAGCCCGGGCTATGACCAGCCGTACGGTTGGTGGGATGTCTCGGGTGGCGCCAATTATGACATGCCGGCCGTGGGTACTGCCGTGGACGCATTCCAGTTGCACGGCAGCAAGGTCATCGGCGATTACGACGGTAACCCTTACGTCGAGACCGTGCAGCGGGGAATGAACTACATCCTTTGCCATACCTACGACCACGGCATTGGCGGTCAGACCGCCGGCGATCCCGACACCAATGGAAACGGCATCGGGCTCTTTATAAACTATTACGATTCATGGTCGAATGACAATCAAACGTACATCGGCGGTATCTGTGCGATTACCGTGGCCAGCAGCGGCGCGCCCAACAGGATTGCTTCAGTCGGCGGGGCGAACGTCTACGGCAGGTATCATCACGAGATCGTGCAGGACCTGGTGGATTACTTCGCCTGGGGGCAAGTTGATGCCGCTTACGGACAATACCGTGGTGGTTGGCGATATCGTGCTAACTATACCAGTTCGGACATGTCCACCACCCAGTGGCCGGTTCTGGCCATGTTGGCGGCCGAGGAGAATATGGGCGTGGAGAAGCTGGGACCGGAGGATGGCGTTACCGTGCCGCCATTCGTGCGTACTGAGTTGCCCTATTTCTTGAACTATACGCGCCATGACTATTGCGATACTTACTATGGCGGCTACGGATACTCAACCGACTCCGACCATATTAACTGTCTCAAGGCCGCGGTGGGTATTATCTGCCGGGAGTGGCTCGACACCCCTCTCACAGATCCGAACATCACTGGTGCTCTTGGGTATTTGTATCGGCACTGGAATGACAACGGTTACCCTCCAGGCACGAACAGCTGGCAGAGTCAACCGATACACGGCAACAGCTATGGCATGTACGCGGCGATGAAGGCCATGCGCGTTCCTGAGCCGGACATGGAAGTGATTGTGGACTACAACAATCCGCCTTCTGCTTGTGACGACCAGCCGACGGGCAACACTCTGGACTGGTATTACGCCACGGGTTCGGGGTCACCCCAGGGGGCGGCCGGAGCATATTACCAGGAGGGCCTGGCGCACTACGCTGTCCGCAAGCAACATGGCGACGGCAGTTGGGATGATACCACAGGACCTAATCCCGTGTACGATGCCTTTTCCACCGGCTGGCAAATCCTGACCCTGCTTAAGGGAGTTACGATCCTGCCGCCCGTTGCCGTCATCTGCGACTGCGACGAGCAGGAGTACGACTGGAATCAGGACATCAATCTGAACGCTTCCTGCTCGCACCACCCTGACGACAACAGAACAATTGTGAGTTACGAGTGGGATCTTGACAACGATGGCGAGTTCGACGATGCCGTCGGGATCAATGCGACAATTGTGGGCGGCTTTCCGGCCACAGATATTTATCCTGTTGCCCTGCGGGTTACGGATGATACCCCCGGGAATCCACAGACCGATATCTATGAATGCGACATCGATGTCCACCCGCCCCCGCACTGCCCGCACGCGTTTGCCCATCCGGTTCCCGAGGGCGAATATATCGGGTGGGTTAATGTGCCGGTTCAGTTGGACGGCTCTGCTTCCTTGGATCCCAACGACAACATTGAAAGCTATGATTGGGATTTGGACAACGACGGACTGTACGGCGCCGAAGACGATGACTGTTTTGGGCAGCCCTCAGATGCAGTCGGGGTCAACCCGGTGTGGACGTGGGATGAGCCGTATGAAGGCGAAGTTGGCTTGAGGGTGACGGATTCCGAAACTGACGTCCCCCCATGCTCCGACTTCGACTGGGCGCCTGTCGTAATCGGCAATCACCGACCCGTGGCCGATCCGAAGGGTCCCTACACAGCGTGTGCAAGTTGCACGATTACCCTCAATGGATGCGATTCGTACGATCCAGATCCCGGCGACGAGATTACGTATGCTTGGGACCTGGACAACGATGGTTACTTTGATGACAGCACCGAGTGCGATCCTGAATTTTCCGTGGGGCCGGATGTGGGGACGGTGTATGATGTCTGTCTGAAAGTGACGGATAGCTTCGATGAGTACGATGTCGAGTGCACGACTGTAGGAGTTGTAGAGGATCGGCCGCCGGTCTGTGATGCCAACGGCCCGTACGCGGCTGAGTGCGAGGGAAGCACGACGAGTGTGATGCTCGATGGAACTGCCTCGGAGGATCCAGACCCAGGGGACACAATAACGTTCGAGTGGTCCAATATCGATTGTCCTGGTGCGAACTTCGATGACCCAACAAGCGCGGAGCCTTTGCTCACCGTCGATTCGACGGCCCCATGCTCGGTCGTGTGCCACGTGCGCCTCGTTGTAACTGACAACTGGGGGGAGCCGTCCGCTCCTTGCGACGTGGCGGTGATGATCACGGACACCACCGCACCGGTCATCACGAGCCTGAACGCGGACGACTTGGTGCAGGCGATCAACGTTCCGGTCAATTGTTCCGTCGAGTTCTCCGACGACTGTGGAGCGCCCCACGTGGCCACATGGGACTTCGGTGACGGAACGCTACCTTTGGTGACCGACCCGGCGGCAAGCCCCACGAGCGCAAGCCATGCGTATGCGGCGCAGGGCATCTACAGCGCCACGGTTACCGTCGAGGACAGCTGTAGGAATGCGGCAAGCGATAGCATCGTTGTCGTCGTGTACGACCCGAACGACGGATTCGTCACCGGCGGCGGCTGGATCGACTCGCCCGAGGGAGCCTATATGCCCGACACATCGCTCACCGGCAAGGCAAACTTTGGGTTCGTCGCCAAGTACAAGAAGCGCTCTACTGAGCCGGACGGCCAGACCGAGTTCCAGTTTCACGTGGCCGACCTGAACTTCCACAGCAGCGGCTACGAGTGGCTGGTCGTTACCGGAAGTGACTACGCCATGTTCAAGGGGTCGGGCACCATCAACGGAGAAGGCGATTACCGATTCAGGATTTGGGCTGGCGACAGGGATCCGGACACGTTCCGGATCAAGATCTGGGTGGAAGATGAAGACACTGGTGAGGAGACAGTAATCTACGACAACGGCTTTGATCAGGAGATAGCCGGCGGCAGCGTCCAGATTCACAAGAAGTGACGGCTGGATGTTGGCGTGTTTGTAATCCGGGACCGGTCAGGCAACGTGCCTGATCGGTCCCCTCGCGAGGACTTGGCTAAGAGTTGTTTAATGTGGGAGCACTGCCTCGAAGCGGTCGGACATCCGGCGCGCAAGAGTAAGGCAGGATTGCTCGCTCCCACCGAGAAAGAAAGGGAGGTTATGATGACAGTAAAGAGAATGAACAACATGCAGAGGCGAAAGGTGCCGAGTCACGTTTTCAGCGTCGCTCTGGCCTGCGGCGTCGCTCTGGCAGCGGTGACACTGGCGCAGGGCTTTCCCGAAAGGCCGAGCATCGAGCCTGGCGGAACCAATTGGGAGCCCCCTGACCCGTTGGTCATAGAGTCAAACGGAGGCCTCACAACCGCTGATCTTAACTCGGGTCTAAGCCCGACGGACGTCGTGAACGCTCTCCTGGGCACGGGAGTGACCATCTCCAATGTGACGTTCTCGGGTGCGAACCATGCAGCGGGAACGTTCGCGGGCGGTACGGGGATTATTGGCTTCGAGAGCGGTGTTGTGCTTAGCTCCGGGAACATTGCCACCGTCGTTGGCCCGAATAGGTACGATGCCGCGACGACCGACAACTCACTCCCAGGTGATGCAGATTTGGACGGCTTGATCCCGGGCTATGCGACACACGACGCCACGGTCCTCGAGTTCGACTTTGAATGCGAAGGGACACAGGTTGTCCAGTTTCAATACGTATTCACATCAGAAGAATACAATGAGTACGTGAACACCTCTTTCAATGATGTATTCGGGTTTTTTCTAAACGGGACGAATATTGCGATCGTGCCTGGTGGTGGTGGGATTGCGACTTCCGTCAACAACGTAAACTGCAACAACCCGTTCAACCCACCGACCGGCAGCTTCTGTAATCTCTTCATTAACAACGACTTGAGCGACGGCGGGGGCGCAATCAATACTGAGATGGATGGGCTCACCCTGGTATTCACTGCGACCGGCGTCCTTCAAGCGGGGGTCAACCATATCAAACTAGCGATCGCCGACGCGGGCGACTGGATCCTAGACTCGAATGTGTTCATAAAAGCTGAGAGTTTTGTGTGCGAACTGCCGGTCGGCGCCTGCTGCGACTGGAGTGACTTTACTTGTCGTGAGGACGTCCTGGAAGTGGATTGCCAGGGGCCGGACGAGGTATGGAGTGCTGGTCTCGCTTGCGGGGATCTTGATCCTCCGTGCGTTTCGCCGAACAACCCGCCTGTTTGCGATGCAAACGGGCCGTACACAGCCGAGTGTGCGGGGAGTATGACGACCGTCGTGCTCGACGGCACCGAATCATACGATCCGGACGTCGGAGATACGATAACGTTCGCCTGGTCCAATATCGATTGTCCTGGTGCGTACTTCGACGATCCAACAAACGCGGAGCCTTTGCTCACGGTCGATTCGACAGCTCCATGCTCGCTCGTGTGCCATGTACGCCTCATTGTAACTGACAACTGGGGGGAGCCGTCTGGTCCTTGCGACGTAGCCGTGATGATCACGGACACTACTGCACCGGTTATCACGAGCCTTGACGGATATCCTCTGGTTGTTGCGGTAGGCTACTCAGCGATCTTTGATGCCTACTTCACCGATGACTGCGGGGAGCCGCATGTGGCCACCTGGGACTTCGGTGACGGAACGCCACCTGTGGTGACCGATCCTGCAACAAGCCCCACGAGCGCATGTCATGCGTATGCAACGCAGGGCATCTACAGCGCCGCGGTCACCATCGAGGACAGCTGTGGGAACGCCGCCCACGATAGCATCGTTGTCGTCGTGTATGACCCGGACGATGGATTCGTCACCGGTGGCGGCTGGATCGACTCGCCGGAGGGAGCCTATATGCCCGACACATCGCTCACCGGCAAGGCAAGCTTTGGGTTCGTCGCCAAGTACAAGAAGCACTCTACTGAGCCGGACGGCCAGACCGAGTTTCAGTTTCGCGTGGCCGACCTGAACTTCCACAGTAGCGGTTACGAGTGGCTGGTCGTTACCGGAAGTGACTACGCGATGTTCAAGGGGTCGGGCACTATCAACGGAGAAGGCGATTACCGATTCAGGATTTGGGCTGGCGACAGCGATCCGGACACGTTCCGGATCAAGATCTGGGTGGAAGATGAAGACACTGCTGAGGAGACCGTAATCTACGACAACGGCTTTGATGAGGAGATAGCCGGCGGCAGCGTCCAGATTCACAAGAAGTAACGTTCATCTGTAAGCGTGTATAGCCCGGGGCCGGTCGGGCGACGGGTCCGGCCGGCCCTGGATCCCTGTAAATGCTGCGTGAGGCGGGGCTCACCGATGTTTGCCTTGCCAGCAACAACGAGTGAAGTAGTGATGCAAAGCGTGCTTAGCCTGATCGTGCTTGTAGGCATCACGGCGTCAGCAGTGGATCGCACTATCGTGCCCATTGTCGACCCTGATCTTCTGCACGTACTCCGCGGCGCGAACATCACCCCTGGGCAGATCCTTGGGATCGACAACAGCGGGATCCCGCTTGTCTGCGGCACGAGTGGCCAAACCTCGGAGTCACTGGCATGCAGAGCACAGGACAATGGGATCACTGTGTCCCAGGACACGAGGACGTGGGAGTGCATCCCTGGCGTGATTCGCGATGACGGCGTTGACACTTTTCGGCTCGAGGTGCGGGTCGACAACGAAATCACACGTGTCACACTCGACAACATCTCTTTCTACCTGATCTTTGACGGTGCCGAACCGCTCGACCTCCGTGACGACGGGCTCGGCGCCGACGTTGTAGCTGGGGACTCCGTGTTTACGGCTGGCCCTTTTAGATACAATACAGAGCTCAGCATGCCACAACACTACATGCATGATGCAGCCAGCCCCTCCGGCCTATTCAACACTTCTGTGGGAACGATTGTCATGGAGGACGTCCTTGGAACGGCGACGCGTTTTCTCATTGGCCCTGAAATCGGCGTGCTTCGCTCCGATATTCCTGATGCCGACTGTGAGATCCTCTCGTCAGACGTTGTGGCGTCGCCTCATCTGATCAACATACAAAGCACATCGCGCGAAACACAGCGTTTCCTCCGCGCCCTGGGCGGTGACCTACGGAACCTAACGCGCCGAGTCTACGAAGTCTTACCCGACACGATCGACTTCTTCATGTTCATCTCAACAAGCAGAACGGAGAGGCTACCGCGAACGTCACCCGCTAACTTTGTTGCAGGCGTACACATGCAAACAAAAACGGACTTCACTGGCACCGGAAGGAGACTCTTTGACGGAACCCAGTCATATGGCAGCAATAGCATCCTACTCAGCGTCAACGTCTTAGATGCTTATAGCCGTGGCCTCTGGGCCGGAAACGCGACGCACGAACTCATCCACCAGTGGTCGTCCTACACCGATACGTCAATCGGCTTGAGTGACGGAACGGCACATTATATCGCGCGTAGCAGTGCCGCGAGCTTGGTTGGTGGGTTCCTTTGGACGGACAGCGGGGACGGCACATTCGTGCTGGACTGCGATGAGGGAAGAAACGGAGCTCATCACGCGCCGGCAATCGACAGATACATGATGGGGCTAATCGATGCAGCGGATGTCCCTGTGCTCAGGCGCAACGACACGATCGATTTCGCGACCGATTGCGGCAACCCTGTTGTTTCCGCACTGGATATAGTAATGGATGACATCCAAAGCGTTCACGGTGTTCGCACACCAGGACCGGGTGATGCTCAGGTCGACTTCAGGATTGCGTTCATTGCCGAGAGTCACGGCAGGTTGTTGAACAGCACGGAGATGACTTACTATGAAATCCTGGCGGACCACTATACACAACAGCTGCCACCGAGCGAACCCGATCCCCGTGTCGGCGCGAACTGGGCGAGTATCGACCGATTCTTCGGTGAGGACACAACATGGAGCACAGTCATTCGAGTGTTCCATGATGCCGACAACGATCGCGACGTGGATCTTGACGACTTCGTGGGGTTCGACGATTGCTTTTCCGGTCCGAAAGCCGGGTCGGCGCCAGGGTGTGAAATCTTTGATCGCGACCGTGATCGAGACGTGGACTTCGCTGACTTCCAAGTGTTTCAGAGCGTTTTCACCGGGCCTAGTCCGTAGGTGTAATGCCGTGTGGCCGCCGAAGACGTCGCGTGATGTTCTCGCTGCTGGGAATGACACCCAAATTGGAACCACTTAGGGACGACTTGCGAGATGAGTCCGGTGGAGCATGGCGTTCAACATCGCGTGATTCAACCATGTTGGCGCGTCAGCGCACGTGACGGCCCGCCTCAACCAGCACAAGATGAACTGTCCGACCGAAGATAGGCGGTGCGGAAGACTATTCGGCATTGAACGGACAAATCCGGACCTCACAGTCTGAGTCCGCTGTGGTGGAAGAAGGATCGCAACCGCCTCTGGTCCATGGTGGTCCGTTAGAACAAGCAGATGGCCTCCCGACTGAAGGCGGCCAGGGGCGCGCGCTCCGCAAAGCATCCCGGCTTCGGTGCCCGGCCAGTGGCCATAGGGCTGGGCTCCGTTGAACTCCGCTGGTGCACCCTCGAACTAGACTCAAAGGTTCTCTGAGTCGGATGTCCCACAGCCTTTGCTGGGGTACGCCCCCATACTGAGACCCGGATCGACCAAGTGGCACCCACTTCGTTCTACAAGCGTACAACAGGTGTCTGGCGTACCGGTATCTCGTAACTAGCCGTCACCGGTTCCTGTCGGGTCCCTTGGCGCGCACGTGACTCCATGCGCCTGTTAGGCTATGGCTGTCCTGGTCCAGCCATTTTTGCGCTGGAACAGCCGAGTCCGGAGGCCGATGTCTGGGAGAATTGGCCGCCCAAAAACGAAGCATTCGGTGTCAACTTGGTGTCAACCAGTGTGCAAAACCAGTGTAGCGCCAGGCGCACGCCACCGTCTACGATCCTTGATCCACTCTTGATAACGCCGGTTGAAATAGCGATTCCGGCATCGCGGGTTGCAGAAACCCACGTCTCGACGCAACGGCGTGAATGTGTCGCCGCACCACCGACATTGCCGGGGCTCCGGCGCCTCCTTCCTGCGATGGTAACCAGCCAACGCTCGGCAATTAGAGCTACAGTAGCGCGGCCTCGGTCCTCTACGTGGCTGAGCGGTTATCGTGGCGCCGCAATGCTCGCACGATCTAGGCTCTGCAGCCATCCCAAAACTCGACAAACAGACAATTATGGCAAAATCTTCGCGCGCTTGGTACCAACGGTGTGGTAATGTAAGTCGTAGTGATTCATCCCCCCCTACCTACCTGTCCTTTCAACTGTCGCCTGGAATCTACTGAACAGATACGCCGTTGGTTGCCCTCGACGTTCTAAATCCTCAACACGTTGGTGGCACCGAGCACATAGCGGCGCCGTGTTGTTCTCATCGCATGCTAGTTCCGGCTGCTGTGCAACTGCGGTAATGTGGTGCACATGTTCAGTCGGCACCGCCTGTTTCGGGTGCATCACCAAGGGATCACAACATAGAGGATGCTGCGCCTTGAACCATTTGCGGAATCGTTGCCACTGGCCCGTACTTCGGAAGCGCCGTTGTCTTGTTTGCTTGAGCTTGGTCTGTCGCTTCTGCTGCCATTCTGCCTCATGTACTGGGCAGTACATCTCGGCAGTGAGCTTGTGGCAGCCAGGTGCAGGGCAGGTTTTCAATACTCGCCTTTTACCCACAAGGCACCTTTACTTTCGTCCACTCTTGCCCCACCCAGCCGCCCGTTACAAGGAGACTACCGAGATCCTAGTCCAAACACCCCATTAACGCCACCTATCGTGGCTCTTCCACCCACATGTTTGTCATCCCAAACCCGCTTTAGAGGCCCCAAAGCACGATCTGTGTCCATAAACCCTAATCGCTAATAATGCGGTAAAAAGTGCGCCCCCCCGCGCTTCCGTGGTGGGTTGCCCTTCCTAGAAACTCATCCCCCCTACCCCTGCCAGTGTCAAGTCGTGGCACTGAATTAGCCTGGATCATCGGGCGCGCCGGACGGTTGGGACGGTTGGGACGATGATTTCCCCCACTTATCTAAAGGAGGCCGCCCGCTGACACCCGAGAATCGCACCTGTTGTGCGGCTGCCGGGCAGAAGCGGCAGCTCGCTTGGGCGAGAGGCGAACGTCGACATGCCCGTGGCTGGCACCCCGTTTTGTGTCCATTTTGTGTCAGTCTGACCGTAGCGCCACCACAGCGCCACCGTAGCGCCACCGTAGCGCCACCGACATGCTTTCCCAGATTGCCTATCTTGACGCGAAAAACAGGGTTTTTGGGGTCGTAAAGCAGGGTTTCTGGCATGACCTACTGCTCGACACGCAGGAGGTCACAGGTTCAAGTCCTGTATCGCCCAATGGCATTCTTGCCCTAAGCTCTTTGTTTTCAAGCACTTGCGTTCACGCCGCCCCGTCCGGCGGTCAAGCCGCACTCACCCTTTCAAAGCCTTTCGCCTGCTAAAAATTACTCCCCAGACGCCCCCCGCCATGCGCCGCCGGAACGATCGGCGGTTCCCGCGTCCCCGACGCGCGCCGTTGGGGCCGGATCGGAGACGGGAGCGGGCGTCGCAGGCCGCTCGCGGGAGATTGAGAACCAGCGTGGTGGGCGCTGGACGCAGGTTGTCGCCCCATCTGATGCCCGGTAATCGCGGATTCTGGGACTGATTCCAGGCGAACGGTCGCGACAGGTGTTTTGGAACGGGTGGTATTGACTTGACCTGGGGTTTAGCTATAAGTAAACTGTGATGAGCAGGGATGCCGATAGACCCATTGTGGTTCGCGGGAGCTTGCGGACGATCGAGTACGCCGTGTGCGCGAACGGGTCGATGCCCGCCAGGGAGTTCATCGAAGGCATGGACGAGAGCGGCCAGCGGAAGATGGCGACACTGTTTGAGCGAATGGCAAAGCATGGCAATGTCCCGAACCGCGAGCAATTCAAGTCTGTGCGAGAAAAGATATTCGAGTTCAAGAAGCATCAGATTCGGGTGTTCTGTTTCCGCAAGGGCGACCGCTGGTTGCTGACCAACGGATACAAAAAGAAGAAGGACAAACTGGATCAAGGCGAAATCGATCGGGCCGAACGGATTATGCGCGAACATCTTGAGCAAGAGGCAAAGGAAAAAAAGGGGCGAAGATAATGAGCGAGACTTTGATCGAAAGGCTGACCAAGACTGCGGAAGGGATGCGTCTGTATCAGCAGGAGCGAGCGATTCAAGAATTGACGGATTTGACCTGCGAAATCATGCAGGAGCAGGATGTGAACCGCTCGGAGCTTGCCCGACGCCTCGGCAAGACCAAGGGCTACATCACCCAATTGCTCGACGGTCGCACTAACATGACCGTTCGGACGATTTCGGATGTCTTCGTGGCGTTGGATCGGGCCGTCCACTTCCAAGAAGGGCCGTTGGACGCAACTGTCAACGCTGCGCCTCTGCTCAAGCTCGATCTGGAATCGGCGTGGATGGAGCAAGCGTGTGCTTGGCCCAGCAGCGTCGTTATTACGGACGGTCCGCGCGTGATCAAGGAAAAGCTGGCAGGCTGATGATGAAGAAAACCGCTTCCAAGATTGACCTCGCTACGCCCGTCTCCCAGCGGGTCGAGCTGGACAACATTCTCTTGATGGAGACCGTTGCCCGGCGAAAGCCGCTTCGAGGAGGGCTTCCCGCGCACATCTCCATCAATGTGAATGTCCAGACCAACGCGGACAAGAAGCAGGGCGTGATCCAAGTGCGACCGCACTTCGTTCTTGTGGCGCGTTTTGATGACGAGTCCGGTGACGAGTTGCTTCGTATCGAGGCAGTCTTCCTGCTACACTATCGATTGCCGTCGTTCGAGGGGCTTCGCAAACCCAATATTATGGCCTTTGGCGAGATGAACGGTTTGTACAATGCATGGCCGTACTGGCGCGAGTTCGTCCAAGCGACGACGGTGCGGATGGGCCTTCCGGCGCTCACGATTCCGGTCTATCGACCACTTGCCACCAAAGCATCACGCAAGAAGGACTCGGCCAGCCGGACTCCGCGTTCGAAACGCACCAAGAGGAAGCGCGTTGTGTCAGTAGCAAGGTGATCCGCGCGCACAACCGTCGTGATCTGCGGCAAAGAGCGCAGTATCAAGACGTGATCCCCTTCGGACGAACGCACGCTCCAGCCCCTCGACGAGCCGCGCGGCCATCGGGGGGGCGCAGCTTGCGTTTGCCCGCGAGGAATAGCGAGATCGTGGTGGCGCTGACGCCGCTCGCGCGGGCAAGCTCGCCCTGAGTAAAGTCGCCGAGGAGCTGCATCGCCAAGCCTACACGATCTGGACACATACGCTCTTGTTGTCACCGAGACGACCGCCTACGGAATCGGCTCCCGGATAATCGGACGCCGAAGCCGCCCGGCTCGCACCCAAACGTCACGGCGACGCCAGTTGCCCTCAGGTTGGGAGCCAGTCGCCGGAGGGCCGCGCTTACGCCCCTGGGCGTCTTCGGCCAGTCGCGGCGCTTGCGAGTCCGCTCGTCTGCGTGACGATCTTCCAGCTCCGCCAGCAGCTCGCTGGCCATGCCGCTCCATTGCCGTTGCATGTTCACTAGCTCCCAGACGGCTGGCCCCAACGGCGATGATTCGACGGCCAGCGCGTTGGTTACATCACGGTTTGCGGTGTACGCCGCCAGGAAGGCCCGTCGGCTCCACCCTAGCCCAAGCTCCGCAGCCGTCACCTAGGTCGCAAAGTCCGCCATGCCTGGCACCGTCTCCAGCTTGACCGTCGGCAGCCTGCGGAGGGCTTCGCTGACCGCGTCACAAAGTGCCCCCAGCACCTGCGGGCGATGCGGAAAGCACGGGGGAGATGCCCGGGGTTGGCATCACCAACCGGAAGGTAGGATTGACATAGGGTGTGGAACCGTTGACCGGGTCCAGTCAGCGCGACTTCAGAAGACGTTCGCCGGAAATCAGACTGATTCTCGAGTCGGGGGAGTTTTGGTCAGGACTTCCTCGACCGATCGGCCGAAGCCAAAGAGGAGCCGTCAACCACAGCGGTTTAGGGCCGTCGTGCGGCAGGTGCGCGCACAGCATGACGCTGCCCGATAAGGCGACGCGGTTGGTTATCTTCCAGATACATACACGTGGTAAACCGCTCGCCAAGGGACTCGATTTGTCGGCGATAGCCGACGCCACCGAGGGCTATTCCGGCGCGGACTTGGCAGGCACATGCAGCAAGGCGGCCCTACTGGCGATCCGCGAGTATCTCGAAACGCACGAAGGCGACACCAATGGCTATGGCGGATTTACTATCACCATGAAGAACATGGAAGAGGCCCGCAAGATCATCGAACGGCAGAGAGCGTGAGAGTCGAGAGAACCGCCGCCGCGCGGAGACGCGTAAACCCCGGCAGGACTCTTCACTGCTCAAGGGGGATCGTGGAAGAGTGCAACGACGGCGGCCGTATCGGGCATACGGGTGGGCGCGCGTTGCTGAAGCCAACAGGACACAGGTGACAAACCCTAAAGGTCATTGGGTCCCGGCAATGCCGGCAGCACGCGAAATGATGGAGACACATCGATGAACGCCTCACGTATGCAAACAGGTCTGTTAGCGGCGGTGATCGTTTCAGGTTTCGTGTGCTCGACGGCCGGCGGACAGACCTGGGTCTGGACCGTGCGGGACCCGGCCGGCGGGACTGCCTCTTGGAGTAACGTCGCCTCATCCTCCGACGGGACGAAGCTCGTGGCGTGTGTCCGGGACGGCCGGATCTACACCTCCACGGACTCCGGCGTGACCTGGACGGCCAGTGAAAGCAACAGGGTGGTTTAGCGTCGCCTCATCCTCCGACGGGACCAAGCTCGCGGCGAGTGTCGAGGGCGGCTACATCTACACCGGCGTGCTCGTATCGCCGCCCACGCTGACGGCCGCCGCGTGTGTCGTGTTCCTCTTTGTGTTTCCCGGTCTTCTCCTCGGGGGCGGCGATACGATGCGCTTCTATGGCCCCCTTGTTGACTCGTTTCGTGAGTCCGACTGGGTCGTCGCCAACCCACACTCGCAGTACTTCCCGCACCTCGTCCTTCATCTGGCCGACGCGACGGGACACGACGCTCACGCCCATCTTCCGCTCCTGCGCTGGATCGCATGCGGCGTTGCGGCCGCCAACATGGGACTCATCTTCCTGGTTCAGCGCGCGCGCCTGCGCCATGCCGATCTGTGGAACTTCCAGCTCGTCTTCCTGACGATCCCGTTCGTTTTGAAAACCTCATGGCCACACGACTTCGTTTTTCTCTCCTTCACCCAGGCCCTCCTGGCCTGGCGACTCCTGGAGGGAAAGAAGGCGGCTCCGGGGACCGATACTGAGGAGCGGCCATCTCACGTAAGCGCATGGCGAGAGCGGATTCCTCACCGGCGCGCGGCCGTGACGTTCTTGCTTCTTCTAGCATCGATCGTTTTATCCAACATGGTCTTCTTCAATCTTCTCGGCGATCCCTACGGTTACGGCTTCTATGGCTTCCTCTTCTGGGCAAACCTGCTCCTCCTGGTGGCGTTGTACGTGGAGCTCCTGCCGCCCGCGCTGCGACGGCTTCGCGAACCGCAGACTGCTTGAACCGATCACATGGGGCGAGAGGATCTCGTAGAGCATTCGCTCCACGTGCCCTCTTCGATGCAGACGTGGAGCGTTCCCCGGAGCCTGCGAACATAACCGATCAGAGTCACACGCGTCGTCAGCGTCGGTCACCCTTGAGCACCACCACCTGATCCCACCAACCCTGTGCGAGCATTCTGTTCTTGGGTGTATCCCTGGTCGTTCCCATTGCGTCTTTACTGATAGAGAAGAACCTGTCGGCGGGAACTTGTACTTGCCGGCGGGTGGGACCAACCGAGGAGCACCACAAAGCTACGGAGATGGAGCGTATAATGATGGCGAATAGGCAAGAAAGCAGCGATTCAGGGACTGGCAATCCCTTCGAGGGCACGCCCTGTGTGGCGATCCTCGAGCAGATGATGGGCCAGCAAGGCAAAGGCTGCTGTTGCGCGGAGATTATCTCTCAGATGGCGGCCAAGTGCTGCGACGGTAACGGCGGTGGTACGGTGGACAGCCAAGACGCGGAAGGCGGTGCGAAGTGTCAGCCAAACGAATGCTAAACCAGAAGGAAAAGGAGCTTGCCGCCGTGGGTGCTTCGATCGCCACCGGCTGTCAACCCTGCACTGCACACCATTTCGAGGCGGCGCGGAAGGCTGGCGCCACGGAAGACGAGATTCGCCGAGCGGTCGACGACGCGCTGAGCGTTCGGCAGAATAGTACGAAAGTCATGGCCGGGCTGGCTGAAGAACTTCTCGGTGGCGCGTCGGGAGCCGATGCCCCGTGCTGTGATGGGGAGGCACTAATCCACGAACTTGTTTCGGCCACGGCGGCATTGGCCCTCAATTGTGCAACCAGCCTCGAGAACCACTTGGGGGCAGCCATTCGATTTGGTGCAAGCGACCGGATGCCACCTCGAACACATTTGCCTCAGTGATGGCCTCGATCTTACCCGGGGAAGATTCTTCAAGGCGGCGGGCACAACAATCGGCCGGGTTCCGAGGAGACAAGACTGTAACTGAGCCCGGCGCCGCATGTTTACATTTTAGCTCGCGCAGTAGACCGTCAAGTTGTTCTAACTCTGCCCCGTCGTCAGCATACCATGCGTATTGCACTGGTTGGCCATCGACACGAGCTGTCGCGAAGGTCTCAGGGCGCGTCAGCATGGTCGTCTCGATGCTGATTGGCTTCGTATTCCGGCAGTTGACCGGAAGAATGCCCAGATCGCCGGACTGCCGCAGCCGACCAAAAGCGATCTGATCGAAGTGCCCGTAGACGGCGGCTTGGTTGTTCGCATCGAGGAAGAACCTCCAGCGCCCGGCCTCTAAACCTCCTTCCAAGACGCTCTCCAGGACGTTGAGTGTGGCCCGGTTCATCATGTCCTGCGCTTCATCGACGACGAGGCAATCGAAAGACGGCGCATTGACCTCAAGTGCGGCAAGTGCGGCATACTCTGGATAGACTCGTTGGTACAGTTCGCTGGACTGCACGGCCGCCTGCCGATCACGGAACTCTGCGTCCAGGGTAGATCGACGGATCAAGCTGTCGAAGAATTGATAGACGCCACAGGTTCGGATACTCAAACCGGCAGCGTCCGAAGCCAGAATGCCGGCCAGATGCGCGGCGAGCAGCCGATTGTAACACAGAAGCAGTACCTTCCGTCCCTCGCGTACCTCACGCCGGGCGGCTTCAAGGGCCAGCACTGTCTTTCCCGTACCGGCGCTACTTTGGATCAGTCCCCTCGGCCGCGAGGCGAGCGAGTCAGCAGCCACGAGCTATGGCGAACTTGCCCGTCCCGATACGGATGCAGAATCGGTCAGTTTGAGAATCAGGTGGTCATATCCACCGGGCCCGGCTCGCGTTCCAGACGTCCGCTGCCCAGCAGTTGTTTGTACGTCGGTGCATCATCTCTGAGCCGATGATGTGGTCTTTCTCGCGGTAGCCACAACACAGCTCGTGACACAACGCTGCTAGTCAGGCACATACTTGCCTTGCAGCAGAGGCTACCCGTCGTCCTTCTTCTTCTTTTTCCCTCCGAACAGCCCTTTAGTCAGGTCTTTGGCCTTCTCGCGAAGCTCGTCGTCTTTTTTCTCGCTCTTCTGGTCGCCGGTCTTTGTGTCGTCTTTCCCGCCGATACCCGGAAGCCCCTTCTTCAGGTCGATCCCCGACAAACCCTTTTCAAGGTCCACGTCGGACACAGCTCCTTGGATCAGCTCATCGGCTCGCCCGCGCACCTCCGAGGCCAGCACATTGGCACCCGCAGCCACAAGAGCGTCGGCGAGCTTGGAGTCGTCGATGCGAATCCGCGGGTTGTCGATTGGTCCCCGCAAACCGAGCGGAATCGTTAGCTGACCAACCGGCGCGGACTTGCCTGAAACGGCGACCGTCGTGTTATGGAGCGTGACCTGTAGTGGTAAGTCAATGTACGTCCCGCCGCTTGTTCGCACAGTTCCTTGCATGGCGACGTCCATCGTACCACCGGCAATCGGTTTGGTTCCACTGGCACTCAGGTTATCCGCAATGCTATCCACCGGTAGACCGCGGTACTCAAAATCGACGGAGTTCTCTCCACCGGCCGCGGAGACGGCGCCGAGCTCGAGCCTGAGCCGGAGCGTCTTGGAACTGGATTCCATCGCAACGCTCGGCGTCTCGTTGACCAAGTGTGGATGCGTGGAAAGATTCGTGGCGCGGATGTTGATGGTCTCACCTTGCAGGGCATTCGTCCGCACTTTCTCTGCCAGCAGCTCCGCGACGGCGAATCTCGGGGCGCCGTCCACCAGATGACTAGCCGTGACGCGGGCATAGCCAAGCACTTGGGCCTCCCGTTCAAGCCGCTCGCGAAGCGACTCGCCGTCTGCCATCTCCTCCCCCGTTTCGTGTCGCTCGGCAGGACCCGAGAGCCTCTCAAGCCAGCGTCGAATCTGCACAAGGCGCTGCTGCCACCGTGCAGGGTCCCGGAGGTAGTCCTCAAGGGTCTTTTCGCCTTGCTGGGATTCGATGCTCTTGGTCGGGGCGGCTCTATTACCCACGATCCGGCCTGGCGTAGCACGTTTTGCGCCGTTAACTGCATCGTTGATGACGACACGATCAAGCTTGAGTTGCTTGCGTAGCAGGCTTGTTGCACTCACATCGGCTTCGATCGTAGCAGCTCGGAATAGGTCGAACTCGAGAGCATTCGGGTCGGCCATGGCTAATCCTGTAATCGTCATTCGGCCTTGGGCCAGGTCAATGTCGGCCTCTTCCAGGTCAACGGTGGCGCCATTGGCTTGCTCCAGACCGCGTTGCAGTGCTGATGTGATTAACGGTCCCGAAAAAAATGTCTGCGCCGTAACAAGCAGGACAACCGTCAGAACGCAGAACGCAACGCCGACAGGGCGAATCACCTTCCCCTTCTTCTCCAGCAATGAAGCGTAGCTTTCCTTCGCCCCGCGGCCGATGAACAGGCCCAGCAGCAGCTTGACCCACCACTTCGCCATCCACTGCCGGTAAAGCTCGGAACCCTCCTCAAGTCCAGCCAGTCTCGCACGGATGCCTTTGACCACTTTGATGAGGACCGCACCTGCAACGAGACCCAGCACGACTCCCACCAGAAGGCCGCCCGTGGTCACGTAGTACTCGAATCCAAACAACGCAAGCACAGGCATGTTGATCAACGCTTTGAACAGCGGTTCCGTCGGGCCGTCGAGCAGAAGCCGCCCAACGTCGAACGAGAGAGACAACAAGAGAAGCGAGACTATCTTGGCAAGGGCCGCGACTATTGCGGCCAACGCCAGATTAGCGTTCAGGACGATCAACAACAGCGCAAGCAGGATGATCAGCCCCGGTGACTGTGCAAATCCTGGCATGAAACCAAGAGCGGCCCCCAACACGCACGCCATCATCATCTGCGCGGGCGTCGCACTCCCACGCAGTATCTTTGCGATTCTCTTGACGATCATCGTTCCTTCCTTTCGTAATCCGGTTCGACCCGGTTGATTAATTCAGTGTAAGGCTGTCGCTGTCGGCTCGCACAGGTCTTTAGTCCCCTTGCGGCCGCGGATTAAACCCTGGCCGGGTGCCTCCCGGCCCGATAGCGGAATTCATATCAGTTCGCGACGACCGCCTTATCTTGCGTCCTACCCAGCTCTCAACACCACTTGCATCAGGCAGCCGAGTAGGAATAGGCTCGCCGCTGAGACCCGATAAACCCAAACCGGTTGCCGGTTCCACCAATCAAGGACACTCTCGGAGACCCTCCCGCGGACAAAAACCAACGCCTTCAGCACGGCTATGACGCCCAGCACGGCCAGCACCGTTCCCCAAACTCCTCCCATTCTCCGACCGACAGCGAACAGGATGCCTGCGCTTATAGCCAGGACGGTGAGCAACAGCAAGCGCCCCCCTTTGCGGTAACGCTTCTCAAACCGCCTGCGGATTCCACCCGGCCGGAAGAACCACCAGACTCCAAGAATCTTCCATCCCCAACTCACGATGAGCAAAGCGAGCTTCACGACTGGGCCTCCCGGTCTGCGATCCGCCGCGGAGCCGTCAATCGAGACCAAGCGAAATCCGCAATTCGCTATCTCGGGCAGCCGGCGGGTCGGTTCGCCATTGCGCGGCTGAAGAAGGCTCATGCCCGTTGGACCGACGAACATGATGACGGGGCTCTGCTGCAGGCGGTCGCCGATCTCGCGGCCGATTTCGGAAAAGAACCCGACACTAGCGACGAGTCGACCGAAACACTCGAACGAGAGAAGCTTGAGCTGGTCTGCTTTGAATATGTATCGTCGTAACGGCATTGTGCCGCGGCTGCGCCTCGGGTTGTCTCAGTCTGCGGAACATGTCGCACACCAGCCAGAAACGCATCCGGACGAGGGCCTCCCGGGGGGTGTGCGTTCCCGGTTGGAGCTTCAGCGGGGTGGAGCGGGGTCGAGGGGTTGAAGACAGGTCTGGTGGCGCATGGCCTGGTCAACCTTGCGCCGGTGAGCGTTCGCCAGCAGGACAACAGCGGCCCGGCAGCGTTGCCGCCCCTGCCTGCTACTGTTGCCCGAGTTTGAAAAGGACCCAACCAGATGCCGGGCACACCAGCGGAGCGAAGCACAGAGTTAAGGCGAGGTTGATGGAAGAAAGCGGGGGCGCGTCAAAAGTGCCCAGCTTCACAGGCATGTGATGATCCAGTTTGTCGTGCAGATGAACTTGCACAGTGTGGCATGTGTTGCAGGCGGGCGGGCCGTGGCAGCCCGAAATAGGCGATGGCCTGTCCCGAATACCATACGGAGACGATATATTACCGCTTCGTCCCAAGAAGACTATCGCGGACTGAAGGAGACCGAGGCATGCTTTCGGAGATCATCTGGAATGAGGGGACAATTGCGATTGTCACGGGTGGTGCCATCCCTATCGCGTTCATCATCGGTGTCTTTTGGTACAAGATCGTGAAGACCACGTCTGAAAGCGACCTCAAGCGACGGATGGTCGAGCGGGGAATGTCCGTGGACGAAATCGAACGAGTCCTGGCGGCCAAATCCCGTAGGGGCCGTTGACCATCTGTGTGCCTCTGCCGCCCGACTCTGTCACAATGCACCGACCACCGGAATGACGACCGCCATACATTGCAGGAGATGTTCTCTGTAAAGGACCGCCGACTCACGCCGCTGCCGGAGCATGCCTCGGGCACTGCGTGCTTACCCGATCTCTCAACGGTAAGAAGACGGCAAAGTCTGCGTCAGGACAAGTGTGTTAGGCTGCCGTCACCCGCAGCTAAGCAGGCCAATTACAGAAAGCCAGCCGAAGTGGGGCTGGCCCCGTCTCTTCGGCGGGTGGCATGGGTAAACTCGTCTGCCCGTGCTTGTCACTGGCGGGTCCCGATGTACCCCGGCGAGCCGGGACGAAGACGCATCGGGACCAGTGGCACCCGAGCGGCACCGAGTCCTTACCCGCAACTTTCAGGCTGACAGAATGCTAGCAGCGCTCGAGTGCGATGGCGGTGGCTTCGCCGCCGCCGATGCAGGCACAGGCGATGCCGATCTTCTTGCCGTGTTTGTTCAGCGCGTTGACCAGCGTGCCGATGATGCGTGCCCCGGTGGCGCCGATTGGATGGCCGATGGCAACCGCTCCGCCGGCGACGTTGACCCGCGAGTGATCCAGGCCCAGTTCGCGGATCGCCACCATTGCCACCACGGCGAATGCCTCGTTGATCTCATACAGATCCACGTCGCCCGGCTTTACCTCAAGCCGATCGCATAGCATACGGATGGCGTGAATCGGGGCGATGGTAAACCATTCCGACTCCATCGCGGCGTTGGCGTGACCGAGAATGCGGGCCTGTGGCTGAATGCCCAGGGCGTTTTTCTTCTCGTCGTCAAAGACGACCATGGCGGCTGCACCGTCGTTGATCCCGGAGGCATTGCCGGCGGTGACCATGCTGTCCTTACCGAATGCAGGTCGCAGAGCCCGCAGCTTCTCCGGCCCCTGGAACTTGCTGACATCTTCATCACGATCGACTACGGTTGTGCCTTTTCTGGTTTTGACTTCCACGGGCACGGTCTCTGCTGCGAGGAAGCCGTCTTCCCATGCCTTGATCGCCCGGGTGTAGCTCTCGATGGCATAGGTGTCCTGATCTTCGCGCGAGAAGTCGTACTTGCGCGCACATATGTCACCACAGTTGCCCATGTGCTGATCGGTGTAGACATCCCACAGCCCGTCGTGGATCATCGAGTCGATCAGCTCGCCGTGGCCCATCCGATAGCCGGTACGTGCTTTGGGCAGCAGGTAGGGTGCGTTGCTCATGCTCTCGCACCCGCCGGCGACGATCAGATGGGCGTCACCACATTGGATGGCCTGAGCGGCAAGGATGGCCGCCCGCATCCCCGACCCGCAGACCTTGTTGATCGTCGTGGCGCCGATGTTGGTGCCCAGACCGGCACCGATCGAGGCCTGCCGGGCGACATTCTGTCCCAGCCCGGCCCCGAGCACATTGCCCAAGAGGACCTCGTCAACCTCCTTACCATCCACGCCGGCCCGCTGGAGGGCGTTGCGAATGGTGATGGTGCCCAACTGCACCGCCGTCTGCCCGGAAAGCCCACCGTTAAACGACCCGAACGGGGTGCGTACCCCGCCGGCCACATATACGTTCTTTAGCATGTGTTACTCCTCCTGCTGTGTTACCTGTGCCATGGACATCTCTTACCGAATCACGCGTACATTGGCAAGACGCCGCCGTAGGTCCACGCAACTGTTGGCAAGTGCTGTACCTGACTGTCGTCGTCGGCGAACCCGATCGAAAGGCGACGTACCGGGCGTTCTTTCCTGCCTCTCGTCGGGATTGCTAGCGGCAGACGGTTGTTGCCGCCGTGGTCGGCACGATACAGGCAACCGTCACAGCCGCCTGGGCGGCCTGGACCGCCTCGCGGGTGGCTTTACCCATCAACTCGCCCCTGGTCAGCCGCTCGATCCGGTCCTTGCGGCGCTTAAGCCGCTTCTTGTCGAAGGGGATCTTCAGCAAGCCCACGCCGTCGGCGAGTGAAAGCAGCAGTACCGTCCGCGGGTCGACCTCACGGGTCGAGGTGAAGATCGCCTTTCGCAATCGGTCGATCAGCTTCCGCTCCGGCTCCGGATTGATCTCCGGATAGACTTTTCGGCGGAAGATCAAAAGGATCGTGCCCTCGTCCGCCCGGAGAATCCCGCGATCACACAGGCCCTTGGCTACACGGTGCTTGAACTTCTTGATGTTCGCGAACCTCGATACCCAGGTCTGGGCCGCTGCCCGGCGCTTGGCCGTCGCAATTTTCTTGAGGCATTCGTCGATTACGAGCTCGTCGAGAGGCTTATCGCTGATGAGGTTGACCAGCTTCTTCTTGCCTTCCTCAACCTCGATACGTTTGGCCAGCAGCAGCTCCGCCAGGATCGCCCCGGCCATTGCGTGTTGATACATGGGGCCTTGGACGACGGTCCCCTTCTTATCCCGCAGGGCCAACAGGAGGATCTCCTCATGGAGACAAAGAGCTTTCCGACCAGGCGGCATGACGATAGCCTCCGGAATCCACCAGCAAGATCAACGAATACGTTTGGGCTGTTTATAACCGAGGGCGAGGCAGTCGTCACGGGCATCAGGGGATTAACAACCATATTCGATCCGCATTGCTTTCGAGGCGACATACTCTGACAATCAGGCCCATGAAGGCATCGCGCTCCTTGCCGGTCATCATGCCCAACGTCGCCAATCAGCGATGGTCCTGCCATTCGTGCGGGAACTGCTGTCGTACGCTTGTCATTCATCTTTCCGACGAAGAGTGCAAGCGAATCGATCGACAAGGCTGGGAGGAAAAGCTCGGCGTTGTTCCATACGTGTATGTTGGTCGTGCTCGGGTGCTCAACAAGCGAAGCGACGGGGACTGCGTGTTTCTGGATGAGAATACCCGCTGCAGAATCCACACCGAGTACGGCGAACAATCCAAACCCCTTGCCTGTCGAGTATTTCCGTTCTCGGTCAGGGCAAGGCGGGGCGGTTGGCAGGCGTCGCTCAGGTTCGACTGCCCGAGTGTCGTCTCGTCGAAGGGTAAACCCATCGGGCAGCACCGGCCCTGGCTTATGCAGCTGGTCGAAGTACTCGATCACCGTCCGCCCGCAGACGATGACGGGGCGCTTTTGCAGCGTGGCGTCCGCGCCACTGCCGACGAGATCGATATGGTCATCAACCGGTTTGCCCGCTGGTTGCAAAGCAGCGACTTGACGCTTGCGGATCGGCTGATCGGGGCGGCGCGCATTACGACCACACTCGCGGACACGACGTTGAAAAAGGTGCGCGGCCCGCGCTTCGCAACGTTGCTCGGCCTGTTGTTCAATGCCCTGCCGGGTGAATGCGGCGGTGCACCGGCCGCGCCCACCGAGAGGCAACGGGGAATGCTTCGCCAACTTGTCTTCGCCCACGCCGAGCATGTTACGCCTGCGGGAATGCAGGCAGGGCTCCTGAGCCAAGTAGGCAAGCGATGGCGGCAGCTACGCAATGCCCGGTGCTTTTTGAAGGGAAGGGGTCGCGTCCCGCAACTGCCCGGCCTCGCCGGCGAGGCAACCTTCGAGACGGTCGAGTCCGTCGGGCCGGCGATTGACCACCGGCGTGACATTGAGGATTTGCTACTTCGATATCTAACGGCACGCCTCGAGGGCCGCAGCGTCTTCGGAGACGGTTACTATGATTGGCCCGTGTTTGACGGGCTGGCGGCGTTATGGCTGTCGTTGGCAGCGGCAAGTTGGCTCGCGCGGTGCGGTGCAGCTTCGGAGAGGGAGTCCTCAGTGTCGGTCGAGGACATAGGTAAAGCCTTGGGTATGGTTGATAGAGCTGCGACGAGGTTGCCGGCCTTAGGTACGATGACTGAACGGGCTCGTGTTTCCTATTTGCTGAGAGATGACGGCCTGGCCCGACTGATTCACGGGTATTCGCTTCCGGGGGGAACGCCATGACGATTACGCCATCCGAACTGGCCCGCAGAATCGAGCATACGCTTCTGAAGTCGGAGACAACGTCTGAGCAGATTGATGCGTTGTGTGACCAGGCATGGCAGTACGGCTTCGGTTCGGTCTGCGTAAACCCGGTCTATGTGCGGCGGGCGGCCGCACGGCTTTACGCAAGTCGCGGTCGAGATGCGGACGCTGCCAGGCCCAATGTCGTCTCCGTGGCTGGTTTTCCCCTGGGAGCAAGCACCACCAGGACGAAAGTCGACGAGGCCCGTCGTGCGCTCGACGACGGTGCCGGGGAAATCGACATGGTTGTCGCCCTTGGGGCACTTATCGCGGGTGATGTGGCGACGGTCCGAAAGGACATAGAAGAGGTGGCCAGAGTCGTACATGAGGTGGCGGCCGGCGGGATTCTGAAAGTGATTCTGGAGACCGCTACTTTGACGACAGATCAGATCGTTCTCGGGTGTCGCTGCTGCGTGGAGGGCGAGGCCGATTTCGTGAAAACTTCGACGGGTTTTCACCCCGCGGGAGGGGCGACGGTTAAACATGTGCGATTAATCTGCCGATGCGCATCACCGTTACGTGTAAAGGCTTCGGGCGGCATTCGCACCGCAGCCGGCGCGCAGGCCATGCTTGAAGCGGGCGCAGCTCGGTTGGGCACATCCTCGGGCGTGGCGATCGTGGAGGAGCTGCGTCGGTCAACCTCTTGACGTTCGTCGAGTACCGCCGTTAGAATGCGGTTTGTTGCCTGTTGGGAGGATCTTGTATGAAAGTAGATGATGACGTTAAAGCATGCGAGCAGTGTGGGGCCAGCGTCTATAAGGAGCATCTCACCTCCGGTATCGCCCGATATGAAGACGGCAAGCTGCTTTGTTCGCACTGCGTGGCGGAATACGAAAAGTCAGGTGGAGCGGTCGATGACCTGGCGCCGATCGAGATCGAAGACGATGACGACGGCGGCCCCACCGTCGACATGTCGAGCAGCCGTATTCACACGCTGACCGACGCCGCGCGAGGCAAAGGCGTGAGGGACGAAAGCAAGTTCAAGAGGGCGCCGAACCCCAACGGCGTCGGTGCTTCGCGCGTCCGCATGTTCCACTGCCGGATCAGCCAAGGCGCCACCGACTTCCTGATGAATCAGATGAACGAGTGGCTCGACGAGCACGAGGACGTCACGATCAAGTTCGCCACCACGACAATCGGCCTGTTTGAAGGTAAACACACCGAGCCGAACCTGATCATGACGGTGTTCTACTAACAGATGCGCTGCCGCGTCAGCCGGGCAATTGCGATAGGCGTGGAATGCAACGGCCGCTCGGGTCGCCGGAAATTGTGGTCAGGGCATGTTTCGAGTTACTTGCCTGGAAGGCTCGTGCCGCACTGGGCGCAATAGATTGCGGCCTCGCGATTGATTTCGTGGCAGCGCGGGCATCTCCGCGCCGAGCGGCGCGTGCTGGTCGCTAGGAATACGATGACTGCCACGACCGCGATACAGACCAGGCCGTCATAGTCAAACCGTAGACCAATACCCAACGCAGAAGCAATCACAGATCACCGTGTGATAAGCCGCGTGAAGCATCGTGTGCCTTTAAGACCGCAGCATAATCCAGCAACCATCCGTGTCCACCTACGGCGCATGCTCCTCACGGCGCTTGTTGAAAGCGGCAGAGCGCATGATCAGGCGGAAGAAGGAGAATTCCGAACTGCTACGCTCTGCGTCGACGTGCGGGATGTCTTACCCGGCCGCGCGAATCGGCCAGGGTTCGTTGACCCTGGCCGACCGTGACGGCTCGTCCGTTCGGGTGCTGGGGTCGACGCACGTCGCGTTGCTTCCCCTCTTCCCGTATGGAAGAAGACACTCCCCCAGCGGTGAGCGTCAGAAGGCCTCACTTACCACGGTAAAGTATAACACCAAGGCGCGGCGTTGACAACGTCTTACGTGCACGGCGAGCTGTTTCTTGTATCGGGCAACACAATTGTACAACCCAACCCGTCACGGCCGGACTCCCCACGACCAGCGAGCCCGGCGCGAGCCGTATAGGACGAATATCGGCTTGGCTTGGGGCTAAAGATCGTGAATGCTGCCGTTAATCCAACCTTCGCAGATTTGAGCGTCGAACCACGTTGGCGGGGTCGACAAGGGGATTTTGACCCCCAAGGTCTGCACTACAAAGTCACGTTGGTGAGTCCGGCAGCATGAACACTTCTACGCTTTCGGCAGGACGACTTCTCCACTCCGAATCCGCGGCGGCGGTTGTTTCGGCAGCTTCAGGGCCGGTTTGTCCAGAATCATCTCCTGCTGTGCCTCCGGTTCGGTGTACCGTGGCATAACCAGCTCATGCCCGTCCGTGGTGGGGATGTGCACGTCCACCAGCTGGATCACCGAGAGAGACCGGAGCACCTCCCGCGGCGTCAATCCGGGGGCGGCGCTGTTGAGCTTCATCCGCAGCGTCACCGTCAGGCAGTAGGCCAGGAATGCCACGAAGATGTGCGCCTCGAGGCGCCTCTCGATCTGATGGTGAATCGGGCGCACGTCCAGGTCGCTCTTGAGCGTCTTGAACGCCTCCTCCACGTGGACCAAGGCACGTTTCCACGCTGCGATCCCAACTGGGCGTCCCAAAACCCTGACAACCCCAGTTCATCCCACAGCACGTACCCCAACCAGCAATCCCCGAACCAGCGCGGATGCCGAAGGCGCAGGTCGGTGAGCACCACGGACAGGGCATTGACTTCATCCGGTGGAATCGGACGATCGGACGGAAAGAGCGAAAGTTGGTCGTACTGCTTCTTCTGTTCGTCAAAGACCTCGATGGTCTTTCGCCAGGCCGCCCCTTGGCTGTCGTTGATCTCGCCCAGGTACAGCACCTGCCGCTGCAGCGGCAGGCCGCCGCGAGCGATTCGGTCCCTCCATCGACGGCCCTCGGCGCTTCACGCCTACCCTCCGCCATGAAGGCCAGTTCCAACTGGAAGTTCCGCCGCTTGTCGATCACGAGTCACACGGCCTACTGGCCGCTCCAAACCGTTTGGGCCTTCGATACATCGTTACCGGTCCGGCGAGCCCTGCCGTTTCTCCCCTTTCGGGCGAGTGTCCCAATCGAGTGGACCGACTGCATGTACCTACTATGCCCTCTGCTGACTTCTGCCGTGCGATCGGCGAACCTCGCGATTCACCCAGTCACCAGTCCGTGACACACGACAGACCTCCCGAGGTAAGTTCGACCGCCTTGACCGCACGCCTGCCGGATTTACAGCCCGGACCCTTGATGGATATGGACTTTGCAATCTTATGC
>JAUWWQ010000033.1 GCA_030616775.1 Planctomycetota bacterium
AACCCAGACTACCCCCCACACGGAGGTGAACTTGGTGGTGCGAACGAAGGCGGCGGATAAGGGACACCGCGGAACGCATCCAGGCAGCAGGTGGCATCCGAAATATTAATCAACTGGTCTGGGGTCTCCCAGTCATGATCGGCCCGGGCCTTGGTCACCGATGCACAATTGACATCCGGCGGCTCAAGGTTCCTGAACTTGTCGAGCACTGCGGTCACGTCAGAGGCCATGTTGACGACTCCGTCAGGTGGGGTGCATGGACACGGGGCGCAACTCCTCACCAAGTCGCCCCATTTGCTCTGGGTCATCGGCAATGGATCCGAGAAGCTTTCATCCGGCACTGCGACATAGTCGCAGCCGGCGTCGACCACATCGATCCAATAGTAGCCGTTCGGAACGATGCCCTCGTGGAACACGTGGATCACGCCTGCCGAGTAGAAATCTCCCCACCAGGGGGCACAACCCAGCGTGGTACCCAAGAAGTCGGTGGCTGGCTGAGCTGGAGGACACGGAGGTAGCTTCTTACCTGAGTTCTCGCAGTACGTGGTCGGCTGCTGGACCCACATTTCTACGTCGTTCCAGCCATTGTACGGCGCCGGTAGGTCCTTGAAGGTGACCCGAACCGCCTGGGTCTTACCTGGATCGCCGGCGCTGAATGACAGGTAGCGCATCTTCTGGTTGATAGGATCTCCCGCAAGCGCCAGCGTCTCCGGCTGTGCCGGCGACGACCCGAAGCACGGCAAACACCACGAGAAAGTCGGCGGATCTCCTGGTCCGGTCCACAGGACTTCAAACACGCGCCAATCATCACAATCGACGTCGTCGTCACCATCGAAGTCGAAGAATTCGCAGCCGGGGTCGGGGGGGGTGCCGGAGCCCGAGTAGCACGTGCTGAAGACGTCGAAATCGTCCTGGTCGACGTCACCATCGCTGTCATAGTCAGCGTCAGGAATGTCGACGTTTACGCCGGCGTTATCTACCAGGAAACCGACGACGGAGCGGGTCATCCGGGTCGCGTAGGCGTAGTCGATGTAGCCCGGCGTGTCCACGCTGTCCTCGTCCGTGTGGTAATATGGATTGCCGAAGTCCTCCCTGAGATGACACGCCTGAAACCCGACCCATTCAAACGGTGCGTGGTCGGTGAGGTCACTTCCGCCGCCCAGAAAGTAGCTCAGCCCGTCACCGTAGAGGGTCACAGCTTGTGCCAGGGCGTTTTTGTGGGAGTCCGAGGAAGATCGGCCGTAGATTCTCGCAAGATCATCTCCGTAATTGTAGGCCACCATGTCGGCGGAAATCATCCCCAGGATATCTTCCTCGGCATGGTCAACAACGTACGCCTGGCTACCGATGAGTCCCTGTTCTTCCCGATCAAAGGCAACAAAACGGATCGTGTAGTCTGATTCGTATGCGCTCAGCACACGGGCGGCCTCCAACACCAGCGCGACGCCGCTAGCGTCATCGTCGGCGCCGGGGGCCTCGTCGTAGTACGAGTATGAGTCGTAGTGGGCCCCGATGATGAACTCCTGGTTCGGGTAGGTGGACCCGGTCATCGTCCCGACGACGTTATAGTAGGTCTCGTCGGTGTCGTCGTAGTCGGAGTCGAACAGGAACGGTTCCAGCGCCACCGTCAGGCCGAAGCCGGTCAACACGGAGACTATGTTGGCCTGGGCCAGGTCATGCTCGGGGCCGAAAACCCGATCATCCCCGTTATGCGTGTAGAGCATGTCGTCCAGGTAGTGACGATAGCTCTCCTCGCTCACCAAGACGGCCGCAACCTCGCCCTCGGGTGACGCCAGAGCCGGCAAGGCCGGCACGACAACCAATCCTGACACAAAAAACAAAACAACTCGGCGCAGCATTCGTATACCCTCCACGGTCTTGCACTCCTCTCTACTTGAGAATTGAGAAAACGGTTAGGTTCAGGATCGCGGTCCTGATCCAAGGCACCCCAAGGCTCGGGATCGCTAGGTCGAGGACGGCATTACCTCCCGAACTTCGATTGTATTGTATCGGACCGGGCACGTTTATTGCAAGCTCTACCGTTCCGACGGTGAACGGACCAAGCCGTCCAGGGAATGAGTGTCCAGCCTCTTTCACTGGTGCGAATATGAAGCAGTTCTGTATCCACGACCTTCGGCGTTGGAGAGTATGCCCGCAATCCTGCCGCCAAAAGAAGTGGCCGGGGAGTCATGCCGTGGAGGCTGACGTGCCCGGCCAAGGCATCAAATAACTCAACGCGGACAATCAGGCGCTTTTTTGCGGTGTATCGCTTATTTGTTCCTCGAGCCGTTGCACCCGCCATGTCAAGGTCCGGAGCCGTTCCATCCACTTTGGGAACTTGCGCACGGACGCCTGCTCGCGTAGGAAACGATGATTGTCCGTGGCTGGGATCCCGCGAACGACACGGCCATCCGGGATGTCGCTCGTAGCCAAGGACTTGGCCGCGATCTGCGCGCCGTTGCCGATCCGCAGGTGATCAGTGATGGCGACCTGTCCGCTCAATATCACGTGGTGTCCAAGCGAACTCGAACCCCCGATGCCGCACTGAGCGATGATGATGCAATCCTCACCGACCTCGACGTTGTGGCCGATCTGAACGAGGTTGTCGATTTTTGTGCCGCGACCGATGCGTGTCACGCCGCTGCGTGCCCGGTCAATGGCACTGTTGGCACCGATCTCGACGTCGTCTTCGATGACGACGCTTCCGATCTGAGGGATCTTGCGATGCCCGCCGTCGCGTTGAAGGTAGCTGAAACCATCCGCTCCAACTGTGGCATTGGGATGAATGACAACCCGATCACCGATAGTGACGCGCTCCCGGACGACGACATTCGGCCACAACACGCAATCAAGTCCGATGGTTACCCGGGCTCCAACATACACACCAGGATAAATCTGTGTGCCGGCGCCGACCGTAGCGCCGGGTCCTACATGAACATGGGCGCCAATTGCCGCGCCGTCGACGACAGCGTCAGGACTGACGATCGCTGTCGGGTGGACGCCGGGCGGAATGCGGTCGGGTGGCGGCGCCAGATATTCGAGTACCTCGCAAACTGCCACGTCGGGGTCAGTTACACGTATCACCGTGCGGTCCGGCGGCAAAGAACAGCCTTCCGTCACCAGTAGGACGCCGGCTTTCGACTTGGAAGCCTGTGGCAGAAAGTCGGGCGAACCGACCCACGAGAGTGTGTCCGGTCCGGCTTGTTCGAGAGTAGCTACGGCGCGGATCACCCGCGTACCATCGCCCCGGAGTGTCCCACCAAGGCGATGGGCCAGCTCCTCCGCCGTAATGGAAGGTTGGTCAGACATTGTTGTAATCCCCTTGATCTTCGTACAAGCGAGTCTCTTCACTCATAGGCCGGGCAAGAGACCTCTGCAGCCGAATACTAACGATACCAAGAATGTGTCTGCAAGGGGCAGGTCTGTCCGCCGAGGTGTCGAATGACTCTAAGGCTCAATCAGGCCAGCCCAACTCCCGCATCTGTTGTACCTGGGGCAGACACTAGGGTATGCGTACTACGGTTGGCCGAGGTCCCTTGGAAAAGAGACCGCGAGGGAGCCTCTTGCTCCACCGTCCGGTGCACCCCAGCGGAAAGGGACGAACGCACGACCTCCGCCATTGAACGCGCGACGAAGTGGGAGGGCAAAAGGCCAGCGGCGACCCACTCACCACTAAATCAGACGCATGCGCCATCGCGTCAATTCACGGACTCGTCCCCTTGCTGCCGTGAAGGCTCAAGGATACCGGTGCTGCGCAAATGTCCAACGTAGTCCGCAAGGGACATGGGGCACTCGATCAAGTCGGTGAACTTCTTCCGCGGCAGCCTCACCTGCCTGCTCATCTCGCCGAGCAACGAATCCCCGTAGTCTTTGACGTCGTGGCTAATCCTGGTCCGGATGGCGGTCTTTCTACCATCAACATGGAACCACAGCATTCTGTGGTGCGTATTGTCCTTCTCGAAGCCCTTGCTCAGTAAGGCATTCTCCAATACGCGAGGCTTATACGCAGCCATGCCTACTCAACCCTTTCAACGAGATCCAGCAGCTCGGCTTTCAAGGCGAGTGCGTCTGGAGCCAGGGCGTCATCCTTCTCTTGGGCAATGCCGTCCCAAATCGCGGCGAATTCCTCGTGAAAATCACTCAAGGCCTGCTCGCGCGTTTCGGCGTAGGCGTGAAGCCCCAGGAGTTCGCACTCGTAGACCCACAGACCATTGCGAAAGTCAGGTTGGCAGGACACGGCACGCTTCAAGATGAAGCGGTGGTTGTCCCATGAGAATGCTTTGATCCGAAACGGCACCAACACCACCGTATCGACGGAGAACACCTCGCTGATCTCCTGGACAATCCCCTGCGAGTCAAGGCGGGCGATACCGGTCACCTCAACCATCGAGCCTGCTACGAGCTGGGAGATGACCCCCTCGAGTTCTGACGGATAAGAGCATCTGATCTCACGCTGATTGCTCACGACGGCGATCTGATCCCGTCCTCCGACCCGGATCATAACCAATCGGCCCGTGATCGCTTGGGTGTCGTAATCCTCTTCGCCCGCTTCCGCCCACGATGTTGCGCGCAGGTACCGGCGCGTAGCAGTCTCCAGTCGGGCCAGCACTGCTCCATTGTACCCCGACACCTCGACAGCGTAGTCCGCATCCAATTCGGGGCACAACGCTTCAAGCGACTTCAGTGATCGAACACGAGCCCCGTAATCTGGAATAATCGCCCGAATTGTGGATGTGTTCTCAGCGGCGACGGCCTCTGTAAGCTTCACAAAATCCCGCAATCCTTCAGGACCGGGACGCCGCCCGTGCGGCATGGACATCTGACGTTCCGGAGGCACCTCAACGAGGAGTTCCAGGCTCCCGGTCTTCACCTCGACCAGCGAGAGCTCGCATCGTTCCAGAATCTCGTTGGTCCACCGACCCCGTGCCGACAGCATGCCGCTGGTGGTGGCGGCGGCAACGTTATAGACCGATTTCTGCAGGGCATCGAGCTTGACCGACAGCACGGTTAACGGGACCTGTCCATCGTCGACTCCCGGACCGGTCAGTCGCAGCCGAATCTGTCTCTCTGGGTCGGAGGGCATTTTCGTGTCCATCCAGCGGGCAAGGCTGACACCTAATGAGGCGCCCAGCCTGCAAGTAGTTCGCGCCCGAGAGCTGGCAGCTTCTGCGCCCGATTCTAAGGCCCGCCATCTCGGCGCACAGCATACATCGGCCCGGGTGCTGAGCCATCGTAGCATGTAGTGGGCGGTCTTGCCACCGTCCGGGCCAGGCGGGTGTGGACTCGTCGGCGCAAGAGCAGCGTGTGCCGCAAACGCTTGGAGAAATCGACCGTCACCACCGGCCGCCTTCCACGGGCGGGTTCTGTTGGGCGCTTCGCGGGGGGGCGCAGGGGCGGGCGTGGCCCCGGCGTCGCGGACGGTGATGGCCAGCGCCGACCGCTGGGCGTCCGTGACAGACTCGTGGGCCTGGATCCGCCGGACGACCTCGCGGATCAGGCGGTCATAGTCGGCCCGTCGGTCATCCTTCGCCCGCCCGCTTCATTCTCGTATCAATTCGATGGATGACGAACGTGCCAGCACCACGCAGCGGCTTTGTTGCGGCGGCCAGTGCCGTCCGTCGTGAACAGACCCTACAGGGTCGTCGATGCGTGGAAAGTGACCTACACCTGTTCGTCGAGGGTCAGCGCCGTGTCACGGAGGTCGTTGTAGATGGCCAGGAACTTGTCGTAGGCCACGCCGTTGCCGCTTGGCGGCGATGGGTCGGGGAGCTGGGCGGCCTGGTTAATGGAGGCCAATAGGGCGGACAACGCTTCCTGGAATGCGTCGGTCAACAAGGTGACGGCATCGTCGAGCGTCAGCGCGGGATCGTCGGTGGCGCCGTCCGGAGTATCGAGCGGCTCATCCGGGCGGACCAGATCGCCGTCGCTTTGGAGCGTGATTCGTGTCGCATCCGTGGCACTGAGTCGATCATCGACCGGCTCGCCCGGAGCAGCCCGGTCTGCCTTTGTATCTCTTGAGGACAGCCGGCTTCGATCCACAGCCGGGTCGGGAGGGGTGACGTCGCGGTCTACAGGTGGCTGGGGTTCGGTAAGCGACGCATCGAGCAGCTCGGTCAAACGTTCCTTAAGAACCTCGAAGGCCGCTTGAATTGCGGTGATCAGTCCTTCGGTCTGGATCGCGCCGCCGGATGTAGCCTCGTCGACAGCAGCCTGGACCGCAGCGTTGAACCCTTCAACCAGCCCCGCGACCGCCTCTTGCACCTCATCGTCGACAGCCAGAGCGGTCACCAGCTCATCCACTTTGGCAGTTATGGCGGTAAGCAGTTCGCTTGACTCCCTTTCGACGACAGGCACAGCGGCAGCCTGGGCCCGGGCGGAAAGCTCATCGAAGAAATTGATCCGCAGACGGACGTCGGCTACGCCTTTGAAGTGCCCCGCCTCCAAGAGACGAATCACACCGGGCACCTTCCCTTCATCGCCCGTCGGCTCCTCCAAAATCGGTGCATCGGCGGGCTCCGGGGAGCTCCTCAGGACACGTGCATCCACTTTTGCAAGCATATCCGACCGAACCGGCGTGATCTTCGGTTCGGCGATCTTGCGGGTAACGTCGTCCAGTCTGGTAATACGACGAGTGTTGCCGGGATGGTCAACGGGTTGGACTCTCATGCTAATGGACTCCCCTTGATACGGCCGTGCGACCTCATCGAGGCCGATCGACCCCGGTCTTATCGGTCAATGGGTCGAGGGAGTTTTGTGCAATCTCTCTCCCCTGACTTGATGCGTCCGAAGCAGGTTTTCCGATGCCTGGGGCTCACTACGAGGACTTTGGTTTTAGACCGGGGCCGGTGCCGGCGTGGATAGCGGATCGACCAGCGCGGCTTCAATGAATGCCCGGGCTCGTGCGGTACACCGCTCGCAACATCCGCAGGCTCGAGGTCCTGCCTGCTCACATGTCCATGTCCGTTCGAGGGGAATCCGGAAACGCCGGGCCAGCTTGATCATTTGGGGCAGACCCAAGTCCATCAGCGGCGTCTCTACCCGGAGTTGCGGCCCGCGCCCCGACAGGCATTCGACCATAAGGTTAAACGAATGAACCAACTCGTGCCAACCGTAGCCCGGGGCGTCAACACCCGACATCCCCAGATGCGACGCCTCGCATAACCGCGAGACCCCGGTGACCATCGTCGAGGCTCCCACCCGCCAGGCGCACTGAACCCCGACCGACATCAATACCGGGATCAGTCCGCGTAAAGCCGGTGCGGAAGGCCCGCCCTCACCGACCCCCTCGTTGATTCCGAAACGCTGCTCGACGGAACGACCCGGCCCCTCTTGAAGCTGCATGACGTGCGGCAATGTGAGCGCCATCACGCATGAGGACGGAAAGGTCTTGGTCAAAATGTTTACCGCTTTGAGCTCTGCCGGCGCGGACGGCTGGCCGTAGTTGACGTGCACCAGAAGCAGCTCGTTGTCCTCGGCGCAGCGCGCCGCCGCTACCGCCCCTTTGATACCGCCGCCGGTCATGACAACAATGGGAGGCACCCTTTATTTTCCTCGAAGAACCACTCAGGTCTGCCCGGTGCGTGCTATTTATCGGCATTGTCGGAGCACCGCGGGTAGCGAATCTTCGTGGCAAGCCAAGCCTCAGGTTTCAGTCTGCCAGACGTAACACTCCTTCGCTCCGGGCCAACTGGCATCGGAGATTCCGCGCAGCGTAAGGCCCCTGACCTGGTGGGTTCGGGAGCGCCGAGAATCCTGGGCGCACTCCGCCTTCATCCGACTTGCCACTCTCCCACGTCGCCGATAGGCTGTAATTTGGTCACAAGGTCAGCGTAAACCCGAAGGAGCTGGAGATGCCCGAAGTCGCACCGTTTGCCGCCATCCGTTTCGACGCTGCACGCGCCGGTGGAGATCTCTCCAACTTGCTGGCACCACCATACGACGTGCTCGACAGGGATGACAAGGATGCTCTGCTCGCAAAGAGCGACCACAATATCGTTGCCCTCGACCTGCCGCACATCCCGCCGAAATCAGCCGGGCCACCTCAGGCCTATGACGGATCCGCCCAGCGGCTTAATGAGTGGCTGTCCGCCAGAGTGCTCATCCGCGAGCAGAATCCCGCGCTGTATCTATATTATCAGCGGTTCGAGCACGCCGGCCGGCCGTACACACGCCGCATGTTCATCGCCCGCGTCCGGCTCCAGCCATTCTCGGAAGGTGTGATTCTGCCGCATGAGCAGACCTTCGGCGGGCCGAAGGAAGACCGCCTGGCGCTGATGAAAGCCACAAAGTGTCAGCTATCCCCCATCTTCGGCCTGTATGCCGATCCCGAAGATCGCATCGGCTCCGCCTTTACCGAGATTGCGTTAAGAACACCCGATGCCACCGGGACGCTGGACAACGTGGACAGCCAAATCTGGATCGTCACCGACAAGGTCGTAATCGACGCGGTCGTCTCGACCATGGCAGCCAAGCGGGTCTACATAGCAGACGGACATCATCGATATGACACGGCCTTGATGTATCGCGAATTTCTCGCAAGCCGACACGGCGGATCACTGCCTTCCGATCACTCCGCCAACTACGTCATGTTTGTGCTGGCCGGTATGGACGATCCCGGTTGTCTGATTCTCCCCTACAATCGCGCTTTGGCGGACATCGATCTTGACACTGTGGTCCAGGCCTGGTCGAAGGGCGCCGAACCAGCCCCGAAAGATCAAGCGGACATCGTGCTATTTGATGGTCGCACTGCGAAGGAAGCGCCGCTGCGCTTCACCAGTCGTGACATACTAAAGACACTGGAGCCGGATCAGTGTGAAGCCTGGCGCAAGCTCGACTATGCGTATCTGCACCGGTATCTGATCGATGAGTTGCTCGAGAGGAAGCTCGGTGGTCAAAAGCCGAAGGTCCGTTACGTCAAGTCGGTCGAAGAGGCCGAGAAAGCGGCCCGCGATGAATCCGGCGTGGCCCTCTTGACCAATGCCACACCAATGGCACACCTCCGGGCAGTGAGCGAATCCGGCGGCCTTATGCCCCAGAAAAGCACATATCTCCACCCCAAACTCGCCACCGGACTGACGATCAATCCGCTGACCTGAACATGGGCCAGAAGTTGCCGAGATCGAGGATGAACATCAGTTAGAAGCGTTGCAGATCAGCAAACACCGCCTTACCTACCGGTTCGGGAAACACCCTTTGATCATCACGGGGCCGTTGCTGCATCCCGGGTAGCCAATGCTCTCTCTAGGGCGCGTTGCCCCGGAGGGAATCCCGGTTTTAGCTCGAGCCCACTTTGATATGCCTCGATAGCTTCATCGTATCTCCCCTTCCTGTACCAGAGGTCCCCGAGTCGCAGGTAGGCAGTGCCTTTGATATTCCGGAACTGCTCGGACATGACCACCAGCGTCTCCACCTCCAGGGCCTGGCGATATGCATCAATGGCCTCGTCGACCAGGCGTTGCATGTACAAAGTGTCAGCAAGGTGAAGACGCGCCTTAAACAGAACCGGGTGAATCCTCCCAATGCGATCCAACGTTCCCTTCAGACTGTCGCTTCCCTCGTCCATGCCCTCTGCCAGGCGCACCGCCTCGCTGAAGTATGATCTGGCCTCGTCATATCTAGCCTCTCGGGCAGCCACATTGCCCAGTGCGAAGTGCGCCTCCGCCGACGCCGGCTCTAATCTCAGAAGTTCGTGGTAATGGGCGCTTGCCTCCTCCAGCTCACCTTCCTCCATCGCGGCAATACCCAGGTACTCGTGCGCTCTTGCAGTATCCCAGCGCTCGGCCAGGATGTCCATACATACGTTCCTTAGGACGGAATAGTTGCCCTGATGAAGGAAGCGCGTTGCCACTGTGATTTTCTCGAAGACCCAAATAAAGTCTTTGGGATCCTCCTTGTCACTCTCGAACTCAAATACCTCCTGTACGGCCCCGCCCACATAGCCCAGTGCTTCCAGACGTTGGATACTCTTCTGATCCAGCGGTAACTCGCGGTCATCCTCTATTGTGCGGGTCTGTTCCGTAAGAACAGCTTTCAGCCGCTCGCGAAATGAGTCAGCCCGTTCGGGATGCATATTCACGACATTGTACGTTTCACCCGGATCGCGGGTCAGATCATAGAACTCCGGTCTGGAGGCCTGGATATATTTCCACTGGTGGGTTTCCAGACCGAATAGAGGACTGCATTTGTACTTCGTCGGTACCAGTGATTCGCTATAGAAGTACCTTTCGCTCCCACTCCGATTGCTGTCGGCGAAGTAGGAGGACAAATCCTGGCCTTGCACTTCGGATGGCACCTGGATCCCGACGTTACTGAGGACCGTGGGAAAAAGGTCGATCAATGCGACAGTCTGTTGGACTCTTGCGGCCTTGCGGCTCCCAGGCAGCTTAACGATCAACGGAACCTTCGTAGTACTATGGTAAATGAAGTAACCATGCCACGTCTCGGAGTGTTCTCCAAGACCCTCACCATGATCGGAAGTCACAATGATCATTGCGGAATCGTAGAGCCCCAAACGTTTCAGCTTCTCGATGACCTTGCCCAGGTGGTGGTCTACATAGGCAATCTCGCCGGCATACAAGTTATCGGAGAAGTCCGACGCAAAGGGCTCGGGCGGCTCATATGGAAAATGGGGATCGAAATAGTGAAGGAACAGAAAAAAACGTTCGTCGGCGTGCTCGTCCAGCCAGGCGCTGGCGACCCCACTTACGGCTTTCGCTCGTCGTTCGTTAAGAACACGGGCGGTTCCCACGCCCTCTCCAACGTCGTCATCGTACGTGTCAAACCCTTGGTCCAGGCCGAACTGGGAATCCAGCACGAAGGTGCTTACGAACCCGGCCGTTGTATATCCATGCTCCCGCAGTATTTCAGCGAGGGTGACGTTAGATTCCGGAAGGCGGTAGTCATGATTGTCGTGTACGCCGTGATATGGTGGAATGGTACCCGTCAGCATGGAAGAATGAGCGGGAAGAGTATGAAGAGTATTGGGAATCGGCGTAATGACATTCTCAAACAGAATCCCTTCCTTGGCGACGGCATCAATATTAGGCGTGGTTTTGCGCTGATAGCCGTAGCAGCTCAGGTGGTCAGCGCGGCACGTGTCGATACTGACAAGAACAATGTTGACCGGCCCCTTCGCGGCGGAACCGGGACGCAGGAATAACCAGCCAGCTCCGCCTACCACAACGACCAGCAGCAGCACCCCCAAAAGGGGATACGCTGACGACACTTTGGTCTTCCCCATTTGCTCAGCCTCTAAAGTCTTGGCGTATCAATGTCCGGGACCAGAAGGTGCCGCGACTGTCTCCAGAAACGGAGCCCCCTGTCTTGTCAACCCTATTATGGTGGATTCGCCCGCCGGGCATTTGCACGGTCTGAAACGAGCCGCAATGAGCCGCGGGCTTGAACCCCGCGCGGTCTTGACAATGACAGTTGTATTTCATCTTCACGGTCCCGTCGAACGGTCCCGTACCGCCAACGCGGCATCGAGTGCCCGGCGCGCCGCCGGGTAGTTCGGCTTGAACCGAAGCGCCTCCTCAAACTCCTTTATTGCATCTTCGTACTTTCGCCGGATGAACAAGATGGTACCATATTCATAGTGCGCCTTGGCGTAGCGCGGGTCGATCTCCGTCGCTTTGCGGAATTCTACGCCCGCCGCCCCGATCCTACCGAGATGGAACAGCGCCCTTCCCAGATTGATATGTGCGCGGACACGGACCGGATCGATTCTCCCAAGTCGGCGCAGCGCCCGGTCTAGGTTCTCCCTGTCCGCAGCCGCATCGGCCCGCAGCCGCAGCGCTTCCCTGTAGTGTGAGATCGCTTCCTTCAATCTAGCCTGCTGAGCACGTATATCACCCAGATAGTTGTGCACCTCGGCCGCCTCAGGATCGATTTCGAGCACCTTCAGGTAATGGGTCACGGCCTCCTCGACACGACCCTCCGCCATGGCGATCTTGCCCAATGAAATGTATACCTTTACAAAGCCGGGACGCACTGCCAGGATGTCACCACACAACCTCCTTGCCTCGGCATACACCCCTTGGTTAAAGAGCTCCATGGCCCGCGCGAGCTTCTCATAGAGACTGACAAATTCCTTGGGATCGTCCTTGCTTGTCTCAAACTCAAAAGCCTCGTCTGTCGTCCCCCCTCCGACATATCCGAGTGCTTCAAGGCGATCCAGACTCTCTTGATCCAACGTCAACGCTGATTCGTCTTCGGTGATGCGGGTTTGCTCCTCCAAAAGCGCTTTCAGACGACTTTTGAACAAAAGCGCCTGCTGCGGGTATGCTTCGACGAGATTCTTACTCTCGCCCGGGTCCTCACTCAGGTTGTAGAGTTCCGGCCTGGAGGCTTGGATGTATTTCCACTTGCCGGTTTCCAGCCCTAAAAGCGAGCTGCATCCATACCTCATTGGCGTCAGTGACTCGCTATAGATATATCTTTCCCCCCCGTGGCGCCTCTTGTTCACTAAATAGGGGCATAGACTCTCACCTCGCACTTCCGACGGAATGGGAGCGCCGACATACTCGAGAATGGTGGGAACGATATCAATCAGGCCAACAACCTCATCCACTCGATTGGGTTCTCGGCGTTCCGGGAGTTTGACGATCAGAGGAACCTTTGTGGTAGTATGATAAATGAAATAACTGTGTCTAGTCTCCGAGTGGTCACCGAGACCCTCGCCGTGGTCTGAGGTGATGAGGATCAGGGCCGAATCATAGAGCCCGAGGCGCTTCAGTGTATCTAATAGCTCCCCGATACAACGGTCAGTGTACGCAATCTCACCGGTGTATGGGTCATTCGAGAATTCCGAGGCGAAAGGCTCAGGGGGATCGTAGGGATAATGAGGATCAAAGTAGTGCAGGAAAAGAAAAAAGGGCTCCTCCACCTGTTTATGCAGCCAGGCATTCGCAACATGGTTCACGTCACCGGCTCTGCGTTCACTGAAAACACGCTGCTGGAAGGTCGCGCGTTGTCCAAATTCCGCGTCATAGGCATTAAAACCCTGGGCAATGCCAAACCGCGGATCAAGCACGAACGAAGCTACAAAGGCGGCTGTTTCATACCCGTACTCCCGCAGTGCTTCCGCGAGGGTTACGTTCGACTCGGCAAGCTGATAGGTAATATTGTCATGGGCTCCGTGATAGGGAGGATTGGCACCTGTCAGCATCGAACAATGTGCGGGGAGGGTGATGGGTACCGGCGAAATGACGTTCGTAAAGAGGATTCCCTCGCGAGCAAAAGCATCGATACAAGGTGTCGTCTTGCGGGGATGACCGTAGCAGCTCAGATGGTCGGCCCGACAGGTATCGATGCTGATGAGAATGACGTTAACCGGCCCCTTCGTGGCGGAACCGGGGCGCAGGAACAACCAGCCAACGCCGCCTACAACAACGACCAGCAGCAGCACCCCCAGAAGGGGATACGCTGCCGACACTTTGGCCTTCCCCATTTGCTCAGTCTCTAAAGTCTTGGCACATCAATGTCCGGGACCAGAAGGTGCCGCGACTGTCTCCAGAAACGGAGCCCCCTGTCTTGTCAACCCTATTATGGTGGATTCACCCCCGGGCGGCAAGCCCTACGGTTGGTACTGGACGGTGTGCGCAACGACCACCGGCGAGGGGCTCCTGATCACCCGCCGAAGGCCTATTGCCAACCGGCTGGAAGAGTTGGCCGCGACCACGACCTACGCAAAACGCACTATCGATCGTCGACCACGGTCCCCGGCGCAACCATCTCACCAGGTGAGACCATCTCTCCGGGGGACTGCATCTGATATTCGGAGCCCAACTCTTCCTCGGTCACGCGGGCCGGCTGAGGCTCGTCATTGTACTCATAGGTCCGGACGGACTTGTATGAGGACGTTTCACATCCTGCCGGAAGGCCCCAGACAAACGCCACCGCTACCGCTGCCAGTAAGCATCTTATCCGACGTCGCATCGTTTACATCCTCCCCTTTCGACGGGGTTGAACAAAACCGCACCTACTGCTTACCCACGCCGCTTGACCACCAACATGTGTTGGTGAACGACGGACCAGACCTCTGCCGCCGGCAGCGAGACCGTGACCCTGGCGATCTCCCCACTGAAGACCGGTCCCTCGCCGACCGCTCCGGCAAGCACGGCTTCCACCTGCGTGACGATCTCATCATATTCGGTCACGAACTCTCGTACCGTGCTGTCGGAACTGATGGTCAGTCCGTAGACCTGCTCGGCCAATCTGCGCATGGCGTCAAGCTCGGCCGCGCGGGCCGCCCGCAACTTGCCCTGGGCGGTATGAATCTCGGCGTCGGTGGCCTCACCGGTAGCGTTGAGCCGCTCACCGAACCAGGCGGGCATCTCCGCCCCGGCGCTGGTTGCCTGGCTGATGAAACGGGAGGGCGGAACACCGGAACCGGTGGCCCGAATCAGATCGCGTTTGATCTTCTTTTTGATATTGGTGATGTCGGTTCTGGTTACCTTGTTGCCGTGGTAGTGCTCGCTGTGCAGTTCTTTGATCCTGGTGATGATCTTCTCCACCGGGACCTCCATGGTGACCTCGGCGATCAGCTCGTCATCGTGCAGGTACGCGCTGAGCTGTGTGGCCCCATATACTATGCCGTCGGCCCGCGTCCGTATCTCGTCGAACTCGGTGATGAAATCGCGCACCAGCGTATCCGAAGTCAGCCGCAGACCCTTGATGTTCTCGAGCAACTTGCGCATGGCGTCCAACCGGGCCGCCCGCTCGGCCATCAACCGAGCCTGGGGCCCCACCGTCTTCCAGATCGGAGGGATCGATCGGGTCGGTACATAGTCAGGCGGCAGAGGTGTAATGACTTCCTCGATACCATCCGGCAAATCGGGAGGCAAGTCGGGACGGGGAGCCCCGGAGCCCGTCACCCGGAATACGTCAGTCTTGACGTGCTGTCTGATGTTCTCGATGTCAGTGGTCGTCACCCTGTTGCCGTGGTAGTGGGTCTTATGCACGGCCTTGAGCGTGGTAACCAGCTTGGCCACGGTGACTTCCGCATCAACCTCACAGACGCCGTCGTCGTAATACCGAGGCGGGCCCAGTCGAATGCCCTTCACAAAGGTATCTACCGCGGCACGGATCTCGTCGCTTTCCGTCACGAAATCGCGCACGTAAGTGTCCGAAGTGATTCTGGCGCCGTAGACCGCCTCGGCCAGCTTACGATAGCAATCCGCCTCCGCCGCCCGCCGGGCGAGCAGCTTGTTCTGGGCATCCGAAACCGCGCTTTGAGCCCAAGTCGGCACGGTCATCACAAACGCTGCAAACGCGGCTAACCTGATACAAACACGATCATGTCTTATCATCGAAACGTCTCCTGACCTCCTGAATCCCCGCCCCGGGAAGAGTCCCTATGACTAATTCTCTTCGAAAAGCCAATGCTTTGACATTGTGTACGACACGGTAGCACGGGGAAGGTTAACAGCTTCCGCCAAAACCCCTGCGAGACAGACTTTCTCCCGGCACGCCGGGATCTCGTGACCGACAAGAAAACCGGTTCCACAGGTTCTGTCAGACGGTCCACGCCTTAAAACGCACTACTTGTCGTCGCCCGATAACAACAGTGTAAGGGAATTCGGTCAACTGCCCGCCCCTGGCCTAACCCGGTGCCCGTAAAGTTTGGCACGATCAAGCGCTTCGCGGTACATGGCGATGTCGGCCCCGGCGCAAGCTCTCTTGTAGAACCGCAGGGCTTCGGGGTGACGGCCCGAGGCCTCACACGCAACCCCCGCACCGTACGCCGCTCGGTGATCATCGGGGTTGTTGGCCAGGGCGGCTTTGAACCTGGCGACCGCCTCGTCATACATCTCGGCACGCAGCATCTTCACACCCTCGATGCAACTCTTGTTCCCGCTGGAGAGGACCACTGTATCCACATCTATGCGGCAGGGCATCAGCCTGCTGATGAACTCCTGAACGGCCCGTCCAACCAGGGTCGCGATTATCTCATCCTGGGGTGTCAACTCTGCCTCGGTCTGACTGGAGCCGAAGATCGGACTCGCCTTGGTCTTATCCGTGCCGGTGTAGGGCTTGGGGCTGTAGTGCTCCCAAACCATGTTGTTGGCGGTATCAACCAGCTTGAAAGCAGTCTGAACGGTCATGGTGCGCGACACCGTTTCGACCTCCTTGGTCCTGATGTCCGTACCGCCGCCGCCCCAACCGCGTCCGCCCCAACCGGACAGGCTCAAACCGGCCAGCGTTCGCTGCTTGCCGATATGTTTCTCGACCTTCACGTCGACGTGGCTGAGGATCACGCCCTGGGCGGCGAGCAATTGACCGCCGCTGCCGCCCGGTGCCGTCGACATACCCGCTGCAGCCAGATCAGCCTCATCAAACGTCACCTGCGTATCACGTCGATCGGACACCGTGATGTCGGCCCCCAGACGACGCGACTCATTCGCCATCGTCTGCATGACCGTGACGCACATGTCCGACCACTTCGGGTCGGTCGTGGGACCGACTTTTGCAGGCATGATCGCGATGGTCTTCATTCCCTGCGGCAGCCCCCGCTCCGCCTCGACCACATAGCTGAAGCTCACGGGTGCCCGCTCGGTTGCGGCACATCCTACCATCAGGGAAAGGAGCAATACACCACCGGCGTGAACCTTAGCAGTCCTGGTTGTCAACATGATTCAAACTCCGTCGTCTTGAGCCTGGTTTCAATGAGGCGCTCGTGAAAGTGCGCTCCCGCCCGCGACAGCACCTCACAGGCGCCGATCCGATCCACCCGACCGGACGTACCCAACTACCTACGCTATAGCAGAACATCGGGGGGACATGCCGTCAAGCCAAGATCGGCCAGTTTGACGAGCTGCAGCAGCGGGTTCTACAATCCAACTGTTCTCGCCCCTTTTCAGGAGAGGTTTTCGGTGATTCTGCGTCGAATGACCCGGAAGGTAATGGTCGGTGGCGTAGGCATTGGTGGCGGTGCCCCGGTCGCTATCCAGTCCATGACCAACACCTATACACATGACGTGGACGCCACTGTGCGGCAGATTCGGCGGCTCGCAGAGGGCGGCTGCGACATCGTGCGCGTCGCCGTTCCCGAAAAGCGCGACACCGAAGCACTACCTGCCGTTTTGGAGCAGTCACCGGTGCCGATCGTGGCCGACGTTCATTTCCAGTATGAACGGGCGTTGGAGGCCGTCGAGGCGGGCGTGCACAAGATCCGGCTTAATCCCGGAAACATCAAGGACCGGAATAAGGTGGATTGTGTGATTGCCGCCTGCCGAGAGCGTGGCATCCCGATCCGGGTGGGCGTTAACGAAGGCAGCGTCGTCGAGCGAAGGGATAGCGACCTGCGTGCGGCGCAAAAGCGAAGCCTGGCCGCCGATTATCGGCCGGAGATGATCCGGTTGATGCTCGAAACGCTCGAGGGTTATCTGCGCATCTTCGACGAAAACGACTTCCACGACGTAGTCCTGAGCGCCAAGAGCATCGACGCGAGTATGGTCATCGATGCTTACCAAGCCCTCAGCGAGCGATTTGATTTGCCATTACATCTGGGCGTCACCCACGCCGGTCCGCCCGAGACGGGTCGAATTCGCTCGATCGCCGCGATCGGTTCGCTTCTGGCCACGGGAATCGGCGACACGATCCGCATCTCCTATGCTGCCGATCCGATCTACGAGGTGGAGGACGCAAAGGAGCTTCTCTGCTCGTTGGGCTTGCGAAACCGCACCGAGCCGGAGCTGATAGCCTGCCCGACCTGCGGCCGGATTGAGATCGATCTGATCAAGCTCGTCGCCGAAGTGCGTAGAAGGCTCTCGGGCATCAAGACTCCGGTCAAGGTGGCCGTCATGGGTTGTGTGGTCAACGGCCCCGGTGAGGCCGAGGGGGCCGACGTCGCAGTGTTTGCAGGGAAGGGACGAGGCATCATCTGTGTTCAAGGTAAACAGAAACGCACGGTGAGTGAGGCTGAAATGCTCGATGCACTATATGAAGAGACGCTGGCTTTCGCCCAGCGCGTCGAACGCGGCGAGGTCGAGTTGAGTCAGAGTACGGTCACCATTGCCCCAGCAGACCCGCTGCCCCACACGAATGGTTCAATCCCGCCGGCCGTGGCAAGAGAATGAGTCATCGACCCAGCTCCCCTTTCTACTCCTGGATTTGACTCGTCAAAACGCCGATGTTAATATCAAAGACGTAAATCCGGGATGTTGAACCGGATTTCCGGTGCCGACATCGGTGGTACCCGGCTGTCTTTATTACTGGCTCTTGGCGAAAGGCGCGCCCGCTGCGACACGCAGCACGGTTCGCGGTTTTCGCTACGGGCCCGTGGGACTGATCCGTGAGTGAAAGCAATCTTGCCGCGCGCGCCCAGGAAATCCTCGGCTACTGTTTCCGCGACGCCAATCTGCTTATCACCTCGTTGACCCATTCATCCAAGGCAAATTCTCGCGTTGAAAGCAATGAGCGACTGGAATTCCTCGGTGACGCCGTGCTGGGCATGGTCGTTTGCGGCGAGCTGTACCGGCGATTCGCCGATTGGCTGGAGGGTGACCTGACTAAGGTCAAGTCCATGGTAGTCTCACGGCGGGTATGCGCTCAGATCGCCGACGAGATCGGCCTGACCAAACTCCTGATCCTTGGAAACGGGATCAACGGGCAACATGCCCTGCCGACCTCGCTTCGGGCGGCGGTGTTCGAGGCCGTCATAGGAGCACTGTACGTGGACGGCGGCTTCGAGGCCGCCAGGGAATTCATCCTGCGAACCGTGTCGGCACACATTGATGTCTGGTCGACGACGGAGAACCGCGACAACTACAAATCAGCGTTGCAGCAATACGCCCAGCGATGGCTATCCGCTACGCCCCGCTATGAAGCCCTGGACGAGCAGGGGCCCGATCACAGTAAATGCTTCGAGGTCTGCGTGGTCATTGGAAACGAGCCGTTTCCCAGCGCGTGGGGCCCCAGCAAGAAGGAAGCGGAGCAGGAGGCTGCCCGCCGGGCATTTGAAATCCTTCAAACTCGGGACAATTGATGGTCAGCCCGCAACCGTGAGTGACATGGGCCAAGTGGATTGCCGATTGCCAATTGGCTATACTGCTTGACCTCGTAGAACGCAGTACATCAGATCCGTAACGCCCGGAACTAAAACCTGTCATCGGAAGGTGAATCCGTAGATGGGACCGGCGCTGCGGAATGGCCCCAGCGACTCGGGTGCGTCCGCTATGACAAAGCTCAGCGTGTAGGTGGGCACGCGGTCGGCCCGTCGAACGGGTAGTCGAATCCGCGGAATGCATCCAACGTGTACGTCACGTCGGCTATGTTGATGAGCTGGTCCGGACAATTTGGCTCGACATCAGCCCTGGCCTTGATCGGCGCCGCACACGGGGTGTCCGGCGGGCCCAGGTTCCTGAACTTGTCCAACCCCGCCGTCACATCGCTTGGTATGTTTACAACGCCATCCGGCGGGCCACACGGACACGTCGTGCAATCCCTGACTGTGTCGCCCCACTTGCTGGTGGTGACGGTCAACGGGGCTGAGTAGTTTAACTCGATTGTATCGTCACAAGCTTCGTCAAGGGCCTGGATGGCGTACGTGCTGCCGGGCACGATACCGTCGCTGTACAGGTGCACCGTCCCCAGCGAACCCCAATCGGTGTAATACGGCTCACATTGGAGCTTTGCAGCCCACATTGTGAGGATTTCGAGCCCAGGCGCCGGGCCGCAGCCTTCGGCCGGCGGAACGTCCTGCCCCGCGTTCTCACACAACTCCCGTGGCGGGCCGGCCCATCTCTTCTGACCCTCGAAGTCTGTAAATTCATCCGGGAGGTCCATGAACGTTACCCGCAAGGCTGTGTGGCTTCCTGCGTTCCCTGGCCGGATGGACAAATAGCGGTTCTTGGCCGCAACGAACCTCTCAGGTAACGGAGCGATGGACGGAAGACACTCCTCACAGTCGTCCGGAATGTAGTTATGATTGCTGTCCTCGGGTGAAGGCGGGTAGAACGCCAGGCCGGCGGGAGTGTCCAAGTCCGGGTCGGCGCGATTGAACGTGCGCCATGATCTTCCAGTCTCCCCATCGCACTCGTATATTCGCACGACGCCGCCGCCGTAAGTGATGACGTAAAGGTAGCCGTTGGGACCGTAAACCAGTCCCTGGACCGCCCCGGGCCCGGCGCCCATCGATGCGAACACTCCCAGGTAACCGCCTGTCTGAATATCGAATCTCAACACCTGCGTATTGCCGTAACTGGCGACGAGTAGATCGCCACCGGGATGGAAGGCCAACCCGCGCGGGTTCAGCAACTGAGTATCTGTGAAGCTCCGTACGAACTGCCAGGACAGGTCATATTGAATCACCTGGTTGTTGCCGCTGCTGGAGACAAACATGTGCCCCTGGGGGTCAAATGTCAGACCATAGGGCGCGGCCAGCCCACCAGCACCTGGAGCGACGCACTCTCCCAGGCAGGCGTTTGCGGTCGTGTCGTACCTAAACACGCTGTTGGTATCCCGGCTGGCGATGTACAGGTTGCCGTCGGGGCCAAAGGCCAGACCGGTCGGATAGGTGCCGCACGGGTTCAGGTCGCCAACATAGTTGCCCAACGTGTCCAGCTCGACGACACGGTTGTCACCACTGCTGCTGACGTAAAGATGGCGCTGGGGACCCACGACGACGTCGTAGGGCTCTTGGAGATGTCCCACGCCGTACGAACCAACCGCCGCTCCCACATCGGGATAGAAGACTCTGACCAGCCCGTTGCCCGCGCTAACCACGAGCAAGCCGTCGGGTCGGCCAAGATCATCCCAATCCCAGATGTCGTCATCGTCACAATCCTGGCACTCATCAGGGACTAGATTGCGGTCAATGTCCAGGTCCAGGTCATCCTGGAGTTCATAGAAATCGAACTGCCCGTTACCGTTGCAGTCGGTTTCACATTCGTCGGGAAGAAAGTTCACGTTGACATCCGGGCTGAATCCGCTCCCGATATCGCAGTCGTCCGGAATGCCGTTGTCGTTGCAGTCCTGCTCGCACCCGTCGAGAAGCCCGTTGGCGTTGCAGTCGTCGCACCACATCTGGCCGCTGCAATTCGCGAAGTCCTGGCTGTCGGGAATGCTATTGTGGTTACAGTCGGATGGATTGTAGTCTACGGCAATCGAATAAAAGCCGATGAAGGAGCATCCGTATTCGATGCGCATATAGCCGTATTCACCCCAATCAGGACCCCAGGAATTGCGCAGGATCCATACGCCGTTTGTGCCTTGATTGTCATCCCATCCGACCAGGGCGACACTGTGGCCGCTTCCCTGTGTGGAATCCGCGTTGAAGACTCCGCCCATATAGGCCTGAAAAGCAGGGTCCGCGACCAGGGCCCCCAAGATCGGGCCGTAATCGAGAATCGCCTGTTTCAGGTACGGCACGTGCTCGAGAAGATAATCGCCAACCCAGAAATAGTCATCGATGCAATAGGGATGGTCGTAGGGTCCGCCACATGCGACATCAGCAGCCTCATAGGGAAAATCCTCCTCGAGAACGGCCCCCTGTTCAGTGCACAGGAACTCATACAACGCTAAGTCGGGATTGCCTCCGTTGCAGCTCCCGGCGTAAGTGCAACTCACAAGCCATTGCTCAGAGAGATCGGTCTCGACACCCTCCTTAATTAGGATGGCACTTTCGATCGGAGCCACCGCGGAGAACGCCCAGCAGCTACCGCATGCGCCCTGGTCTTTCATCGAGGTCGTACCGCGTAGAATCCGCCAGTCGAAGAAAGTCGGGAGCTCCTCCCTTGGTGCGGCGGGGATTCCGCGGACCTGCGGCGGCTCCCAATCCGGCGGAATGATCAAACCACACAGGTCGTCGAGCGAACGGTCCGTAGCGGAGTTATGCCCCACCTCAAACGTCCATCCCTTGGCTCGCCCCTCCTCCCTCAGAGCCTCGATATCCGCTCGAGTCAATGGGCCACCGTGCAGGGGTCGTAAGACGCGCGATTGTCCTCTGGGATCCACATGTAACGGGCCGTCCGTGATCGGCTGAGCCTGTTGCGCTCGTGTCGCCGCCGGTGCGCCAATCCAGGCCAGGATCATCGCAAGAGCAAGTACGGGCAGTCGGTGTGTGTCGCGAGACATTCATTCCCTCCATTCAAGAAACGCGCTGTTCGTTGGCAAGTCCCCTCCTCGGGACAACCGGTCGATGCCGGCTGGGCATGCTCGATTATACCGCGCCGCGGAGACGCAACACAAGCGCAATTCCGGCGACCCTCCCGGCCGATCCGCCAGTTCTCGGCCCGGTGCGGCCGTTTGACAAAGGCGGCGAGAGGAGGGACAATGAACAATGTCGCGGCAGGGATAGCAGGAACCCGCACAATGAAACTTGAGATGCTCAAGGCCAAGCTGCATCAGGCCCGCATAACCCACGCCCAGGTCGAATACGAGGGCAGCCTGGGGATCGACGTTGAGCTGATGGAGGCGGTCGGTCTCTATCAGTATGAAAAGGTGCTGGTAGCAAACATCAACAACGGCAGCCGGCTCGAAACCTATGCGATTGCCGAGCCGTTCGGCTCCCGTCGGATTGTCCTAAAAGGGGCCGCAGCCCGCTGTGGCTGTGTGGGTGACCGAATCATCATCATGTCGTTCTGCTGGGTGGATGAGGCCGAGGTACGCGAGGGCAGGTACCGACCTCGGGTCATCCGTCTCGACGAGCATAACGTACCCATTCAACGGATTCCGCCCGCTCCAACAACCGAAGAGATCGCTTCGATGCTGGAAGGCTGACCCAGCCGTCTGACATCTATTCGAGCGTCGCCGTCAATTACAGGTCACGTTGGCTTCCACCGCTTCGGGTATAGCCCCGAGTCAACTTCGACGTTGGCGCAACGGTTCGGCCAACAGGCCGCCAGTGCTTGCCGACCCCAACCGCCTTTGAACGACTCAGTCTTTGACCGGAAATAGCGGTGACTGTACGATTCCGCCCGTTCGGGCGTGGGGCCGAGAGGAGACCCGGTGTGAGCGAATCTTCGGCAGTCCAGAACATCATGGTGACCGGTGCGACCGGATTCGTCGGTCGGAGTGTCGTACGTGAGTTGCTCGCCCGTGGGCTTCGGCCGGTGTGTTTGGTTCGATCTCGGCAGAAGCTGATCGGCCAACATCCCCACGTTGACCCCGACCGGCTGGCCATCGTCCAAGGTAGCCTGGGCGACCGCAACGCCTTGCGTCACGCGGCCAAGCTGAGCCGGGCGGCTATCCATCTGGTAGGTATAATCATTGCCCGACGGCTCAAAGGGCAGACCTTCAGGCGCGTTCATGCACAAGGTACCCGAAACGTCATTGATGCGGTTGACGAGGCCGGGATCAAGCGATTCGTGCACATGTCGGCCCTGGGCACCCGACCCGGCGCGGTTTCGACCTACCACCGGACGAAATGGGCGGCTGAAGAGTACGTCACTCAAAGCGGTCTGGACTGGACCATCTTCCGCCCGAGCCTCATTCACGGCCCCGAGGGCGAGTTTATGAGGATGATTAAACGGTTCATCTGCGGACTCGTACCGCCGGTGATTCCCTATTTCGGGAGCGGCCAGGCGAAAGTGCAGCCGGTGTCGGTGAAGGATGTTGCATTTTGCATTGTTGAGGCATTGGGCCGTGCCGATACTTTCGGTAAGGTGTTTCCCCTTGGCGGTCCGAAAGCATACTCATGGATCGAGTTGTATAATACCTGCCGGGCCATGATGCCTGGGGCGAAACGCTGGAAGCCGTTCGCCTCCCTGCCGGTTTCGGGGGCCAAGGTGATGGCAGCTTTGTCGGCACCGCCGATGGCGCTTGTGGAATTGGCTGCACCCTCGATCGGCACGTTCCGGTTCGATGCCGGTCAGGTACAGATGTCGCAAGAGGATAGTGTCTGCGATCACACTCTGGCTGAGACAGCATTCGATATGCGTATGCGGTCCTTTGAGGATGAACTTGCGTTGTACGCAGGGGAGATTGATTGTTGACAATGAGCCGCGGGTCGTAACCCGGGCGGAGCTCCGCGCAGGCTGATGCCTGCGGCTCGGCGCAAGTTGGAGAGAGTGGGTGAGCCAACCTCAGGGCAGACCGATTGTCCTTATCGTCCGCGACGGGTGGGGGTCCAACCCCTATCCCGAGTGGAACCACGCCAACGCCATCCACCTTGCGAGAACACCGGTCGATGACCGCCTCCGAAGCCGTTACCCCCACGCCCTCATCCACACCAGCGGGACCGCAGTAGGCCTGCCCGAAGGCATTATGGGCAACAGCGAAGTCGGTCACCAGAACATCGGCGCCGGACGAATCGTCGAACAGGAGATCATACGCATCACCGGCCGGATTCACGACGGCTCGTTCTTCTCCAACCATGCTCTCGTTGGGGCGTTCGATCATGCGGTCAAAAGAGGCAGCAACATCCACATCATGGGGTTATGCAGCGACGGCAGAGTCCACAGCGACCTCGATCATCTTTACGGCCTGTTGGAGATGGTCAAGAGGGGCAGATTCCCGGGCAATCGCGTCTTCGTACACGCGTTTACCGATGGTCGTGACACGCCGCCGCACAGCGGGGTGGATTTTGTCGAGACAATTCAAGCCAGGTGTCGTGAGGCCGGCGTCAACCCGGTGGCCAGTGTTGTCGGCAGGTACTACGCGATGGATCGCGACAGACGCTGGGATCGCGTTGAAAAAGCCTACCGGATGCTGACCCATCGCGAGGGCAAGCACTTCTCGTCAGCAGTAGAGGCCCTTCGCGACTACTACGACCATCCATCGGAGCCAAGTCGTACCGGCGACGAGTTCGTCGTCCCCAGCCTGGTAACAAACAGCAACGGATCCGTAGCCACGATAAGCAACGGTGACAGCGTGGTTTTATTCAACTATCGAGGCGATCGGCCACGGGAGCTGACCAAGGCGTTCGTCTACAATGAGTTTCCGTTCGAGGGGGAAGGGCTGGACGGACGCAGGACGGGCTTCAAGCGGGGTTCCAAGCTCTACCTGTACTTCGTGACCATGACCCGTTACGAGGAGGATCTGCCGGTCCACGTGGCGTTCAACAAGCCTCCGAAGTTGCAGGACATTCTCGGTTCATATCTCAGTGAGCGGGATTTGAATCAGTTCCGCTGTGCCGAGTCTGAGAAGTATCCCCATGTGACGTTCTTCTTCAACGACTACCGTGACCAGCCGTTCCGCGGCGAAGAGTGGCACCTGGTGCCCTCGCCCCGTGACGTGACCACCTATGACCACAAGCCGGAGATGTCGGCCTATGGGGTGACGGATGTCGTCCTCAGGCGAATCGCGACGGGCTGGGACGATTTCATCGCGATCAATTACGCCAACGGTGACATGGTCGGTCACACCGGTGATTTGCAGGCCGCCATGCGTGCCATTGAGACCGTCGATAAATGTGTCGGCCGCGTCGTCGAGGCAGTGCTGGCTAGAGGCGGTGGGCTTCTGATAACCGCCGACCATGGAAATAGCGAACAGATGATCGACCCGGACACCGGTGGCCCGCACACCGCCCACACGACGTATGATGTCGAGTTCATCGTTGTCGACCAGCGCTATCGGGAATGCACGCTGCACACCGGCGGCAGCCTGGCCGACATCGCCCCAACCGCTTTGGAGCTTCTTGGCCTGCCCAAACCGGAGGCCATGACCGGCTCGTCGCTGATATCACACCCTCATGCCGAATAAGAAGGGCCTGGGAGGTCAGATCGTATCACACCTCCGCGCAGGCTAAAGTCTACGGTGGTGTGGCATGGTCAAGCACTAGCTTGGCCGTGGAGGCGTCCGCTAAAATACGGCCTGACAAGTCAAACTGTGGCATACTTCCCGAATGTTATCCGACCGCAACACGGTCATGTTGGGCAAAGTCAACGTTCGTTGGAAGCGGATCGACACGTTGCCGATTAAACAGAAGGATCGTGCGCGGCGTTGTGTGGGAGCAACATCCCGGCGGAGCGCCGGGCAGTGCATCCACATAAGCTGCCCCCAAGGCTTGTGATGCTGCCTGTTGCGGGACGAGCTTTCTGGTCTGTCTTCTGACCGACTGGAAAGTCGGTCCCATAGAGTAGGTCGGCCCCACAGAGGGGGGTGGGTCCCATAGGTCTTGATACAACCGTCGAGCGTTTCGCATGACTATTGATACGCAATCTCAAACCTCTTTGCCCGCCAGTGGCGTTCGACCACCCGAGTTCGCGTCCGCCGTTCTGGACAGCTTGGACGTGGCTGTTCTGGTCGTCGATCGGAACGGGACCATTTGCTACCGCAACACAACGGGCGCGTCGTGGTTACCGGACGACCCCAACCTATCATCGGTGCTTAAAGAGGCGCGCTTTCTAGAGCCCTTTGAGGGTTGGTCTACCGAGCTGCCTCGGGTCATTGATGAAGGTCAAGCATTGCGGTTCGAGGCCGCCTTACGTCTGTCGGCCGGATCATCACCGGTGCTGGTTACCGTCCGCTGCACTCCACTGCGCGAGCGCGGCTCGCAACCCGTCACCGGCGCCGTGATCCTGATCGAGGAAGGGCAAAGACAGGAGGCTGTCGAGGAAAGACTGGAAGTGTCTAAACGATTGGCGTCGCTCGGCAAGCTGGCTACTCGCGTTGCCCATGAGTTGAACAACCCGTTGGACGGAATCCTGCGATACATCAATCTGGCCATGCGGGTCGCTTCCGACGCCCCGGACTCCAAAGTGAAAGCCTACCTGGCCGAGTCTCGCATCGGGCTGATTCGCATGGTGCAGATTATCAGTGAACTGCTCGAATTCTCCCGGACTACCGACGGTGAGTTCGATGAGATGAACATCAATGAGGTAATCGAACAGGCCATCAAAAGCACCGCGTCCACTGCTGATGCAAACGGCGTTGTCGTAGCCGCAGATTTCCACAACCAGGATATGCCTGCAGTTCGGGGGAGCCGGCTCTATCAAGTCTGCTGCAACCTGATCAAGAACGCTGTCGACGCGATGCCCGACGGTGGGAGACTGTCGATCACCACCGGGCTGGTCGATGACCAGGTGATCATCCAGGTGTCCGACACCGGCGTGGGACTCCCCGAGCCCATCGAGCAGATCTTCAAGCCCTTTTTCACCACCAAAGAGGCGGGCAAGGGGACCGGGCTGGGGCTGGCCATCTGCAAGGATTTCATTGAAGACATGCACGGTACCATCACTGCTGAACCGGCCGATGAAGGTGGCGCGGTCTTCACCGTGCGCATTCCAATGGAGGAGTGCCACCGCCCGTCACCACTGACGGCATCCACCGCCGACACGAAAGTCAGTGAACCGGCCAAACCGCCGCGCTGACCACCCACTGTCCGGGGAATGTCCTGATGCCCACTATCGATACCCAAGCACGCATCCTGGTCGTTGATGACGACCGGATCATCCTTGATTCGCTTAGTGAGTATCTGCGTCTCGAAGGCTATAACGTCGAGCCGGCCCTTTCATTCAGAGACGCCCTTCAGACCCTGGAACGTCAACCGGCTGATCTGATCATCACCGACGTCAACATGCCCGGTGGCAACGGCTTCGAGCTGCTCCACGTCGTGCGCAAGCGGTATACCCAGACAGTCGTCATCATGATGACCGGCTACGGCACGATCGAAAGTGCCGTCGAAGCCATCAAGATGGGGGCGTACGACTATTTGACCAAGCCGATCATCGATGACGAACTGAAGGTCTGTGTCGAACGGGCCATCAACCAGCAGGCCATCCTGCGGGAGAACCGGGTTCTCAAAGAGAGACTCGACCAGCGTTACGGTCTCGACGCCGTGTTGGGGCAGGACTATCGGATGCTCAAAGTCTTCGACCTGGTCGAAGCGGTGGCCGGTTCCAAGGTGACCGTGCTAATCCTGGGGCCTTCGGGCACCGGCAAGTCACTTATCGCGGAGGTCATTCACCAGCGAAGCGAACGTCGCAACCAGCCGTTTGTCGAGGTCAGTTGCGGGGCGATCCCGGAAACGCTCTTGGAAAGCGAGCTGTTTGGCCACCTTCGCGGAGCCTTTACCGGGGCGGTGGCCAACAAGCCGGGTAAGTTCAAGGCCGCTGCGGGCGGTACCGTATTCCTCGACGAGGTCGCAGCCGCTTCGCCGGCCCTACAGGTCAAGCTGCTGCGCTTCCTGCAGTCGCACCAGTTTGAGCCGGTGGGAAGCAACAAGACCGAGACCGTCGATGTACGCGTCATCCTGGCCAGCAACACGGACTTGGAGGCCGAGGTCCACGCCGGGCGATTCCGTGAAGACCTTTATTATCGCATCAACGTGGTCGCCATCGACATGCCGGCACTGTCCGAGCGCGTCAGCGATATACCCTTATTGGCCAGGCACTTCCTGGAGCGTTTCAGCGCCGATATGAAACGCGAGATCCTCGATTTTGAGGACCAGGCCATGCAGGTTCTTCAGGGCTATCACTGGCCCGGAAACGTCCGCGAGCTTGAAAACGCGGTGGAGCGCGCCGTCGTGCTGTGCAAGGGACACTATATTGGCACCGGAGACCTTCCGCCTAAGTTGACGGAACCATCCGCATCGCTACAGCCGGCTATCACGTATCAACCGGTGCCGTTGAAAGAAGCTTTGGAAGAACCGGAAAAACGCATCATCGAAGTCGCCCTTCGGTCCAACGGGTGGAACCGGCAACTGACCGCTCAGCAATTGGGCATCAATAGGACAACGCTCTATAAGAAAATGAAACGCTACGGCCTGGACGCCGAGCCGGTGCCACTGCGCTAGACCGAACCGCGCCTGGCCATTCCGTGCCGCCTGGGCATTCCGAACCGCGACCGTCAGGGAGCGGAAAGCACCCTATCCACACCGCGAGAGCCAGCGAGCAGCCACAACCTGATGCCACATCGCTGTCTGCGTCCCACAGCTCCGATGGGGCGGTCGCAACTATCCCTGGGCGCAGTCCGAGCACTGGCGGTGTCCCTCACCACACACCCCAGAGGGGCGGTGCCCCCAGGGGTCTATCGCCACGCTGGGACTCGGGTATTAGCGAGCCCATCCTTCTTCAGGTACGTTAAACCGCATCGAATCTTGCGCTGGAATGCTTAACATCTCCAGGGTGTCGCCTGGGTGGTATCTTCAGACGCATTGGGCTATACTCCCGCTCGGCCTGAGGCCAACGACGAATACTACTTGCGCCTCTGGTACCTGCGATTGGGGTCCGCCGGCGGTGCCGGAACGATTCCGTGAACATACCCCGCCTGTGTACCGTCCCACGCATTGAAAAGTGAAGGTTTGCAATGAGCGTAGCACCAACAATCGAGCCGACAGACATGACCGGTGATCAGCACATTAACCTGGTCGAGCGTTATGCAGCCCATAACTATCATCCGCTGCCGATCGTGGTCGCCAAGGCCGAGGGCGTTTGGGTCGAAGATGTCGAGGGCAAGCGGTACATGGACATGCTGGCGGCCTATTCGGCCATCAACTTCGGCCATTGTCACCCCGAGCTTGTAGCCGTTGCGAAAGAGCAGCTTAAACGAGTGACGCTTACCTCACGGGCCTTCCACAACGATCAGCTAGGCCCAATGTGCAAGGAGCTTGCCGACCTCTGCGGCATGGAGGCCGTCCTGCCCATGAATACCGGGGCGGAGGGCGTCGAGACGGCTATAAAAACCGCCCGCAAGTGGGGCTACATGAAAAAGGGCGTCCCCGAGGGCAAGGCCAAGATCATCTGCTGCGCCAACAACTTTCATGGCCGGACCACGACGATCATTAGCTTCAGCACCGATCCGGCATGCCGGGCCGGTTTCGGTCCGTTTACGCCGGGCTTCAAGATCATCAAGTACGGCGACATCGGGGCGCTTGACAGCGCGATTGACGACAACACCGTTGCCTTTCTGGTCGAGCCCATTCAGGGTGAGGCCGGTATCCTGATTCCGCCGCCGGATTACCTTAAACAGGTGCGCGGACTGTGCACCGAGAAGAACGTGCTGTTTATCCTGGACGAGATTCAGTCCGGCCTGGGACGCACCGGCACAACCTTCTGCTGCGACCATGAGGGAGTCAAACCGGACATTCTCGTTCTCGGCAAGGCCTTGGGCGGCGGCATCATGCCGATTTCCGCCATCGTTTCGAGTCGTGAGATTCTGGGCGTCTTTAAGCCCGGCGATCACGGCAGCACGTTTGGCGGCAACCCGCTGGCCTGTGCGATTGCCCGCAAGGTCATCGAAATCCTCAAGACCAACAAGTATCAGGACAACGCCAACCAGCAGGGCGAGTACCTCTTTGGCAAACTAAGGACGCTCAAGACGAACAAGGTCAAGGATATTCGCGGTCGCGGGCTGTGGGTGGGCATAGAGTTCCACACCTCAGCCGGTAAGGCCCGGGAGTATTGCGAAGAGCTCATGCATGAAGGGATGCTCTGCAAGGATACCCACGAGCAGGTCATGCGCCTGGCACCACCGTTGTGCATCACCAGGGACGAGATCGACTGGGCCTTCGAGCGACTGCAAAAGGTGTTGGCGTAGAGCAGGTATCTGTGACAGGCATTGCAACCTGTAAAATGACCGACTGGAAAGTCGTTCCCACAGATGTGTGTTGCCGCGACTACAATCCTCGCGGATTTATTTTTGGCGGAGTGTTGACAGGTGACTGCTGATCTCAAAGGCCGCAACTTTATATCAATGTTGGATTTCTCCAAGGAAGAGATCCTTACAGTTCTGGACACCGCTAAGCGGATGCGAACCGAAGGATATGGCGCGGAATCGTTGCCGCTGAAAGGCAAGACCCTGGCCATGGTCTTTCAGAAACCCTCGCTTCGCACCCGGGTCTCGTTTGAGACCGGAATGACCAAGCTCGGCGGGCATGCAATCTACCTGGCTCCGAGCGACATCAGCCTGGGGAAGCGCGAGATCACCGAGGACATAGCCATCGTGCTGTCGCGCTACGCCGACATCATCATGGCCCGCGTTTTCGGCCATGACGTCGTAGACGAGCTAGCGAAGTACGCGACGGTACCCGTAATCAACGGGCTGAGTGATTTCGAGCATCCCTGTCAGGTGCTTGCCGACTTCCAAACCATCCTGGAGCGCAAGGGCAGGCTGGAAGGCCTCAAAGCCTGCTATATCGGCGATGGAAATAACGTCGCCCATTCGCTGATGTTCGGTGCGGCCAGGATGGGCATGCACATGACCATCATTACGCCTCCGGGGTATGAGCCCAAGCAAGAGGTCGCAAAAAGGTCGATCGAAGTAGCGGCGTCGACAGGTTCCAAGATCACCGTGTCGAATGACTTGAGCGCCGCCGCCGGTGCGGAAGTTCTGTATACCGATGTCTGGGCGTCGATGGGGCAGGAAGGCGAGGTTGCCCAGCGTAAGAAGCTGTTCACGAAATACCGCATCGACGCCGAGACAGTCAGTATGGCCAATCCGGATGCGATTATTCTCCATTGTCTACCGGCCCACTACGGCGAAGAGATCGACTATCGGACCTCGCGGCTGCCCAACTCCGTCATCTTTGATCAGGCTGAAAACCGCATGCACGCCCAGAACGCATTGATGGTTCATCTGGCGGGCTGACCCACTGGTGTATAATGGGGCGGTTAGGCCCCAGACATGCCGAATGATAAGTGTTCGCCGGCGGCGAACGCAGGATGTGCCTATGGCAGATAGACCATTGATTGTCGCAGCACTCGGTGGCAACGCCATTTCCCGACCGGATGAGGAGGGCGATGTTGACCAGCAGTTCGCCAATTCGCGCATGACAGCCAAGGCGCTGGCCGACCTCGTCCAAGAGGGGCATCAGCTTGTCATCACGCACGGCAACGGCCCGCAGATCGGCAACTTCCTGCTTCGCAACGAAGCCGCCGCCGGCATCATATATCCGCTGCCCATGGAGGTAGCCGTGGCCCACGTCCAAGGCGGCATGGGCTACATGATAGCCCAGACCCTTATGAACGAACTTGCCAGCCGTGGAAACAATGCGGTCATCACGACGATCATCACGAACGTACTCGTTGATCGCGATGATCCTTCATTTCGTAATCCGACGAAGCCAATCGGTAGGATGCTCACCAAAAATGACGCCGAGCGCCTTGCCAGACAAGAGGGCTGGACGATCAAGGAGATGGCCCCGGGCCGGTACCGGCGCGTGGTGCCCTCGCCGTGTCCCAAGCGGATCATGGAGATAGAGAACATTCGCCACGCGGTAGAGGCCGGCGACCTGCTGGTTGCCTGCGGCGGAGGCGGCATCCCGGTCGTGCGTGATCCGCAGAAGGGGCTCTGCGGGTTGGCGGCAGTGATCGACAAGGACCTGGCCAGTGCTTTGCTCGCTGCCGAGCTAAGCGCCGACATGATGATGAACCTTACCAACGTCGATCGGGTCAGCATCAACTTCGGCAAGCCTGATGAGCAGCCCATCGACCGGATGACCGTTGAGCAGGCTCGCCGCTGGATGGACGAGGGGCAATTTCCACCCGGTTCCATGGGGCCGAAGGTTCAGGGGGCGATCGACTTTCTCAGCAGTGTGGCCGGCGACAACGCCCGGGTCATCATCGGCCCGCTCGACCGGGCGACCGACGCCGTGGCCGGCCGCATCGGCACCTGCATCACAAAGTGGTGATCACAACCCGCAGAGCTGACGTAGTACTAAGCGTCTACAAGCTCCCGAACCGCCCTGGATCGGGGCAGGTGAGTTATGGGGCCTTTGAGTATACTGATTCCTCTGTGGGAGGTGCTTGACGTGGGTCTTGCAGTTATCCGGAGAGAAAGATCGTGACCGGAAAACTCGTTTGGGCTTTTGCGTTGATACCACTGGCCGGGGTGGGTTTGAAGCTGGCTTATTGTTGAGGCCACCCTCTTGACTTGCTCGGTACGGGCATGGTCATCGCTGGTTTGCCCCTCGTGATCGGCCTCTCGATGAGATCAAGAGACCGTAAGTAACGCCGCGCGTGGGTGCCCCGACTACGCAATCGCGAGGGACACAGCGTCACGTATGGCGCGTGTCGCCACATCGGCGCGTCAGAACCGCTATAGGCCCACCTTAATAGCTGCACCACACACAAGCACGACGAACCCCGCCAAAGCATGACCATATCGCTCGAAGCGGGTAAACGCCATGCGCCCCACAGTGGCGTGCGCCATCACCACTATGGTAACCATCGTGGCGATCGTCGTGGTGCCAAATATCGCCGTGACCAGAACCACGTGCCACATTTGGCCCTTGGCGGCCGGATACATGAGTAACGGAATCAGCGGTTCGCAGGGGCCGAATAGGAAAATGGTAAAGAGCACCCAGGGAGTCATTGAACCGGTCCGTACGGTTCCGGGGCCGTGTTCGGACGCGGAGGAATCCGTTTGCTGATGGACGTGAACGTGCCCGCCGGCGTGCACGTGCCTGTGGGCATGGATGACGCCGTCCACGTGGGCATGCGGGTGTGCATGTGGCTTATTGCGGATGGCCCGGCGCACGCCCCACACGAAGTAGACCAGCCCGAATGTCAAAAGCAGCCAGCCTGCAAGATCACCCCGGAGACCTTCGATGGCCTCGAGCTTCAGGAGGGCCACGCCGAATGCAATGCCGATAACTCCCAATGCGACGGAGCTGAGCACGTGGGCTATCCCACACACCAGAGTAATGATTACGGTCTTGGCGAGCGACCAGCCGCCAACCCGCGACATGGCTACAAACGGCAAATAGTGGTCGGGTCCCAGAACAGTATGAAGAAACCCGATCGACGCGGCTGTACCGCACAGAAGTGTAATGCCCTCAATCATGTCTTCATTCCCCAAGCCGCCCTTCTGATCGCAGGTAGTGTAGCACCATTGGCAACTGCCGCACCCGCATCAGGCAGCAGCCCAAATGGCTGACACGACGCTCACTCGAACTGGGCGCCGCATACAGGACAGTACAGCTTACCATCTTGCCTCTCCAAGGGCACCCACCGGCCGCGACACGTTGCCGAGTTGCACCGTCGCGCCTGTGCGCCGGTTCTCTTCTGACATTTCGGACAGTCAACGGGAAATTCCCGATAGCCAAACTCGCGATGAATCACAAAGTGATGCCGGCAGTCTGGATTGGTACAGACAACGTGGAAGTCGGCCGTCTTAGCCTGGGGTCTCACGGTGGCAGGCGGTGCGATCGTTCCCGCAACTTGGGAAGCTCCCCATAGTAACACAACAGCGCCCAAACCGTAGACCGCGTACCGGACCGCTGTCGTCTGCCAGATCAAGGCCGGTTCCTCCCGCACGGCCTCTACCCAATCCTTGAGGTGCTGCCGGACAACCGGTACTTGCCCTCGAAGCAAGTGAAACCACTCTACAAACCGGTTCGGCTCTTCCTGCGCCATAGCAGCCTACCCTTCGGTTCGCCCATGCATCCTAGACCATGCTAACCGATCTGCATTCCTGGTTGGTCGTATTCGGTGGGATACGCTGTGAAAAACGGGGCTGACCGGCGAGCACCGCATGATGCGTGTGTCCCCGGCTAGCCCCGCGGCGCGTGGGTACCACATAAGCATACGTGTGGCATGTCCATCGCGGGTAGGCCCAACTCGCTAACCTATGTCTGACAGGGAGGTTACATCGCACCAAGCCCTGACGACACATGGTGCGCGGTGTCTGTGCCAGCTTGGCGAGTCCGATTGAGCGCCCCGGATCGGAACATACGCAGGCGAAGCTTGACGGTCTGGGTTCCGTAAACACGCTGCTACTTTAGTCGATCTAACTTCTTGTAAATACGAACCTTATGGAACCGTGAGCTGTGTGATTAACAAGAATCTGATCGTTGACAGCCGGGAGTATCTGGGCTAGAAAAGCAGGTGAGGAACAGTCCCGCGTATTGTAGGCGTCGGGTTGTTAAGACAACGCGATGCGTTGCCCGATAGATGCGGCTTCTTTAGCCGTGGCGAACTTCCGGGATCGCAGCTATGCTCCGGTTCCGGAAGTTTTTTTGCGCCTGCCGTGGGATGCGTTCCGCATCGGAGAGGGTGAACATCACAAACGACCGCAGAGACGCCGTCATTCAGACAGCCGGCATTGTGGCTAATCAGCAGCTCTGCCGTGAGCATTACCGCCTGACACTTAGCCTGGATATGTTTCCCGGAGCAATCCCGGGTCAGTTTGTTCATCTGAGTTCTGAGCCCGATTCGCCGAGCGGCTATCGTACCTGGGACTCCAGCCGGCGCGCACCGCACGATGCCCACACAGCCAAACGCTCCGCCCCGATGTTACGCCGCGCCTTCAGTATCGCCGGTCTTCGAGACGTGTCCGAAGGCATTAATCTTGATGTGATCTACCGCGTGGTCGGAGCGGCAACCGGCTGGATGAAATCGCTTTCGGTGACGGATCGTCTCAGCCTGCTAGGCCCGCTCGGCAACGGGTTTCCCATTCACAACCGCAAACAGGTTGCCTGGTTGGTGGCTGGTGGTGTGGGTTTACCGCCGATGCTCTGGCTGGCTGAGGCACTGCGAAACGCGAGCGTGCGTGCGGTTGCGTTCTGCGGTGCGCAAACCAGTGACCTGCTTGCTTTGACCTTGGAGCCATCCGTCCGTCCGGCCGACGATGCCCGCTGTGCAACGCTCTGTTGCCATGAGTTCGCGCAAAACGACGCGCCTGTCGTCATCAGCACGGACGACGGTTCCCTCGGTTTTCGCGGCCATATCGGTGCGGCGATGGCGGTCTATCATAAGGCCAACCCGGTCCCGCAGGACGATCTTGTTGTTTACACCTGCGGGCCGGAGCCCCTGATGCGGTTCGTCGCTGAGTACTGCGTTGAGCGGGATATCGAATGTTACGCATGCATGGAGCGGGCCATGGCTTGCGGCACGGGCCTGTGCCAGTCATGTGTTGTGCCAGTTCGTGACCACACCGATCCAGACGGATGGCGGTACCGGCTGTGCTGCACGGAAGGACCGGTCTTCAACGCCGCCGAGATTATCTGGGAACCTATTGGCTCGGGGTGAGGTCAACGCGGCCTATCGCTCCGTGGCGCCTTGCGGCACCGTGTCGTTTGGCGCCGGTTCCGGGGGCGGCACCCAACACTTCCGGCAACGGGCTTCGTAACTCTCGGGCCCGCCGACCATGTTGCCGTTGATGATCGGGGTGAACCGCTGTGTACGGTCGGCCACAACACCGCATCCGCTACAGACGGCGTATTTCACAACCGACTCATCGGCTATCGTGCAGAGGCGCTCCGCCACGGTAAAGGGGCGACCCCAGCTATCCCGGTCGAGTGACGTCGTAATGACACTAATACCACGGTCAGCCAGTCCACGCGTAACGTCGACAAGATTGACGTCGAAGAAGTGGGCTTCATCGACGGCGGCGACCTCAATCCCCGGTCGAAGATGATCCATAATTTCTTCCGCGGACGCGATCCGAATGGCCGGCCGCGCTTCACCGTCGTGTGACACTACGGCATCGGCCCGGTAGCGCTGATCGATCACGTGCTTGAATACCAGGATGGAAAGCGGAGGTAACTCACTGAGCCTACGCAATAATTCCGTGGTTTTCCCGCTGAACATGCAGCCGGCGATGACCGTAATCATACCGCGCGGCACCGTAGACCCGATAGAAGATGCCATATCATCCTGAAGCCCACCGCTCGTACTGCGCATGCTCAGATTGTGACCGGATAACCCGCGTCTGTGAAGCGCGGAAATGGAAAGGACGCCCGGCTGAGTTCGCCACAGCTAAAGATCATGCCTACGACGGAGTGATTTTCGTTCGGTCGGAGCTTTTTCAGACCGCTGCGCGGACACTCGTGCCAGATTGGCAAGGCGGACGACGATCTTATCCTCCGGCCACAGCCTGGCTGCACTTGCAAGTGATTCAGCAGCTTTGGTCATGTTGTTCGAGAAGAAGTAACAGTAACCCAGTACGAACCACAGGTCGCAGTTATCCGCGTCGCTGTCAACCGCGTCGCGAAGGGCCCCGATATGTTTGAGAAAGTCCGTCCGGTTTCCATACGCGTTGCGGATGTCCATCGGCAGGTAGATGAGCTTGGGCTGCAGCTCGATTGCTCGCCTCAAGAGCCGAGCCGCCGGCTGGTAATCACCTAGAGCAACATGGGCGTGAGCAGCGCACAGGCGCGAGGTGGGATCACCCTGGTTCGTCGTAACTGCCAGCAGGAACTGGCGGACCGCCAGGCCGTAATCACCCGCCGCAAACGCCGCGTGACCGGTGACCATGGCCTGTTGATAGGTTGCCAGGCCTCGTTCCGCCTGGATTTCGAAGCGCTCAAAGTTGCTGCCGTCCGCGAGACCCTGCCGATAGGCCCGCTCGAGATCGTAGCCGTACGGATCGCCGTAATAAGGCACGCCGAATCGGTAGGTGTAGTCGTCGTGGTAGTAAGCCCGAAGTCGGCCGAAACGCCGGGCGTATCCGCGCGGGCGATGACGGTATGGATCCAAGTATCGCGGCCGACCCCACGGCCGATTCGGATCCGGAAAACCGAAGCGGCGCTCGATCTGCAGCGAACGATCCCTATGAGCCTCCTCGGGACAAGGCTGCTCCCTGGGCTGCTCAAACTCGGACCGACCGTCCCTGTGACGAGCCCTTTGTTGAGCGAACGCGGGCACGACCAGCATTAATCCGCCGACCAGCCACGCTACTACTGCTAGAGCGCGAAAATCACGACCAGACATTGATCCACCTGCCTTTCCCGGCACGGCGCTTCAAGAGGCACACTACGCCGTCAACTCGAGAAACGTCCTCCGCCTATTATTGTACCAGGAACGGCCAAGGAGGTTCCACCGGCCCATTTTCGTTGCTGACAGTCCGGTCAAACGACATGGACACGGCCAGACGAGGCTCTTTTTTGTCAATTCTGGCTTGAGACGGGCTCGATACTGAGCGGGATGCCCTCGAGCAGAGCGGTACCGATCCGGACATAGGTAGCGCCGGCCTCGATGCCATACTCGAAGTCGTTGGTCATGCCCAGGGATAGTTCTTTGAACTCCGGGCCACAGATGCGACCGGCAACAATCTCGTCGAACAGCTCGCGCACGCGCCCGAATACCTGTCGGATGCGCAATCCGTCGTCGGTCAACGGAGCCATCGCCATCAGACCACGGAGCTCGATGTGCTCCAGCGAATTGACCTGCTCGGCCAGGTGCGTGGTGGCCGCGACGGCGACGCCGTATTTGTCTGCATCGTCCGCTGCATTCACCTCGAGCAGAATGGGCATGACACGGCCGAGCTTGGCGGATTGAGCATCGATCTCCTCGGCCAGACGGAGACTGTCCACCGAATGGATCATGTCTATCCAGGGTAGCACTGCCTTGACCTTGTTGCGTTGGAGGTGGCCGACCATGTGCCACCGCGGCCTGGGACGGGCCCCGGCACTTACGTCGCGTGCCCGGCGGCCCAGCCACTCGTTGATTGCAGCCGCCCGCTTGCTCAATTCCTGTACCCGGCTCTCGCCAAGGTCGGTGAAGCCCAGGTCCACCATCGTCCGGATAATATCGAGGCTGGCGTATTTGGTGACGGCGACGAGCGTGACACCAGCGGGGTCCCGCTGGGCACGGTGACAGACATTGTTAATTCGTTGCTCGACCCGCTTCCAGTTTTCAGAGAGCCTTCGTTTCATCGTGCAAGATCCTGCATGCGCCGTAAACTGATCACAACAGCAGCCATCCACCGGCGCCCCAAGTGTCGCGATGCGCCATACCGTCGGCTAATGCTGACGGTGTCGAATCGGGCACGTTCCCGCCCAACGCACGCATCATTCACTCCTTGTCCTCACGTGCGTTCCGCCCCTGCTTCGCTCCTCTATTGAATCCTTCCTCGAAGGCTGCGAGATTCATATCCACGGTTTTTGGTGGGACGCTCTCGGAAATGGCCGCACGGAGCGAATTGCGGGATGCCACGCCGGTCAATCCGGCCATGCAGCCCACCATGATCACGTTGGCCACCACCTCGCGGCCGAAGGTTTTCTCGGCGATATCCGTTGCCGGCAGGCCAAGGGCACGGATGGTACAGTCACCGGGCTTCACCAGGTCACTGTCGTAGACCAGAATCCCGTCTTCCTTCAGGTTGGGGAGATACTTGTCGAGAGCAGGCTGAGACATGGCCACCAACACATCCAGACCAGGCGGCACGAGGTCCAGGATCTCTCCTTCCGAGATGATCACATCGCTTTTGCAGGCTCCGCCACGCGACTCACTCCCGTAGGACTGGGTCTGCAGGGCGTTGCCCCCGTCCAAAATGCCTGCATGGCCCAGGACATATCCGGCCATGACAATGCCCTGGCCACCGAAACCGGCCAGCCTGATGTTGGTGCTACGTGTCTTATCCGCAAAAGCGTCAGACATCGGTTGTTAGCCCTCTGATTCTTGCTGCAGGCCTGAGCCCGTAAGATTCACGATCATTCCGGGCCGCTCCCTGACGGTCGCGGCTCTGCCTATTTGTGTCCGCCGAAATGCCACAATCCGCTGCTTCTCCTTACTAATGACTGACAACTGATAACTGATAACTCAAGACTGACAACTCATCACTCACCCGACGCCCTTTTCTGGCAGCTCTCATTGATTCGCCGGAGGCTTTCGGTGAACTCGATTCGGTGGCGCTCAACCAGCTTGCCCACAACGATCTTCCCTTCCAGTTCTTCCTCGCTCATATTCTCGGCAGTTCCAACACCCACCGAGCTCTTTTTGAAATACTCCATAAACGCCACTCCGTCCCGAAGCCCGACACGCCGGCCGTAGCTCACCGGGCACTGCGAGACGATCTCGATGAAGGAGAACCCTTTTTTCTGAAGGACTTCTTTCATCGCCGCTATGAGCTTGCGAATATGATACGTGGTCCACCGGGCTACGTAGTTGGCTCCCGCGGCGGCCACTACTTCGGCAATGTTCAAGGGATACTCGGCGTTGCTGTAGGGTGTGGTAGTGGTCACAGCGCCGAAGGGCGTGGTGGGGGATACCTGGCCTCCGGTCATTCCGTAGATGTAGTTGTTCACCAGAAACACCGCCAAGCCCACGTTGCGGCGCGCGGCATGGATCAAGTGGTTGCCGCCGATGCCGGCCAGATCGCCATCGCCCGCAATGACCACCACGTTGGCCTGGGGCCTGATCACCTTCACCCCGGTCGCGAAGGCAACGGCCCGGCCATGCGTGGTGTGCAGGGTATCGCACTTAAGATATGGGCTTGGAATCCAGGAGGAGCACCCGATCCCGGTCACGGAGATGATGTTCTTCGGGTCGATTTCAAGATCGTCTATGGCATTGACGAAGGCATTGAGCACCTGCCCGCAGCCACAGCCGGGGCAATGCGTGGTGGGTAGGATCTCTCGGCGCAGGTACCCGAGCAGCTTGTGTTTGTACTCCCTCATGACGTCTCCCGGACGATCGCCGCGTAGACCTCCTCCACGGAATGAGGCACACCTCCGATCTTGGACACGCGTACGACCGGAACGCTCACAAACCGCTCCACCTCGCGTGCCAGCTGGCCCAGATTCATCTCCGGCACCAGGATCTTGTTGATGCGCCTCCCGATACCGGCCAGCTTCTCCTGGCAGAAGGGCCAGATGGTGATCAACCTGAAGTATCCCACCTTTCGCCCCTCGTTCCGTGCCCGCTTGACAGCGCCGAGAGCCGCCCTCGAGGCGGCGCCGAAGCACACTACGACGGTCTCGGCATCCTCCATGAAGCGCTCCTCGTACCGGATGATGTTCTTCCGGTTTCTGTCGATCTTAGCGTAGAAGCGTGTGATCAGGCTCTCATGCACATCCTGGGACACTACGTCCCTCATGCCGTCTTCCTTATGGGTCGAGCCGGTGATATGGATGGCCTCCCCTTTGCCATACTCTCGCACGGGCTTGATGAGCCCCGACTCATCGGCAGGGTCGAAGCCACCTCGGGGGAAGAGATGCACGTCTGCAAGGTTGGGGAAGGTCAGCCTCTCCCGAAGATGCCCGATCTCACCGTCCATGAGGAAAATCACGGGATGCCGGTAACGCTCCGATAGGTCGAAGCACGCGATCATCAGATCGAAGCACTCCTGCACCGAGTTGGGGGCCAGGGCGATCATCTCATGGTCGCCGTGGGTCCCCCACCGGGCTTGAAGTATGTCACCCTGGGCGGGTTTGGTGGCCTGACCCGTCGAGGGACCGGAGCGCTGGACGTCCACCACCACGCAGGGGGTCTCGGTCATGATGGCGTAACCGATGTTCTCCATCATGAGCGAAAAACCGGGACCGGAAGTTGCGGTCATGGCCTTGGCGCCCGCCCGGGCCGCCCCGATCACGGCCGCAATGCTGCCGATCTCGTCCTCGAACTGGACAAAGTAACCGTCCACGTGGGGGAGTTCCTGAGCCATGGTCTCCGCCACCTCGGAAGCGGGCGTGATGGGATAGCCTGCGAAGAATATGCACCCGCCGACCAGGGCGCCGTAGGCGGCGGCCTCGTCGCCCAAGGCGAATCGCATTTTGCCGGAAAGGCCGCTCAAATATTGCCGGGCTCTAGCCGTCTCCACCTTCCTCGTCCTCAATGATAAAGATTGCGAAGTCGGGACAATACAGCTCGCACTGCTGGCAATTGCTGCATTCAGCCCCGTTCACGACGTAGGGTGCGTAGTACCCGCGGCTGTTCACCTCCTCGGAGGCCTTGAGCAACTTTTTGGGGCAGAAGTGGATGCAGATGCCGCATCCCTTGCAGTACATCTCATCGATGATGATCATCGGCTTCCGCTCCAAGATGAAGGGGACCGCAGGACGGGCCGCCTCAGACAGAGTCGCGCCGAAAAAGAGCAGGAGCGCGTCTGCAGGCTGACCAAGGCCCACCGCGGCGTTTGCCGCTTGGCTTTGTGCTCGCAGAACCATCGCCCGGCTCCGGAGTAGCCGGGCTGGATCAGGTGGTCGGTTCCGGCGCGAGAACCATGGACTTTCGGCTTGATCGTAGATCCTCCTCGGCGAAACAGGCATCATACCCCAGACAACGGTGACGTCGAGCCTTGTCACCGCCTCATGGATGCAGGTATAGTATTGGTGGACGAGGTTGTGGTGGGCACAACACCCTGTTGCCTACCAATTCAAGGGACCTTTCCGCGAGTGTTGCCGCGAGCCGCGGGTCTCAGGCCGTGCGACTTCCGCACCGGCCGATGCCTGCGACCTGCATGTGCGAGGCGGACGGATCGGTGTCGAGAACCTGCCAATGGTGTCAAGAGCACAACCCGACGCAACAAATCCTGCTAAGTCCCTCCAGTCTGGCGCTCGGTCGCGCGCCCCGGTAACGCCGCTTCCGATGAGTCGAGAGGAGGCTCAGGTGCGCGGATGGGATGAGATCGACGTTGTCTTCGTAACCGGTGATGCATACGTCGACCATCCGAGTTTGGCGACGGCCATTCTCGGACGGATGCTCGAGGCCAATGGATTCCGTATCGGTATCGTGGCACAACCCGAGTGGCATAGTTGCGAGGCTTGGAAGACATTCCGCCGGCCGAAGCTCTTCTTCGCAGTCAGTGCCGGGAACATGGACTCCATGGTCAATCACTACACGGCCAACAAGAAAGTCCGCAATGACGACGCGTACTCGCCCGGCGGGCGGATCGGGATGCGACCGGACCGGGCGACGTCGGCCTACTGTCAGCGGGCCCGCGAAGCCTACAAAGGCGTGCCAATCATTGCGGGCGGCGTGGAGGCCAGCTTGCGGCGGCTGGCCCACTACGATTACTGGAGCGATACGGTCAAGCGGTCGATCCTGCTTGATTCGAAAGCCGACCTGGTTGTCTTCGGCATGGGCGAGTCGGCGATAGTCGAGATCGCCAGGCGGTTGTCAGCCGGGGAAACGATCAGGGACCTGCGTAATATGCGCGGTGTGGCCTACGCCACCGGTGCCAGGGAGACGCCGCCTTCGGGCAATGATGTCGTCGTTCTGCCTTCCTATGAGCAGGTCAAGACCGACAAGTCCAAGTTCGCCGAGGCCACCCGGCGGATTCATCTCGAGACCAACCCTTACAACGCCAGGACACTCGTTCAATGGCATGACCGACAGGCAGTGGTGTGCAACCCACCACGGCTGCCGGAGTCGCAGCAGGCTATGGACTTCTTCTACGACCTGCCGTACACACGCAAGCCGCATCCCGGCTATACGAAGCCGATCCCCGCGTACGAAGTCATCAAACATTCGGTGACGATCATGCGGGGATGCTTCGGCGGATGCACATTTTGCTCGATCACCGCGCATCAGGGCCGGATTATCCAATCGCGCAGTAAAGAGTCGATCGTCCGCGAGGTGGCGGCGCTCGGGCGGGATAAGGATCTCAAAGGGATCATCAGTGACATCGGCGGGCCCACTGCGAACATGTATGAAATGCGATGTACGCGCCGAGACATTGAAGCGATCTGCCGGCGTTTGTCGTGCTTGCATCCGAGAATCTGCCCGCTTCTTCGAACCGATCACGGGCCACTCGTTGAGGTGATGAAAGAGGCCCGACGGCAGAAAGGGGTGCGCAAGGTTTTCGTTGCCAGCGGTATACGCATGGACCTTGCACAGCTTTCACGGGAATACATCGAAGAGCTGACTGCTCATCACGTGGGTGGGCACTTGAAGGTGGCCCCGGAGCATACCGACCGCGAAACACTGCGAGTCATGAAGAAACCGGATATCGAGAGTTTCCTACAGTTTGCAGAGCAGTTCAGGGACGCATCGGAAACGGCCGGGAAGCAGCAGTTTCTGGTACCCTATTTCATCTCTGGGCACCCCGGAAGTGACACTAATGCCATGATCGATCTGGCAGTGTTCCTCAGGCAAACCGGCTACAGGCCGGAACAAGTGCAGGACTTCATCCCAGCGCCGATGGATATTGCAGCCTGTATGTACCATACCGGGCTGGACCCAATGACCATGAAGCCCGTCTACGTCGCCAAACATCTCCGCGAACGGAAGGTCCATCGGGCGTTGATGCAGTTCTTCAAGCCGGAGAATTACTTCCTGGTACGCCAAGCGCTGACGAAGGCCGGTCGACAAGATCTGATCGGCGAAGACCCCGACTGTCTGATCCGCTCGAAGCCGCCTGAGGCAGCAATCGAAGCCCGCCGCCGGGGTGCGCGGTCTGCCGCGCCAAGCCAGGGTCATGTGGACTCAAAACCTCGCCCGCCGGGTCAAGGCGCCCGGCGCCGTCAACGACACCGCTCGACGGTCGGTTACCGCCCCCGCCGCCGCGGCGCAAAAGGGCATAATACCAGAAGCGGAAGCTAAGAACTACCGTGCGAGGCGCGAAATGCGGTCACGTTGTCAGTCAAATCCCTTTTCATGTTCGAGACCTCCGGTATAGAATTATACCGAGGTCGGGGGCGGCAGGGTCGGGAGCGGAAGCAGCGCCAGCCAGTATGATCCACAAGAGCTTTATTGCCGTCCTTGTTACTCGCTGGACCGAGAATCCCTTCTCGGTCCTCTGGCAGGTGCCGAGAATCCCGATGCACATCGGGACTCGGCACAGCGTATAGTCGTATTACTTGTGAAACACGGGATTAGTGTGATCCACAAGAGCTTTATTGTTGTCCTTGTCACCGCCGGTCTCGCCCTGACCGGGCTGGGAGTTGTCAGCTTGTGGGTTGAGATCGGATGTGCGGGTCGTATCCATCAGCGGCATTGGGCGCGGGTCAGGATCGAGGAAGGCAACCTTCAGCTCGCCCATGCCCGTACGACGCAGGTAGCTTACCCTCGGGGCGGAATGACGTTCTTTCGCGGTGGGCTGGGCGTTTTGAGTTTCCGGACAGGCACCAGCCGTGACTGGCGGTGGGCTGCATTGAGCGTTCCGCTGTGGCTTGTTGTGGCCTTGCTGTTTATCCACCCGGCTATAGCGTTTCTTCGCGGACCTGTTTTGCGGCGGCGCCGGCTAAGGCGTGACCAGTGCATGGGATGTGGCTATGATCTTGCGGGCAATGTGTCCGGCCGGTGCCCGGAATGTGGTATGTACTTGTCAACTGACGTGACACGCAAGCGCCGGCCCGATATACTAAGGGCCGTAAACCAAGATCAATCAGAGGCGTAACCGATGAGTCTGATAACGGCAGCGACATTGAAGGCACGGTTGTTGAAGTTCTGGCGAGAAATCGGCAAGCCGTTTCTGGTCATCCTGATCGTGGTCGGATCGTTCCGATCAGCGGTAGCCGATTGGAACGACGTACCCACCGGCTCCATGCAGCCAACCATTCTCGAAGGCGATCGCATTTTCGTGAACAAGCTCGCATACGACCTGAGGGTTCCGTTTACGGACTGGCGGGTGATGGAGTGGTCCGGGCCCCGGCGGGGCGACGTTGTGGTCTTCTTTTCACCGGCGGATGATGTGCGCATGGTCAAGCGGGTAGTCGGTCTACCGGGCGATCGAATCAAGTTGAGAAACAACCGGTTGCTCGTCAACGGCCAGCCGGCTGAGTATGGGCCTATCGATCCTGCGATAACCAGACAGATCGACACGGCGCAGCGGCCGCAACATCGCTTCTACGGCGAGAGGATCGACGACCAGGCGCACCCCATCATGATCACACCATCGCGGCGTGCAGGCAGGTCGTTCATCGCCGTCACCGTGCCCGAGGGACACTATTTCATGATGGGCGACAATCGCGACAACAGTCGTGACTCGCGCTCCTACGGCGCCGTGGAACGTGTACGGATTGTGGGCCGGGCCACAGCGGTGGTGCTGTCGCTTGACCCTGATCGCTACTACCTACCCCGTTGGGACCGGTTCTTCCGCGGCTTGCCGTGACAGATCGCCCACGGCGCCCGGTCGTCATGTGTAGAGGAAGCTCAAGCTCTCTGTGTTGCAAGAGTTACTGCTGATCCCGGGTCTGCGCTGATTTGACCGGCGATGTACCCTGCAGTGCGGCAGTGATGTCCGCCTCATTAAGGATGCCGTCGCCGTTCAAATCGGCGTGGTGGAGATCCAGCCCCATAAGCTCAATCTCACCAGCGGAGATGTGTATGACGGGCAGAGCGGCTGCTGCGCCCGTGCCACCACCACAGCAACTGCCCAGGTCAGTAGCCCCCAGGTTGATCTGGATGAATGATAGATCGAGCACGTCCACAATCCCGTCGCCATTGATGTCCGCGTGGGGGGATGGCGTTCCACACGGCGTATCGGGACTGACAATCCTGCCGGACTCGGCGATGTAGATGCCGAAGTCCAGAATGTCGATGATGTGGTCGTCATTGAGGTTACCCCCAATCAGCCAATTTCCGTCAAACCTGGGAGTATCTCGGAACACGGCCACATACCTGCCGTCAACAATCTGCAGATCGGCCGCCGCTCACAACGTGTGCAGCGGATCACGTGCCGTTGCACACACGTACTCACCGGGTGGGATCTTGAGGAGAACGTTACTGGCATAGCCGGGGAAATCGAAGAGTGAGCCGAACTCCATCACCTCCTCGATGATGACCGGGGCCTGCGTGCAGTCGGAGTAGAACTCAAACACGATGCATCGCTGAAGAGGCTCGGGCACGATCGTCGGCGCTAGTTGCACAGTGACCTCGGCCAGGTGGGCTCGGTTGACCTGGATGCTCCAGGCGCACGGTGCTTCCGTACCGCAACTGTCGGAGGCGGTACATTCAAATTCCGAAATCCCCGGCGGGAACTCTCCTCCTGCCTCGATCAGGTGGTCAACGTCGACATCTTCGCTGTTTCTCGCGGTGCGAACCTGACCGGTCGTTCTGATCGAGGCGGGTATGCCGATGTCCGATACTCATTGACACCGGCCACTCGGTGCGGCGATAATGCGGGCCGGACGCTGCTGTGGCGCTCAACTCGCACAGGAGCAAGCTGTTATGGCCAACGACTATATCCCGCGACCTCGTCGCGTGAAAGCATGGCACCCGGAAGACAAGAACAGGTGTCTTTCCCTTTCTAATTAAAGGATAACTGACAATTGATGGCAATCTCGACTCCTCACAACTCCGAGCCATTCACAACGGCTGGTAACGAAACTGACCAGATCGACGTCAAGATTAGTCTCCGGATCATACAACTGTTTTCCGAAGGCCTGTATTCCAGCCCCAATAAGGCTGTGGAAGAACTCGTCTCCAATTCATTCGATGCTGGCGCGGAAAGCGTCCACATCATCCTTTCCCCAGACCTCCGTGATCCAGATGCAACCATTGTGGTCATAGATGACGGGGAAGGAATGAACGCTGATGGGCTCAAGAAGCATTGGATCATTGGTGAAACCACAAGGCGCAGCGTAACTGGTTCTTCCAGGCGAAAGCCCATTGGTCAGTTCGGCATTGGCAAGTTGTCCACATATGTATTCCCCAACGTTGCATAAATCTCGTCGGGGTTCTTCACGCGGCCGGTCGTAGGCGGTCGAGCATGTCGAGCAGTTTCTCTTTCACCATGCCGGCTCCGCTGATGGTCAGCGTGAGCTTGCCGCTTGGG
>JAUWWQ010000068.1 GCA_030616775.1 Planctomycetota bacterium
ACACGCCGACATCCCGCCCAGCGAGGGGCTCGTAGCCGTCGATCCGAATTCGCCGGTTTTCACGCACTTCGATGACGCGACGATGCAAAGAGGCAGTGTTGCCGGTGTTCCGATGATAGGAGTGCCGCTGTACTTGCAGAACGATAGCTGTCAGTACGGTCACTTCTTGAACGACGACGACACCTCAGGATACGGAACCTTTTGGGCCCAGGCGAGGTTTGATTGCCCACCCGGTTTCCCGTTATGCGAGTCGTCAGGCTGGCAGGCCGGTGATGCCCTCGCCGGGTACGAGGTGAAGGAATTCTTCTGCAGCAGCTCATCGGCTAACGACTGCGGCATATCGGTCGAGCTGTGGGATGGTGATCCCCTGGGGGTTATGGACACGGTGTGCGTTGATCATTTCTTCTGCGTCGACGGCGATGATGACGGCGATCCTTGTGATTATGAGGATCCCATGGCTTGTCCCGACGGGATCTGCACTCCCACGTCTTTTCCGATCCCCGACACCATGACCACGTTTACCGGACTGGCCAGGGCGGCGCGTCACTATCTCAAGGCGCAGTTTCCGGCCCCGATCACGTACAACTGTGATCGGGTCTGGATCTCCCTGTCGATAATTGAGGGTTGTCGTGGGTCCTGGACGATTGGCGGTGAAACGCCTGGCGTTGGCGCTAGCTGCTATCTCGACCCGGCTGAAATCGGCTTCGGTGACGGCTATGGAACCCTTTGGGGCTGCCAGCAGAACGCTTACTGCTCCACGCCGTCTACCTACAATGCCGGTACCTGCTGCAGCACTGGAGTTGCGTGTGACTATACGGACGCCGAGCCGGCCAACTGGACCGGCGACTGCAATTTAGGTGGGACCTTGCCCCCATATTCGACGCACCCGACGTTCTGCACCGACGGCGAGGCAGATTACTATTCCACCTACTTCGGCGGCATCGAGGGTCGCTACGTTGCCTGGCCCGCTGCGGTCTATGGCGCCTCGGACGTCACCATGTCGTGGATTCCGGTAGACGCGGATTACCTGCTGACACCAACAGGCGTGGACTACACGATCGTGGGCAACGAGATCACGCTGGCGTCGGGCGGAGTCCCGGTCTGGATGGAAGTCCGGATCAGCGACATAGACCCGCTCAATGGTGACGGGACGCCGGACCCGCCTGACAACGTCCAGGAGATGAAGGCGTGGCAGTGTAACCTGCTGTCGGAAGGCTTCACCGCCGGCTTGCGGGGTACGGTGACCGTGTACGCGCCCGCGTGTACGACTAGACAGGACTGCATAGATCTGCAGGGTCCGCTGGGTAACACCTGGAACTTTGCTCCAGGTGATTGCGGGCCCCTTGGATGGCCGGACGGTTCGTGCATTCCCGCCTTTGTCGACGGCGCCCGGACCGACTACATATTTTTCGAGTTAAACGAGAGTGGCGCGATCGACGTGAGCACCCCCAACTACCGGTACGGTGCCACGATGGAACCCACCCTTACACCCGACTTCGAGACCTACGCCGGTACGCTGACTTTGCAACTCACGGCCGATGCCAAGGGTACGTTCTACGTCGGAATCGATCCGCTCACCCCCGCGTTATCGGATCATGAAAACGTCCCCATTCCGATGGTGAGCTTCGTACCTGGGATCATCACCGTCACAGTCGGCAAGTGCTGCTATGACATCGGCGGCGCGAGCCCCGGTTGTTGGGACGGCATGACGGCGGGCGAGTGCGAGGCCTTGCCGGGTGTTAAGGAGTTCTCCCCGGGTGAGGAATGCACCGGCGTGCTGGCGGACGATTGTCCGCCCTGCACCAAGAACGAGGATTGCTGCGACGGCGACGCCTGCACCGTTGACACGTGCGACATTCCCAACGAGGTGTGCTCGAACACGGCGAAGGCGGTCGCTACGACCGAGTGCTGCGATAATGACTGCACACAGTGCGACAACGACGACATCAACGGTCTCGGCGCCGTCGTGTCCAACGTGGACGGGGATCAATGCACCGACGATTTGTGCACCCCCGCATCTGGATGCGCCGTTGATCCACAGTGTGGCGTACCCTACAACCCGCCCTATCCGCCAACTCGGGCGCCTACGCCCTGCAACGACGAGAATCCCTGCACGTACGATGACGTGTGCGACGGGTTGACTCCGCCGGGCTGTGTCGGATTGGACGTGAACGCGGTTGCATGCACGACGTCGACCGATTGCGAGACGATCACTGGTGTGGCGTTCGACTGCATCGGCGGATACTGCTTCTGCACGATCGCGCCCAAGCTGACCCCCGTGGTCCAGTGGAGCGACAAGCCCAACGGGCACTGCTTCGCCGTGGGCGAGAAGATCATGGTGGACATCTTCGTGGGTGCTGCGGCCGGCGTCATCAACGGCGCTCAGTTCGTGCTGGAGTATGATCCGGCGTGCGTAAGCTTCAACGACATCATGCCGGGTGGCGATCCGTACACCTTTGAGATCGACGAGATGGTCGATGAGGCCAACGGCAAGATCTTCTACGCCGTCGGTGTCAACCCGTTCGGCGGTGTAGGCACGAACGGCAACGCCGTGCTGGCCAAGGTGTCCTTCACCAAGGTCGGTGTGTGCACGGAATGTGTTCTCTGCTTCGGCGGTGAGAACCCCATGATCACCTACCTGGTCGACAACGCGGGTCAGCCCATCTTCGTGGAGCCCGAGTGCAGCAAGCCGATCATCGAGAACGACGCCCTGTCGATCGATTGTCCGGATGACGCGGTGGTCAACGTCGACTGCGACAAGAACACTGCGGAGGTCTTCTGGGCTGCCCCGACGGCCAGCAGCTCCTGCTATGACGTGGATCTGGTCTGCTGGGGTCAGCACGAGAGCGGCTTGGACTATACTGCTCTGGCCATGGGTGGTGGTGAGCATCCAATCGGTGTCACCACGTACAGGTGCGCGGCCACCAGCACGGTCTGCGGTCACTCCAACCGCTGCGTCTGGACGGTTACGGTCAACGACGCCTCCACGCTCGACGTGGAGATCCAGCTCTCGCCGATCATTGCCGGCGATCTAACCCGCTGCATCAAGTTCGAGCTGTTCTCGGATTGCGTGCAGGCGCCATTGGTCATCGAGAAGGACATCTTCTTTGGTGGTCTGTTCGATCATGTCGGTCACTTCACCGACGTGATCAAGATCCCCGATGCCGGCCAGTGGAAGTGCATCACGGCCAGGGACCAATTGCACACCCTGCGGTCTTGTGCATGGCTGGAGTGTGTGGACGGTGTCTACTACGCCCTCTTCAAGGGCGATCCGTTCTTCGGCGTCGGCGGCAACTGGTTGGTGGGCGGTAACCTCGACGGGTTCAAGAAGGAGAACCCCTACGCTAGCCACGACGTGATCGACATCCTCGACTTCGGCTTGTTCGTGTCGCAGTACTTGGCACAGGCCGATCCCAATACGGTTTGTAACACGCCGGGTCCGAATGCGGACATCAATGGCGACGGTATAGTCGATGCTCTCGACTTCACGTTCGTCATGATGAACTTCCTTGTTAGCAGTAAGGATTGCTGCTGCGGTCCGGCGGCGGGCACCACCGTTGGTCGCACCGAGATCTCCGTCCGCGAGCTGCGGGAGTTGGGTCTTGGTGATCTGGCGGTCGGCGACCTGAACCGCGACGGATTGCTGAACATGGATGACGTCAATGCGTTCCAGGCCGGCGAACTGAAGCTCAAGAGGACGAGGGAGCGCACGGGGCTGAAGTAGGACAACGGGGAGCGTTACGGAGAACGCACCTTAAACCTAGATCAGGGAAAGGGTGACCTTTCCTAAGATCGCAACCAACAGGCAGCGTATGGTGTTGAGATGCCATACGCTGCCTTTGTTTTTAAGGATTATTCGGCCGATCCCCCGGTTCCCCCCTTTCGTGCGTGTTTAGCGAGGGTGTATGGGACGGAAGGTTATCGGGTGGTCACCGCATGGCCCCGGCGGGAGGGGCGCCAGGCCGGTCGCCGCTGGGACGTTGCCGCGGGTTTTCGGCTGTTGCCACTGCCTGCGGTGGCAAACAGGGTGCCTCGGCGCTAGGATATTGTGTGCTCCGGGCGTACAGCAGATAATGCGGGGCGGGAAGTGGGAGAGAGCCAGGTCGAGATGATCTTGGAGCGTCGGAAGATTGCGTTTGGCCTGCTGCCGGTTTGTGCGGTACTAGTGGTCTCACCGAGGGCGACGGCTAACGTCAACCTTCAGTGGCGGACCTCCGTGCAGGTTGTTCGGGTCGGCCGGACCGTCGAGGTCGGGCTGTATGCGGTATCGGATGACGATGGCGAACAGCCGATTGCCGGGATCGATGCGGTTCTGAGTTGGGATCCCGGTGCAATCGAGCTGGTCGACAAGATCGACAATGGCCCCTACCTCTGGTCGATATCCTGGTTTCCCGACGATCCAGGTCTGGAAAGCCTCAACACCGATTGCGGCGCCGATGCCTTCTGCGACCCATATTCCGGTATGCCCTTTAATGACGGGGACGCACTATACCAGTCCCTGATGCAGTTCCCGCCCAATCCACCGCCCTACGCGACGCCGGATGGACTGCTGGTGACGACAATGAGGTTCAAAGCCCTTACGGTGACGCCGGCGATCGAAATTGGACTGCTGGAAGCGATTGGTGAGCAGTCAACGACCGTAGTGGACACCGAGAATCTGGGCGCGGACGTCACCGGTACGTTGGGATCGGTAGTATTGTCGATCGCGGCATGTGGGTCGTGGGGCGACTTTGACGGCGATTGTGGGGTCGACCTTGTCGACTTCGAGCAGTTTGAAGCGTGCCTGACGGGTCCCGGTGACACCTCCGCCGGATCACAGTGCCAGGCGGCCGACTTCGACGGTGACGGCGACGCGGACTTGCGCGATGTTGGCCGGCTTCAGTTGGCATTCACAGGACCGTAAAGCAAGTGACGGTCCGCTCCGGGGGCCTCGCCGGCGTCTTAGGCACCAGATCAAGGCCGGGCATGTTGATCCGGTCCCGGCAGATTGGCTCATCCGGGGATTCCAAATGCCGCCGGCAAACCAGCCGCACACCACAGCCGGTCGCTGAACAACTCCTGTCAGCCGGCGGTGCCGTCAGGCCCGCGTCATCGAACGAGGTCAATTGATCAGCACCCATCACCCGGGGATAGCCTCTACTAAGGTGAGGTGCCCCTCGCCCGCAGGCCAGCAGACGTGTGTACCGCTGTCCAAGCAGGTGAAGCGGGAGTCTCGGCCATTTACCTCAGGGATGGGGGATGTCATGGGGGTGATCGAGAGCATTGCCCTTCGGCATCACCAAAGATCCTGCGCACGCTAACCAACACGCACCGCCCACAAGTCCGGATTTTCGCATTCACTTGGACTGATCCCTGCTGGAGATGTGTTCTTCCTGCTTGTGAGTTTCTGATTTGTGGTTCTTTCAGAAAATGCTTGCCACTGGATCGGAGATGGCATAATCTGTTCGCGTTTGATGGTTGCCGGAATCTTAGGAGTTACACAATGGCAAAGTCGTTTAAATGCACGAAATGTGACCGCACCTTCTCTATGGCCGCTCATCTCGCCCGCCATAAGAATGCCATTCATGGCAGAAAAAAGGGCAAGGGATCTGCCGCTCGAAAGGCAAAGAAGGTGAAAAGGCGGGTCGGCCGACCGAAGGGTGTCCGGGCCAAGGCAGTTTCGCGCCGCAAACCGACTGTCAGGCGAGGTGCTCGGCCGTTGGCCGGGGCATCCGCTCGTCTGCTTAGCAACATGCGGGAATATCGTGGTAAACTGCTTGCCCAGCGGGCTTCACTGGATGGGCAGATTGATGCGGTCGCCCGTGCTATGCAGGCTTTGGGGGCCGGTGGTCCCAAAACTCGCAAGCGCCGGGTTTACAAGAAGAGAGGTCGTCCGGCCGTGTCGGGTGCCAGAGCCGGTTCGTTGAAGGATTACATTGTCCGCGTGTTGCATCAGACTACCAGGCCTATGAGCCCGCGTGACATTGGGACCGGCGTTGTAAAAGCGGGTTTCAAGACCAAGGCAAGGGACATCGCTAAAGCCGTGAGCAACACGTTGCCGCAGTTGAAGGGCATCAAGAAAATGGGATTCGGGATGTACCAGCTCTCCGGCCGGGCAAAGTAGCAGCGTGTCCCGCCGGTAGACGCCGGGCGAAGTAGCACTGTGTACTGCAGATAGAGGAGGGTCTTGCCAGTCTCACACTGGTTCGACGGCGCCTGTTTGTGCGCCGGGCAGTGCCGATCCCGCCACGACGGTGGGTCCTTGATAGTCTGAGGCTGTTGAGATGGCAAAGCTACGTTTCAGTCTGCCTTGGACGTTGAAATGGCGCGGATAACGGTATTGAAGCGAAACCTTCAAGACTGCCGCGGTTTCTCGATGCTGGTGGTATTAGTATGCGCAGTGTCAGCCACTGCGTGTGAGGCCCAACAACCGGGCGGCAAGGAGCAGACTCCCAAGAAGTATCGCGGTGTACTCGGTTCCGACAGCAAGAAAATCAAAAAAGAAGACGGAAAGACGTTTCTCTGGGCAGGTGGCGGAATCCCCACCAGCCCCGATGCCAGGTGGTACGATTTCACGGGAGCACCGATCTTAGCAGCCGAGTTGCAGTTTGGCATTGGCAAAGACCGCATCCGGGCCATTGACGATCCTGCTTTCGTCTCTGCCGATGATCCGCGTTTGCTCAAACTGCGACCGAGCTCGTATCGTCGCGACGAGAGGCCCAAGACCAACGATGAGATTATGGTCATCGGCCACGTCTATGGGGACCAGGCCCGCGCGTATCCCGTGGCGCTGCTCGACCATCATGAGTTGGTGAACGATAAGATTGGTGACAAGGCGCTGACAGTAGGATGGTGACCTCTTGCCAAGATGTCCGTGGTTCACGGACGTGAGACAAAAGGGCAGGTCGATCAGTTCGGCGTCAGCGGTTACGTCTACAAGAACACCTTCCTGATCTTCGATCGCAAGACGGAGAGTCTGTGGTATCCGCTGGATGATACTAAGTGGACCGCCATTTCGGGCCCTCGGAAGGGCGAGACGATTGCCTTTATAGCCAAGCCCCCAGTGGTGACCCTGGGTGAGTGGCGTAAGAGGCATCCAAACACGGTTGTGCTGCTGGGTTCCAAGAGCCGAATCGAGGCCGAGCACCGCCGTCCGAAGTAGGGATGGCAAAGTGCGCTTTTATATTAGCAGATTGCTACCCAATAGCACTGCCCGGGAGGACCCGCGGATTTGCGCTTGCCGCTGAAAAAGCGGGATACTCTGCGAAAAACGAGCCCCAGCGGCAACACGGATTGGGGGATGTCTCCCTTGGGTAAAAATCCAGGCTAGCACACTACACCGCTGCCGATTTGCCCACCGCTGAGAGGCAGTCAAAGGTGCAACAAAAGTCAATATACCTCCCGGACGACATCTCTCTTCCTCATCGCCGATCCTTTGAAGATATTCTCATGTGGGCTGCACCCTACCCGGCACCGACTCTTTTGACCGCGTGCTCCGGGCGCCCAGACCGTTTTGCAGCAAGCAACGTTACCACCGACAGACATGGACCCAGGCCTCTGAAACAGATCCGCCTCGTCTCGGAAAGCCACACGGCAGCGGGTCCGGCTACCCGAACTCATGCTATGCACCAACCTCATCGGGAGCTCTGGAGGACTCCTCGGAACTCCTTCCAATCTATGCCCAGTTTGCGCATTCGGGCCCGCAGCGTGTGCGGATTGATCTCAAGCAAACGTGCCGCACCCTGGGCACCTTCAATTCGACCCTGGGTCGCCGCCAGGGCTGCTTTGATGTGTGCGCCGACAACGGCATCCAGTGTCGGAAACTCTGCCGGGGCCTCCGATCGAACCGCTGGTGTGTGTGGTAGCTCGACGGGCGGCCCGGAACGCGCCTGTGTAACCCCGAGCGCCTTGACGAACTCCAATCGCTTTCCGTCTCCCAGGATCGCTGCCCGATCAATCACTGCGGCCAGCTCACGGATGTTGCCCGGCCAATCGTAGCCGATCAGCAGAGCTAGATCTTCCTGAGCGGGGACAAGAATCGGTAACCCAAATCGCTTAGCAGCACGCAGGGCAAAGTGGGCCGCTAGGGCCGGCATATCCTCAGGGCGATCCCGCAAGGCGGGCAAGTGGATTGGAAACACGGCAATACGATACCACAGGTCGTCGCGGAAGAGTCCGTCCGTCACCATCTTTTGTAGGTTCCGGTTTGTGGCAGCCACAACGCGGACGTCTACCATTAGTTCACGCTGGCCGCCAACACGCTCAAACGTTCCGTCTTGAAGAATCCGAAGCAGTCGAACCTGGGCAGCAAGGGGTAGCTCGCCGATTTCATCAAGGAATAGGGTTCCGCCATCAGCGCGCTCGAACCATCCTTTACGCATGGCCACGGCCCCGGTGAAGCTGCCCCGTTCGTGCCCGAACAACACGGAATCGATCAGCTCAGGGGGGATCGCACCGCAATTAACGCGCAAGAACGGGCCTGACTCACGACCCGACCGGACATGAATGGCCCGGGCTATTACTTCTTTGCCTGATCCCGTCTCACCGAAAAGCAAAACCGGGACGTCGGAACCAGCCACCAATCGCACGCGTTCCATGACGCTTCGTAGTCCAGACTCCGCGCCTACAATGGCCTCGCTGATCTCTTGGCGTCCCAGCTTGGTCAAAAGCGAGCGTCTGTCTGCCTCGGCCGCCTCCCGGTGTGTTTTCATGGTACGGAGCTGGCGGTCGTTCTCCAGCGCCACCTCGAAGGGCTCGACCAACACCTTGGTCACCTCCTTATGCAGGGCACTAAACGATCGCGGGGGACTGGCCACAAGCAGCAATAAACCCAAAGGGCCATCCTCGCCGCACAGCGGAGCGACGAGTACTTCCCCTTCAACTCCTCTAGGCACGATGAGTCCGGGTGATATCGCCCCATCTTCATGCGGCATGTGCAGCACTTCACCGCGTCGGCACCAAGCAAGCAGACCGTCTACATCCTCGGGATTCAGAGCCGTGCGCGCGGCCTGTGGTTGACTTGCGGATGTAGGTGCGCCGGCTCCGACCGTTTCCACGCACAACCGCTCGAGGTCGATGCGGCGAACCAGGACGAGATCAGCAGGCAGGTGCTTGCGAAGTAGTGGGGCAATCCGGGACGTGGACTCGTGTATCTCGATATGGCGGCAGGCTTCCCGCCAAACCTTCAGAAGCAAGGACATGAATCGCTGCATGGCTTAGGCTTCCCAATAGGAGGGTGCACCAGTATATAGCACGGCAGTCTCTAGTATATATGCTAGCAGCCCTGACTTCAAGTCCGGGCGGTCCGATATTCCCGTCCAAGTGCTGCCCATAGGAAGCCACCTGGGTATGGCACAGTATGCGCCCGGTGCCCGACGTGGGAAATGCGCCCGCCGGCATCGGGCGTCAAAGAGGCTGGTTGTCCAGGCCCGTTGAGACGGGTGGGCCGTGGCAGCCCGAAATAGCCGACGGCCTGTCCCGAATACCATACGGAGGCGATATGCTACCGCATCGTCCCAAGAAGACTATCGCGGACTGAAGGAGACCGAGGCATGCTTTCGGAGATCATCTGGAATGTGGGGACAATTGGGATGGTCATGGCTGGTGCCGTACCCATCGCGCTCATCATCGGTGTCTTTTGGTACAAGACCGTGAAGACCACGTCTGAAAGCGACCTCAAGCGGCGGATGGTCGAGCGGGGAATGTCCGTGGACGAAATCGAACGAGTCCTGGCGGCTAAATCCCATAAGGCCCATTGATCATCTGCGTGCCTGCCGCCCGACTCTGTCACACTGCACCGACCACCGGAATGACGACCGCCATACATTGCAGGAGGTGTTCCCTGCAAAGGACCGCCGACTCACGCCGCTGCCGGAGCATGCCTCGGGCACTGCGTGTTTACCCGATCTCTCAAGGATAAGAAGGCGGCGAAGGCCGTATCGGGATAAGTGCGCTAGGCTGCTGTCATCCGCCTCCGTCTGATCACCACCGTCCCCGCTGCGAGCACCAGCAATGTCAGGGCCACCAAACCCCATTCGGAGACGGCGGGAACCATCGGCCACGGTATATCTAGATCGCCGCCCGAGGTAAGGGGGGCATCGAGTAGAGCATTCCACTCGTCCTCGGAAACCGCAGCATCTTGCCACACAGTTGTTTCGTCGTTAGCCGAACACTGGGAATGCACGTCGTCTATCAGCAGGGTCGAAATGACGCCGCCGGATCCCAAGGTCCGAACTCCAAAGTTAATCCATCTACCATCCCCACAGCCATCAACCGATAGCCACTCTCGTTTCCAGTACCCAACAAGTGGAGGCAAGGCCCTGGCCTTCCACTGTCCGTCGTACATAAAAAGGACGAACGCTTCGTCGTCAACATGGAGCTGTCTGAACTGATATTTGAAACTGACCGAGCAGTAGTTCGAACCACTCTCACAGTCAAAGGACTGGCTTACTCCCGCCATATCGCAACCGGTCGCCTGTGCCGTGCGCGGGTCATCACCTATCCAGACGTAGTGATTCCGCCACACTCCGTCATAAACTCGGGCTGGCGGGTCACACCCTGGCGGGTAGTTTCCCGAGTGGATATGCCACGGCGCCGTACCATCCTCGAAGTTCCCGTTCTGAATCTGCCCGAATGTTACCGACGTGGACACCAACCACACAAGCGTAAGGGGGCATACGGACTGGCAGAGTCTTACCGCCATCAACGGTGTGTTCTTGCGCGACATTTCCCATTCCTTTCAAAAGTGCGCCTGAGCCCAACGGCTCATTGCATAGAAATGAATGGGTAGTTTAGCACATCGATAGCCGGCGAGCCAAGTTCGTCGCCTTGAATTTTTCTGGGGTTCCAAACGCAACGAAACGTGCCCTCCCGGTCCGTACAAACCGTTGAACGCAAACGGGTCGCCCGGTTCGTCGTCAAAGTGGCCACTGGCTGGCCCAACACTGCCGGTCACGGTGACTCTAATATCTGACTTGGTGCAACAGGGTTCGTGACCTACTGTCCTACAAGGACTTGTGTGCGGTTTTGTGAACCGCAGGTCGACGGTTCGACTCCGTCCGGTGGCTGTGCACGGGAGTGCTTGTCAGGGAAGGGCTTATCTCCGCTCATACATATCTGGCGGCGGGTGGCATGGGTCCCGGGGTACGTCGGGATTTGCCCGTGCTTGTCACTGGCGGGCGAGCCGCCAGACCGGCTGCGGGAAAGGCTTGTGAAATCCCTACATGTGGCGCCTTTTTGTGACGCGGGCTACAAAACAAATCAGCAGTATCCAACCGATGGCCATGGAAAATCGGAGAATCCACCCTGGGTAGCTACGGTGAGAATCTGAAGCGGATTACTCACCCAACATTAATCATCGGGCGCCGCCCTCGGGAATGACGTCGACGGACAACGGCGGGACTTTGACTGCCGGCTTCGGTGCGGCTTTAGCTCGTCGCGGGCGCGACGACCAACCGATAAGGCAAAAACCAATGGCGTAGAGAAACAAAAAGATGCTGAACAGCCGGTGATACTGCCGGAAGTAGACGATGAACGAGAACAGCGAATAGATCCCGAGCAGGATCTCCACAAGCCACATGTTGTTCTGCACGACATGATAGCTGGAGGCTTTTGCATCACCGCCCATGCTTCCCGACTTCGGAGTCCGGACGAACTCACCACCCCGCAGTGACAAGCCCCGTACCACCGCCAGCGAGTTGTTCACACATATCCCGCATCCCAGCACCAGCATCGAGGGGATGGTCCGCAGTCCCGACCATCCACCGCCCAGTGTGTGGCGCGCGTAGGCATAGACCGTTGATGGCGCGAACGCGGAAAGCAGAATCACCGTCCAGGCAATCCAGAACCAATCGCCGAAGAGTCTTCCCTCGGTAAACACCAGCAGCATGGGTCTGGCCACCAGGGCCAATATCAGCATCCAGATGCCAACGGAATAATGGGTCAGATGTAGCGTCGCTTCGAGCTTCTGGGCCAGTGAAAGCTTTCCCCGCCAGATTCGCGGCAACAGTTTGCAGGCTACCTGGATGGATCCGGTTGCCCACCTGCGCTGTTGACTCTTGAGGGCCGTAATGTTGCCGGGAAGCTCGGCCGGACAGACCAGGTCCAGGCAGTAATCGAACTTCCACCCCGCCAGTTGTGCCCGATACGACAGGTCGAGGTCCTCGGTCAACGTGTCACCGCTCCATCCGCCGACGTTGGGATCATCGATCGCCGCCCTGCGCCACACGCCGGCGGTGCCGTTAAAGTTCATCAGCAGCCCGTTCCATGCGCGAGCACCCTGCTCGATGGCAAAGTGCCCGTCGATGCCCAATGCCTGGGCCCGGGTCAGCCAAGATTCTTCACGGTTTAAGTGTTGCCATCGTCCCTGCAAACATGCCAGATCGTCTGATGCCTCCAGCAGTGGAATGGCCCGTCGAAGGAAATCGGCAGGCGGAACGAAATCGGCGTCAAACACGGCCACGTATTTCCCGCGAGCGGTCGCAAGCCCGTAGGCCAGCGCACCGGCTTTGTATCCGGTGCGGCTGGGGCGGCGGAAGACCTTGATGTCTACTCCACGGGCGGCAAGACGTTGCACCGAGACATCGACCAGGCTGCGAGTATGATCATCGCTATCGTCAAGCACCTGAATCTCGTGCTTGCCTTCGGGGTAATCAATGGATGCTACGACGTCGATGATGCGCTGAGCGATGTTGCTCTCGTTGTAGATCGGGATCTGCGTGGTGACGACAGGCCAAGAATCCTCAGCTTGGCTGTTTTGGTATTCGGCGATAATGCCGCGCTGTTGTCGCTTCCTGCTCTTCACCCGGCGGCGGAAGAGGTAGAGCAGCAGGTACAGATGCAATCCGTACACCGCGAGCGCCAACGTCGCGACCATAAAGCCAATCGTAACAATCCAAAGAGGAGCGGCGTCCACTTGTGCACCTCGTATCAACTGGGCGAGTAAGCGGCTCAGCGACCGGTGGCAACAACAGTCAAACAATCAGCGTTGCAGGTTAAGCTTCCAGTCGTATTCTGTATGGGTCGTGTTCCACCTATCCTCAGCGAGAGACCGCGCCGACTCGCTGTCGTCGACATACCGCGACAGAAACTCGGGTTTCGACTCCGCATGGGGCCGATAGCGGGGATTCGTCGGATCCTCCCGATACCAATCCAAAGGCGTGAGATAGTTAGCGCCCCGCCTGTCAGGTCGAATACCGCTCGCTGCCTGTCCCGGGTGAAGCGGCGCACCGCATCGTCCAGTTGGGCATTGCTTTTGGGCACGGGCACATCACTGCCCGGTCCCAAGACGCTGCTCACGACCAGGATCGCCGGAATGTACGCTGGCGACATGCTGTATGCTTCGCCTTTGCCTGTTCCGACCGCGCCGGACGCGGGGGGCCAATGCGACACTTCAAACTGAAGTAAGTAGTGTAGTATCCGCTCGTCGAAACGCCAGACGGGGGGCGAGGATTCTGAGGATCTTCGCCTTCCGGGACCAACGCTCGGTACACGGTCCGGTGGCAGCGACCGGGTTTGCAACGTCCAAATCGCGTCCGTAGAATGCGGCCTGGGAGCTGGGTCTTTGTCAGATTGTGAGATATGAGTAACGGCTTGGCTGGGCTACGGTTAACAGGACTATGTGAGGTGCTCGCCGACGCCGGCTTAGCGGCACGAGTGGAAGGCGAGGACCGGCTCGTCACGGCGGTCAACACCCTTGAGGACGCCTCGGACGGCGAGATTACTTTCCTGTCCAACCCAAAGTACCTGCACGCCCTTGGCGATACCCGGGCCTCTGCCGTGATCGTCAAGGACGACGTCATGGTTCCGGGTCGCCTCTCCGCGATCCGATGTGCCGACCCCTATGGCGCCGTCACGGTTGCCATCGTCAGGCTTCACGGCCATCGGAAGCATCCCCAATGGGGTATCAGTGACCGGGCGACGATCGACCCCTCGGCAACGATCGGAGCTAACCCGAATATCGCTGCCGGAGTGACCGTCAGCGCGAACGTCGCGATCGGCGACAACTGCACGATCTACCCCGGCTGTTATCTGGCCGACCATGTCCGGATTGGGGACGATTGCACGCTGTTCCCGAACGTCGTCATTTACGATCGCTGTGTGTTGGGCAGCCGGGTTACGATCCATGCCGGCTCCGTAATCGGTGAAGACGGTCTGGGCTATGCTCCGCGCGGGGATAAGTGGGTCAAAATCCCGCAGGTGGGGCGGGCCATCGTCGGCGATGATGTCGAGATAGGCGCCAATTGCGCCATCGATCGGGCTACGCTGGGGCAGACCGAGATCGGCTCCGGCACTAAATTCGGGAATGTCGTGGTGATCGGTCACGGGACGAAGATCGGCCGTGACTGCATGTTTGTGGGGCACATCGGTGTGGCCGGCTCGGTGACGGTCGGTCGACATGTCACCCTAGCCGGTCAGGTCGGCGTGGCGGGACATCTGACCATTGGGGATGGGGCTCGGGTCGCGGCGCAATCCGGCATCGCCGGCGACGTGGAACCCCAAGCGGATGTGCTTGGCTCGCCGGCCTTTCCGATTGATCAGGCCAGACGGTCGTTTTATGTCGTCCAGAAGCTGCCCGATTGGGTCAAGCGGATTAAGGACCTGGAACGCGAGGTGAAGGAGCTGCGTAAGAAAGTTGACGGGAGCGACCCGACCTGATCCGCGGGCTTGAGCCCTGAGCCTTATACATAAGTTGAACCGACTGCTGTTCGTCCCGGAGGGACGCCGTGAAAATAGCCCATCGATTTATCGATGGGTTAAGAACATACAGCACGATTGGAGTCCTGGAGGGACGGCTGAGCGTTCAGTCGTCCCTACGGGACTATGGCGGCGCGAGCCGTCCGCATTCCCAGCGTTGAAACGCTGGGCTATGTTCGATTGTCTCTCCGAGACGGAACAACGGAGATGTGTATAAGGCTCAGGGCTTTCCCGGCGCGCCGGGACGCGCTCGTTCGCGCCCCGGCGCGCCGGGAAAGCCTGCGGCTGGGATAGTTGTTCCGCGCAGGCTTGAAGCCTGCGGCTCGGAAAGTTGCGGAAGACTGGATGAGTACCCAAGCATCGGTAACGCGGCTGGGCATCATCGCTGGGGCGGGGCGTTTCCCTTTTATGGTGCTGGAAGATGCCAAGCGGTGGGGGTGTCACGTTACTGTCGTTGGGCTACGGGGTTTCGCGGACGCCGGGCTTGCCGAGTTGGCCGATGTTTTTCGCTGGTCGGGCCTGGCCCGCGTCGGTCGGTGGATCCGGATTTTGAAACGAAGTGGCGCTGGAACAGTCATCCTTGCGGGCTCGGTCAAAAAGTCGAGCATGTACGGGCGGCGGAGGCTGCTCCGCTTGCTGCCCGACTGGACCTCGCTGAAAATCTGGTTCTTTTCGATCCCTGACAAGCGCAATGACACGGTCCTGGCGGCTGTCGCCGATGAGTTCGCCAGACACGAGATCATCATGCAGGATTGCGTTCATTATTCCGCCGAGCACATGGCACCGGAAGGCGTGCTCACCCGCAGTGAGCCGACGCCGGCACAACTCAAAGACGCCGAATTCGGCTGGAACATCAGCAAGGAAATGGGCCGGCTGGACATCGGCCAGTCGATTGCGGTCAAGGAAACCGAGGTCATCGCGGTGGAGGCCATTGAAGGGACCGACCGGATGATTGAGCGGACCGGAGAGCTCTGCCCGCAGGGTGGCTGGACGCTCATCAAGGTCGCCAAACCCCAGCAGGACATGCGCTTCGACGTTCCCACCGTTGGCCCCGAGACAATCGCCAGACTCAAACGACACGGCGCGAAGATGCTGGTCATCGAAGCCGGCAAGACGCTCATCATCGACCGCGAAAACATGATCGCCGACGCCAACGCCGCCGGTATCGTCATCCTCAGTCGCACGTCACCGTAGAACTGATTCCCCGCTCCACTGCGTCACGGCGATCTGACTCCCGCCGTGCCAAACCTCGGCTTATTTTGAATCGGCTTGCTTGGCGACGCCTTCGACATGTTTGATAATATCCCTCGATGCAGGTGGCCTCCAATTCTGAGAGCAGGCAAGTCCACGGGCACCGCGCGCACGCCACACACTCTGTTACGCGCAGACTTATATACGCGCTTGCCCTGGTCCCGATCGTGCCCGCCGTTGCCATCATTGGGGTGAGCTTGACCGATACCTGCTTCGGGCTTGGGCCATTTGATGAATTTCGCTGGTTCCACCTATTCTTCTCGATTCTTTGGGTAGGTGCCACTATCTGCATTTGGCGAGGAGTGATCCTGTGGACCCTGGGCCGGAAGTGGCTGACGGCACTTGTGAGCATGATCCCTTTAGTTCAGGTTCTCTATGGGCAGCCCCTGTGGAACATCCCCGCTGCGGGCTGTCAGATTCTCGATTTCAACCCGGAGACGCTCCGTGTCGGGCAGCATGAGATCGGGATTAGCCTTTGGGTCTGGCTCGCCATCTGGGTTTGGTGGGGCTGGGAGAAAAGACAAATGTACGAAAAACACATGCACAGGCCGCGAAGGATCGTACGCATTCCCCCGACAGCGAAGCGACTGGCTGCCTCGATCGGGACGATCCCCTTCTTCTTCGGTGTGTTTCTGCTTAGCGCTGTGGTCCTTGAGGACGCCCTCGGCCTGACAGATCCCCTGGCTGAGAGCCTGCTTGTGACGGCCGTCTTCACGGTCGGAGTCTGGATCTTAATCTGGCGGCGGGCGGTAGTATGGTCACCTGTGGTAATTAAGTACACGGCCGTCGCTGCAGCCATGTGCCTTGCCTTGCCAATCGCAGCGTTGCTGCTACTTGAGGACCACGTCACCGACCTCCCTTTGACGGTACTGGCATGTCTGCCCATCATCGGCTGGGGCGTGTGGATGGCGGTCACGGTTGGCTTCTGGCCTGCAGCTACCTCCGGGCTGAGTGATGCCGGGCCGGTGCCGCGATGCATGAATTGCAGGTATCTTCTGATTGGCCTCAGTTCGACACGCTGTCCCGAATGTGGCGACGAACCAACACTCGACGAGCTTTGGCACGCCACCGCCGGTACGATATAGCCTCCCTCACACCCGAGCGTGTGGGTCCTTCGATGGGTCGCGTGGGGCAAGGCACACCCTGGGGATTTGCTCATCCAGCCAGTCCACGGGCAAACTGACGCTTGCCCATGCCACCCGGCTTTCAAATCGCTTAGTCAGATGTCTTACGGGAGCACCAATGATCCCAGCAGGAAATTCAGCACCGCCGACTCGGCAAAGCTCAAGTAAACCGGTGCCAGGCCGGTGACACAGCCGGTAACTTGCAAGAGACATCCCCCTGTGAGCACAAGTACGACGGAATGGCGCAGCAGTCGGCGATTCTTCAACATCGAAGCTCTCCGGGAAAGGGCCGCCCGGCCCGATCACCCGTCTGTGAAACGGTAAACAACGGCCATAGGTACGCCGTATGGGAAGCGCTGGAACTCATCAAACGAGCAAGACGAGGCCGCTACGGGCACAAGTCCGTAATCGTGCCCAGCGGCTGCTCGGGACCACATTGCCCCGGTACCGTGCATGTGGGGTCAATGCAGTAATCCCCGATTTCGGCCCGGCTGACCTCGAAGTCTCCCGGGTTACAGTTGGCCAGAAACGTCCCGCAGGGTTCGACATACCGGGTCATCTGAACCAGGCGGTTGTCGCACGTTTCCAGAAACCCGATGATGAAGACCCCGCCAAGGATGACACCGGCAAGCCGGCGTAGACGCTGCTGGACATTTACCTTCCCGAACATCATAGCCACTCGTCCTTATCCGTGATGCTTCGAGGATGTATGCGTCCGCCTCAAGACCCGGGATTCCGTGCCCTGACGGCTCATGCATTCCCGCTGTGCCGATGCCACTAAGGGCCGCTCGCTACGTAGTTTGGACAGTCGGTGAACAGAGGCAACTCGCCGCTACGATCACCGGCTTCGGTTCCCGCACAGGGATCAATAGTCCCACCCAGGATGCCGTTCTGGCAGTCGAAGATGAAACAGAGGTCCGTGGACATAACGGCCGATTCCGAGAGGAAGCTCGTGCACCCCGTGCCCGGGCCGGACATCAGAATCGCGCCTCCAAGCGCGAGACTTACACCAATCGCAACCGCACGCGAGACAAGACGCATAGTGAAGATCCCTAACCAGTCAGTACAACGCCCGTAGGCGTCTTTTTGTGGTGTCCGCCACTTCCACGGGCCTTGCCGCGAAGAGGCGTCGTAGCCCAGAGCCCAAGTTCACAGGCCCCGTGCACCATCCCGAGCCAAGGACCGGGGCTCGGCCCTGGCAAGCACCGCAACCACTTCCTTAACAGAGTGTATTCTCGCCGCTAGCAAAAGTCTCGGCAAGGGGCCTGCCACAGGTTTAATCGCCGAGCATTTCAGCGATTATTTCACCATTGACGGGCTGGATGAGCCCGCGCTCGGTAACGATCCCGCGGATCAGGTCTGCCGGGGTCACGTCGAAGGCCGGGCAGTAGCATGCTACGTCCGGCGGGGTCGTCAGCCGCCCAAACCCGCAGCGGACCTCGTCTGGATCGCGCTCTTCGATCGGGATGCCCGAGCCGTCTGAGATCGACGGATCAAAGCTGCTGCTGGGAGAGGCCACATAGAACGGAATCCCGTGCGCTCGAGCAAGAACAGCCAGACTGTACGTTCCGATTTTGTTGGCGACGTCACCGTTGGCCGCGATCCGGTCCGCTCCAGTGATGACCAGATTTACCCTGCCCTGCTTCATCAACGCGCCGGCCATGCTGTCGCACAGTACTGTCACCTCGATACCGGCTTGCTGAAGCTCCCACGCGGTCAGCCTGGATCCTTGCAACAACGGCCGGGTCTCGCCCACGTAGACGCAGAAGGGGCGGCCAAGCTCGTGGGCGGTGTAGAGCGGAGCGAGTGCCGTGCCATACTCCGCCGTGGCCAACCCACCGGCGTTACAGTGGGTGAGCACACCGCAGTCCGGTCTGATCAGCGGTTCGCCGTACTTACCGATGGCACGACACATCGCGGCGTCTTCGTCGCGGATACGCTTAGCTTCGTCCAGAAGGGCAAGTTTCAGCGCCCCGATATCGTCGGTTTCGGTCGATCGGGCGTGTTGGCGCATACGGTCTAACGCCCAGAACAGGTTTACCCCAGTCGGGCGGGAGGTCCCCAGGTAGTCACATATTTGGTCAAGATAGCTGAGGAAGCCGTGGCGATCTGACCCGCCGTAGTCGCGAACGCCAAGCACCGTACCCATCGCCGCGGCGATGCCGATCGCTGGTGCGCCCCGGACGCGAAGGTGCTTGATCGCCTCCCACATCGTCTCGGTATCGCGGCACTGGATCATGGCCAGCTCGGTCGGCAGGCGGGTCTGGTCGATCATCAAGACATGGCCGTCGACGCCCCCGACCCACTGTATGCTCTTCGGTGGGGTCGCAGGGCTCACCGGCGGATTCTCTCCTGTAGGGCCTCGTTCTTGACCTCGATGCGTTTGGCTTGGTCGGCTTTGAAATTGCGGTAGGCGGCGGCCAGCTTCTGGTCATGTCGAGCGATGATCTGAACAGCCAGCAGGGCGGCGTTCTTCGCACCGGCCTCGCCGAGGCTCATGCAGGCTACGGGGACTCCGGGAGGCATCTGTACGGTCGAGAGCAGCGCGTCCACCCCTTGCATCGACCCGCTGATCAGGGGAACACCGATGACCGGGAGGCAGGTGTTAGCGGCTATGGCGCCGGCCAGCGCATTGGACATACCGGCTGCGGCGATGATAACCTCGATCCCATTCTCCTCAGCGGTGCTTGCGAAGGCCCGCACCCGATCGGGGTTACGATGGGCGCTCATTACCTCCACATGGGGGTCTTCGTCGAACGCCCGAAGCTGCTCAACGCACTTCTCCATGACTTTCCAATCGGAATCGCTTCCGAAGACAACAGCGACTCTACTCTTCGACATGCGGCACTCCACTTAGAGGATTCGACCAAACTCAGTTAAGTCGCGGTTGTACACACGCAGATACCCGCGCGGGTTGAAGTACGCGGCTCGACGGGTGTCGTGGGCGGGGCGCCAACATACGTCCTCCGCCGCGTTCCAGGTCGTCGGCAGTGGCAGCGACCTGCCAGTGCAACATCTTATCATGGTGATCTCTTGTTCTGTGTCTACGACACAGGCTTGACGCATCGAACCGGCCGGGCCGGTCCATGGACGCGGATTGTACGTCGGGCGTCTGTAGAGTGCCAGTACCGTGTTTCACAAGCAATACGACTATACGCTGTTCCGAGTCCCGATGTCGTAATGTCCAGAAACTCGATCGCGCCCGAGGGCAGGGCTGCGAACGCCTAAAATGGAGGGCGAAGCCGGCTTGCGTGAGGCGCTGAACGCTCACCGCGCGCTCGGCCTTCCCGGGACTGTCGGTAAACTCCCTTCCGTGCAGGCTACGCCGCCTGGCGATAGTAGTAACGAAGCAACCCGCCAAGACGCTCTCGACATGCGACCGAACCATCCGCGGCGCCGATCTCTTCTCGCGGGTCGATAAGTCGATTGCCAAGGCCCTGATGGTTCCGTTCGTGGTGGTAGTATTCGGCGAACTCATTGATCGCTCTGCGCAGCGAGTCCTCGCCAAAGAGGATCATGCGATCCAAGCAGGTTTCCTTGATCGTACGCACAAACCGTTCGGCGTAAGCGTTCAAATTTGGTGACCGCGGCGGAAGACGCACGGATTTGACGCCTGCATTCTTGAGCAAGTCACGAAACGCCTCGGTGTAGATGCGGTCACGATCGAGAATCAAGTAACGGACGTCCAAGAGAAAACCGTCGAAGGCGTCGGTCACATTGCGGCCAACCTGCTTGATCCATTCCCCGTGAGGACACTCCGTGATACCGGCCACGTGCACCCGCCGGCTCGACAGCTTGATGAAGAAGAGCACGTAGTACCGGGTGAGACCAAACGACGACCAGATCTCCACGGTGAACAGATCGGCAGCGGCAATGCAATCCCAGTGCGACTTGAGAAAGGTCGACCATGGCATTCGTTTGGAGCGTTCCGGAGTTGGCTCGATGCCATGTTCCTTCAGAATGTTGCGGACCGTTTCACGGGCCACCACATAGCCGAGGTTGTGCAATGCTCCCCGGATGGTCGTGTAGCCCCAACTTGGATTCTCCTGTGCCAGGCGCACCGTTAACTGAGCAATCTCGTCCTTTACGCGCGGACGACCTGGTCCCCGTCTGTGGCTGTAGTCCCACTTCTGAGCGATCAGCTTCCTGTGCCACGCCAGGATCGTGTCCGGCGTTACGATCGACGCGACCTCGCGGAGTACCTTCCGCCCTAAGACCTTCCCCTTTACCGCCAGGCGTCTGCGTTCATCGTCGGTGAACCGAATCCGCTTGCCCTTGAGCTTGTTCTTCAGGATCCGGTTTTCCTCCTGGATGTAGGCGATCACGTCTAGCTGCTGCCGGTTGATCCAGCCGGCCAGAGTCACGAGGAGAAGCTGCCAAGGTCGGAGTGCGTTCATGAACGCGATTCTACACAAAGAAACGCCGAGTCGTAACTCGTTGCGAGCCCACCGTTTAGGCGCGTTTGTATATTTGGACACAACGCGTTGCCGAGACTCTCCACCGCATCGAGGAGCACCTGGCGGCGATCCGCAATGGGTCGAGCACGACCGCGCGTGAGTGGCTCACGATCCAAGACGTCGCCGACGAGTTGCAGGTATCACGGGACACGATCGAGCGGCTCATCGCCTCTGGCCGGTTAAAGGCGGCAGAAATCAGGACACCCAGCGGAAGAGGACACCGCCACCGCTATCGCATACGGCGTGAATGGCTAGAAGACTTCCTTCTCCAGAGCGTCGCACTGCAGTACCACCCCAAGCAGGGACGCCACCGCTCGTCTTTCCGCACCGCGCAGCGCGACTTCATTGGCTGAAAAGCCTCTGCCGAACGTGATCGACGACGGCACGTAGACGTTCCAACGAGATCTCTTCCACGTTGACCCCGCTCATCCCGGGAAGCGCGTGGCCCATAATCCGATGAATCGCATGCTGATCCTTGGTCTCGTCCGCCCATGTGCGGAACGTATGGCGCAGGGCGTAGAAGCCGAGTCCACGCCGCTGTAGACTCAAGCCAACAAGCAATTTGCGGAACTCGGCGGAAATGGCCTGTTGCAGGCCAACCCTTGGCAACTCGCCATCGCTGTCATACACAGCGTGCTTCTTCCAAGGGGTGCCGAAACGGGTCAAGAACAGTAGGTGGTCGTATTCCGGCCGCTTGGGCTTCGGCCGGTCAGCTTTGACAGCGCGGATCGCATCTGTCGTTTCCGGCCAGAGCGGTACTACACGCTGTATAGCTGTTTTAGGCCGCTCGTAGTCGATCACGCCGGCAGCCAGATTAACTGCCACGACCGGGAGTTCGGCGCAGTCGGTATTCCCGAACCCACCGTTAATGCCCAGGAGGATCATGGCCTTCAGTTGACCTCGGGCAAGCTCGAGCATATCCCGAATCTGATTCTCCTCGAAGAGCCGCCTACCATTTGCACGGTCGCGCTCAGCACGGCTACGGCGTTTCTCCTTCAGGGTTGGCTTGTTGAACTGCCTCCCGTATCTCACCGGGCGATCGACAAGTTCAGACTCGTAGGCGTGTTTGAACATGCCTCGAACGACGGTAATGGCCCTGTCAATCGTGCACACGCCGTAGCGATCGTAGAGGTGTAGACGGTACTTGCCGAAATCTGGGGGCCGTAGATCATCCCACCGTCGATTCTTGCCAGCAAAGGTGACGAAGTCCTTGACGGTTCTTAGGCAGTCATCGAACCAAGCAGCCGTGATGAGTCCACGGCGAGCTTTTTCCTCCTGGACAAGCAAATAGCTATTGGCAAGGTCCTTGACGGTCACAGCATCGGTCGGATTTACTTCACGCGGTCGTCTACCGGCGTGCAAGTCGGCCGCCTGGCGATTATAATTCTCTAGGCACCCAACTGGTTGGCCCATGTGCCGAAGAAGTGGATCTTGCCCCGGATCTTCTTGCACCACTGGCCGTTGGGGTGCGCTGTGAGAGGGAAACTCGGGTACGGTTTTTTAGGCTTGCGCTTCAGGTTGGCTTTGGCCATGTTGGTTCTCCCGTTGGCGCGCTATGGGCAACGAGCCCTGAGGCTAGTTTCGGGGAGTCCGAGGTTGTCGTCAAGGTTGTCAGCGACCGATCGATGCGTAGCCGAATGTTTCGTAAGTCCTTATTTCACAGATGCTTGCGCTCGTAGCTCAGTGGATAGAGCACCGGTTTCCTAAACCGGGGGTCGCAGGTTCGAATCCTGCCGGGCGCAGTTTCGTAACGCCTTGAAGGACAAAGAGTTACGGGAAGACCTGCCAGCCGAGTTTTGTCAATTTCGCTCAATTTGGCGAAATGTACCCCAGAGTGTGCCCCTCTTGTCTAAGGGCGATGTAGGTTTAGCGCACAGGCGCTAGGTTTGGCGCACGGGCTATAGCGCAAAAAACTCCTCAACGACCCGTCTAAACAGGGCAATCGCATCTAATTTGCCCGAACCCGTCTTACGCCTCAATATCGCAAGTAGGACAAATGGAAGTTCCTTATACGATTCCTGTTCACCGGCGATTCTAGGCCAGAAACCGCGATCAACATTTAGACCGTCTAACAAAACGTCATGTTCGATGAGCAGGTGAACCGATGAGTGCGCAGCGATTTCGATTCCTTGGTTGTCATGGAGGACGAACCAATGGCCAAGCCACTGCTCACGGACGAGCTCTG
>JAUWWQ010000082.1 GCA_030616775.1 Planctomycetota bacterium
CGGTAGACAGGGTTCGATGAGTTCCCAGAGCTCGTCCGTGAGCAGCGGCTTGGCCATTGGTTCGTCCTCCATGACAACCAAGGAATCGAAATCGCTGCGCACTCATCGGTTCACCTGCTCATCGAACATGACGTTTTGTTAGACGGTCTAAGCCTGTCGTGAAGCATTTCTAGCAGCGGTGTGCCGAGCGCGACAGCGAACGCGATGCCGCCCGGCTAAATGGGGGACAATCGAGTAGGTCGGGTCAACAGACCCGGCATTTAACTGCGATAATGACAATGCGAGTGCTGACCCATGACCTGGCGATCCTCGGGTCTGCCGCTTGAGGATTTCAACAGGGCATTAAGCGGTCTTGATGTTCTGTTTACGACTGTCGCCAGGGGGACTCGTTGTTGAGTTGGCATCGAATAGCCCTGGGCTGGAACAGGTCATAATCGGCGGCGGTTGCCGATCGGCAGGCAAGTCTTGCGCTATCCTGGCGTTTCGCTGAGCCACGCTGCCCCTTATCCGTGATGGGGCGAAGCGCCGTAACTCCTTGTGAATACGGGGGTAAGGTCTCTTGGCGTGCGGATTGAGACCGCGCCGTCGCTGCTCGCTGCACGTTCTGGCACGCAGGGTGTTACGTGACCGAGAAGCGGGACGCTGCCTCCGGGCACCTCCCGGCCTACGGAGTGTGGGTATGCGCTTGACGATGCATGATACCAATACAGACGAAGGTGTCGACGTAATGTCACTCAACTGGGAGTTTCTGGGCCGATACGTGCAGGTGCACACGCTGGAAGCCGTGGCGATGCACTTCGCCGCGATGGCGCAGCAGGGTGGTGCGACTCTCCCAGCCAACCGAACGGATCGAAAGGCCGTTACGGAGTAGGCCATGAGCAGTTACGGGCTGTGGTTGTCGGCGGCGGGCATGAAGGTGAATCAACACCACCAGACGATTCTGGCCAACAACATGGCCAACGCCAACACCACAGGCTTCAAGCATGATCTGGCCGTCGTGACACAGCGTCGCATCGAGGGTGAGTCCACCCCGGGTGGATTCAGGTTTTCTCATCCGGTGCTGGACGGCTTGGCCGGCGGGCTCAACATCAGACCTACGTACCACGATTTCGCCCAGGGCTCAATCGAATGGACGGGCAGACCTCTGGACGTCGCCATCGAGGGCGACGGCTTCTTCGTGGTCAGCGACGGCGAGGCAACGCGTTACACGCGCGATGGCGAGTTTACCACCAATGCGACCGGTGAACTTGCGCTAGCAGCCGGCGGGGGTCGGTGGAAGGTGCTGGACGACAACGGAGCACCGATCGTGCTCGATGCGACCGCGGGGAAAGTGTCAGTGTCGGAGGATGGCACCATCCGTCAGGGCCGGACAATGGTGGCCAAACTCGGCCTGGCAACCACCGAGGACAACCAATCGCTTCGTAAGGTGGGCGAGAACCTCTTTGACGCCAAGGACGCTGAGATGGTCCCGGTCGCGGGCACGTTCAGGCCGGAGTCTCGGGAGAGATCGAACTTCAACGTGATGGCGGGGCTGGCGACGATGATCGAAGCGGCGCGAGCATACCAGCTCAATGCGACGATGCTGCAGCTTTCAGATCAGCTCACCGGACAGGCGGTTAACACCGTGGGACGCGTATCGTAAGGACTTTCGTGGATGGCGATCACCGCACTACAGGCTGCCGCTTCAGGGATGCGGGCGCTCGACGAGAAGCTCAACGTCGTGGCCAACAACCTCGCAAACCTCAACACCCACGGCTTCAAACGATCGCGGGTCAATTTCGAGGACCTACTGTATCAAGTGAAACGGGAGCCGGGCATTCCCAATGCCGAGGACGAACCGATTCCCCACGGCATCCTGATCGGCACCGGCGTCAAGGTGTCGGGTACGCAGCTCAACTTCGCACCTGGTGCCGTGGATGCAACCGGCAAGCCGCTGGACATGCGAATCGAGGGAGAAGGCTTCTTCCAGCTGACCGCGGTGCAGGATGGTGACACGGTCATTGCCTACACACGAGCCGGCAACTTCGTGCGCAACGCTCTGGGCAACGTCGTCCTGGCCAATAGCGGTGGGGCGATGCTGGAACCGTCGATCGTGATCCCCGACGACGCTATTGAAATCTCGATTGGACGAAACGGCGAGGTCCGCGTGCGCCAGCAGGGAGCCAACACACTCAACACGGTCGGGCAGATTGAACTGGCCCGATTCGTGAATTCGGAGGGTCTCAAGCAGATCGGTCGGAACCTGTTCGTCGAGACGGACGCATCGGGGACCCCGGTGACCGCCGTCCCCGAGACGGATGGACTGGGGGCCTCCGTTCAGGGCGAGTTGGAGATGAGTAATGTCGATCCGGTGCGCGAGCTGATCGACCTGATCACCACGCAGCGGGCGTTTGAACTGAACAGTCAGGCGATCCAGAGCGCTGACGAATCGCTCCAGATCGTCTCGAACCTGAGGAGGTTCTAGTCGGAGATGTTGATGACATAGGCTGACACTGCAGCCTCCGGGCTGCCTCGGTTTGTCAAGCCCGAAACGTGCAGGATGCAACCATGAAACGCAAGGATTGCGACAACTTCAATCTCGCCAACGCACGAGAGGGCGCCGGTCGGTCGGCGCGATCGACACTCTTGGCAGTGTCGGTCGCGCTGGCCGTCGGCTCGCTGCCATCCGACTTGCTAGCCGGCTCGGTCCGGCTATGGCCGTCAGCGGTGGTAGTCGACGACACTACTCGTCTGGCGGACGTGGCCGAGCTACGCGGTTTTGACAGGGAGACCGAGGGCACGCTTGCGGAGCTGGTGGTGACCAACACGCCGCCGCCCGGTGGCTCGCGGGTCATCCACATGAATCTGATTCGCTCGGTTCTAACCGCCGGCGGGGCCAATATGGCCACGGTCACGTTGAGTGGGGCGACGCAATGCGCTGTCACCCGGCCGTCGAAGATGGTCGCCGTGGTCAGTGCAGATCACCCGACTTCGTTGGCTAGCGGTCGGCACGGCAGAACAGAGCGCGTCTCGACCGGGGTACTCACATCGAAGCCATCCACATTGCGAAAGGCAGTAGTCAACTATTTCAATGTCGAGTTCGCGCGCTACAGCGGTAAGGCGGATGTGGTCTTCGATCGCACCTCCGACCAGGTTCTCGATCTGTCGGGTCCGGCCTATCAGTTCAGGGTCCGTCGTCGCAATAGTTCCCCGCTCGGGCTGATCCAGCTTGAAATTGACGTACTGGCTGACGGTCGAACGGTGCAGACCGTGCCACTAGTGGTACAGGTTTCGATGATCCGCCGGGTTGTCGTGGCCCGCCGTGCCGTTAATCAAGGCGCCACGATCAAGTCGTCAGATGTGGGGCTGATCCCACTCTCGTTTTCGCGGTTGGACAAGCTGGGCATTGATGACATCGCCCATGTTCTTGGCCAGCGCGCCAAGCGCTTCATCTCCGCCGGCAGCGTAGTTGACCCTGGAGTGATCGAGTCGGTTCCGCTCGTTACACGGGGCCAGCTTGTGACCCTCACGTCTGTGGCCGGAGCAGTCAGGGTGGTGACGACAGCCAAGGCAGTGCGGGACGGCCTGCTCGGGGAGACGGTCACCGTTCGCGCGACGGACAACAAGCGTATGGAGCTTGATGCCGTCGTAATCGGACCGGGTGTAGTTCAAATCGGTTCCGGACCGGCGGCGGAACGGACCACGAGGGTCGCCGTATGGGGGCAGCCATGAATACGCGACGCGCTGTTATGATTGCGGTTGTGCTGCTTGTGTCGGTGAGAACGGCTGCGGTCTCCGCTCAGACCTCATCGCTGGGCGCCAAGAAGCGCCAAACCGAGACCGGGCAAATCCGCCCGATTGCACCCCGCGAAGCACCAAGAATCGAGAGGAACGCGGTCTACGAGCGCTACTCGTGGATCACCGTGAAACCGGCGCCGCCGAAGACCTTCAAGGTCGGCGATTTGATAACCATCGTAGTGCGCGAGAGGCGCAAGTTCGAGGCCGATGCCGACTTGGAAACCAAGAGGAAATTCGATCTCAAGAGCGAACTCGGCGCTTTCTTCAAGCTGACCGACGGAGGTATTGGAGAGACCACATTCCAACGTGGCAAGCCGACTATCGACTACAAGCTCGACAACAAACTCAAGACCGAAGGCGACACCGAACGCGAGGACCGCCTGACTACCCGGCTGTCGGGTAAGATCATCGACGTGAAGCCCAACGGTCTGCTGGTACTCGAGGCCAAGGCACGAATCCAGCACGACGACGAGATCAGTGCGATCACTCTTACCGGTGTTTGTCGGAAAGAGGATGTTACCGTCGACAACACCATCCTCAGTACCCAGATCGCGAACAAGAATATCGTGGTGGAAAACCGGGGTGCGCTTAGAGCCGCCTCGTCACGTGGTTGGATTACGAAACTGATCGATCTCATAAAACCGTTTTAGTGTGATGAAACACGCTGTTACAACTGTTGTGTCTTTGACCCTACTGAGTTTCACCGCACCGGCGGCAGGCCAGGCTCTGGTCGCCAGGGTCGGGGACGTAACACGCCTGCAGGGACAAGGGCACAACGTGCTCCTCGGGTATGGGTTGGTCGCCGGACTGGACAAGAGCGGGGACGGTGACAAGTTCCTTCCGACGATGCAGGCCCTGGCGAACATGATGGGGCGGTTCGGTGCCAGCTTGCAGTCGCTAGATGACATCGGCAGCGCCAAGAACGTTGCCATCGTTATGGTCGATGTGGTCATCCCCGAGCACGGTGCCCGTGAGGGCGACCTGCTCGATGTGGCGGTGACGGCGGTTGCGGCCAAGAGCCTGGAAGGCGGGCGGCTGCTCTCTACGCCGCTCGTCTACCACGACCGGAACTTGGAGGGGCTTTTCGGATTCGCCCAGGGGCCCGTTGTGCTCGAAGGATCCGGTCGGACCGCGGGCCTCATTCGCAACGGGGCACGCATGGAACAAGACGTGTTCATCAACGTTGTGACGACCGGTGGCGAGCTGCGGGCGTCAGGGTTTACCAGTCCCTGGATCGAGCCGCAGCAAACCTACGTCACGTTGGTGTTGGATGACGCCCACGCGGGATGGTCGATGGCCGCCGCCGTTGCACATGCGGTGGACAAGGAGCTGAGCATCTCGGCGGACGTCGATCGCGTGGCCCTGGCCATGGACGGCAAGAATATCGTGGTCCTGCTGCCGGAACACCAACGGGGCGACCCGGCCTCTTGGATTCGCGATATCGAACAGACGCCCCTGTTGATGGAATCCAACGAGGCGCGAATCACGATCAACCGCAACACGGGGACAATCGTGATCACTGGTGACACAAGGCTGTCTCCCGTGGTGATCTCGCAGCGGGGACTGACCGTGACGGTGATCAATCCGCTTGAGGACGGGACGGTCCCGAAAGCACCGTTCGAGCAGCAGGACTTCGTGGCCCTGGACTCCCAGCAGCAGCGGCAACCGAACGTGCGCGATCTGCTCGAGGCGCTCAATCGGCTCAAAGTGTCGTTTAAGGACCGTATGGCGATCCTGGAAGAGATACACCGGGCGGGCAAGCTGCACGCCAAGCTCTTGTACGAGGGTTAACCATGAGCGTATCCGGTGTCAACGTTGTGACGCAGCCGTCAAGTACGGTCCCAGGTGAGCTGGGCAATTTGCGCGAGACCATCGGCCAGGTGATCGGCTCGGTGTTCTTCGGCACGCTACTTAAAACGATGCGGGAGAGCAGCTTCAAGGGGCCGTACGGTCACGGCGGGCGCGGTGAGGAAGTGTTCGCCGCCCAGCTCCACGGCCTGCTGGCGGAGCGAATGGGCACGGCGGCGCGAAGCGGGCTCGCCGAGGTGTTGTACGACAGGCTCGGACGCCAACAGCGAATCATCGCTGAGCAGCGGACCGGTGAGTAAAAGGGCGTAAAGATGACACGAGGTGTGGTGCCAAAGCGACTGAGGGATCTTGTTAAATTGCTCGGTAGTCTGCAGAGGCTGCAAGGGCAACTCTTGATCCTGATCCAGTCCAAGATCGATGCCATGAAGCGGGCCGACATCCCGGCCATGCGCGACCTGAACGATCAAGAGCAGACGGTGGTCAAGCAGCTTCAGGAGCGTGACGGGTTTCGACGTCAACTGATGGACGCAATCGGAGAGGAATTGGGCCTGCCGCCTCGATCAGCTCGTGCCCTATCCGTGTCACAGCTTGCATCGCGTCTTCCGGAGCCGGCGCGTACGAATTTGCTTGATGCCGCCGGAAGGCTGCGCGGGGCCGTCTCACAGGTTGCCCAGGCCAACCGTGTGGCCGGCGCCGTCTCGCGTGAAATCCTAAACCACCTCAAGTGGGTGTTTGCATCGGTCAGGCCTGCGGAAGGAAAGCCGGTGGGCTATTCCGGCCAAGGTGTGCCGGTTGGGCCGTGTGATACACGGATTCTCGAAACTGTCGGGTAGGTCGCCATGGGACTGCTGAATTCCGCACTGCAAATAGGAAGAAGCGCCCTGCTAGGCTACGAGGGTGCGCTGCACATCGTCGGCAATAATATCACCGGCGCAGGCAGTCCGGATTATACCCGCCTGTCACCCCAGCTTGATCCGCTCCACGGCGGCCTGATTACCGGCGAGCTGCAACCCGGCGCCGGCGTGGCGTTGACCGGCATTCAGCGCAACATCGATGAAGCGTTGGAAGGGCGGGTTCGCCTGGCCATTGGGGCTGAGGCCTCGGCTCTGGCCCGGGAAGGCACGCTTGCCCAAGTGGAGGCCTTCTTTGATGACCTGGGTGGGACGGGTATCGAAGCCCGACTCATGGAGTTTTTCCACGCCTTCGACGAACTGCAGAATACGCCGGAGGACCTCGCCATCCGTGATCTGGCGATCAGCAGCGGCACCAGTCTGGCCGAGTCTCTTTGCCGGTTGCGCCAAGAGCTTGCCAGACTCAGCGAAGGCATTGACGAGCAGATCGCGATGATCGTGGTAAGCGCCGATGAGATCGCCCGAAAGATCGCCCGCCTCAATGAAGAGATAACCACCGCCGAAGCCCAACGCCGGGGGCCGGCACACGGCTTGCGCGACCAGCGAGATGCCCTGCTCCGTGAGCTTGGCGAATTGTTCGACGTTACTGTCCGCGAGCAGCCCAACGGGACGGTCAATGTCTATGTCGGCAGCGAGGCCCTGGTTCAGGGAAGCTCCGTTCGCGGGCTGATTGCCGTCGAAGAAGTCGATGGGGATTCAACCCGCATGTCGGTCCGTTTCGCCGATACCAACCAGCAGCTTAATGTGCGGGGCGGTCGGCTGGAGGGGCTCATCATTAGCCGCGATCAGCACGGGCAGATCGACGCATTGAATCAACTGGCGGCGGCCGTAATCACGGACGTCAACCGCATCCACGCCGACGGACAGGGATTGATCGGTTACACGTCCGTGACCGGCAGCTATGACGTGCTGGCAACGGATGTGCCCTTGGACAGCAGCGCCGCCGGGCTGCCGTTCCCGCCGCAAAACGGCAGCTTTTACATCACCGTGGCCGACACCGCTACGGCTACGCCGGTCGCTTATCGAATCAACGTCGATCTGCAAGGCTCCGATGCGGGTACGACGCTGGAATCGCTCGTCGCGGACATCAATGCCCAAGTGGAAGGTGTGACAGCCTCCGTCACCAGTGACAATCGGCTGCAACTTACGGCAGATGACGGGTTTACGTTCACGTTCGGACATGACGGACAGGAGGCCCGGGAAGATACATCGGGAGTCCTCGCGGCTCTTGGGGTCAACACGTTCTTCACCGGTACGGACGCCGGGAATATCGCCGTGAACGAAACCGTTATGGAGCAGCCCTCCTTGTTGGCTGCCGCGTCCGTGTTTCTGGCCGGTGACGGCGTGAATGCCGGACGGCTCGCGGCGCTGGACAGCGCAATGAGCGAACGACTCGGCACGACGTCGCTCAGCGGGTTGTATAGGTCCATTGCCATTGGTGTGGCAGTGCAGTCCGCGGCGGCGCATGACGAAGTCGAAGCGGCCTCAACCATTCTGGCCTCGCTCCGGGCCCAGCGCGAGAGCATCAGCGGGGTCAATCTCGATGAAGAGGCCATCGCATTAGTGAAATACCAGCGGGCGTTTCAAGGAGCGGCACGGTTCGTCAGCACCGTGGATGACCTGCTGGCGGAACTTGTCATGCTGATACGTTAGCCAGGCGTTACTTCAAACGTGAGTAAGAACGAGCCTTTGAACACTCTTTAACGACGAACGGGTTATGGCGGTAAGTCCCATCAACATCACGAGAGTCACTCAGAACCTGCGAACCAGCTTCGTGGCGGACTCGCTGCGACGGACGCAGCGCGAGCTGTTCGTGTCGCAATCACGGATCGCCACCGGCCGCAGCTTCGTCGCTCCCAGCGAGAATCCAGTCGCCGCCGCTCGCTCGCTGGATCTTACGGAGGCTCTCAAGCAGCAGTACCAGTTCGTGGCCAACCTCCAGCATGGTGACAACTTCCTGTCGGCCGCGGACACCGCCCTGGCGGAGATTAACGACCTGCTTACACGGGCTTCCGTCATTGCGAGCCAGAATGTCAGCAACTTGACCAGCGCGGACGAGCGTGAGGCCGAAGCCGAAATTGTCACCGCGATCCGGCAGCAGATTCAAGCGATCGGCAACCGCCAGCTCAACGGGCGATACATCTTCGCCGGTCGCAGCACTACCGATCGACCGTTCATCGATTCGTTCGGCGGAATGGCTTATGTCGGTGATACCGGCGAGCTTTTTACGCGGGTTGGCGATGGTGTCACCGCACCGATCAACATGCCGGGAAACCTGATTTTCAGCGCCTCATCCGGCTCCATCGCCACCGACGTGCTCTTGACACCGTCGCTGACCGAGTCAACGCGACTCGATGACGTCAACGGCGCCACCGGGAAGGGTATCTTGAAGGGGATTCTGGTCTTCAACGAGGCGGGGGATGCGGGCCCGTTCACCGTCGACTTGGGCAAGGCCGACACGGTGGGCGACATCGTGGCGATGATCAATAAAGCTGCCGGGCAATTCGGAGCACAGCTAACCGCCTCCTTGGGCGATAGCGGGCTGATCATCACAGCCGGCGGCTCCGCCATAACAGTCACCGATACCAGTGCCGGCGTCATCGCGTCTTCGCTGGGTGTTTTGAGCAACAAGCCCACGTCTGATCCCATCGAGGGAGCGGACCTCGGGCCCCGCCTGACGCGTCTTACCTCTGTTGAGGTTTTGGCAGGCGGGGCGGGCATCGACCTCGACAGCGGCCTGATTATCACCAACGGGGCGCAGACAGCCACCATCGATCTGAGTACTGCTGAAACCACACAAGACATCATTAACGCAATTAACAATGCCGGCGTTTTGGTGCGGGCAGAGATCAACCAGGCCGGGACGGGAATAGACGTATTCAATCAGCTGTCCGGTGCGTCGCTGACCATCGGAGAGAACGGCGGTACCACGGCGGGCGATCTGGGGATTCGTACCTTCGATACCGCCACGCCTCTCGACCGGCTCAACTTCGGGCGCGGCGTTACCGCCGTCGAGGGCAAGGACGACCTGCGCATCACCGCCAAGGATGGATCATCGGTTGATGTCAACCTCGACGGGGCCGTTACGGTGGGTGACGCGATCGATCTGATCAACAACGCCGCAGAGGAGGCGGGCGTGGCCGTCGCCGCAGACCTTGCCAAGACAGGCAACGGCATTCGCGTAACTGACAGCACGGGCGGTAGCGGGAGCCTGTCGGTCAGTGGGCTGAACCTGTCGACGGCGGCAAAGGATCTGGGCCTGGTCCAGACGGTCCCCGACGATCAGACCGAGCTTTCCGGCAATGACGTCAATCCCACGCGCAGGGAGGGAATTATCGGTGCTCTGGTAGATATGGAGAACGCCCTGCGGGCCGACGACACGCAGGCGATCTCGCTGGTCGGCGAACGCCTTGACACCCTGCGAACCGAGGGCATCCGGATGCACGGCGTGGTCGGTGCTCGATCTCAGGCGATGACCGCAAAACGCATGCAGATGGAAGACGCCGCCGGCTCTACCCAGATTTTTCTCTCGCAGGTTCGAGACCTCGATTATGCCCAGGCCGCGGTACAGATGCAGGCGGCACTAACCCAACTGCAGGCCAATCTGCAGACGAGTTCCAGCTTGTTGAGCGTGTCGCTGCTGGATTTTCTACGGTAGGGAGGATGAGTGCCAGTTATGTGGCACCAGGACGTAAGACAGTTTTACACTCCCGCGGCGCATCAGTGGCCGAGGCGTCGCGTGGATCAGGGGCTTACCGGCGTGGAGAAGCCGGGCGCGATGCATGAGGTATCGCGAGTACGGGTGCGATTTGACGGCGACCGTCGGTCGGTCGCAGCACCTGATAAGGCCGCGCACTTTGGATCGGTCACGGGAGAATCGCGATGATCATACAAACGTCGCGTTTTGGGCAATTGGAAGTGGAGTCGGAGCGGTTGATCACTTTCGACGAGGGGATCCTGGGATTCCCGGACCAGAAGGAGTACGCCCTCATTCAAACGGGTGTGGGCAGCGGGTTTTACTGGCTCCAGTCTGTAGACACGCCGGGGCTGGCATTTGTGGTGTGTGACCCGCGGTTGTTCGTGGCCGATTACCAGGTGCCTGTCAAGCTGGATGATCTTGGGGGGATCGGGCTGTCGGACCCCGAGAAGGCGCAGGTGTTCGTCATCGTGAACAAGATTGGGGACTTGTTGACTGGCAACTTCCAGGGGCCGCTGGTAGTGAACGTGGTCAACCGACACGCACGGCAACTGGTGCTCAGTGACAAGCGATATTCAACCAGACACCCGCTCATGCGGATTCCCGAAGCGGCGGTGCTGGAGAAGACAGCGTGAACGTAAATAAGGGTGGCCGGAGCCACAAGGCCGGGACTATAATGAAACGGAGACGAGTTGTGCATCGCCTGACCGGCCGGTTTTGCGTTCGGAACATTGTTCCGGTTGCCGGAGACACGCTGCTATGTAAGCCGGTGTCTTCATTGTGCAACAGTCCTGCGTGCTGCGACGAGGGTCGTGCGCGGTTTCGGGCTAGGGCGCATCGGCATGGCAAGGAAGGAGCCGACTATGTTGGTGCTATCAAGACAACGTGATGAGACAATCATGATCGGCGACGACGTGGAAATTACCGTCGTCGACATAAGGGGCGACAAGGTACGTCTGGGAATCAATGCGCCCCGGCACATTCAGGTCCATCGCAAAGAGGTGTACGATGCAATCAAGCGTGAGAATCAACAGGCCGCCAAACTGAGTCCGCGTGATGTCTCTGAAGTGGTCGAACCTGACGCGGAAAAGGATAAGGCAGGGAAGGGGGCATTGGAGGTGGAGAAGAAGGAACCACAGAAGGAGTCACCCGACGCGGCAAAGAATAATCGTGAAAAGGAGTCTGGCGAGCACAAGAGGCTGAATAATCCGCATCGGCCGAACCAGACCGGCCGGTCGCGGTAAAAGGAATGGATTGCAATGATGTGCCCCGGTGCTCGGTAGATCGCCGGGGGCAGTCAGGGAGGATTGCCCATGTCACGGATTAATAGTAACGTTCCCTCGCTCATCGCCCAGCGTCACCTTAGCGGGTCACAACATTCGCTGCGGCTCTCACTCGAGCGACTTTCCAGTGGGTTGAAGATCAATCGCGGTGCGGACGACCCGGCCGGGCTTATCGTGTCGGAGCGGTTGCGCTCCGAGATTGCCGTGGTTCGGCAGGCGATCGACAACTCATCCCGGGCGATCAACGTGATCGCGACCACAGAAGGGGCGCTTGACGAGGTCCAGGCCTTGCTGACGGATATCCAGGCGCTGCTCGTCGAGGCCGCCAACAGCGGGGCGTTCTCTGATGAAGAGATCGCGGCAAACCAGCTCCAGGTCGACAACGCCATAGACTCGATCACCCGGATCGCCAACACCACCACGTTCGCCGGGCGAAAGCTGATCAACGGTGAGCTTGACTACGTCACCAGCGGTGTGGTTTCGACCGAGCTGGCCGACGTCAACGTGCTGGGTGCCAAGTTCGGAAGCCAGCCCTTCGTGAGCGTACAGGTAGAGGTCTCGCTGTCGGCCCAAAAAGCCCAGCTTTCGTTTGCTCAACCCGGGCTCGGTTCAACCGGTGTGACGCTGGATATCCGCGGCAATGAGGGGGTTGTCACACTGACCTTCCCGGCCAGCGCAACCACCATCGAGATGGTCAATGCCATCAACGCTCAGGTTGATGCTACGGGCGTCACCGCGGTAGCAAGTGGCGCCGGCGGCGCATCCGGCATGCGAATTATGAGCTCAGAATACGGCAGCGACGCCTTTGTGGCCGTCCGCGAGATGGACACAAGCGTGTTCACCGTCACCGATCGCGATGGTCAGGCCAATAACCGGACCGATGGTCGTGACGCCGTGGCTACCATCAACGGGATATCCGCGACCGCCGACGGGCTGAAGCTGTCCTACAGTTCGACGCTGCTGAAAGTGGAAACGACACTGGCCGAGAGCTTCGGTAACGGTACCAATGGGCTCGGTTCGTCGAGCTTCGCCATCACCGAGGGTGGTGCCCTCTTCCAGCTTGGGCCCCAGGTCAACACCAACCAGCAGGAAAACATCGGCGTCAAGAGCATGCAGGCCAATAAACTCGGTAACTCCATCGTCGGATTCCTGTCCGAGTTGCAGAGTGGGCAGGTCAATTCCTTGAGAACCGGCAATTTCCAACAGGCCTCAAAGATCGTACAGGAGGTCATTACCCAGGTGGCCGTCCTCCGAGGGCGGCTGGGCGCATTCGAGCGGAACACGCTCCAGCCGAACATCAGGCAATTGCAGATTACCACCGAGAACTTGACAGCCTCGGAATCGACGATTCGGGACACGGACTTCGCCGAGGAGACCTCGGAGCTGACCCGGGCCCAGATCCTGGTCCAGGCGGGCAATAGCATACTCGCGATCGCCAACGCTCAGTCGCAGAACGTTTTGACCCTGCTGGGTGGTTAGTCCTTCTGCGGTGCGCGTTGCCTAGCGAAGAAATCCTGAAGAAGCGCCGCGCACTGCTCCGCCAGCAGGGAGTCACTCAGCAATACGCGGTGGTTGAGTCGCTCATCCGTGGGGATGTTGTATAGGGACACACATGCACCCGCTTTGGGATCGAGGGCCCCGAACACCAAGCGTTCGATTCTGGCGAGCACGACGGCCCCGGCACACATGGGGCACGGTTCCAGCGTCACGTACAGCGTGCATCCGTCCAGACGCCAGCTTCCAACAAACGCCGCTGCTGCGGTCAGGGCGAGCATCTCTGCGTGCGCCGTCGGGTCGTTGAGCTGTTCGCGCTGATTGTGCCCCCGACCGATGATCCGATCGCCACGCACTACCACAGCCCCGACCGGTACTTCACCCGCATCGCGGGCGGCGAGCGCTTCGCCGATCGCCGCTCGCATGTAGCGTTCGTCTCGGTTCAACTCCAATGATGTCATGATTGTGTAGATGGCCGGTGCACGCCACGGATTGAAACCCCGTGGTACACTGGTTTTGTTAGTGGGTTCTAAATCTCACCCAAGAACTCGAGCCGCTTGACTAGCTCCGCCCGATCCACAAACCAGTCCAAGTCGATAAGACCCTCAATCTTTGTGCGAAGCCGCTCAGCAACGCGGAGCGCGAATTCAAGCCTTTCTTCTTCGTTTCCGAGATGGCTAACGGGATCAGGCAACGACCAGTGAACACTGATCGCATCGCTGTGTGATACGGGACATGCCTCTCGGGCTGCGTCGTCACACAGGGTGATTACAGCGTCTATCGGCGTTTGGGCATACTCATCCCAACTCTTGGAGGTCTGGCCTTCCATGGGAATGTCCATTCGCTGCATCGTCTCGACCGTGATGGGGTGAATGAAGCCGGCTGGATGAGAACCTGCGCTCAACGCCTCGAACCGATCACCAGCCAGATGACGAAGGATCGCTTCAGCCATTGGTGATCGACACGAATTGGCCGTGCAGAGAAAGAGAACTTTACGTTTGTCGGACATCTGTGTTGCTATGTGTGCGGGGACCAGTCGGGGCAGTCCACTGCCACGGAGATGGCAATCGTGGCTCTCTGCCTACCCGACAACCAAGGCTGTCAGGTTTCAGCATACCGGCAGCCTCGATGGAGTATGCATCAAGCGTGTGCCCCCAACCGCCCGTCACGTTGAGGCCCTGTTCCCAGGCGACTACTCTTGCTTTGTCCACGTCCCGAGGGTCCAATCCCCGGTAGGGATGAGCTCCTCAAGGGGCTTCTCAGGCCCACAATTCCCATCAGTGCAGCGCTGAAAACTGCCGTCTACGCTCGTCCAGGTAATCTCGTCCC